>NZ_LNSB01000008.1 GCF_001468285.1 Sphingopyxis sp. HIX | reverse complement strand
CCTCCACCACCCTGCGGGTGGTCCCCCTCCCCACGGCTTCGCCGCAGGGAGGATTAGAATGACCGCTCCCGCCCGAAAGCGGACGTGTTCACAAAACTAGCGCACCATCATCCCGCGCTTGGCGACCGCGACGAAGCTGCCCGCGATCAGCGAAATCGCGAGCACAGCGATGACGTCGAGCGACGCGAGCGGCGCATTATAGCCGAGCGCGTCGAAGGCGGCCCAGGGTAGCAGCACCGCACCCGCGATCAGGAAGGCCCAGGACGCCCCCTCCAGCCCCAGCTGGCGGTCAAACTCGTCATAGGAGCGCATCCAGTAATAGGAGAGCAGGCTCACGATCATCAGCACCGCGAGCGCCGCCAACGATACCTCCGGCGCGACGATCCCCGCGGCAAAGTCGGGCGTCCGCGCCAGCGCGAGCGACACCAAAGTCACCCCGATCCAGCCCATGTAGAGCGCCGAACGGAGCAGCTTCGGCCGGTCCTCGACCAGTTCCTCGGCATCGCCGACGTTGAGCACCTTTGCCCCGGCGCGCGGCGCGGCGAGCCCGAAACCGACCATCGCGCCGACCAGCAGGAATACCAGTCCGATGCCGCCGAGTATGATCCGCGACGGTCCCATCGCCGCGAGCAGTCCCTCGCCCACCCCCCACAGCGCGAGCGACACCGTGCCCGCGCCGACCGCGGCGCCGATCAGCGCGCTGACCCCGGCCTTCTTCCACTTGCGCTTGCGTTCGTCGGTCATGGCGGCACTCATCCTTCGTCCTCCGGCTTCCAGTCGTCGATAAACAGCTCGCGCACCTCGAGCCCGAACAGGCCGGCCATGCGCAGCGCGAGCGGCAGGCTGGGGTCGTATTTGTCGGTTTCGACCGCGTTGATCGTCTGCCGCGAGACGCGCAGCCGGCGCGCCAGCTCGCCCTGGCTCCACCCCGCCGCCTCGCGATATTCGCGCACCCGGTTCTCCAACCTTCGCTCCCTTGCCTGTCAAGAGCTCTTTACAATCCGACCATCGCACTGTCAAACATTCTTTACACCCTGCGCTTACCCTTTCGTAAGCCCACCGCGCTATGACGACGGCGATCAAAATGGGGGATATGGGCAATGATCAGGAAAGTAATGACGATCGCGGCGGCACTGCTGCTCGCGGGCTGCGGTTCGGGCGTGAGCGAGCTGGTCAGCCAGACCAAGACCGTCGCGGCACCGCGCGAAGAGGTGTTCGCCAAGATGTTCGGCGACGATCAGCAGACCGACCTGCCGCTGGTCACCAACGGCGGCTCGACGCGGCTCTACGAACTGGTGATCGATAAGGACGATCCCGAATGGGCAGCCGTGGCGCCCAAGGAGCGCCCCGAGGCCTATAAGGTCAAATTCGCCGTCGCGATGGAAATCCCGCGCGAGACGCACATTCTCTACAGCGTCGACGACGGCGCGCTGTCGACCGGCCTCAAATTCACCTTCGAGGAACTGGCGGCCGACAAGACGCGCGTCGCCTTCACCGTCGACGAGACGAGCGGCCACGACACCAAGGGGCTGACCGTCAACAAGCTCAAGATGCACGCGATCGCGCGCCAGGCGCTGAACAAGCTCGACGATTTCGACGAGGTGAAGGAACCCGCCTGACGCGGGCTTGCGGCGCGCGGGATCGCGCGCCACTATGCGGGCTCCCCCTCAGGAGCGCATTCCATGAAATCGTTGCCGCTTGCCGCCGCTCTCGCCGCCGTGCTGATGCTCGCCCCCGCGGCAGAGGCCAAATTGTCGAAGGCCGAAGCGGCGATGGCGAAGACGGTCACCGCCGAGCAGGAGCGCTCGATCGCGCTGCTCGAAAAGCTCGTCAACCAGAACAGCGGGTCGCTCAACCTCGCGGATGTCGAAAAGGTCGGCGCGATGATGCGCGCCGAACTCGAGCCGCTGGGTTTCCAGGTGATATGGAAGCCGATGCCCGAGACGGGGCGCGCCGGGCACCTGATCGCGGTGCACAAGGGCAAACCCGATGCCAAACGACTCTTGCTCATCGCGCATCTCGACACCGTCTTCGAACCCGACTCGCCGTTCCAGACCTTCGTCCGCAAGGGCGACAAGGGGGAGGGGCCCGGCGCGGGCGACGACAAGGGCGGCATGGTCGTCATCGTCGCGGCGCTGCGCGCGATGCAGGCGGCGGGCACGCTGAAGGACGCGAATATCGAGATCCACATGACCGGCGACGAGGAAGACGCCGGCAACCCGATCGAGAAGGCGCGCGCCGACCTGATCGACGCGGGCAAGCGCAGCGACGTCGCGCTCGATTTCGAGGGGCTGGTGCGCGACGGTCCAGGAGAATCGGGGGGCGCCGACATGGGATCGGTCGCGCGCCGCTCGTCGGACAGCTGGACCATCACCGCGACCGGCAAATCGGCGCACAGCTCGGGCATTTTCAGCGCCGCGGCGGGCGACGGCGCGATCTACGAGCTCACGCGCATCATCCACCGTTTCCGCACCGAGCTGCCCGAGCCCAACCTCACCTTCAACGTCGGGCTGATCGCGGGCGGGCAGCAGGCCGAACTCGATGCCGGCGGCATCCGCGCGACCGCCAGCGGCAAGACCAATATCATCGCGCCGGTCGCGGTCGCGCGCGGCGACCTGCGCGCATTGTCCCCCGAACAGATCGAGCGGGTGAAGGCGAAGATGGCGGCAATCGTCGCCGAACACGCCCCCGGCACCGGCGCGACGCTGAGCTTCGACCCCGGCGGCTATCCCTCGATGGCACCCACCGACGGCAACCGCGCGCTGCTCGCCAGGCTCAACGGCGTGAACCGCGACCTCGGGCTCGCCGAAATGGCCCCGCTCGATCCGCTGAAACGCGGCGCGGGCGACATCAGCTTCGTCGCCGCCGATGTCGACGGACTCGCGGGGCTCGGCCCCTATTCGACCGGCGACCATGCGCCCGGCGAAGCGGTCGACCTGCCAAGCATCACCCGTCAGGCAACGCGCGCCGCCATATTGATGTCACGGCTCGCTGCTGAAAAGCGCTGAGACCGGCGAATATAACGCCCGGCCGCGCTTGATTCATTCGCCGCCATGATTAGGTAGCAATCCGATACGTATCCGGAACCGCCGATGGGAGAGAGAAAATGAGCAGCTTCGAAACGCACCTGAAACAAAATTACATCGGCGGCCAGTGGGTCGACAGCCAGGGCGGCAAGGAACATGCCGTGATCAGCCCCTCGACCGAGGAAGCCGCGAGCACGATCGTGCTCGGCACTGCGGCCGACGTCGACGCCGCGGTCGCGGCCGCGAAAGAAGCCTTCAAGACCTTTTCGCAGACCACGCGCGAGGAACGGCTCGAACTGCTCGGCCGCATCGTCGAGGAATATAAGAAGCGCATCCCCGACCTCGCGAAATCGATGGCCGCCGAGATGGGCGCGCCGGTCAGCTTCGCGGCCGCCGCGCAGGCGCCCGCCGGGCTCGGCGGTTTCTTCGGCACGATCGCGGCGCTCAAGGATTTCCAGTTCACCGAACAGCATGGCGCCAACACCATCGTCTACGAGCCGATCGGCGTCGTCGGCATGATCACCCCGTGGAACTGGCCGCTCAACCAGATCGCGCTGAAGGTCGCCCCCGCGCTCGCGGGCGGCAATACGATGGTGCTGAAACCCAGCGAAGAATGCCCCGGCAATGCGACGATCTTCGCCGAAATCCTCGACGCGGCGGGCGTGCCGCCGGGCGTGTTCAACCTCGTGCAGGGCGACGGCCCGACCGTCGGCAACGCGATCAGCTCGCACCCCGGCATCGAAATGGTGAGCTTCACCGGATCGACCCGCGCCGGCATCCTCGTCGCCAAGGCGGCGGCCGACACGGTCAAGCGCGTCCATCAGGAACTGGGCGGCAAGTCGCCGAACATCGTGCTGCCGGGCGCCGACCTCGCCGCTGTGCTGCCCCCGACGGTGTCGGGCGTGCTGGTCAACACCGGGCAGAGCTGCATCGCCCCGACGCGCATCCTGGTCCAGAAGGACGAGGCAGAGGCGGCGGTCGGCGTGATCAAGGCGATGTTCGACGGCACGCAGGTGGGCGATCCGCTCGCCGAAGGCGCGCATATCGGCCCGGTGGTCAACAAGGCGCAGTTCGACAAGATTCAGGGCCTGATCCAGTCGGCGATCGACGAGGGCGCGACGCTCGAGACTGGCGGCACCGGCCTGCCCGCGAATGTCAACCGCGGCTATTATATCAAGCCCACCGTCTTCTCGGGCGTCACTCCCGACATGCGCATCGCCAAGGAAGAAGTGTTCGGCCCCGTCGCGACGGTCATGGCCTACGACACGCTCGACGAAGCGGTCGCGGTCGCCAACGACACCGAATATGGCCTGTCGGCGGTGATCTCGGGCGACCCGTCCGAAGCGGCGAAAGTCGCGCCGAAGCTGCGCGCGGGCATGGTCGCGGTGAACAATTGGGGGCCCGCCCCGGGCGCGCCCTTCGGCGGCTACAAAGCGTCGGGCAATGGCCGCGAGGGCGGGCTGTTCGGGCTCAAGGACTTCATGGAGGTCAAGGCGATCAGCGGCATTCCGGCCTGACGCTATTTAGCTCGTCACCCCGGACTTGGTCCGGGGTTCCGCTTCTCCGCTACGGCAGGAGCAGCGGGACCCCGGGTCGGGCCTGGGGTGACGAATTAACAAGACGTGCACACAGGCCCCTCCCTTGCCGGGAGGGGTTTTGCTTTGGGCCGTTAGAGATTATGCGCACCCTCATCATGACGACCCGCTCCCCGCTTGCCCCCGCCGCCTTCCCTGCGCTTCCCGCCATCGCCGGCGTCACGCTCCGCGTCGCGCGCGCGCGCTACAAGGAATGGGACCGCTGCGACCTCACCTATGCCGAACTCGCCCCCGGCACCGCGGTCGCGGGCGTGTTCACGCGCAACATCTGCTGCTCGTCCGAAGTCGAACTCGGCCGCGAGCAGGTAAGGGATGGCGCCGCGCGCGCGCTGATCGTCAATGCGGGCAACAGCAACGCTTTCACCGGCTATCGCGGGCGCGAGGCCGTCGAGCAGATCATGGATCAGGTCGCGGACCACCTCGGCTGCGCGCGGGACGACGTCTTCGTGAGCTCGACCGGCGTGATCGGCGTGCCGCTGCCCAAGGACAAGGCGCGCGCCGGGGTCGAAGCCGCGCTCACCGCCGCGCCCTGTTCGTGGGAGGCGGCGGCCGAGACCATCGGCACCACCGACACCTTCGCCAAGGGATCGGGCGCGAGCGCGGTGATCGGCGAGCGCACGGTGCAGGTCGCGGGAATCGTCAAGGGATCGGGCATGATCGCGCCCGACATGGCGACGATGCTCGGCTATATCTTCACCGACGCCGCGGTCGCGCCGGCGCTGCTGCAGGCGATGCTCACCGAAGCGACGGGGGGCAGCTTCAACAGCATCACCGTCGACAGCGACACCTCGACCAGCGACACCGTGCTGCTCTTCGCGACCGGACAGGCGGGCAATCCGGTCCTCGAATCGTGGGACGACGTCGGCGCCGACGCGCTTTACGCGGCGATCCGCCAGGTCTCGCTCGACCTCGCGCACCAGGTCGTGCGCGACGGCGAGGGCGCGTCGAAGTTCATCGAAATCCAGGTGACCGGTGCCGCCGACGACCACAGCGCCAAGCGAGTCGCGCTCGCCATCGCCAATTCGCCGCTCGTGAAGACCGCGATCGCGGGCGAGGACGCGAACTGGGGCCGCGTCGTGATGGCAGTGGGCAAGGCGGGCGAACCCGCCGACCGCGACCGCCTCGCGATCCGCTTCGGCGACCATTGGGTCGCGAAGCAGGGCCTGCCCGTCGACGGCTATGACGAGGCGCCGGTCGCCGCGCATCTCAAAGGGCTCGAGGTGCGCATCGGCGCGGACCTCGGCCTCGGCGACGGCCGCGCGACCGTGTGGACCTGCGACCTGACCCACGGCTATATCAGCATCAACGCCGACTATCGGAGCTGAGCGAACCCCGGCTCTCGCCGGGGTCCAGCCAGATTACAGCGCGCTTTCGAGCCAGCCCTTGAGCGCGCTCTTGGGCGCGGCGCCGACCTTGGTGTCGGCGATCTCGCCGTTCTTGAACAGGATCATCGTCGGGATCCCGCGCACGCCATACTTGCCCGGCGCTTCGGGATGGTCGTCGATGTTGATCTTGGCGATCACCACCTTGCCCGCCAGTTCGTCCGAAATCTCTTCGAGCGCGGGGCCGATCATCTTGCACGGACCGCACCATTCGGCCCAGAAATCGACGAGGACGGGGGTGTCGCTGTCGAGGACGTCGCTCTGGAAGCTGGCGTCGGTAATCGCTTTGGTACCCATATAAGGTCTCCTGAAATTCTGCTTGGCTCCAAGCTAGGCAGTCGGCGCGTCCGGCTCAAGTCCTCAACCCGGCAAATTCGCCTTGGTTGCCAGCAAGCCGGGCTTGTGCGGCGCCAATAAGTCATCGCCCAGCACGATCAGTTTGGGCGCGGCGGTGTAGAGCAAGGCCGCCGCGATCCGCCGCCCAGGGAAGATGGCGGCGAGCGCGTCGCGGTAGGCCGCCATCTGCCTGAGATACGCCGGGGCGACCTCTTCGGCCGACGCGGGGACATGCCGCCCGGTCTTGTAGTCGATTACCGTCACCGCCTCGTCCGTCACCAGCAGCCGGTCGACGATCCCCGCGACGACGACGCCGTCGACCACCGCCGACAATGGCACCTCGGCGAGGCTGCCCGGACCGAACAGCGCGGCATGCGCCGGGTCATCGATCACCGCCAGCACCTCGCCCACCATCGCCTCGCGCGCGCCCTCGCCCAGCGCCGGAGCCTGCGCGCCGAGCCAGTGCAGCGCCGCCGTGCGCCGCCGCGCGGGCGCGACCGGCGGCAGCCGCTCGAACAGCGCGTGGAGCAGCAGCCCGCGCTCGACCGCGGCGACGCGCGGGGCGCCCTGCGGCGCGACCGCGACATCGTCGTCGCCGAGCGACGAGGGTGCGAGCGGGCGCGGCGGGCGCGCTTCCTCGGGCGCGGGCGCCAGCGCCCATGACGGCAGCACCAGCGGCGGCGGCACGGCGCGCGCGGCCTTTTCCTTCTTCGCCCATTTGCCGGCATTGGCGCGGTGGACTAGGCGGCGGCTCCACATCGGCCCCGCCGCCTCCCAATCGAGCCCCATGCCGGTCAGCGCCGCGTCGGCGGCGGCGTGCCAGCTCGCCTCGGGTACGCTGCGGTCGGCCTTCTTCGTCACCCCCGCGACGACGAGTATCTCCTCGGCGCGCGTCATCGCGACGTAGAAAAGCCGCCAATGCTCCTCCGACGCCGCCTTCGCCGCCGCATCATAGGCCGCGGCGAGCGCGCCGTGGCGCTCGTCGGCGGGCACCGCGAAGACGGGCAATTTCTCCCACCCCGCGACGTCGACGCTGAACGGGCGATGCCCGATCGCGGCGTCGTCGGTCGCGTCGGCGAGGATGACGATCGGCGCCTGCAGCCCTTTCGACCCATGCACCGTCATCACGCGCACGACGTCGCTGCGCGCCTCGGTCTGGCGCTTGATGTCGGCGGCGCTGCCCTCGACCTGCGTCACGAAGCCGAGCAGCGACACCGTCTCGCGCGCCTCGAACGCCAGCGCCTGGTTCAGCAGTTCGTCGATCGGGTCGCGCGCCTCGCGCCCCAGCCGCGCGTAAAGCTTGCGCCGCCCGTCGATCGGTCCCGACAGCAGCGTTTCGAGGAAGCGGAAGGGCGTCGTATAATCGGCCATGCCGAGCAGCGTCCGCAGCGCCGCCATCGTCGCGGCGGGCACCGCCGCCTCGTTCCCGCGCAGATGCGCCCAGATCGGCGTCCGCCCGCGCGCCTTCGTCAGCGCGTAGAGTTCGTCCTGCGACCAGCCGATCAGCGGCGAGACGAGCAGCGCCGCGAGGTTGAGGTCGTCGAGCGGCTGCACCGCGAAGCGCATCGCCGCCATCAAATCCTGCACGGCGAGCGGCTGGGTCAGCGCGAAGCGGTCGACGCCCGCGACGGGGACGTGCAGCGCCTGCAGCCGCGCGACGATCCGCGCCGCGAGGTCGCGGCGGCGGCGCACCAGGATCATCACGTCGCCGGGTGCGACGGGCCGGCCGTCCTTGCCATGGTCGATCCAGTGCCGCACCTCGCCCGCGATCGCGCGCGCCAGCCGCATGCTCGCCGGGTCCGACGCGGGCGCGCTCGCATCGGCAGCGCCCTCCTCCTCGCCCGCATCCTCGGCCGCGGCGTCGAGCGCCTTGCCCACCGGCAGCGGTTCCCACAGCTCGACCTGCCCGGCATGGGCTTCGCGATACGGGCGGTGCAGCGGCTCGCTGCCGTCCAGTCCCATCGCCGCGGTGCCGCCCGCCGCCAGCCAGGCGTCGACGACCGCCAGCACCGCGGGGGTCGAGCGATAGTTGGAGACGAGGTCGACCTGCCGGAAATCCTGCCCCGCCTGTTCGCCCAAGGCATGGAACAGGTCGCGCGCGGCCGCAAAGGCCTTGGGCTCGGTGCCCTGGAACCCGAAGATCGCCTGCTTGCGGTCGCCGACGGTGAACAATGTCCGCGCGCGTTCGGCATCGGTGCCGTGCACCGCGAAAAATTCCTCGGCGAGCGAGAGCACGATCCCCCACTGGCGCATATTGGTGTCCTGCGCCTCGTCGACCAATATATGGTCGGTGCGCTGGTCGAGCTTGAAGCGCACCCATTCGCCGAAGCTGCTGACGCGCAGCAGCGAGCCCGCGAGCGTGATCAGGTCGTCGAAATCGGCGAGCCCCTTCTCGCGCTTCGCCAGCGCATAGCCCTCGGCGAAGCGGCTGCCGAGTTTCCACGCCGCGGCCAGCTCGTCGGCGACGCGCATCGCCGCCGCGGTACCGCGGAGCGCGCTCGCCGCCTCGACGATCCGCACGGCGCTGTCGACGCAGTCGGTCATCCGCCCCTTGTCCCCCGCGAAGTCGGCGCGAAGTTCGCCCTTGCCGGTCAGGAAAGCGCCGAGCAGTTCGTCCAGCATGCCGGCGCGCACCGCGGCATCGGCCATCAGCCAGCCGATCATCCGGTCCGAACAGGCTTCGCCGGTCTTGGTCCCCCAGTTGGCGCCGCTCGTCGCGACCGCGCGGATGTCGGCGTCGGCGACCGCGCCCGCGGCGAGTTCGCCCGCGAGCCAGGTGTCGGGATCGCCGCCCGGCAGGCCGAACGCCGTGCGCAAATCGTGCGCCGCGGGGGGCAGCGACGCGCGCGGCCCGCCGAAGACGCTCGCGCAGCCCGACAAGAAGGACAGCGCCGCCTCGGGGCCCAGCCGCCGCGACAGGTTCGCCGCGGCCGCGCGCAATGCGTCGCGCTCGCCCCCGGGCGCGTCCAACAGGTCGCCGAGCACCTGCCGCTGCAGCGCCGCGGCCTCATCCTCCTCGATCGGGCGAAAGCCCGGGAGCAATTTCGCCTCGAGCGGGAAGCTCGCAAGCAGGGTCTGGCAGAAGCTGTGGATCGTCTGGACGCGGATGGCGCCGCCCGGGCTGTCGATCACCGTCGCGAACAAGGCGCGTGCGCGCGCCATCAGCCCCGGCGCCTGCCAGTCGAGCCCGAGCGCGTGGAGGTCAAGCCGCAAATCGCCGTCGCTCATCCGTACCCAGGCGGCGAGCCGTTCGTGGATGCGGTGCGCCATCTCGGCCGCGCCCGCCTTGGTGAAGGTGATGCACAGGATCGCCTCGGGCGCCTCGCCGCCCAGCATCAGCCGCAGCACGCGCGCCGACAGCACCTGCGTCTTGCCGGTGCCCGCCGACGCGCCGAGCCACACATGATGCGCGGGATCGGCGGCGGCGCCCTGCCGCGGGTCGAGCGTCGCGAGGGTCGCGGGGCCGCTCACGCGCCCTCCTCGCCGCGCCCGAACCATTCGTCGCGGCGCATCAGCTGGTCGTAGTCGCCATAACCCGTCGCCTCGCCGGGGACGAAGGGCGCGTCGCCGAACAGATATTTCGCCGCGAACTCGGTCAGCGCGTCGGCGGCATGGTCGATGGCCGCCTCGGCGCTCTTGAGCTCGCTGCGCGGGCCGTAGCTATTGCTGATCTTCCCGGCGCCGTCGGCGCGGCGGTCGGGCCGCAGGCTCCAATATTCGAGCGCGCCGACCGCAGCGGCATCGATCCCCGCCATGGCACCTTCGCGCGCGAGCAGCCCGAGCAGCCCGAGTTGGTTGTCGAGCTTGTCGGCCGCCGCCTTGGCGCTCGGCGCGCCGCCGGTCTTGTAGTCGACGATCGCGAGGCTGCCGTCCGCCAGCCGGTCGACGCGGTCGGCCTTGCCGTGCAGCGTCAGCCCGTCCGCCGTGCGCTCGCCGCGGATTTCGACACCCAGCGCTTCGCGCCCTTCGGCATCGACCAGCTGCGCCGCCGCCCAGCGCAGCGCGGGCTCGATCCGCGGCAACCAGAAAGCGCGCGCGATCGCGTCGAGCGCGGGGTCGTCGGCGAGCGCCTCGAGCTCGGTCTCGAACGCCGCGGGGGTCGCGCCCGCACGCACCCATTGTTCGAACAACAGATGCACCCGCGTCCCGCGCCAGCGCGGATCGGGCGCGGCGCTCAGCGGCGCGAGCGCCGACAGGCCGAGCATCTGGTTCGCATAATAAGAGTAAGGGTCGCGCGCGAGCCGGTCGACGCCGGTGACGCTGATCCGGCGCGGCCGCTCGCCAGCGGGCGGCTGCGGCGCGGGGCGCAGTTCGGGGCTCGGGTCGCCCGGCGGCACGTCGAGCATCGCCGCGAGCCGCGTCACCGGCACGCCGCCCGGCGCCGGTTCGGGCAGTTCGCCCGCGAGCGCGGTCAGCCGCAGCCAGAAGCGCGAGGCGACCGCGGGGTCGCCGCCACCGCGCAAGGCGCGCGTCACGACGATCTCGCCCGCGCCGAGCGCGCCGGCAAAATCATGCGCCGCCATGCCCTGCTGCCGCTCGGGCGCGGGCAGGCCGAGCTGCTTGCGGATGCCCGGCGCGAGCCAGGGATCGGGCTGCGTCGCCGCGGGCCAGCGCCCCTCGTCGAGCCCGCCGAGGATCATCAGCCCGGCGCGCTGCAGCCGCGCCTCGAGCAGGCCCCAGATGAACAGCCGCGGATGCCCGCCATAAGGCGGCCGCACGCTCTCGCCGCCCAGCAATTGCGCCAGCATCGCGGGGAAGTCTGCGGGGTCGACCAGCGCCGGCCCGGCACCTTCGGCGAGCGCCCATTGGTCGAAAAGCCCCGACAGCGCGCGTCCCGTCGGGCCCGCCCAGGCGGCCTCGCCCGTCAGCCATTCGAGCCCCGCCTGCAGCGCGCCGAGGAGCAAGGCGGGCGGCGCGGGGGCCGCAAAAGGCGCGAGCGCCGCGCCGAGCGCTGCCGCCAGCTCGTCCCACCAGGGCGCGAGATCCTCGGCCATAGCGCGCTCGCGCTTATGCTCGCTCGCGCCCCAGTCGGCGATGCGCGCGCGCACGCCATCCCAGCCGGGTTCGAGCCCCGGATCGCGCAGCAGCAGGTCGAGCGCGCGCAGCCGGTCGAGCCAGGCGAAACGCCCCTCGCCCTTGCGGACGAGCGGGTGGCCGAGCAGCGCGACCAGCGCGACCGGATCAAACCCCGCCGCCAGTTCGGCGAGGAGCAGCAGCAGGGTGCCCGGCGGCGTGCGCGCCAAGGGCTGGCCCGCGCTGTCGTCGACCGCAATGCCCCAGCGCGCGAGCGCGGCGGCGACGCGTTCGGCGAGCGCGCGGTCGGGGGTCACCAACGCGGCGGTGCGCCCCGGCGTCTCGAGCGCCTCGCGCATCAACAGCGCGATCCCCTGCGCCTCCTGCCCGTCGTCGGCGAAGACCGCGCCCGAAATCCCCGCGGTCGCCGCCGACAGGTCGCCGGGCGCCTGCCACCGGGCGGTGAATTCGGCGGGGGCGAAGAGCAGCGACACGAAGGGCGCGCGCGCGTCGGGGCCGTCGAAGGGCGAGGCGGCGGCCCACTCGGCGACCTCGCCGCGCGCGGCACCCATGCGATCGAGCAGCAGTTTCAAATGATATTGCGGGTGCGTTTCGAGCGGGCGTCCGGGCGTGTCGGCATCGCGCCGCACCGGCCCCAGCGCCTCCCATTCGGCGTCGCCCATGCTCCGGTCGAGCCCGGGCAGCACGACCATGCCACGGTCCATGTCGGCGACCGCGCGCAGCAGCCGCGCGATCGCCGGCGCGGCGGTGGTGATCCCCGCCGCGACCACGAAGCGCGCGGGGGGTGCGGCGCGCCAGCCCTCGGTCACCCGGTCCAGCAGCTTGTTGCGCCGCGCGGCGCGGTCGATGCGCCCCGTTGCCGCGAGCGCGGCGGGCCAATGGTCGACGAGCAGCCGCAGCCGGCCGAGCGAGGCGCGCCAATGGTCGGCAAAGGCGCCGAGGTCGAGGTCGACCAGCGCCGGCACCGCGACCTCTTCATAATGGAGCTGGTCGATCACCCGCGCGAGCCCGTCGGCGAGCTGGAACGCCGCCGCGCCGCGGATCGGCTCCTCGTCCGCGGGGGTGTGCCGCTCGATCAGTTCGGCGAGCAGCAGGCGGCGGCGCAGCGGCTCGATCGCGGGGGGCAGCGCCCCGCTCTCGTCGATCGGGTCGAGCGCAAGCGCGACCGATTCGTCGAGGTCGGCGTCGCCGATCACCGCGAGCCGCGGCATCAGCAGGCCTTGTCCGCCCGCGCGCACGAACGCCGCCTGCACCGCGCTGCGCGCGCGGTTGCTCGGCAGCAGGATCAGCCCTTCGGCGAGCCCGAGCCCTCCATCGGCGAAACGCGCGATCAGCCCCGCGGCGAGCGCGTCGGAAAAGGCCCGCTGGACCGGGATCGAGAAGATGGTGGGTTTGGCGTCAGCCATCCGTCAGCGCGGCTTCGGTCGGTCCGATGCTCGCGGGAGTGCCGACGTCGAACCACTGCCCCATGTGCGACAGGCCGTACAGTCGCTCCGCCGCGATCGCGCGGTCCCAGAAGATGTTGGTCGAAAACGGTCCCTCGGGCGCATCGACGAGCAGCCGCCGCGACACGAGCTGGACCCCGGTGTAGACGAAGGGCGCGATCCGCCCGGGCTTGCGCCGCGACAGGCGCCCGACCGGGTCCATGTGGAAATCGCCGCGCCCGCCATGCCCCGTCGCGCTCGCCTGGCGGATCACCAGCAGCAGCGCGTCCATCCGCTCGCCGTCCCAGTGGCGCGCGAGCTGCCGGATGCTGTCCTGCGGCCCGTCGGTCCAGATATTGTCGCTGTTGACGATCAGGATCGGGTCGCCGGTCAGCTGCGGCAGCGCCTTCATCATCCCACCGCCGGTTTCGAGCAGCAGGGCGCGCTCGTCCGAAATCGCGATGGTGAAGCTGCGTTTCTGCGCCGCGAGATGCGCTTCGAGCGCGTCGGCGAGGTAATGGACGTTGACCACGACATGGCCAATCCCCGCCGCCTCGATCCGGTCGAGGCTGTGGTCGATCAGCGCCTTGCCCGCGACGCGTACCAGCGGCTTGGGGCGGGTGGCGGTCAGCGGGCGCATGCGCTTGCCGAGCCCGGCGGCCATCACCATCGCGCTTTCGATCTTCGCGGTCATGCGCGATAGTCTTCCCACGCCGCGGCGCGCTTGTCGGCGGGCACATTTTCGTCGAACCACGCCTTCACCGGCGCCAGCGCCGGATGCGCGAGGTCGCGTTCGAGCAGCCCCCACATGCGCGGCTGGAACTGGCGGTATCCGGGCTTGCCGTCGCGCTTCCACAGCCGCACGAACACCCCCAGGATGCGCGTGTTGCGCTGCGCCGCGAGCGCCCAGTACGCGCCTTCTATATCGGTCCCGGTGGCGCCCTGGTAACGCGCGAGCATCGCCGCCTCGACCGCCGGGGTCACGTCGCGCCGTGCGTCCTCGAGCACCGAGGCGAGGTCGTAGGCGGGGTGGCCGATCAGCGCGTCCTGGAAATCGAGCAGGCCGTAATGCGCGATGCCGTCCAGCCCCTCGACCAGCATGATATTTTCGGCATGGAAGTCGCGCAGCACAGTGACGCGCGGCAGGCGGTCGGTCTCGACCGGCAGCAGCGCCGCGTCCCACGCCGCGCGGAAAGCGTCGCGGTCGACCTCAAGCCCCAGAGCCGGGCAATACCAGTCGCTGAACAGCATCACCTCGTCGAGCCACTGCTCAAGCCCGTGCACCGGCAGCCCGTCCATCGGCGGCCGCGCGTGGAGGTGGACCAAGAGATCGGTGAGGCCCGCGTAATAAGCCTCTTCGCGGTGCAGCGCGGCGTCGACCGTCTCGCGCAGCCGCACGTCGCCGAAATCCTCGATCAGCAGCATCCCGCGGTCGAGGTCGCGCGCGAAGATCGTCGGCGCGTTGAGCCCCTGGTCGCAAAGAAATTCGGCGACCGCGATGAAGGGCCGCGGATCCTCCTCGGGCGGCGGCGCGTCCATCAGCACCGCACGGCGATCGCCGTCGACGATGCGGAAATAGCGGCGAAAGGAGGCGTCGCCCGCGAGCGGCAATATCTCGGCCCCGCCCCAGCCATGCGCGGCAAGGAAGGCGGGCGCATAAGCGGGCGGAATCATCGGAGCGGCCATCGGCTCCCCCAAGACGTCGGCACCGCGGCTGTCAAGACGCGCGCGTCGCCGCTCCCCGAAATCCGGATCGACAGCGCGCCGGGCCAGCCATCGGCGCCCAGCCGTTCGGGCCATTCGATCAAGAGCGCGCCGTCATAGAGATAGTCGTCGAGCCCGAGTTCGACCAGCTCCGCCTCGTCCTCGATCCGGTAGAGATCGACATGCGCTAGGGCCAAATCGACCTCGGGCGGCGCATAGGGCTGCACGATCGCGAAGGTCGGGCTCGGCGCCTCGCCCGCGAGCCCGCGCGCCTTGAGCATCGCGCGCGCCAGCGTCGTCTTGCCCGCGCCGAGGTCGCCCGCCAGCAGCACGACGTCGCCCGGCGCCAGTGCGGCGCCGATGGCCGCGCCGATGCGCTCGGCCTCGGCCAGCGTATAATCGCAGCGATAGTCGGTCATGCGCCGCGCGGCAGGCTCACGCGCACCAGCGTCCCCTGCCCCTTCTCGCTCATCACCTCCATCGTGCCGCGGTGCGCCGCGACGAGCTGGCGCGTGAGCGCTAGGCCGATGCCGCCGCTCTGCGTGCCCGCCTCCCGCCCCTTGGTCAGCGCGACGACCGCCTCGGGCAGCCCGGGGCCGTTGTCCGACACGATGATGTCGATCCCCTTCGCATCGCCCTCGGCGTGGAGCAGCACGCGGCCGCCCTTCTTGCGGTTCGGCGCCGTATAACGCACCGCATTGTCGAGCAGCCCCGCGACGAGCCGCGACAGCCGCGCGGCATCGCCCTGGATCGCGCCGAGCCCCGCCGAAATATTGCCGACCAGCTCGACGCCCTGGCTCGCCGCAAAGGGCCCCGCCTCGTCGAGCGCGCGCTGGAGCAGCCCGGCGACGTCGACCGGCGCCAGCTCGACCGCGAGCATGCCCGCCTCGCCCTGCGCGAGGTCGAGGACATTGTCGATCTGGCGCGAGAGCACCGCGACCGAATCCATGATCGCGTCGACATAGACGCGCTGCTGGTCGCCGAGCTTGCCCGCATAACCCGCCTGCAGCATCTCGCCGAAGCCGCCGATCGAGGTGAGCGGCGTGCGCAATTCGTAGCTCATCCGCGACAGGAATGCGGTCTTGACCTTGTCGGCCGCCTCGAGCGCTTCGTTGCGGTCGCGCAGCGCCGCCTCCATCTTCCGGTTGTCGCTGACGTCGAGCATGATCAGCAGCGCATTGCCGTCGGGCAGCGGGATCGCGGCGAAGTCGAAATGGCGCCCGTCGCGGAACAATATTTCGCCCGCGCGCTGGGTGCGCTCCATCGTCGCGGCGCGGATCACCTCCTGCACGATGCTGATCTGGTTGGGCTTGGCGAGCCGGTCGGCGAGCCCGCCCATCAGCGCATCGACGCGCGGATGCGCCGCCAGCGTCGGCTCGTCGACGCCCCACAGGCGGCGGAAGCGCTGGTTCCACAGGTGCAGCTTGCCGTCGGGCGCGAACACCGCGATCGCCTCGAACAGATTGTCGAAGGTCGCGGTGCGCACGCGCAGCAGCGTGTCGCGCGCGCCCGCGAGCTGGACCTGCTCGGTGCGGTCCTCGGCGATCAGCAGCAGCCCGCCGTCGGGGGTCGGCTGCGCCACGACGCGCAGATGCGTGCCGTCGCGCAGCAGCCAGTCCTCTTCATTGGCCTCGGCGCTGGCGAACCAGTCGACATGCGCCTGCCGCCATTCGGGATAGTCGCGCACCTCGGGAATCCGCCCCGTCTCGCGCCACGCGTCGAGCAGCCGCGCGAGCGGCGGCGCCTCGGCCACCCCGTCATTGTCGAGCTCGAACATCCGGCGGAACGGCTGGTTGGCAAAGACCAGCGCCTGCTCGCCGTCGAACTGCGCCACCGCCGCCGACAGCCGGTCGAGCAATTCGCGCTGGGTGTCGGCAAAGCGGCGGTGCGCCCCGCGCTCGCTCTCCAGCTCCTGCACGTCGATCGCATAGCCCGCGATGCCGATCGGCAGACCGCCCGCGGGGGCCAGCGGCACGTCGACGACGCGCATGATGCGCCGCTCGCCGGCGATAGTGACGGGCACGGTGCGCAGCTGCGCCGCCCCCGCGACGCGCGCCGCCTGCGCGGCCTCGGCGGCGCTGACCCCGGCGACGGGTTCGAGCAATTCGATCCCCTGCTCGATCACCGCCGCGGCGTTCGGCGCCTCGACGGCTTTCACATAGGCGAGGTTGACGAGCGCGAGGTCGAGCCGCGGGTCGCGGAACCACATCGGAAAGGGCGCGACCTCGATCAAACCGGACAAGGCATCGAACGCCGCCATCGCCTCGTCGCGCTCGCGCTTCAGCGCGAATTGCGAGGCGAGGCTGTCGGTGGCGTCGTCGAGCCACAAGAGGACGCTGCCCGCGCTGCCGATCGTCGCCGGCGCGGGGCCGCCATGGACCAGGATCGTGCGCGAGCCGCCCTGCGGGCGCAGCGTCATGGTGAAGGGCTTGGCGCCGCGCTGCGCGCCGAGGATCGCCTGGCGCAGCGCCTCATGCTCGCCCGCCTCGATACCCGCGCCCAATCCGCGCAGCTCGTCGAAATTGCGCGGGCCGCGTTCGAGCCCCAGCCAGCGGCCGAGCCGTTCGCTCGCCTCGATGCGCCAGTCGCCGCGCACCACGACGGGCAGATAGGGCGAGGCTTCGACCAGGCTCGCGAGCCGCTCGGTCTGCGCCGCGGCAAAGGCCGAGCGCCGCTGCATCGCGAGACCGCGCCCCGCGGCCCAGATGCCGAGCATCAGCCACAGCGCCGCAAAGCCGCCGAGCGCGAAGGTCAGGGTCGGGGACAGCGTGCCGCTCATCCTCCGTCACGCTCCCGCATTTCCGCCGCCGACGCCCGTGCCATGCCCGCCAGCCGTAAAGACGATGGAGTCATGTTTCAATCGCATGTCATAGCGAAACGGCGCACTACATCTTCCGATGAGCGCGCCGTCCACAGTTTCGTCCGAGTTTCCGCGATGCGGAAACGCTGCGGCACCGGCCCACTCCCCCACCCGGCCTCCACGACGATAGTAGCCTATGGGAGGCCGGGTGGGGGAGTGGGCCGGTGCCGCCTTCGCCGTCAGGCGAAGAAATCAGTACCGATAATGATCGGGCTTGAACGGGCCCTCGACCGGCACGCCGATATAATCGGCCTGCTTCTTGGTCAGCTTCGACAGATGCACGCCCAGCTTTTCGAGGTGCAGCGCCGCGACCTTCTCGTCGAGATGCTTCGGCAGGACGTAGACGTCGTTGTTATACTGCTCGCTGCGCGTCCACAGTTCGATCTGCGCGAGCGTCTGGTTGGTGAAGCTCGCCGACATCACGAACGACGGGTGGCCGGTCGCGTTGCCGAGGTTCACGAGACGACCCTTCGACAGGATGATGATCTGCTTGCCGTCGGGGAATTCGACCAGGTCGACCTGCGGCTTCACTTCGGTCCACTTGTAATTGGCGAGCGCCGCGATCTGGATCTCGCTGTCGAAGTGGCCGATGTTGCAGACGATCGCCATATTCTTCATCGCCGCCATATGCTCGGCGGTGATGACGTCGGCGTTGCCGGTCGCGGTGACGAAGATGTCCGAACGCTGGACGGCCTCGTCCATCGACACGACCTCGAAGCCTTCCATCGCCGCCTGCAGCGCGCAGATCGGGTCGATTTCGGTGACGAGCACGCGCGCGCCGCCGTTGCGGAGCGACTGGGCGCTGCCCTTGCCGACGTCGCCGAAGCCGGCGACGGTCGCGACCTTGCCCGCCAGCATCACGTCGGTGCCGCGGCGGATTGCGTCGACGAGCGATTCCTTGCAGCCATAGAGGTTGTCGAACTTCGACTTGGTGACGCTGTCGTTGACGTTGATCGCGGGGAAGGGCAGCTCGCCCTTCTTGGCGATGTGGTACAGGCGGTGAACGCCGGTCGTCGTTTCTTCCGACACGCCCTTGATCGCCTTGACGGTCTTGGTGAGATAGCCCGGATTGGCCGCGACAAACGCCTTCAGCGCGCGCTGCATCTCGATCTCTTCCTCATTCTCGGGCGCCGGCATGGTTTCGCCGGCCTCGAGCTTCGCGCCCCACAGCGCGAACATCGTGGCGTCGCCGCCGTCGTCGAGAATCAGGTTGCACGTCGTGCCGTCTTCGACGCCCCAGTCGAAGATGCGGCCGACATAGTCCCAATAATCGGCGAGGCTTTCGCCCTTCACCGCGAATACCGGCACGCCCGACGCGGCGATCGCGGCGGCGGCATGGTCCTGTGTCGAGAAGATGTTGCACGTCGCCCAACGCACTTCGGCGCCGAGCGCGGTCAGCGTCTCGATCAGCACTGCGGTCTGGATCGTCATGTGCAGCGAGCCGACGATCTTCGCGCCCTTGAGTGGCTGTGCGGCGCCGAACTCGCTGCGCAGCGCCATCAGGCCCGGCATTTCGGTTTCGGCGATGTTGATTTCCTTGCGCCCGAAATCGGCGAGGCTGATGTCGGCAACGACATAATCGCGGGTGTCGGCGGCGAGAGTGGCCACGGGGGATTCTCCATTTTTGGCAATACGACCGCAGGCGAGCGGCCACGAAATAATCGCGCGCGCCCTAGCCCAAAGCGCCGCCGGGATCAAATATAAACTTTTCTTTATATCGCATGTCCGGCGCGCTTCGCCGAGCGCCGGCGCGCGCTGTAAGGCTGCCGCGAATCCCGCACCACGGGCACGGCCCAAGCGCCGCAAAACCGCGCGGCGGCGAAAATAAATTTTCGGCGGGCGCAATTGTGACAATTCGCGTGTCCCGAATGTGACAGCGAGTCGCCGTGGCCAAGATTCTGAAAATCCTGACTTATAATGCGCCTTAGCGATTAGCTTAATTTCGGTTTGTGACAGCCGTGTTACAAATAGCTCGAAATATTGACTTTTCTTTGGAGCAGGCAGAAAATCCTCCCAAGTTTTCGGGGAGATACCACAGATGAAAAAAATCCTGCTGCCGCTCGTCGCCCTTGCTCTTGCGACCCCTGCCGGCGCGCAATCGATCATCGTCGTGACGGGTCCGCAGGCCGATTCGGAAGCGCTGCCCGTCGCCTATGCCGAGCTCAAGGCGGGCGACAACCGCGCCGCGGTGGCCAAGCTGACCGGCGAGAGCAAGCTCGACGCGCGCGACCCGTCGCGGCTGATCAACCTCGGCACCGCTTATGCTCGTCTGGGTCGCACCGACGAGGCCGCCGCCGCCTACACCGCCGCGCTGGGCAGCCCGATCCGCTACGATCTCGAACTCGCCAGCGGCCGCTACGTCGACTCGCGCTGGGCCGCACGCACCGCGCTCGCCAACCTCAACGAGGGCCGCCCGCTGCTCGCGCTGGCGCAGTAAGTCATTCCGTCGCCCCCGCGAAAGTGGGGGCGACGTGTTCTCGGCCGAGTGGTTTAAGCCTCGCCGCCCTCGGTCGTCAGCAACCGCGCATCGATCCCCGCCTCGGCGAACGCCGCCTGCCAGCGCTCCTCGGGCGGCGTATCGAACAGCAGCGCATCGCTGCCCGGCGTCACATGCCAGCCGTGGCGCACCATCTCGTCCTCGAGCTGCCCGCCCGCCCATCCGGCATAACCCAGCGCGACGAGCCAGCGCGACGGGCCGCGCCCTTCGCCGATCGCGCGGAGGATGTCGTGCGAGCTCGACACCGTCCAGCGCCCCGCGACCTCGATCGCGCCCTCGCCGCCCCAGTCGCTGCTGTGCAGCACGAAGCCGCGCGACTGCTCGACCGGACCGCCGAGGAACACCGGCATGTCGAGCGGAACGCCGTCGTGCGCGATCTCGAGCTGGTCGAGCACCGCACCGACGGTCATGCCGCCGATCGGGTCGGAAATGCCGATCCCCATCGCACCATCCTCGTCGTGGCTGATCATCGCGATCACCGAATGCTCGAAGCGCGGGTCGCCGATTCCGGGCAAAGCCAGCAGCAGCTGGCCGGTGAACCAGGGAGGCGCGCTATCCATGCTCCCGTCTTGCCCCGCGGGGCGTTCGGGGTCCAGTCCTTTACCTGCTTTCTCCACTGCCCGATTTCCTCCGTCGCGCTTGACTCCGGCCCGCCGCCAACCAATGTCTGCGCCGATCCAAATCCCCTCAAACCAAAAAGGATGCCGAAAATGACGATCCAGACCGGAGATACGCTGCCCGAAACGACGCTGGTCAAGGTGACCGAAAACGGTCCCGAACAGGTCAGCACCGCCGATTATTTCAAGGGCCGCAAGGTCGCGCTCTTCTCCGTCCCCGGCGCCTTCACCCCGACCTGCTCGGCCAAGCACCTGCCGGGCTTCGTCGACAAGGCCGACGAGCTCAAGGCCAAGGGCATCGACGAGATCGTCTGCACCGCGGTCAACGACGCCTTCGTCATGGGCGCGTGGGGCAAGAATGGCGATGCGGGCGGCGCGGTGACGATGCTCGCCGACGGCAATGGCGATTTCGCCGAAGCCGTGGGCCTGACCATGGACGGCAAGGCGTTCGGCATGGGCAAGCGCGGCCAGCGCTTCTCGATGATCGTCAACGACGGCGTCGTCGAACAGCTCAACGTCGAAGCGCCCGGCGAATTCAAGGTGTCGAGCGCCGACCATATGCTGGAACAGCTCTGAGATTTTGGGGGCGGCCCCGCCGCGGGCCGCCCCTTCCCTTTTGTCACAATTTCGTGCAACAGCGTCGCGATGACATCCTCATCGCAAAACCAGAACATCGCCGATCCCGCCGCCCTCGTCGAAGGGATCATCGCCGAGCTGCAGACCCGCTTCCGTACCTCGGTCTCCAATCTGAAATCGGCGATCGCCGCCTATGTCCACGACGGCACGCTGCCGCCCGCCGACGCCGCCGCGACCGGCCTCTTCGACTATCCCGCGATCCGCCTCACCACCACCGGCGAACAGCGCGAGGGGCAGAAGGGGCACAACCTCTCCTTCGGCCGCTTCGAGCGCGCGGGGGTGTTCGAAACCACGGTCACCCGCCCCGACCTCTTCGCCGATTATCTCCGCGATCAGCTCACCCTGCTCGCGCGGCATTACGACATCGAGATCGAGGTCACGCGCACCGGGCAGCAGATCCCCTTCCCCTATGTGCTCGACGCCAGCGACGGGTCGGACATGGGCCGCGTCACTCCGCTCGAACTCGCGCGCCATTTCCCGACCACCGAACTCGCCGACATCGGCGACGAGCTCGCCGACGGGCTGTTCGGTGCCGACCCCGCGGCGTCGCAGCCGCTCGCGCTGTTCGATGCGCTGCGCACCGACTTCTCGCTCGCACGCCTCCGCCATTACACCGGCACCGCGCCCGAGCATTTCCAGCGCTACATCCTCTTCACCAACTACCACCGTTACGTCGACGAATTCGTCGCCTGGGCGGGGGCGCAGGTCGGCCAGGGCCGCTACACCGCGCTCGCGGGCGCCGCTGGGCTCTATGTCGACCAGCCGGGCGTCAACGCCAGCGCGCTCGTCGCCGACAGCGCGTGGCGGCGGCACCAGATGCCCGCCTATCACCTGATCGCCCCCGACGGCGGCGGCATCACCCTCGTCAATATCGGCGTCGGCCCGTCGAACGCCAAGACGATCTGCGACCATCTTGCGGTGCTGCGCCCCGAGGCGTGGCTGATGATCGGCCACTGCGGCGGGCTCCGCCCCAGCCAGCGCATCGGCGATTACGTCCTCGCGCACGCGTACCTCCGCGACGATCATATCCTCGACGCCGTCCTCCCCGTCGCCATCCCGATCCCGCCGATCGCCGAGGTGCAGGTCGCGCTCGCGACCGCTGCCGAAGCGGTGTCGGGCGCGACGGGCGCCGACCTCAAGAAACGCATGCGCACCGGCACCGTCGTCACGACCGACGACCGCAACTGGGAGCTGCGCTACACCGACTCGGCGCTCCGCTTCTCGCAGTCGCGCGCGATCGGCATCGACATGGAGTCCGCCACCATCGCCGCGCAGGGTTACCGCTTCCGCGTCCCCTACGGCACCCTGCTCTGCGTCAGCGACAAGCCGCTCCACGGCGAGCTCAAGCTCCCCGGCCAGGCGAACCGCTTCTACGAGGAAGCGATCGCCGCGCATCTCCAGATCGGCATCCGCGCGTGCGAGACGATGCGCGACGAGGGCGCCAAGCTCCACAGCCGCAAACTCCGCGCCTTCAACGAACCGCCGTTCAGATGAACGGCGGGGGCAACGAGCCGCCCTTCCGGTGATCGCGCGCTCGCGCTCCATCGCCGGCCGCGTCGCGATCGTCACCGGCGCCGCGAGCGGCATGGGCCGCGCGACCGCGCTGCTGCTCGCAAGCGAAGGCGCAAAGGTCGCGGTGACCGACCTCGACCTCGCCGCCTGCGAGACCGTCGCCGCCGAAGCCGGCCCGAACGCCAAGGCCTTCGCGCTCGACGTCGCCGACGGCGAAGCGATCAAGCGCGTCGTTACAAAGATCGCCGAAAGCTTCGGCGGCATCGATATCCTGATCAACAACGCCGGCGTCTCCAGCTTCGCGCCGCTCGATGCCGAGGACGAATATGACGCGATCTGGCACCGCGCGCTCGCGGTGATGCTGACCGCGCACCAGCGCATGGTCCGCGCCGCGCTGCCGTACCTCCGCAAAAGCGACGCCGCGCGCATCGTCAACATCGCCTCGACCGAAGGGCTTGGCGCGACCCCCGGCGACACGCCTTATGTGGCCGCCAAGACCGGCGTCACCGGGCTGACGCGGGGCCTCGCGGTCGACCTCGGCAAGGAGGGCATCACGGTCAACTGCATCTGCCCCGGCCCGATCCGCACCGGCATGACCGACAAGGTGCCCGAAGAGGATAAGGCGGTCTTCGCCAAGCGCCGCACCGCGCTTCGCCGCTATGGCGAGCCCGAGGAGGTCGCGCATGTGACGCTGAGCCTCGTCCTCCCGGCCGCCAGCTATATCACCGGCGCTGTGATCCCGGTCGACGGCGGGCTCATGGCGCGCAACGCCTGAGCACGACAAAAAGCACGCAAAACCGGGTTTTTGCGCGGTATCGGCGATATCAACCATACGAATCCACAAAAGCGTCATATGTTGCACGGCTCGCCGCGCGATGCGCTCGTATCACCCCGCTCCTGCGCCCCCTCGCTGAACTTTTGCCCCACCGCAAAGGTTGACGCGAAGATCATGGGCAAGGGCCAGTCCGGCCCGATTTTTCGAAGGAGCAATATATGAAGGCCATTTCCCGCAGTCCGAAATTCCTGCTGACCATCGCCATGCTGGCCAGCACCGCATCGATCGGCGTCGCGGCGCAGGACACCACCGAAGCCGAGCCGATGGCGACGGTCTACGGCCAGCTGCCGACCCCCGACCAGATGACCAAGGGCCCCAAGGTCGAAGGCATCATCGCCAAGCGCACCGACGGCCGCATCCACGTCGTCACCGCCGATGGCGCCACCCAGAGCGTCGCCATCGCCGATTATACCAAGATCAAGTCGAGCGGCGGCTTCCTCGGCCTCAGCACCAACAAGCTCGCCGCGGGCTCGCTGCTCAACGGCCTGCCGGTGACCATCGACACCTATCAGTGGGACGGCGGCCTCGTCGCCAACCAGGTCGCGCTCAAGAACAAGGATCTGCGCACCGCGTCGATGATCTACACCGGCACCGACCAGCGCTTCGCCGAACAGACCGCCGCGACCGAGGCGCTGCGCGGCCGCGTCGGCGACATCGACCAGTATAATGTGAAGGCGACGACCAACGTCAATTTCGACACCGGCAAGGCTGTGCTGTCCGAACAGGCTAAGGCCGACCTCTGTGCCGCGGCGAACCAGGCCAACAGCACGGAAAACGCGCTGATCCTCGTCGTCGGCTACACCGACTCGACCGGCAGCCAGGAACTGAACCAGACGCTCAGCGAAAAGCGCGCGAGCGGCGTGGTCAATTATCTGCAGCAGGCGTGCGGCTGGAAGCCCTATCGCATGCTGACCCCGACCGGCATGGCCGAAGCCGATCCCGCGGCGGACAATACCACCCCCGAAGGCAAGGCGCAGAACCGCCGCGTCGCGGTGAACATCCTCGTCAGCAAGGCTGTCGACGGAATCTGAAACAGGCGGGGTGGGTGAGAGCCCACCCCACGTTTTCAAGATCGCTGCAAATGAACGTCACCCCGGGCTCGACCCGGGGTCCCGCTTTCCGGAAGCCGAGAGCGGGACCCCGGATCAAGTCCGGGGTGACGCATAAGCATGAGGGCCGACTGCGGCGCTACGCCTTCGCCAAACCCAGCAACCTCTCGCAATCGTCCCATAATTTTGCGCACGCCGCATCGTCGCGCGCCAGCGCCGACGGCTCGATCCGTTTCAGCGCGGGATTGCGCACCGACCAATAATCGCCATGCGCCCCGGCATAGGCCGGCCCCGCCGCCAGCGCCGCGAGATACTCGCCCGACTTCGCCACCGTGCTCTTGCGGTCGCGCTTCATCGTCAGCGGCAGGATCAGGCTGACCAGCGACGACAGGATTTTCCCGCTCGACCGCGCCAGCCCGGTCCAGGGCACATAGCCCGGATCAAAGCTCATCGCCGCGAGGTCGGGGCGCCGACGCGCGAGTTCGCGCGCGGTCATGATATTGGCGAGCTTCGACGAACTATAGGCGCGAAAGGCCTGCGACCGTGCGCCTTTGGGCAGCGTCGGGTCGCGATCGGGAAAGGCCAGCCATTCGGCATTGGCATGCGCCGGCGGCGTGACCATCGTCCCTTCTTCGGGATCGTGCGTCCCGCTTCCGGTCAATATCACCCGCACGCCGGGCGCGAGCTGGGGCAGCAGGCGGCAGAGCAGCCGGAAATGCGCGAGCTGGTTGACCGCGAAGGTCCGCTCATAGCCCTCGGCGCCCGTCTCGAGCGCCGCGGTCTGCAGCCCCGCGTTGAGCACGAGCGCATCGATCGCCGGCCCCTTGGCGACCGCATCGCCGAAGGTATCGACCGACGCAAAATCGTCGAGGTCGAGCGGCAGCGCCATGGCATTCCAGCCGGGAACGACCGCATCGGGCCGCCGCGCGCCGATCGTCAGCCTATGTCCCTCCGCCGCCAGCCGCCCGGCGGCATTGGCGCCGAACCCCGATGTCGCGCCGGTCATGACAATATGCATCGCTCGCTTCTCCGTATAGGTTGGTTGACCAACCAAATAATCGGGCGGGCGCCATGATGCAAGAGGGTGGCGCGGAAGATTCGGAATCAGTCCTTCTGGTCGAGGCTTGCGCGCATGCCGCGGACCCATTCGGCCATCGCCTCGCGCATGGGAAAATCGGGCTGCGACAGCCACGCCAGCATCAGTCCCTCGAACCCCGCCTTGCTCAGCCGCGCGCGCAGCAGGTCGATGGCGATCGGCTCGCGGCGCCCTGCGCCCGCTGCGAAGATGCGCGCGAGCCGCCCGCGCGCCTCGGCATTGCCGGCCTCCAGCCGCGCGGCGAGCCCCGCATCGTTCATCGCGCGCACCCCGAGCGACAGCCGCACGCGGAACAGGTCGCGATGCGCGTCGAGATTGGCGGCGGCATCGGCGATATAGGCGTCGAGCAACGTCTCGGGCGGATAGGCGGCGATCAGCGCATCGAGGCCGGCGATATACTGGTCCGACGCCGCCGCGACCGCGGCTTCGAGCAGCGCGTCCTTGCTCGCAAAATGATAATGGAGCAGCCCCGGATTGACCCCCGCCTCGGCGGCGATCGACTTGACGTTGGTGTCGGCGAGCCCGTCGCGTGCCACCGCCCGAAACGCCGCCGCGATCAGCTTGTCGCGCGTGCCGCTACCGGCCGGGGTCTTCTTGCTCGCCATGCGCGTGCGATAGGGCCGGCGGCGGGGTTGGGCAAGGTTGGGTCGGCTTTGGGGTGGGGAGCCCGAAACCAGCCGCCGCAAAAACCGCTTTCCTAATAAATCCCGCCATGATCTACCCTGCCGGATGACGCCCATGCCCACCCGCAGCGCCACGCGCCGACCACGATCGTCGCTAACCCTTTGTTCCCGCGCGCGATGGGGCGTCAACTTAGTCAACTTCCGCCCGAAAGCAGCCGCCTCCCCGCACCACCGGCGCGGGGAGGATCGCCGATCAAACGCCTTCGCGGACCCGGTAGCGTGCGCCGACCTCGCGCCGCGAAAGCCCCGGCCCCATCGCCAGCCGCGCGGCGTGATAGGCATCCCACTGGGCTTCGTCGGCCAGCGGCGGGATCGTCACCTCTTCGCCGCGGTCGAGCCCGAGCAGCGCCGCGTCGACCAAGTCGCCGGCGTCCATCACCATCTCGGCCGGAAAGGCGTCGATATCCTTGCCCGAGCGCTCCCAGATTTCGGTGCGCGTCGCGCCGGGGAGCACCGCCTGCACCAGCACGCCCCGGTCGCGGACGCTGTTCGCCAGCGACAGGCTGAGGTTGAGCAGGAAGGCCTTCGACCCGCTGTACACGCCCTCGAACGTCTCGGGGGCGAGCGCGAGGACCGAGGCGATATTGGCGATCGCGCCCCTGCCGCGCGCCGCAAACGCCTTGCCCGCCGCGATGGCGAGCCGCGCCGCGGCGGTGATGTTGAGCGCGATGATCGTCTGGATCTCGGCCGCGCTATTTTCGAGCGTGCCGCCGTTCAGCGACATGCCGGCGTTGTTCACGAAGAGCGTGATCGCGGCATCGTCGATCAGCCGTTGCTCGATCCGCATCACATCGTCGCTCCTGGTGAGGTCGGCGGCGATCACATCGACCGCGATGCCATGCTCGGCGCGCAGCTTCGCGGCGAGTTCCTCCATCTGCGCGCCGTTGCGCGCAACGAGGATCAGGTCGTGCCCGCGCTTGGCGAGGCGGTCGGCGTAAACGGCGCCAAGGCCGGTCGAGGCGCCCGTGATCAGGGCCGTTCCACTGGGGATGGTCATCATATTGCTCCTTCAAAAGGCGGCCCCCGAGACATCCCGGCGTCAGTCGCTTGCAAAATGATAGTTACTCGCTCATATGGCTTCAATGGGTATGCAAGAAAATAATCTGGGCGCCTGCCCCGTCGACCGCGGGCTGATGCGCGTCGGCGACCGCTGGAGCATATTGATCCTGCGCGACATCGACCGCGGGCTGACGCGCTACGACCAGATCCGCACCAGCCTGGGCATCGCGCCGAACATCCTCGCGCGGCGGCTCGCGGCGCTCGCCGAAGCCGGGCTGATCGAAAAGCGCCGCTACAGCACACGGCCGCCGCGCGACGAATATCTGCTCACTGCGGCGGGGCGCGATTTCCTGCCGATCCTCGCGGCGATCGGCGCCTGGGGCCGCAAGCACAATGGCACCGGCGCGCTGACGCGCCAGATCGACGTAGAGACCGGGCAGGCGATCCGGCCGGTCGTGGTCGACGCGAATACGGGCGCGCCTTTGGGATCGCGCCCGCTCCGTTTCGAATATCCCGAATAGGGGCCGCGTCTCCGCTATTTGACGACGCGGCAGTCCTTCAGCCACACCTGCGAGCGCCCGCCCTCATAGCGGTCGAACATGCCGGTGAGCTCGGCATGCTTGCCGGGTTTCAGCTGCAGCGCATAGGCCGCCTGCCCCGGCGCCAGCACGCAGATCACCGCCGTGCTCGCGGTGGCGCGGCCGGGGACGATGTCGGTGAGCACGTTCGACACCATCTTCCATTCGACGCGATAATCGCCGCCGATCGTCCCGACATTGTCGACCGGGCCGTAGAGGGTATAGCTCTTGTTCTTGTAGCGCAGCGGGATCGCCGCGCTGTTCTTCTCGGCTTCGCCGGTGATGTCCTGCGAAAAGCGCAGCACGCTCATGCGCAGCGGCGCGCCCGGCGCGGTGCTCGCCTTCATGCCCTTCGCCGCGGCGGCGTCGCCCGCCTTGCCGCCCTTCAGCTGGTTCAAAATGCCGCACATCTCGGCCTTGGCCGCGGCCTCCGGCACCGACGAAGCGCCGCGCAGCTTTGCTTCCATCAGCACCGTGCCGTCGGCACCGGCCGTAAACTCGAGCGGAAAGGACCGCGCCTTCCCCGTCGCGGGCTGCTCGATGAGCATCGAGCCCGCAGCCTGGTCGGCGACGAGGATGTCATAGCCCTTCGCCGCGACGATGCCGTTGAGTTGCCCCACCGCGCTCGCGGGCGACATGTTCGCGACCTGCACGCTCGCAGTGAAGCGCAGCCCGGTCACCGGATTGCCCTTCTTGGCGAAACTTTCCTCGCAGGTGGCGGCCTGGGCGGCGGTGGAAGCGCCCATCAGAAGCGCGGCGGTCAGGATGAAACGATGCACAAATCCTCCCTCTTGTCGTCGGGCGGTCGATGCCGCCGACGCCGGGCTATCGGGAGATTGTGGCAAAGCTTTGTCACGCTAGGTATAATTCGGCACGATGCTCGGGCGGCGGAGGCCGCGCCTATTTGTACATGCCCTCGCGCAGGTTGATGCCATGCTCGATCCAGACCTTGAGCGCACACAGCATCTGCGACCAACCCTGGCAATTGCCGTAGGAAGCGCTGAGCGCCCCCTGGTTCTCGCGCCAGCCTTCCTCGGCGATCTCGACGAGCGTGCGGCCGTCGTCGAGGCCCTTGAAGCTCATCGTCACGCGCGTGCGGTAATCGGCATCCTTGGGGTCGCTGCCCTCGACATTGTGCGCCTCACCCTCGCTGGCCTGCCATTCGAGCACGATCTTCTCGTCGGCGACGACCTCGATCACATAGACGGGGAAGGCGCCCGGAAAGTCGTGGAAGTCCCACTCGACCGTCGCGCCGGTCTCGAGCCGGCCTTTCGCGCCGCCCGTGGTGAAATAGTTCGACAGCTTCGCGGGGTCGGCGACCGCCTCGAACACCTCGTGCACCGGCTTCGCGATCCGCGCCGCCACCCGGAATTTCAGTTCCATAGCCGTTCTCCGCTTGAGTCGCCTCCTTTTATGTTATATTTATATAACATGTCAATTCACGACCCGTTCGACGCAACCTTCAAGGCGCTCGCCTCACCGGTCCGGCGGCAGATTCTCGACGACCTGAAGGACCAGCCGCTCACGACCGGCGCGCTGTGCGGGCATTTCGCCGACATCGACCGCTGCACGGTGATGCAACATCTCAAAGTGCTGGAAGATGCCGGCCTCGTGATCGCCGAGCGCCGCGGCCGCGAGCGCTGGAACCATCTCAACGCGATGCCGATCCAGGACATCCACGACCGCTGGATCGGCCCCCACGCCGCCGCCGCGAGCGCGCGGCTGGCGCGGTTCAAGCAGTCTGTCGAAACGGCAGCGACATGATGCGCTAGGGAGCCGCCTTTTGCGCGAGCTGTTCCGCGCAGTCGTCCACCGCAGCATAGAGCGGGCTTAGCATGTCATACATGCTGCGCTGCTTCCCGATAACCGTGACGAGGCCTTTCGCCGTCCGGATATGCAACGCGTCCTCGCGCATGATCGAATGGGGTGCGGGCGCCTCTACCGGGCCATCCTTGCCCACGCCCGTCATATCGACCGCATAAGCCATGTCCTTGCCCTCGAGGCGGGACAGTTCCGCCTGCATTTGCGGGCATTGGGCCGAATCGACCAGCTCGGTCCTTATGTTGGCCCGAAGCACGGTTGCCGGTGACGGGAGTTCGGAAAAGATCCGTGCGGCATCGAGCGACCACACGTCCGAATCCGGCTCGATACCTTCGCGCCTTAGCGCGGCGACGAGCGTCGCAGGATCGAAGGATTGCCGGAAGAATTCGCCGAGCGGACTATGCTCGTCGAGTGCCGCCACCGGTATATTGACCTTGCGCAAGACGAACAGGCAGTCGTTGCGATCGACGTCCCATTGGCCCACCGCCCGGCAATAGCCGCGAATCTCGCCCGACTGATAATGGCCATAGTCGCTGAATTTCTTGTAGGTGACGATCTGGGCCTGAGGGCGATATCCGGGCCTGTCAGGGATATCCTTCATCGCATCATCGATGATCTGCCCCTTGTGGCGTTCCAGCCAGTCGGCGTAGCGCCCATAGAGCCCGACGATATTATATCCGTCGAGCGTCATCGGCAGATCGTTGCGCGGCGGCGGTGGCGGCGGCGGCGCAGCGATCGCATGGATCGCAGCGCCGCACGCCAGCATTGCCAGGGCGAGGCGCCTCACCACCCCGTCGGCTTGCCCTTGTTCTGCTCGTCGAGCCATTCCTTCAGCGGCGCGAAATATTCGGCCATCGCCTTGCCCGACATCTCGCGGCTGCCGGTGAAGGCTTCGAGCGCATCGGACCAGGGCTTCGACGCGCCCATTTCGAGCATCGCGTTCAATTTCGCGCCGACTTCCTTGTTGCCGTAGAAGGAGCAGCGGTGGAGCGGCCCCTTCCACCCCGCCTGGTCGCAGGCCGCCTTGTAGAACTGGAACTGCAGGATGCGCGCGAGGAAATAGCGGGTGTAGGGCGTGTTGCCCGGGATGTGGAATTTCGCACCCGCGTCGAAGGCCTCGGCCGGGCGCTGGCCCGGCGGGACGATGCCCTGATATTGGGTGCGCAGCTGAGTCCAGGCCTTGTTATAGTCGGCGGGCTTGATCGTGCCGTCGAACACGCCCCAGCGCCAGCGGTCGACGAGCAGGCCGAAGGGCAGGAAGGCGACCTTGTCCATCGCCTGACGCAGCAGCAGCCCGGTGTCCTTGTCGGCGCTCGGCACCTTGGCCTCGTCGAGCAGGCCGATGTCCACCAGATATTGCGGGGTGATCGACAGCGCGACGAAGTCGCCGATCGCCTCGTGGAAGCCGTCGTTCGCGCCGTTGAGGTAGAGGAAGGGCTGTTCCTTATAGGCGCGCTGGTAATAATTGTGGCCGAGTTCGTGGTGGATGGTGACGAAATCGTCGGCATTCACCTTGATGCACATCTTGATGCGGATGTCGTCCTTGTTGTCGATGTCCCACGCCGAGGCATGGCACACGACCTCGCGATCGGCGGGCTTAGTAAACATGCTGCGCTTCCAGAAGGTCTCGGGCAGCGCTTCCATGCCGAGCGACGAATAGAAATTCTCGCCGGCCTTGACCATGTCGAGCGGCCCCTTGCCCTTTTCGGTGAGCAGGTCGCCGATGTCATAGCCGAGGTCACCCGAGCCCGCGGGCGCGACGAGCGGATAGATATTGCCCCATTCCTGCGCCCACATATTGCCGAGCAGGTCGGCGCGGATCGGACCGGTCTTGGGCTGCACCGCGTCGCCATATTTCTCGTTGAGCTTCGAGCGCACATAGGTGTGCAGCGCCATATAGAGCGGCTTCACTTCCTGCCAAAGCCGCTCGGTGGTCTTGGCGAATTCCTCGGGCGGCATGTCGTAGCCCGAGCGCCACATCGCGCCGGTGTTGGCGAAGCCGAGCTCCTTCGCGCCCTCGTTGGCGATGCCGACCAGCTTGGCGTAGTCGCCCTTCATCGGCGCGCCGACATTGTCGTGCCAGCTCGTCCACATTTCGGCGAATTCGGCGGGGGTGTGCTGGAGATTGCCCATCTCGGCCTCGATGTCCGAGCCCGAGATTTCCTTGCCCTTCAGCGTGCCGCGGCCCTTGCCATATTGCGACTGGAGGTCGGTCGCGATGCGGTTGAGCTCGGTCGCGGCGCCGGGCTTGGTCGGTGCGGGAAGGACGAGGCCGTTGCGCAATATGTCGAGCTTGCGCTTGGTGTCCTCGCTGAGCCCCGGAACGCTCGCATATTTCGCGGCCTCGAGCGCGTATTTGACCGCCTTTTCGGTACCCACCGCGTTGATTCGCGAGGCCATCGCGTCGGTGTCCTCGGTCAGGTAGGTCGCGTTGACCCAGTTCACCTGGCTCGCCTCGACCGTATAGTCGAACAGATCCTTTTCGGCGGCGGCGATGAAGGCGTCTGCATCGGCTGCGGTCGGCTGCGTCGACTTGGCTGCCGCGGGCTTGTCCTTCGCCTTTCCGGCCGCCAGCGCGGGGCCGGCGAGCGCGAGCGACAGGGCGAGCGACATCGTCGAAATCATGGCTTTCATGGGGGTGCGATCCTCATCTGGTGGGGGCGCTCTATGGCGCTATGACGGCTGTTTGGACCCGCCCGCGGACAGGGTCAAGCCGCGAGGAAAGCCGCCATCGCGTCGCCCATTTCGGGCTGGGTCACGCTCGACATGTGCGTGCCGGGGATCGTCACCAGCCGTGCGTCGGAGAGCGCCGCGGCGAGTTCGGGGGCCGAGCCATTGTCCTGGTCCTGCTCGCCGCAGACGAGCAAGGTCGGCATGGTAATCGCGGCGAGCATCTCGGGCGCGGTGTCGGTGAAACTGTCGAGGAGGTGCCCCGCGGCGATGCGATCGACCTTCATCGTCTTCATGAACTGGATCGACAGCCAAGTGTCGTCGCCGCGCTTCGCGCTTTCATATTCGGCGATCACGCGCTTGAAGAAGGCGCCGCGCTTTTGCCAGCCGGCGAGGCCGGCGAGCCCCATGCCGCCGAGGATCAGCCGCCGCGGCCGCATGCCCGCGACGACCGCGCGCACGCTGGTCCGCGCGCCGAGCGAGAAGCCGCCGAGGTCGAAATCGTCGAGGCCATAATGCGCGACCAGATCTTCGAGATCGTGGACGAGTATGTCGGGCGGGTAGAATTCTTCCTCGTGCGGTGCTTCGCTCGACCCGTGGATGCGGAGGTCGGGCATGATCACGCGAAAGCCCGCTCCGGCGATCTTCGCCGCGGTGCCGAACTTGATCCAGTTGACCTCGGCGCTCGAAAAGAGCCCGTGGAGCAACACGACGGGACGGCCGGTGCCCAGTTCGCGCACGGCGAGGCGCACGCCGTCGCGCGCTTCGAAAAAAACGGGGTCGGTCATCGCGGCAACAGGCCCTTCTGCTCCATGCGCCAGCGCGCCATGTCGATGCGGTCCTGCCCGAAGAAGGGCTCGCCGTCGAAGACGAGCGTCGGCACGCCCCAATGACCGGCGATTTCGAGCGCGACCTGATTGGCGGCGATCTCGGTGTCGAGCGCCTCGGCGTCGCGCTCCGCCTCGGCGTCGAGTTCGGCGAGGTCGAGCCCGGCGCGCTTGGCGGCGCCCGCGAGATGGTCGCCGAGGTGCCAGTCGACCGCGCCGCCCCAGATGAGCTGCGCCGCCTCATGCGCGAAGGCGAGGCTCTTGCCGCGGCGTGAGGCGGCCTGGCCGATGCGCGTCAGGCGATAGATATATGGCTGCTCGGCGGCGATCTCGCGCGTCATGATGTCCTGCACGATCGGGTCGGGGCGCGGCGGGCCGAAGGGGATGCCGTGGAACTGCGCGACGCGGATCATGTCGCGCATCGTATAGCTCAGCCAGTTGGGGTGGTTGCGCTCGAAAAAGTCGGGCTGGCGGATCGCGAGCGGATAGACCGGGCGCAGGTTGATGGCGAGGTCGTGGCTCGCGGCGAGCGCGCGGTAGCGGGCGATCGCAAGATAGGAATAAGGCGAGCGGAACGACCAGAAGAGGTCGGCGGTGAGGGTCATGATCGCACCTTAGCGGCGGCGGGCGATTTGTCGATGTTGCGGAAGCTGGCGACAGTGCCGCGCAGCATGATCTTGCATATAGTAGCAATTGCTATTATATCGCATGCCATGAGTGAGACCATCGGCTTCCTGCTGAACGACACCGCGCGGATGTTTCGCCGCGATTTCAACGCGCGCACCAAGGACAGCGGCATCACCGCGCTGCAGTCGCGCGTGCTCACCTATCTGGCGCGCTACCCCGGAATAAGGCAGGGCCCGCTCGCCGAACTGATCGAGGTCGAGCCGATCACGCTGTCGCGGATGATCGACCGGCTGGAGGAAAGCGCGCTCGTCGAGCGCCGCGCCGACCCCACCGACCGCCGCGCGTGGCAGCTGTACCTGACGACGCAGGCCGAACCCCTGCTCGATCACCTTCGCCAGACCGCGAAGGCCGCGGTCGCCGAAGCCACCGAAGGGATGAGCGAGGCCGAGCGCGAAACGCTCGCCGCGCTGGTCGAGCGCGTGCGCGCCAACCTCTCCCGCCGCGAATGCCAAAAAGAAAAAGAGACGATCTGATGGCCCAGCTCTCCGCCACCGCTCCCGCCAAGGCCGAAGAGGCCAAGCCGCCCAAGGCCGATCCCGTGCCGCCGCCGCAGCCCGCCGCGGCGACCGATGCCGCGACGAAACCGACGTGGCGCACGCGCCTGCTGATGTTCGGCCTGCCCGCCATGCTCATCGCGGGCGGCGCGGGCTGGTGGCTGACCAGCGGCGGGTCGGTGTCGACCGACAATGCCTATGTCCAGATGGACAAGGTCTCGATCGCCGCCGAAGTCGGCGGGCGGATCACCGAGGTCGCGGTCAAGGACGGGCAGGACGTCACCCCGGGGCAATTATTGTTCCGCATCGACGGCGAGCCCTACCGTCTGAATGTCGCACAGGCGACCGCGGCGATCGATGCGGCCGAGGTCGAGGTCGGCAATCTGTCAGCGAGCGCCAACACCAGCGCGGTCGATATCGCCGCGGCGCGCGAGGATGTGAAATTCGCCGAAGTGACCTTCGGGCGGCAGGCCGCGCTGATGGAAAAGGGCTTCACCACCAAGGCCGCCTATGACGCCGCGCGCCACGCAGTGAGTCAGGCGCGCGAGCGCGTGCGCCAAGCCGAAGCAGCCGCCGCCGAGGCGCGCGTCAAGCTCGCCGCGGGCCCGTCGAGCGGAATCAACCCGCAGGTCGAGGCGGCGCGCGTCCAGCGCGCGCAGGCGCAGGTGAATTTGGGCCGCACCGAGGTGCGCGCGCCGAGCGCGGGGCGCGTCGCGCAGTCGGACCGGCTGCAGATCGGCCAGATGATGGTCGCTGGGCTGCCCGCGGTGACATTGGTCGACACCGCGCATCCGTGGGTCGAGGCCAATTTCAAGGAAACCGACCTCGCCGACATGCGCGTCGGCCAGCGCGCCGAAATCAGCTTCGACGCCTATCCGGGGCTGAAGATCCGCGGCCATGTGCTGACGATCGGCGCGGGCACGGGCAGCGAATTTTCGGTGCTCCCCGCGCAGAACGCGACCGGCAACTGGGTCAAGGTGACGCAGCGCGTGCCGGTCAAGATCGCCTTCGACGAAAAACCGTCGCGCGAGATGATCGCCGGGCTGTCGGCCGATGTACGGGTGCTCACCGGCAGCGGGGCGGTGGCGGGGAAGTAGGGCGTGGGTGCGCCGTCTCTCACCCGCCCTCTCCCCTTCAGGGGAGAGGATAGCGAAGCTTGCTCCGCAGGAGCTAGCGCAGCTTGGAGAGGGGCAAGCAGCTTCCCTCCCCCTCTCCAACTCCGGCTAGCGAGCAAGCTCGCAAGCCTGCATATCCTCTCCCCTGAAGGGAAGAGGGCAAAGGCGCGCTGATGGCCAGCCGTTCCCTCCCCCGGCGCTCGCCCGCCGCGGCGCTGCCCGCCGACGACTCCATCCCCCTCCACGAGCGCGTACGCTATCGCGGGCTGCTGATGGTCGCGGTGATGGGCGCGTCGATCATGCAGATTCTCGACACCACCATCGCCAATGTCGCGATCCCGCACATGCAATCGGCGCTGGGCGCGACGAGCGAGACCGTGACCTGGGTGCTCACCAGCTATATCCTCGCGAGCGCCATCGCGATGCCGATCACCGGCTGGCTCGCCGACCGCATCGGGCGGCGCGAATTGTTCCTCGCCGCGATCGCGGGCTTCATCGTCACCTCGATGGCGTGCGGCGCGGCGCAGTCGCTCGAGCAGATGGTCGCCTTTCGCTTCCTGCAGGGGATCAGCGCCGCCTTCATCGGGCCGCTGTCGCAGTCGGTGATGCTCGACATCAACCCGCCCGACAAACAGGCGCGCGCGATGTCGATCTGGGGCATGGGGATCATGATCGGGCCGATCCTGGGCCCGGTGCTCGGCGGCTGGCTGACCGAGAGCGTCAACTGGCGCTGGGTCTTCTACGTCAACCTGCCCGTCGGGCTGCTGACTCTGGCGATGATGTGGGCGCTGCTGCCCGCGACGCGCACCAGCGACCGCAAGTTCGACCTCTTCGGTTTCTCGATGCTCGCGCTGGGGCTCGCCGCGCTGCAATTGATGCTCGACCGCGGCGCGCACCAGGACTGGTTCGACAGCATCGAGATCTGGATCGAATGCGGCGTCGCGATCGCGTGCCTGTGGATGTTCGCGGTGCATCTGTTCACGTCGAAGCGCGACACTTTGTTCAACCGCAAGATGCTCGCCGACCGCAACCTCGTCACCGCGATGGGTTTCATGATCGTGATCGGCGTCGTGATGTTCGCGTCGATGGCGCTGCTGCCGCCGATGCTGCAGAACCTTTTCGGCTGGCCGGTGATCGACACCGGCGTCGTGCTCGCGGTGCGCGGGATCGGCATCCTTGCGAGCATGTGGTTCGCGGGGCAGATGCTGGGCCGGATCGACGCGCGCTGGATGGTCGGTTCCGGCCTGCTCATCGCTGCGCTGTCGCTGTGGCAGATGAGCCACTGGTCGCTCGAAATGGGAATGCAGCCGGTGATCATCAGCGGGGTCGTCCAGGGGCTGGGCATGGGGCTGATCTTCATCCCGCTCAACACCATGGCCTTTGCGACCATCCCCCCGCAATATCGCACCGACGGGTCGAGCCTGCTCAATCTGCTGCGCAGCATCGGCGCGTCGGTCGGGATTTCGACGGTCACCACCCTGCTCGGCGCGAATATCCAGACGAGCCACGAGGATCTGGTCGCGCATGTCACCAACAGCTCGACGAGCCTGCTCGACCCGTCGACCGCCGACCGTTTCGGCATCGCGGGCGACGCCGCGATGGCGATGGTCAATGCCGAGATCAACCGCCAGGCGGCGATGGTCGCCTATATCGACGATTTCTGGTTGATGATGTGGGTGACGCTGGCGTCGGTGCCGCTGGTGCTGCTGCTGCGCCCGCCGAAGCCGGGGACCGAAAAGGCGTCGGCGGCGGACATGGGGCATTAGAATATGGTGCGCGTCGAGCAGCACGAGGTCGCGATGCGGATCGTCATTGAGCGGCCGGTCGCGGGGGTGCGCCACAGCCTGCAGGACAAGGACGGCGGGCCGCTGGACGCCAAGGCGTCGGTGGCGGGTGAGCCGCTGGTCTTCGATTTTACGATCCGCGTCGGGCCTGGGCCGAAGTTCTTCGGCGACCAGGTGCGGCGCGAGGGGCCCGAGCGGCGCTTCGTCTATATCCGCATCGGCGACCTCGCGGGCGACCCCGGCTCGCCGTGGAGCCGGCGGATGAAGATCGACATCCACGATATCGGACAGGAGTTGCTCGAGGCGGCGGCAAAGGGTGGCGGGCGGATTGCGTTGTCGGTGAACGGCACGGGCAAGGATGGCACGCCGGCGTGCGCAACGGTGGCGGTGACGGGACGGCGGCTGGTGTAGGGAACGGATGGCGGCTTTGGGATGGGAAGCTGCCGCTGCCCTGTTCAAAGTTCAGGAAAGTTCAGCCCTATGCGCTCCCCAACAGGACCTCGGCAACTGCTTCTGTCGACCGAGGGAAAGAGCCAGAATCGACGCTTGCATAGCCGGATAATGTAGGAAAGCCTTTTTTGAAGACGGCGGCGTTTTTGGGATGGGGGACTGCAACTCACGCCCGATACCGGTCGCCAACAGTTGGGCCGCAACGCCCATCTTTCACCCCACGCTAACCAATCATTAACCGGCCGACTCCATCAAACTGGCATGGCTATTTCCGGATATTTTCTGCCCTCGGCCCCCGGCGCCGACCGGCGTCAGGGCGGACGCCGCAAGCTCAGCCTGCTCGCCAAGGGCGCGCGGCACGACGGCAAGGGCATCGACGTCCAGATCCACAATATCTCGGGCACCGGCCTGCTCTTCGAAAGCGACATCAAGCTGGCGGCGGGCGACCGGATCGAGATCGAGCTGCCGCATGCCGGCGACATCACCGCGGTGGTGATCTGGGCGAGCGGGCGGCATTTCGGCTGCCAGTTCGAGGGTCCGGTATCGCGCGCGACGCTGAGCGCGGTCGAGCTCAAGAGCGCGACCGAGGCGCTCGCGGCCCCCGAAGCGACCGAAGAAGCGGCCGCGGGCCCCGCGGCCGACGAGGCGTTCGGCGAGCGGCTGCTGCGGCTGCGCACCAAGGCCGGGATCGACCGCGCCGACGTCGCCAAGCGCATGAACGTCAGCGCGGCGTCGGTACTCGGCTGGGAAAGAGGCCGCGTGCGGCCCAAGCGCAGCCGGATGGCGGCGCTCGCGAAGATATTGGGCGTGCCCGCGGCCGAACTGCTGGGCGAGGCGGCAGCGGACGAGGTGGCGGCGGTGATCGACCGCAGCCGCAAGGAGATCGCGCGCGCGGTCGGGGTGAGCGCCGACAAGGTGCGGATCATCGTCGAATATTAGGGGTGGCCGGGGCGGCTTGTCTTTCCCCTCAGCGGAAGAAGCAATTCACCCCCGCGAACAGCGCGTCGATCTTCGCATCGTCGCCGGGCGCGGCGAACATGCCGCCGACGCTATCCTCGCCCTCGCCGATGCTGAATTCCTCGCCCAGGGTGCTGTCCTCGGCCATCACGATCGTGGCCGAGCCGGCCGCCTTGGCGCGCGGGGTGCCGACCGCGATGCCGCTCATCGTCGAATATTGGTCCGCGCCGGGCTCGTTGCCGAGGAACCAGCCGGCGAATTTGCCGTCCTGGAAATTGAGCGTCATCGCGTCGTAGCGGGTGAAGTCCATCGGCCCCGCGCCGCATTCCGCGTTGCTGCTGCGGTCGCTCTCCTTGCCCATCACGCGCGCCAGCGCCTCCTCGGCCTGGGCGCGCGGGACGCCGAAGGCGAGCAGGCTGGTCTTGCCGGTCGCCTTGTCGACGAAGCGCAGCCCCTCGCCGTCGAGGCCGATCGCGGTGGTCGCCGCGGCGGGACCGTCGGCCTTGGCTTCGGGGACCGGGAGCGCGGCGGGTTCCTTCTCCGCGGGCGCGCTGTCGGCGGCGAGCTTGCACGCGGCGAGCAGGCCGATCAGGGCGAGGGAAGTAAAGTGGCGCATCATCGGCTCCTGCGAAGGACGGGGAGCAGCAATATCGCACCCAGAGCGGCGAGCGCCATATCCTTTTGCGCGTCCCAGATGTCGCCCTGTTGCCCGTTGTAGCGGTCAGCGGTCTCGCCCGCCGCGACGATAGTGAGCAGCCATTCGAAAATCTCGTAGAGGCACGAAATGGCGAGCACCCAGGCGAGCACGGTCAGCGCGGCGCCGCGCGGGCTGAGCCCGCCCCGGCGGCGCGCGATCTCGGCGACGGGGACCACCGACAAGGCGCCAAAGGCGAAATGGACGAGGCGATCGTAGTGGTTGCGGCTCCAGCCCATCGCATCGGAGAGGGTCGTACCGCCGAGCGCGCGCGCCCAGTCGTCATAGGGGACATTGCTGTAGGCGTAGCGGCCGCCCAATGTGTGGAGCGCGAGGAACGCCACGATGCACGCGAGCGACGCGGTCGAGAGCGGCCAGCGGCGGAGCACCCAGGGCGACACGAACAGGAACAGCAGCGTCGGGATATGCTGGAGCAGCGCGATTTCGGGATAGGGCTGTGCGACCTGGGCGGCGAGGAGCAGCGCGGCGAGCAGGCCGAGCAGGACTTTCTGCGCGCGCGGGAGGGCGGCGATCACCAGCGCAGCGACATGCAGCTGAGCCCCGCGTCGATGCGCGCGATCTCGATCGTGGGAAGCGGGCGGATCGCGAGGCCGCGCGCTTCGAGCAGCGCGTGGGTCGCGGTCCAGCGGTCGCCGACGAGGATCGTGTCGTTGATGCGCAGCAGGTTCGCGGCCTCCTCTTCGCCGGCGGGCGTCACGACGATTTCGAGCCCGGCGAACTCGGGACAGCCGGCGAGCGCGGGGACGGCGAAGATCGTCTCTGCGTCGATCAGCCCGCAACCGGTCTTGAAATGGAGGACGCCGGGCGGCGTGTCGGCGATCTCGGCGCGGTGGCCGAGGACAGCGAGGAGACCGGCGAGTTGCTCCGCGCCCGCGCGGTCGGTGCGCGCCGAGAGGCCGATGATCACGCGGTCGGCAAGGCGTAGCACGTCGCCGCCATCGACATGGCCGGCGGGGAGTTCGAGGACCCGCTCGTGGTGCGCGGCAAGCGCTTCGCGAACATGTTCGACCTCGCCCGCGCGCGTCGCGGCGCCGGGGCGGAGCAGGATCGCGCCCTCGGGGAAAGTGAGCGCGACATCCTCGACGAAGAGAGCGTCGGGGAAGGCGTCGAGCGGCGGGAGGATGGTGAGGTCGAGGCCGAGGGCGCGGAGCGTCGCGGCATAGGCGTCATGCTCAGCGGCGAGGCCGGCGAGGTCGGGATCGGGGCCGCCGTCGGCGCGGATGCCCTTGACCGCGGATGGCGCGGGGGTGCGGAGGATAGCGTGAGTGAAACGATAGGGGGCGGTCATGCCCCCATCCCTACCCGTTCGCATCCCGAAGTCGAGATGCGAACGGGCGAGAGTGCGGGCTCAGCCCTTCTTCAGATGCCGGCGCCCCAGCAGTTCGGCAATCTGCACCGCGTTGAGCGCCGCGCCCTTGCGGAGGTTGTCGCTGACGCACCAGAGGTTGAGGCCGTTATCGACCGTCGGATCGTCACGAACGCGGCTGACAAAGGTCGCGAAGTCGCCGACGCATTCGACGGGGGTGATGTAGCCGCCGTCCTCGCGCTTGTCGTGGAGCACCACGCCCGGCGCTTCGCGCAGGATGCGCTGCGCGTCCTCGGCCGACAGCTCGTCCTCCATCTCGATGTTGATCGCTTCCGAATGGCCGACGAACACCGGCACGCGGACGCAGGTCGCGGTGACCTTGATCTTGGGATCGAGGATCTTCTTGGTCTCGACGACCATCTTCCATTCCTCCTTGGTCGAGCCGTCGTCGAGGAATTTGTCGATGTGCGGGATGACGTTGAAGGCGATCTGCTTGGTGAACTTCTGCACATCCTTTTCGTCGCCGACGAAGATCTGGCGCGTCTGGTTCCACAGTTCGTCCATGCCCGCCTTGCCCGCGCCCGACACCGACTGATAGGTCGAGACGACGACGCGCTTGATCGTCGCGGCATCGTGGAGCGGCTTGAGCGCGACGACCATCTGCGCGGTCGAGCAGTTCGGGTTCGCGATGATGTTGCGCTTGGTATAACCGTCGATCGCGTCGGGGTTCACCTCGGGCACGATCAGCGGCACGTCGGGGTCCATGCGATAGAGCGACGAGTTGTCGATCACGACGCAGCCCGCCGCCGCGGCTTTCGGCGCGTGGATCGCGGTCGCGTCGCTGCCGATCGCGAAGATCGCCATGTCCCAGCCGGCCCAGTCGAAATTCTCGATATTCTGGCACTTCACCGTCTTGCCGGTGTCGCCGATCTCGATCTCGTCGCCCTGGCTGCGCGACGAGGCGACCGCCGCGATCTCGTCATAGGGGAATTCGCGTTCGGCGAGGATGGCGAGCACTTCGCGCCCGACATTGCCCGTCGCGCCGGCGACAACGATACGATAACCCATCATTCACTCCTCAGTGTAGAACTTGGTTGAAACCTGATCAGACTTTCCAGCGGAAATGGCCGGTCAGCGGGTGGTCGAAGAGCGCGTCTTCCTCGCGCGCGCCGCGGCCGATATTGTGGATCACAAGCGGGCGTCCCGCTGCCGTAGTTCGGTCGGACACGATGCCGGTGTGCGGGAAACGCCCGCCGGTCATCGAGGTGAAGATATCGCCTGGCCGCCAGTCGGCGGGGTCGCTCGACACGGGCACCCGCGCGCGCTGGCGCGTCCAATAGGTCGCGAGGTTCGGCACGCGGCGATGGTCGATGTTGCGGTCGGGACGGCGGAGGCCCCAGTTCCTGGGATAAGCGCCGAAATCGCCCTTCATGTCGGCGTTTACAAGCGCCTGGAGATCGATGCCGAGCGCGTCGCGATAGGCGCGGATGAGGACGTCGGTGCACACCCCCTTGGCGCGGTCGACGTCGCCGCCCGGGAAAGCGAGGGTGCTGTACGCGGGATCATAGGCAAGCGTGACGCCGACCTGCCGCCGCGCCGCCGCGACCAGCCGCTCGGCGGTGGTCGCCGCCGCGGCCCGTCCCGCGAGCCCGAACGCCCCAAAGCACAGCCCCGCGCCGAGGACGGCGCGCCGGGAAGGCTGAAAGGACGCGGACTGCTGCATGATTTTGCTTTGCCCAAATGAAAAACGACCGGTTTCGCGCTTTGGCGGAACCGGTCGTTTTGGAAAGCTGTTTCGGCTTTGTGGAGGAGTAGCTCTCCTTAGCCTTCGCCGGCTTCCGACCGGTAATCGCGGCGCTCCGCAATACGCGCCGATTTACCAGTGCGGCCACGAAGATAATAAAGCTTCGCACGACGCACGGCACCCTTGCGGATCACGGTAATGCTGTCGATGTTGGGCGAATAGAGCGGGAAAACGCGCTCGACGCCTTCGCCGAACGACATCTTGCGCACGGTGAAGTTCGAGCCCATGCCCTTGTTCGAGCGTGCGATGCACACGCCTTCGAAATTCTGCACGCGGGTGCGTTCGCCTTCGACGACCTTCACACCGACCTTCAGCGTGTCGCCGGGACGGAATTCGGGGATGGTCTTGCCGGCCTTGGCAATTTCTTCGGCTTCGATCGTCTGGATGAGGTTCATGTCCTCTAGTCCTTCTTCTTTTGCCGCGCGCCAGAGGCAGGTCGGTCCCGAGCGCCCTCATGGCGCTCCCAAAGGTCCGGCCTGCGTAACCGTGTGATGTCCTCCGCCTGTCGTTTCCGCCAGGCGGCGATCTTCGCATGATCCCCCGATCGCAGCACTTCGGGGATCGTGCGCCCTTCCCATGTCACAGGTCGGGTATAGTGCGGATATTCGAGCAAACCATTCTCGAACGATTCGTCGTCTCCGCTTGAAGCCGCGCCCATTACGCCGGGAATCAACCGAATGCAAGCGTCGAGGAGCATCAGCGCGCCCATCTCGCCGCCCGACAATATGATGTCACCCATCGACATCTGTTCGATCGGCCGCGCGTCGAAGATGCGCTCGTCGAAACCCTCGAAGCGCCCGCAGAGGATGATCGCCCCCGGACCGGCGGCCAGCAGGCGTACGCGCGCCTGCGTTACCGGCGCCCCGCGCGGGGTCATCGCGAGGATCGGCAGCTCGGGATTCGCCGCGACCGCATGGTCGAGCGCGGCCGCCAATATGTCGGCCTTGAGCACCATTCCCGCCCCGCCGCCCGCAGGCGTATCGTCGACGGTACGATGCCTGTCGGTCGCGAAATCGCGGATCTGCACCGGCGCGCACGACCAGACCCCGGCTTCCAGGGCGCGGCCTGCCATGCTGTGCCCCAGCGGGCCGGGGAACATGTCGGGATAGAGGGTCAGCGGGACGGCGGCGAAAGACATAAAGCCCCATGCCGCCGCGCAGCCCCTTTTGGCAAGCGTCAGCTGCCGGCGGCGACATCCTCGAAACGCGCCTTCATCAATTCGAGCCCCTTCGCCATCATCGGTTGCACCTGCGCGGCGAGCGCGTCGGGGAGGAGGTCGGCGGTCCATGTCACGCATGCGCCGCCCGGCGCCGCCGCAACCTCGAGCGCGCCATTATGATGGTCGAACGCCTTGATAGCCCAGACGAGGCGGCGGCGCGCGTCGTCGACCGAGACGATCGTCTCGTCGGCGACCGCACCGTTCGCGAAGGTCACGCGCCGCACCGGCGGCTCGGCGCCCGCCAGCATTTCGGTCGCCACGACGAAGCCGGGAACGAGCCGGTCGTGGAGCTGCCCAACGTCGCGCGCGGCGTCCCAGATCGCGGCGGGATCGGCGGCGATGAAAATATCTTCGTGAAGCGATGCCATGACGGGTCTCCCAATTGTTCGTCCAGCGCCTTTGATAGGATCGAGCGCGCGCCGCCGCTGGCAGGAAACGGACCTGATCATCGGCATGCGAAGACAGCGGGCGCGGAAGATCCTATAAGCCATGCATGACGCCGACCGCCCTACCCGACCTCGATTTTGCCGCGTGCGAGCGCGTGCGCTACGCGCGCGATCCGGCGTTCGACGGGGTCATCTTCATCGGGGTCAAGTCGACCCGCATCTATTGCCGGCCGATATGCCCCGTGCGTCAGCCGCTGTCGCGCAACGTCGGCTATTTCGCGAGCGCTGCGGCGGCCGAGCGCGCGGGTTTCCGTCCGTGCCTGCGCTGCCGGCCGGAGACGGCGCCGCTATCGCCGGCGTGGAACGGCACGCGCGCGACCGTTGACCGGGCGCTCCGGCTGATCGACGAGGGCGCGCTCGACACCGCCGGGGTCGAGGCACTGGCCGCGCGCCTCGGCATGGGCGGGCGCCACCTGACGCGGCTGTTCCGGCGCCATCTGGATACCACGCCGCTCGCGGCGGCGCGCACCGCGCGTGTCCAGCGCGCCAAGAGGCTGATCGACACCACCGACCTCGGCATGACCGAAATCGCGCTCGCAGCGGGGTTCGGCAGCCTGCGGTCGTTCAACGCCGCCTTCCAGCAAGTCTACCGACGCGCGCCGACCGCGATCCGGCGCGGCGGTTCAGGACGGCGGCTGCCATAGGGCCTCGGGCAGGATGCGGCGATCCTTGCCGATCTCCGCGTGCAGCCATTCGCGGAAGCGTTCGATCTTGCGCACGCCGACGCGGTTCTCACGGTGGACGAGCCACATGCCCGACGAGGCCGACACATAGAGCGTCTCGAAGGGCTGGACCATGCGCCCGCTCGCAAGTTCGGCCTGCCAGTAGAGCGGAGTCATCATCGCGACGCCGAACCCCGCCTGCACCGCGCTCGCCTCCTGCAGCTGGCTGTCGAGCTCGATCCCGCGGCGCGATCGCGGCGGCGGGGTCGCGACCCCGGCCAGGGCAAACCAGGCCGCCCACCAGCTGTCGTTGGGCGCGAGCCGCTGGACGCGCAGCAGGTCGGCGGGCTCGCGGATGTCATGTTCGGCGATGAAGGCGGGCGAGGCGATCGGCGCGAGATATTGGCGCATCAGGAAATCGGCGCGCAGCCCCGGCCACTCCCCCTTGCCGATGCGGATCGCGACATCGACGTTCGACGTGTCGAAATCGACGAGCGCGTTGTTCATCGCCATGCGCACGGCGAGATCGGGGTAGGCCAACTGGAAACCCCCGATGCGTGCGCTGAGCCAAGTGCCGCCGAAACTGGTCGCGGCGTCGATCGTCAGCACCTCGGCCTCGTCGCTGCCCAGCGAGGCGAAGGCGTCGCCCATCGCGGCGAAGGCGCCGGAGATCGCGGGGAGCAGCCGCCGCCCCGTTTCGGACAGGTGCACCCGCCCCTTTTCGCGCACGAACAGCGCGCGGCCGAGCCGGTCCTCCAATTGGCGTACCTGATAGCTGACCGCGGCCTGCGTCATCCCCAATTCCTCCGCCGCGCGCGAGAAATTCTGCAGACGCCCTGCGGCTTCGAAGGTCCGGACGGCGGCGAGGGGCGGGAGCTTGGGCATACATCATATAAGGCAGACTTATGAGGCCATGCAAAGCTTTTGTTGGCGCCGGCCAGCGCGAACGGGCATTTGTCGAGCATCGAAGAAACGAGGAGACGATCGATGATGGAAGAACATTTCATGCGCAGCTGGAACCAGGGCCACGACCGTTTCAGCGCCGATCTTCACCGCGGGCTGACCCGCCTGCTGGCGCCGCTGCGGCGTTTCGGCGAGTGGATCGCGCTGCCCAGCGCCCCCGGCGAGGATCGCGTCTTCGTCAAGGCGGCGGGCCGTCTGGCGACCACGCTGCGCCGCAAGGCGCGCCCGAGCCCGCGCAGCCGCCGCGCGCGTGCAGCGGCCCCTGCGGCACCGGGTGCCGTCGAAGGCGACCGCCGGGCCAAGGCCTGACGGGGAAATCCCACGCATCACCAAACCGGGCGGCCGAACGCCCCGATCGCCCGGTGGTCCCTCGCCGGGCGATCCCCTTTTCGAGGCCCTTGGCCAACGACCCATTAACCAAAAATCAGCGGATATGCGCCTAATCTCCCCCTCCTGGACCAGGGGGCAAGATGACGCGATGGGCGCGAGTATCGGGAACCGGAGCGGCGCTGCTGGGCGCCGCGGTTCCCGCGCACGCGCAATCCTCCTTCGCCGACGCGACGAGCATGACCTGGGACGGCGTGCTCACCGGCATCTTCCTGGGGCTCCTGCTCTTCTCGCTCGCCTACAACGCCGCCTTCTACGCGCTGCTGCGCGAGCGTTTCCTGATCTGGCAGAGCATGCGCGCCGCCGCCTATCTGGCGCTGGCGATCGGGCTGTCGCCGCTCGCGATGGGGGCCGCGCTCGCCCCCGACGGCTTTGCGCGGCAGGTGTGGATCACGGTCTTCTTCGACCTGGGCGTCGCGGTGTCGGGGCCGTTCCTGCGCGCCTATCTCGAGCCCGGGACGATCCCCAAAAGGCTGCTGCCCCTGCTCGGCTGGCCGCCCTTCCTGATCCTGCTGACCACGCCCGCGACGGTGATGGCCGAACCCTCCTCGCTCTATTTCGGCATCCGCAACCTGCTGCTCGTCGCGATGCTCGTGACGGGGGTCGCGACGGTGGTCATCGCGTTGCTGCGCGGCAGCCGCACCGCGCGCTACCAGGCCGCGGCGTGGAGCGGCATCGGTGGCGTTTACGCGGTGAGCCTGTTCCACGACATCGTGCTGAACACACCCTTTGACGCCTTTCTCTTCCTGCTCTTCCCCGCGCTGGGGCTCGAGGTGATGCTCACCGCGCTCGGCATCCTCGACCGGCTCGTCCGCCTTCGCCGCGAGCGCACCGAGGCCCAGGCCCAAGCCGAAGCGATGCGTGTCATCGCACACACCGACCCGCTCACGGGCCTCCCCAACCGCCGCGCGATCGAGGAAAGCTACAAGGCCGAAACGCCGGTCGCGATCGCGATCGTCGATCTCGACCATTTCAAGGCGATCAACGACCGCCACGGCCACGACGTCGGCGACCGGGTGATCTTTGCCGCGGGGGTGGCGCTGGGATCGGGCAGCGCGATGGCGGCGCGGATCGGCGGCGAGGAATTCGCCCTGCTCTTCCGCTGCGAGGCGAGCGCGGTCGCGACCGAGGCCGAGCGGCTGCGCCAGCGCGTCGGCGCCTATATCGCGCAGATGGTGCCAGCGCTGCAGCGCCCGGTGACCGCGAGCATGGGGCTGGTCCATATCGCGCGCGAGACGAGTTTCGGCGCGGCGATGAAATCGGCCGACATCAACCTCTATGCCGCGAAGGAAAGCGGGCGCGACCGGGTCGTGTTCATCGCCGCGGCCTAGTCGGGTACGACGCGGAGGCGCAGCGCCTGGATCGTCACGGGGGTCGTCGGTGCGAGCAGGAGCATGCCGTCGAGCTTGCCCTTTTCACAGTTGAGACGGAAGGCGGTCGCCATCGCACCCATCGGCGCAAGCGGCTCGGCGGTCGGGCAGGCGCCGAGCTGGTCTTTGAGCTTCGCGAGCTCGGCCGCCCAATTGGCCGCCGAACGGTCCATCAGGAAATTCATCGCGAGCCTGCCGTCGAGCGGCGCCAGATTGCCCGCGGCATAGGCGGCCTGCGCGGCGGCGAACATCTCGGTCACCGCGGGCGAGGCGGGTGTGTCGCGCCATTGGAGCAGCCCCGCCTTGTCCATCGCCACCGCGCTGTCCCAGGCGGGCCCCGATGGGCCGGCATAGGTGCGGTTGGCGAGCGCGAAGACGCCGGTGCCGGTCTCGGGCATCAGCATCACATGGCTGCCATAGCCGGGGTAGCCGCCGCCATGCGCCATGGTGAGGCCGAGCTCGCAATCCTGTGCGACGCGCCAGCCCATGCCATAGGCGAGGCTCTGCTTGCACGCGTCGGCGCCGCTGGCGCCGATGCGGTTCGCTACCGAGGTGAAGTTGAGCCCCTGCGCCATTTCGCGTACCGTCGCGCGGCGAACCGGGCCGGTGTCGGGGTCGTCGCGCGCCGGCCAGGCCGAGAGCAGGAAAGCGATCCATTTGGCATAGTCGTTGGCGCTGACCTGCAGCCCGCCCATGGCGTTGAACGCGCCGTCGGCCATCTCGGGCTCCGCCGCCCATGCGTCATTCTCCCAGCGATAGCCGCGGGCATAGAGCTCCTTGGGGGTTTTGGTTACATCGAAGCCGCTCGCGGTCATGCCGAGCGGGGTGAGGATCGTCTTCTGGACATAGTCGGTATAGGCCATGCCCGAGGCGTTGGCGACGATGCGGCCGAGCAAAGCATAGCCGAAATTCGAATATTCGTGGGCCCCCTGCGGCACGCGGCTGAAGGGCACGCCCGCGGCGATCATCTTGGTGAAGTCGGCCTGCGGCAGGACCTGCTGGCGGTCGCCCCACGGGTCGTCGGTGACGAAGCCGCCGACATGCTGGAGCAGGTCGCGGATGCGGATCCGCGGGCTGTCCTTGGTCGGATAGGTCCAGCCCTTCATCTCGGGAATATGATCCTCGGCGAGGTCGTCGAGGCGGAGCTTGCCGTCGTCGCGGAGCTTCAGGATCGCGAGCGCGGTGAAGGCCTTGGTCATCGACGCGATGCGGAAACGGCTGTCGGCGGTGACGGGGCGCCTGGCGTCGAGATCCTGCACCCCGGCGCCCTTCACATAGACGAGCTTGCCGTCCTGGACGATGCCGTAGACGAGGCCCGGGACATGCGCGTCGGCCTGATATTTCGCGAAGAGCGCATCGATCTCGGGCGCGAGCTGGTCGAGGGTTTTTGGGGCGGGGTCCTCGGCGGCGGCGGGAAAGGACGCACCAAGGATGACCGCAAAAAACAGACCCGATCTTAGCCGCATGAGGACCCTCCCTGACAAGCGGGCGCGACGCTAACAGCGGACCAGCGGGCCGGCAATCCACCGTTCGTCCGGCGATGGCCGGCGACAGATATCGCGCGGAAGTTGACTAAGTTGACGCCCCATCGCGTGCGCGAACAAGGGGTTAGCGGCGATCGTCGTCGGCGCGTGACGCTGCGGATGGACATAAGCCTCATCCGGCAGGGTAGATCATGGCGGGATTTATTAGGAAAGCGGTTTTTTCGGAGGGGCGGGTATTGGGCGTTAGCGGTCATCCTAATCCTCCCTGTCGCGAAGCGATGGGGAGGGGGACCATGCGAAGCATGGTGGAGGGGTGGCGGCCTTGAGCCGAGTTTATGGCGTCGACCCCTCCACCACCCTGCGGCCTCGCGGGAAGCAACGCGCCCCGCGCGTTCCTTCTTTCCGCTCGCTCCCCCTCCCCACGGCTTCGCCGCAGGGAGGATTGATATGTCCGCTCCCCACCCCAAAACGGACGATGTCTATGCGACGAAAGCCGCGTCCACCGTCACGCCGTCGGCGTCCCACGCCGGCACGGCGCGCGGGTTCATCGGGACCATGAAGCGCGCGGGCTTTTTGTTGGCTTCGGCGGGCTTCTCGATCTCGAGGATGTCGCCGGCGCCGAAATTCTCGACCGCGACGACGCGGCCGATCGCGCGGCCGTCGGTCGAGACGCACGGCAGGCCGATCAGGTCATGGTGATAATATTCGCCCGGGCCAAGCGGCGGCAGCGCCGAGCGCGGGACGGTGAGGATGGTGCCGCGGAGCGCCTCGGCGGCGCTGCGGTCGGTGACCTCGGCGAAAGTCGCGACCGCGCCCTGGTTCGCGGGGCGCACCGATTTGAGCGTGAGCGTGCGGTCGCCTGCGTTCAAAACGGAAAAGGCGCGGAGAGCCTCCGCGCCTTCGCCGAACAATTTGAGGCGCACCTCGCCCCGCACCCCATGCGCGCCGGCGATGGCGGCGAGGGTGACGGGGCGGTTTGCGTCGGCCAAGGCTCAGGCCTTGGCTTCTTCTTCGCCTTCGGCAGCCGGAGCTTCCTCGGCGGGCGCTTCTTCGGCAACCGGGCCGCCTTCGGCGACTTCCTCGGCGATCGCGGCCGCGTCTTCGGCGGTCGCGTCGGCGGGAACTTCCTCGGCCACCGCGTCGGCGACGGCTTCGGCGGTCTCTTCGCTCTTCACCGAACCGGTCGCGTCCGATTCAGCGGCTTCGGGAGCGGCGGCTTCTTCGGCAACGGGCGCTTCCTCGGCGGCAGGCGCTTCTTCAGCGGCCACTTCGGGAGCGGCTTCTTCGACGGCTTCGGGTTCGGGCGCCGGAGCGGCCGCCGCGGCAGCCTTGGCTTCCTCGGCGTCAGCCAGCTTCTGCGCCTTCTCTTCGGCGCGTTCCTTGGCCTTCTCGCCCGGGACCGCCTTGTTCGGGTTGTTGCGCGCGGCGCGTTCCTGGACGCCCGCGGCGTCGAGGAAGCGGGCGACGCGGTCGCTCGGCTGGGCGCCGACGCTCAGCCAGTGCTTAGCGCGCTCGGTGTCGAGCTTGACGCGCTCCGGATTGTCCTTGGCGAGCAGCGGGTTGTAGCTGCCGATACGCTCGATGAAGCGGCCATCGCGCGGGCTGCGCGAATCGGCGACGACGATCTTGTAATAGGGGCGCTTTTTCGAACCGCCGCGCGACAGGCGAATGGAGGTAGCCATGATGTAAGTCCTTCTTTCTAATTCAAATTCAAAATCGGTTGATCGGGTTATTTCTTTTTATTCATAAGGTTGGCGAGTTCGGGCGGGATCGCCCCGCCGCCGAGACCGGGCAGGCCGCCGAGGCCACCGCCTCCGCCACCACCCATGCCGCCGCCGCCCATGCCGGGAATGCCGCCGCCCTTGCCGAACAGCGCACCAAGCCCCTTGAGGCCGCCCATCTTGCGGATCTTCTTCATCGCGGTCGACATTTCCTGGTGCATCTTGAGCACCTTGTTGACCATCTGGACGTTGGTGCCCGAGCCGTTGGCGATGCGAATCTTGCGCTTCGCGGTCAGGATTTCGGGCTTCGCCCGTTCCTTCGGCGTCATCGAGCCCATGATCGCGTCGAAGTGGACGAGCGTCTTGTCGTCGGCGCCCGCCTGCGCCGCGGCGACCTGCGCCTTCTTGAGGCCGGGGATCATGCCCGCGAGCGCGCCGAGGCCGCCCATGCGGCGCATCTGGTTGAGCTGGGTGCGGAGGTCGTTGAGGTCGAACTGGCCCTTGGCCATCTTCGCCGCCATCGCCTCGGCCTCTTCGGCCTGGATCGTTTCGGCGGCGCGCTCGACGAGGCTGACGACGTCGCCCATGCCGAGGATGCGGCCCGCGATGCGCGACGGCTGGAAGAGTTCGAGCCCGTCGAGCTTTTCGCCGGTGCCCGCGAATTTGATCGGCTTGCCGGTGACCGCGCGCATCGAGAGCGCGGCACCGCCGCGCGCGTCGCCGTCCATGCGGGTGAGCACGACGCCGGTCAGCGGCACCTGGTCGGTGAAGCGCTGCGCCACCTGCACCGCATCCTGGCCGGTCAGGCTGTCGACGACGAGCAGGGTTTCGGCGGGGTTCGCCGCGCGCGACACCGCCTGCATCTCGTCCATCAACTGCTGATCGACGTGGAGCCGGCCCGCGGTGTCGAGCATCAGGACGTCATAGCCCTGGAGCTTCGCCGCCTGCAGCGCGCGGCTGGCGATTTCGGTGGGCTGCTGGCCGGCGACGATCGGCAGCGTCGCGACGTCGATCTGTGCCCCAAGCACGGCGAGCTGTTCCTGCGCGGCGGGGCGATTGACGTCGAGCGACGCCATCAGCACCTTCTTGCGCTCTTTTTCCTTGAGGCGCTTGGCGATCTTCGCGGTGGTGGTGGTCTTGCCCGAACCCTGGAGGCCGACCATCATGATGACGGCGGGCGGGGTGACGGCGAGGTCGAGCTCGGCGGTTTCGGAGCCGAGCATTTCGGTCAGCGCGTCGCTGACGATCTTGACCACCTGCTGGCCCGGGGTGACCGAGCGAAGGACATTCTGGCCGATCGCGAGTTCGGTGACCTGATCGACGAAGCTGCGCACGACGGGCAGCGCGACGTCGGCCTCGAGCAGGGCGATTCGCACTTCGCGCATCGCGGCGCGCACGTCGGCCTCGGTCAGCGCGCCGCGGCCGCGGAGCTTTCCGAAAACATCGCCAAGCCGGTTGCTCAGACTATCGAACACAGCCAAAATCCTTGCTTTCGACGCCCGCAACGCAAAACACGCCGGTGAGCGAAACCTCGCCAACCAGCGGTATCCGTGGACAGGTTTTTCCGTCGCGGATGTCGATATGCCCGGCCGCGATATGCCGCCGGACGGGGGCGCCATTACGGGAAATGGCGGCGAAAGGCAAGCGAAGGCGCGCCTTCCAAACTTAACGCAAATTTCACCGCTTCGCGCGCAAAAGGGCCGCTGATTGTGGGGGACATGCGAAATATGGCGACTGCCGCTCCGCCGAAAGCACCCGACCGCGCCGAGGGGGCGAAACGCGATATCGTCGCGGGCGGCATCGTCGTCGCCGCGATCATCCTGTTCGTCGGCACCGGCAGCAATGTCATGCAGTCGGTCGTCCGCGCGCTGTCGGGGATCGGCGGCGGCACCGACCAGGTGCTCGCCGCGACGCTGATCCTCAACATCGCGCTGATCCTGTTCGGCTGGCGCCGCTACGAGGATCTCCACCGCGAAATCCGCGCGCGCACCGAGGCCGAGCAGCAGGCGCGCTACCTCGCCGACCGCGACCCGCTCACCGATTTCCTCAACCGCCGCGCGATGCTCGACCAGGGGCAGGCGCTGATCGAGAGCGCCGCCGCCGAGCGCCGCCATGTCGCGCTCTTCCTGCTCGACCTTGACCATTTCAAGACGGTCAACGACATCCACGGCCACGCCGCGGGCGACCGCATGCTGAAGGTCGCCGCCGAGCGCATCGCCGCGGTGCTGCCGCCGAGCGCGCTGATGGCGCGGCTGGGCGGCGACGAGTTCGTCGCGATGCTGGTGTTCGAACCCGCGGGCAAGCCGCATATCGAGGCGCTGGCGGCCGAGATCGTCGCGACGCTCGAGGAGCCGGTGACCCACGACGGCCAGCTGATCCGCATCGGCGCGTCGATCGGCCTGTCGCTGGCGACCGCGGCCGACATCTCGATGGACACTATGGTGCGCCAGGCCGACATCGCCATGTATCATTGCAAGGACGAGGGGCGGAACCGCTTCTGCTGGTTCGAGGCCGGCATGGAAATGGCGGTGCAGGTCCGCAACCAGATCGAGACCGGCATCCGCAGCGGCATGCCGCGCGACGAGTTCGTCCCCTTCTTCGAGCCGCAGGTCGACATCGCGACCGGCCGGCTGGTCGGTTTCGAGATGCTGATGCGCTGGGATTCGCCCGAGCATGGCATGGTCGAGCCCGACCGCTTCATTCCGGTGGCCGAGGAAAGCGGGCTGATCGGCGAATTGTCGCTGCGCGTCGTGCGCCACGCGATGGAGATCGCCAAGGGCTGGGACCCGTCGATCACGCTGGCGGTCAATATCTCGCCGCAGCAGCTGAAAGATCCGTGGTTCAGCCAGAAGCTCACCAAGCTGCTGGTCGAGACGGGGTTCCCCGCGAGCCAGCTCGAGGTCGAGATCACCGAAAGCTCGCTGTTCGAGAATCTGCCGCTGGTGCGCTCGATCGTCACCAGCCTCAAGAACCAGGGCGTGTCGCTCTCCCTCGACGATTTCGGGACGGGCTATTCGTCGCTGTCGCATCTGCGCGCGCTGCCCTTCGACCGGATCAAGATCGACAAGAGCTTCGTCGCGGCGATGCAGGGCAGCCCCGATGCGCAGGCGATCGTCGTCGCGATCGTGCGGCTGGGCGAGAGCCTGGCGATGCCGATCACCGCCGAGGGCGTCGAGGATGAGGCGACCGCGATCGAACTGACCCGCCTCGGCTGTGCCAAGGCGCAGGGCTGGCATTATGGCAAACCCGCGTCGGCAATGGCGACCGCGAAGCTGCTCGCCGACCGCGGCCTGCTGCGCACGCCGGTGGCGCCCGATGCGGGTGCGGCAGAGGACGAGCGGCGGCGGTCGGCATAGTATCTCCCCTCCCTGCAAGGGAGGGGCCGGGGGTGGGTTGGCGAGCGAAGCTCGCCGCTCTATTCTTCTTTCATGCACCGCGTCCCGCCCGAGATGACCGAACGCGCGCGCCGATTGCGGCGCGATTCGACGCCGGCTGAACGGAAGCTGTGGCGGCTGCTATCGCGCTACCGGCCTGCATTCACGCGGCAGCTGGTCGTCGGGAACTACATCATCGATCTGGCATGCCGCGAAGCGAAACTGGCAGTCGAGCTCGACGGCAGCCAGCATGTCGGTCAGCAAGATTACGATGCCACGCGCACGGCGTATCTTGAGACGAACGGCTGGCGCGTGATCCGGCTCTGGAACAGCGATGTGATAAGCAATCCCGAAGGCGCCGCGCAGACCGTGTTGGCGCACGTCGCCGAGTGCCTCGGCGACACCCACCCCCAACCCCTCCCTTCCAGGGAGGGGAGAATTAGACGGCCACGGTCGCGCCCGATCAGCCCGCCTCGCTAGACTTCGCCGCCCCGCCGCCTTACATGCGCGGGATATGGCGGATCGCTTCACCAAGATGCATGGCCTCGGCAACGACTTCGTCGTGATCGACGCGCGCGAGAGCGTGGTCGAGATGACCCCGGCGCGCGCGCATGCGATTGCCGACCGGCGCCACGGCATCGGCTGCGACCAGCTGATCCTGCTCGAACCCTCGACGCATGCCGATGTGCGGATGCGCATCTTCAACGCCGACGGCGGCGAGGTCGAGGCGTGCGGCAATGCGACGCGCTGCGTCGCGACCTTGCTCGGCCAGCCGTCGGTGATCGAGACGCTGGGCGGCATGCTGCGCGTGACGCCGGCCGATGGCGGCGCCGAGGTGGTGCTGGGCGAGCCGGTGTTCGACTGGGAGCATATCCCGCTCGCGATGCCGATGGACACGCGCGACATGCCCGTCGCGTGGGACGAGCTGGAGCATGGCGCCGCGGTCAATGTCGGCAATCCGCACATCATCTTTTTCGTGCCCGAGGCCGATGCGGTGGCATTGGGCGAGCTCGGCCCGCGGATCGAGACCGACCCGCTGTTCCCCGAGCGCGTCAACGTCAATGTCGCGAGCCTCGACGGCCCCGACTGCCTGCAGCTGCGCGTGTGGGAGCGCGGCGTGGGGCTGACGCAGGCGTGCGGCACGGGTGCTTGTGCAACGGCGGTCGCGGCGATCCGCGCGGGCAAGGTCAAGTCGCCGGTGACGGTGTCGCTGCCCGGCGGCGACCTCGTCATCCGCTGGGCGCCGGGCGAGTCGATCGTGATGAGCGGCGCCGCGACGCGCGTGTTCGAGGGCGAGACCGACTGGGCGCAGTTCGGATGAGCATCGAGGTTTTGGACGGCGGCCTTGACGTTGTCAATTTCGGGTGCCGGCTCAACATCGCCGAGGGCGAAGCGGTGCGCGCCGCGGCGAGCGCGGCGGGCGCGAAGGACGCGATCATCTTCAACAGCTGCGCGGTGACCGACGAGGCGGTGCGGCAGGTGCGGCAGGCGGTGCGGCGGGCGTTGCGCGAGCGGCCGGGGGCCGAGGTCGTGGTGACCGGATGCGCGGCGGAGCTGGAGGCCGAACGCTTCGCCGAGATGGGTGCGCGGGTGGTCGGCAATGACGTGAAGGGGCTGGTGGAGAGTTACCGTCCGACTTCTTCCCTGTTCCCCCGCGAAGGCGGGGACACGGCAGTTTATTCTCCCGCCCTCTCCGGCGCCGACCATGCGCGCGCTTTCCTCGGCGTGCAGACGGGCTGTTCGCACAGCTGCACCTTTTGCGCGACGGTGATCGCGCGCGGGACGGCGCGGTCGGCGACGGTCGATGCGATACTGGACTCGGCGCGCGTCGCCCTCGATCGCGGGCAGCGCGAGATCGTGCTGACCGGGGTCGACCTCGCAAGCTATGGCGACGACAATGGGACGACGCTCGCGGCGCTGGTCGAGGCCCTGTTGGCGCTGCCCATCGAACGGCTGCGGCTGTCGTCGCTAGACCCGAACCGGATCGACGATGCCTTGTTCGCGCTGCTGACCGAAGAGGCGCGCGTGATGCCGCATGTCCATCTGTCGCTGCAGGCCGGCGACGATATGGTGCTGACGCGGATGAAGCGGCGGCATCGGAGGGCGCAGGTCGTCGAGCTCGTGGGGCGATTGAAGGCGGCGCGGCCCGCGATCGCGATCGGCGCCGACCTGATCGCGGGCTTTCCGACCGAGGACGACGCGATGTTCGCGAACAGCCTGGCGCTGATCGACGATTGCGACATCGTCTTCGGCCATATCTTTCCCTATAGCGCGCGCGCCGGGACGCCCGCCGCGCGCATGCCGCAGGTCGGACGGACGATCGCGCGGACGCGCGCCGCGATCCTGCGCGAGGCCAATGCGCGGCGGCGGCACCTCTGGATGGACGAACAAGTGGGTAGAATGACGAAGATGCTGGTCGAACGCGACGGGCGCAGCGGCCATGGCGAGAATTTTGTGGGGCTGATGCTGGACAGCGAAGCGATGCCCGGCAGCATCGTGCCGGTGCGGATCGGTGCGCGCGACGGCGACCGCCTCGCCGCGGAGCTGGCAGCATGAGCGGCGCGAGCTGGAGCGAGCGGCTGTTCGGCGGGCTCAAGCGCACGTCGGAACGGCTAGGCGAAAATCTGTCGGGGCTGACCGGCAAGGCACGGCTCGACGAGGACGACCTCGACCGCATCGAGGAAGCGCTGATCACCGCCGACCTGGGTCCCGCGATGGCGGCGCGCATCCGCGACCGGCTCGCCGCGCGCCGCGACGCGGTCGCGAACGATACCGAGGAACTGAGGAAGATCGTCGCCGACGAGATCGGCGCGGTGCTGCGCCCGGTCGCCGAGCCGCTCGAGATCGACGCCTTCCCGCGCCCGCAGGTCATATTGGTGATCGGGGTCAACGGGTCGGGCAAGACCACGACCATCGCCAAGCTCGCGCACCTGTTCCAGGAGCAGGATTATGGCGTGATGCTCGTCGCGGGCGACACCTTCCGCGCCGCCGCGATCGGCCAGCTCAAGGTCTGGGCCGAGCGGCTGGGCGTGCCGATCATGGCGGGACCCGAGGGCGGCGATGCCGCAGGGATCGTGTTCGACGCGGTCAAGCAGGCGACCGCGACGGGCATCGACGTGCTGATCGTCGACACCGCCGGGCGCCTCCAGAACAAGCGCGAGCTGATGGACGAGCTCGAGAAGATCAAGCGCGTGCTCGGCCGCCTCAACCCCGCCGCGCCGCACGACGTCGTGCTGGTGCTCGACGCGACGACGGGGCAGAATGCGCTGTCGCAGATCGACGTGTTCCGCGAGGTCGCGGGGGTCACCGGCCTCGTCATGACCAAGCTCGACGGCACCGCGCGCGGCGGCGTGCTCGTCGCCGCGGCCGAGCGCCACGGGCTTCCCATCCACGCGATCGGCATCGGCGAAACCATCGACGACCTTCGCCCGTTCGATGCCGACGAGATCGCGGGCATCATTGCAGGAAATATCAGATGAGCGACACGCTCGACCAGCTTCCCACCGGCCCCGAGGCCGTCCCCGCGCCGCCGCCCGCCAAGCATGGCGCGCTCAATTTCGCGATCGACTTCGGGCCGCTGCTGGTCTTCTTCCTCGCCTACAAGTTCAGCTCGGGCGGCACCGGCGCCTTTGCGGCGACGACTGCGGCGATCAAGGGCACGGTCGCCTTCATGGTGGCGATCGTCATCGCGATGGTCGTGTCGAAATGGAAGCTCGGACGCATCTCGCCGATGCTGTGGCTGTCGAGCATCCTCGTCATCGGTTTCGGCGCGCTCACCGTCTATTTCCACGACGAGAGCTTCATCGTGATGAAGCCGACGATCATCTATGGCGCCTTTGCCGCGCTGCTGCTCGGCGGCTATTTCGCGGGCAAGCCGATGCTCAAATATCTGCTCCAGTCGGCGCTCGACGGGATCACCGAGCGGGGCTGGATGCTGCTGTCGCGCAACTGGGGGCTGTTCTTCGCCGCGCTCGGTATCGCCAACCATGTGATGTACGAGCTGATCCAGGCGAAGGCGATGAGCTTCGATCTGTGGCTGACGATCAAGGTCTGGGGCATCACCGCCCTCTCCTTCCTCTTCACGCTCACGCAATTGCCGGTGATGCTGAAGAACGGCCTCGCGATGCCCGAGGAGCCCGCGACCGACAAAAGTTGAACCCTCCCCCCGTCGCTGGCATAGCGTGGCCCGGGCACCGGGTCGCGCCGCGCCCCACACAAACGAGGGGGAACTGCAAATGGACAAGTTTTTCGGTAATCTGCACGCCGTGCTGGGCGCGGGGCTCGTGCTCGCGATCGCCCTGATGCTCGGCCTCAACGGCCAGAATTTCGAGGATGGCGGCGCGGCCGCCATGGCGGTCATGCGCTGGCTGCACACCTTCTTCGGCGTGCTGTGGATCGGGCTGCTCTATTATTTCAACTTCGTCCAGATCCCGACGATGCCCAAGATTCCGGCCGAGCTGAAGCCCGGCGTGTCGAAGCATATCGCGCCCGCCGCGCTGTTCTGGTTCCGCTGGGCGGCGCTGGCCACCGTGCTGCTGGGCCTCGGCATCGCCGGCCACGCCAAATATCTGGCGCCCGCGCTGACGCTGCAGGACCCGTACAAGCTGATCGGCGTCGGCATGTGGTTGGGGCTGATCATGGCGTTCAACGTGTGGTTCGTGATCTGGCCGAACCAGAAGAAGGCGCTGGGCATCGTCGAAGCCGACGATGCGACCAAGGCCAAGGCCGCGAAGACCGCGATGATCTTTTCGCGGACCAACACCCTGCTGTCGATCCCGATGCTCTATGCGATGGTGAGCTTCAGCTGACGAGTTCCCCTCCACCGCCGCCTTGTGCATGCGCCCGTTGAGCACATAATGCGCGACGCCGACCTGCATGCCCGCGGCCTGTTCGTCGCCGATCTCGCGCACGCGGCGCGCGGGCGATCCCGCCCAGAGCTCGCGCTCGGGGATTTCCTTGTTCTCGGTGAGCAAGGCGCCCGCGGCGAGCATCGCGTCGCTGCCGATGGTGCAGCCGTTCATGACCGTCGCCTTGAGCCCCACGAACGCGCGGTCGGCGAGCGTGCAGCCGTGGACCATCGCGAGATGGCCGATCAGCACATCCTCGCCGATGATCGTCGGAAAGCCCTCGGGACGGTGCGGCATCGGGCCGTCGCAATGGACGACGCTGCCGTCCTGGATGTTCGACCTTGCGCCGACGACGATATGGCTGACGTCGGCGCGCAGCACGCAATTATACCAGATGCTGACGTCGGGGCCGATGCGCACGTCGCCGATGATCCGGCAGCCGGGCGCGATGAAGGCGCTGGGGTCGATCTGCGGCGTCTTGCCGTTGACCGTGATGATGCTGATGTCGCTCATTCGTCGCGACCTCCGATAATATGTTTCCAGATCAGGATCGGCAGCGTCGAGGCATAGTCGTCGGTCCAGCGCGAAAAACCCGCGCGGCCGTCGAGCGGCACCCAGACGCCGTCGTCGAAGGCCTTTTCGCGCGGCTGGATGCCCCCGGTCAACCGCTGCATGCGCTGCGGCGTCGCGGTGAACGCGACCCAGTTCGAGCTGGTTAGCCCGCCCGCCTCGCCGCCGGTCGCCGGATCCATGCGGATCGCCGCCTGCCAGCCGCGCGCCTTCGCCTCGGCCGCGAGCACGGGTTCGAGCCCGAAGAAGCGATTCGAGATATGGACGAGCAGGATGCCGCCCGGCTTCAGCGCGCGGGTGTAGACGTCGTACGCCTCGGCGGTGAGCAGGTGCAGCGGGATCGCGTCCGACGAAAAGGCGTCGATGACGAGGATGTCGAAGCTGGCGGGTGGTTGCTCGGCGAGTTGGAGCCGCGCGTCGCCGATCACGATCGGCACGTCGGGCGCGCAATCGCTGATGAAGGTGAATTTCGATGGATCGCGCGCGATCGCGACCATCGCCGGGTCGATCTCGAAGATCGTCCACGCCTGCCCCGGCTTGCGGTAGCAGGCGAGCGTGCCGGTGCCGAGCCCGACGATGCCGATCGAGGCATTGGGGCCCGCGAGCAGGTCGGCCTTGTCGAGCGTCAGCCCGACCCCCGACTGGAAGCCATAATAGGTGGTCGGGCGCCGCTCGTGCCCCGGCGAGGTCAGCTGCAGCCCGTGCAGCGTCGTGCCGTGCGCGAGGCGGCGTTCCTGGCGGAAGCCGTCGTCGGTGACGGTATAGACGCCGAAATAGCTGCGCACGCGGTTGCCCGAGAAGCTCTCCTTGATCGTGTCGACCCCGCCGATGGCGACCATCAGCGCCGCGAGCGTCGCGACATAGGCCCAGCGCCAGCCGGTGACGAGCAGGCCGATCACCAGGATCGCGAGCGCGCCGGCGCCCTCCCACCCCTCGAGCCGGCCGGTCCAGGCGAAACCGGTCTTCAGCGCGATAGTGCACGCTGCCGCGACGAGCACCGCGGCGACGATCGCGCCCGTGCGCGGCGACAGCTTCAGCCACTCGTTCCACGGGAAGAGCGCGGGCAGCGGCAGCAGCGCGGCGGCGGCGAGCACGAGCAAGGGATGCTCATAGGCCCAGTCGAAGACGAGCGGCGCGAAGAGCGCCGCGAACAGCCCGCCGAGCACGCCCCCCGCCGACATGATCAGATAGAAGAGCGTCAGATGCCGCGGCGCCGGGCGCAGATGATAGAGATAGCCGTGCAGCGCGACGGCGACGACGAACAGCATCGCGAGGCTGGCGAGCGCGATCATCATCGATCCGCCGCCGCTGCTGAGCAGCGCGATCCCGCCCGCGGCGAGCAGCACCGGCGGCGCGATGAAGGCGAAGATCTGGACCAGCCGGTCGGCGGTCGAGAAGGCGATCACGAAGCTCAGGAGATAGAGGCCGAGCGGCAGCACCCACAGCAAGGGCATGGCGACGATGTCGGTGGTGAGGTGCGTCGTCGTCGAGAGCATCAGCCCCGAGGGAACCGCAGCGATCAGCAGCCAGTGGAGCTGGCGGCGCCAGCCCGGGGGCGGCACCGCCGCAGCGGCATCGGCGGCGGGGGCCTGCGCCGCGGCGTGCCAGCGGGCGGCGGCGACCGCGACGACGAGTGCGACGAGCAGCGCATAGCCCGCGGTCCAGCCCCAGCTTTGCGCCGCGAGCGGCAGGCTGGGCTCGACCAGCGCGGGATAGCTCAGCAGCCCCGCGAAGCTGCCGAGGTTCGAGGCGGCATAGAGATAATAGGGATCGCCCGCGCGCGCGTCGGCGGCGAACCAGCGCTGCATCAGCGGCGCCTGCGCCGCGACCGCGAAGAAGACCGGGCCGATCGACGCGACGAGCAGCAACGGCACCCACAGCGCCTCCTGCCCCGGCGCGGCGGGCGCGATATTGGCGATGCCGATCGGCAGCCACAGCGCCGCGGCGGCGAGCAGCCCGACATGGATCATCGCCTGGCGCCGCACCGCGAAGCGCCCGAGCCAATGCGCATAGGCATAGCCGCCGAGCAGCAACGCCTGATAGACGAGCATCGCGCTGTTCCACACCGCGGGGGCGCCGCCCAATTTGGGCAGCACCATGCGCGCGACCATCGGCTGGACCAGGAAGAGCAGGAAGCTGCCGACGAGGATCGTCGCGACGAACAGCCAGCGGCGCGGGCTTGCGGGAGCGGCGGCGCCCGCGGCGGAATCAGTCATTCAACAGCCTCGCAGCATGCAGCGCGTGATAGGTGAGGATGCCCGAGGCGCCGGCACGGCGGAAGGCGAGCAAGGTTTCGAGGACGAGCGCGTCGCGGTCGCCCGCGCCCGCCGCCGCCGCGGCCTCGATCATCGCATATTCACCCGACACTTGGTAGGCGAAGACGGGGACCTCGAACGCCGCCTTCACCCGCGTCACGATGTCCAGATACGGCAGGCCGGGCTTGACCATCACGCTGTCGGCGCCCTCGGCGAGGTCCTGCGCCACCTCGCGCAGCGCCTCCTCGGCGTTGGCGGGGTCCATCTGGTAACCCTTCTTGTCGCCCTTGAGGAGCCCGCGCGAGCCGACCGCGTCGCGGAAGGGGCCATAGAAGGCCGAGGCATATTTGGCGGCATAGCTCATGATCTGGACATGGCCGAAACCTTCGTCCTCGAGCGCGGCGCGGATCGCGCCGATGCGGCCGTCCATCATGTCGCTGGGCGCGATGATGTCGGCGCCGGCGCGCGCCTGGCCCAGCGCCTGGCCGACGAGCACTTCCACCGTCTCGTCGTTGAGGACATGGCCGCTATCGTCGACCAGCCCGTCCTGCCCGTGACTGGTATAGGGGTCGAGCGCGACGTCGGTGAGTATGCCGATCGCATCGCCATGCGCCGCCTTGATTGCGCGCACGGCGCGGCACATAAGATTCTCGGGATTGAGCGCCTCGGCGCCGTCTTCGCTGCGGCGATCGGCCTCGGTATAGGGGAAGAGCGCGATGCACGGGATGCCCGCCTCGATCGCTTCGGCGGCGCGTTCGACGATCAGTTCGACCGACCAGCGCGACACGCCGGGCAGGCTGGCGATCGGCTCCTCGACGCCCTCGCCCGCGCAGACGAACAGCGGCCAGATGAGGTTCGCGGGCGTGAGCTGGGTCTCGCGCACCATCGCGCGGCTCCACGCGGTCCGGCGGGTGCGGCGCAGGCGCAGCTCGGGAAAGGCGGCATGGGTCATGGCGCGTGCATAGCGGCGTCGCGCCGCGGGGCAAATGGATATTGGGCAAACCCACCCCTCCCGCAGGCGGGAGGGCGATATGATCTCAGATCCCGCCGCCCACGCGCTTCGAGGCGACATCGGCGAGGCTGCCGAGCTTCGGCCCCTCGGCCGCTTTCGCCGCCACCGGGGTCAGCGCCGCGCCGGGGGCGACCGTCGTCAGCTGGCGGATGCGCGCGCGGAAGTCGGCGAGCGCCTTGCCCTCGAGCCGCGCGCGGGTGACGAAGCTGACCGAGGCGGGGTTCACCGCCTGGCCGTTGCGATAGACCTCGAAATGGAGGTGCGGGCCGGTCGAGAGCCCGGTCGAGCCGATATAGCCGATCAGCTGGCCGCGATTGACGCGCTGGCCGGGACGCACCGAGATGCGGCTCATATGGCCATAGCCGGTGCCCATGCCGCCGCCGTGACTCAGCTTGACGAAATTGCCATAGCCGCCGTGGCGCCCGGCGATCGTCACCACGCCGTCGGTGACCGCGTAGATCGGTGCGCCGTAACCGCCGCCGTAATCGACGCCGCTGTGCATGCGCTTGTAGCCGAGGATCGGGTGACGGCGCAGGCCATAGCCCGATGTCTGGCGGCCGTTGGTCGGGCGCACCATGCCGCCGCTGGTCTCGCCCGCGCCAGACGCCTCGAACCATTGCAGGCGCCCGTCGACGGTCCATTCGATCATCGACAGCCGCTGCTTGCCGTTCCGGACGAGCCCCGCGTAGAGCAATTTGCCGACCTCGGTCTCGCCGGTCTCGGCGCGGCGATAGTCGACGATGATGTCATATTCGTCGCCGGCGCGAATCTCGCTGCCGACCGAAATCTGCTTGCCGATGACGCGCAGATACGCCTGCACCGCTTCGGCGGGGGCGCCCGCGGCGCGCGCCGAGCGATAGAGGCTGTCGCCGACCCGGCCGCGGATGCGCAGCGGGGTCGCGTCGACCGCGATCGGGATGCGGCGCATGACGAGCTGGCCGTTCATCCGCTCCATCTCGATGCGCAGGTCGAAGCGCGCGCGCATCGCGAGCGCGTCGACCGGACGCGGCATGGTGCGCGCGGCGCGGCGGCCGAGGATCAGGTCGATGCGCGTGCCCGGCGCGATATCGGCGAGCGGCACAGCGGACGACACCTGGCGGGCGAGCGCCTGCGCATCGGCGCTTCCTACCCCTGACCGTTCGAGCAGGCGCGCGAAGCTGTCGCCGCTGCCGAGCGTGGCGGTGAGTTCGATCTGCGGGCGTTCGGGGGTCTGCGTCAGCGGGCGCACCGCGTCGGTCGCCGCCATGTGCCGCCCGGTGTCGCCGCCGAGTGCGAGCGGCACGATCATCTGCGCGCGCGCTTCGTTGAAGTCGGCGGTGTCGAGCGCGGGGGCGCCGCCCGCGACGAAGGGCTGGACCCCGGGGAAGGTCGCGATCGCGCCGCCGCAGAGCAGGGTCAGCGTCGCGAGCCCGCGCCACCAATGCGCCGAACCGATATTGTCGCCAAGGTCGGGGACGAGGTCGAGATGCGCGAACCGCTCGCGCAGCGCCTCATGCCATTTGAGCTCGGGAAGCGGATCCGCGGCGCCATTGCGCCCGAAGGGAATCGCCTGCGTCATCGACAGCGCGGCCGCGTTGCCGGTCATGCCCGCGATGGGTTCGTGACGCTGGAACAAAGACTGCAACCCCCGCCCGGTCGCCCGCGGCACCTCCCGTGCCCGGCCGCCGAAGATGTTTCCGACCGTTCGTCTGTAAAGAAAGACCGTTAAAGTCAATTTAATGCCCGGCGCCGCGGCGGGCCTTGCGGCGAGCCGTGGCGGAGGCGGGACATGGCGTGAGATCAAAGAAAAATGCGGTTTCGCCGCGCCGTCCGTCGATCCCCTGTTGCACCGCAGCGCGGCGCATGCCAGCTTGGACCTCAAGAAAATGTCGTCTCCCGATTCCAGCCCGGTCAAGGCCGTCCTTGGCCCCACCAACACCGGCAAAACCCATTTGGCGGTCGAGCGGCTGACCGCCCGGTCGAGCGGCATGATCGGCTTCCCGCTCCGCCTGCTCGCGCGCGAGGTTTACGACCGCGTCGTCGCGATCAAGGGCGAGAAACAGGTCGCGCTGGTCACGGGCGAGGAGCGGATCATGCCGCCCGACGCGCGCTACCTGCTCGGTACGATGGAAGCGCTCCCACTCGAACGCGAGGTCGCCTTCGTCGGCATCGACGAGGCGCAATTGGGCGCCGACCCCGAGCGCGGCCATGTCTTCACCGACCGCATGCTGCGCGCGCGCGGACGCGAGGAAACGATGATCCTCGGCTCGGCGAGCATCCACGGCCTCGTCCGCGACCTGGTGCCCGAGGCCGAGATCGTCACCCGCCCGCGCTTCTCGACCCTGAGCTATGCCGGTTCGTGCAAGCTGTCGCGCCTGCCCAAACGATCGGCGGTCGTCGCCTTCTCGGCCGAGGAGGTCTATGCCATCGCCGAGATGCTGCGCCGCTTCGCGGGCGGCGCCGCGGTGGTGATGGGCGCGCTGTCGCCCCGCACGCGCAACGCGCAGGTCGAGATGTTCCAGGCGGGCGAGGTCGACTATCTGGTCGCGACCGACGCGATCGGCATGGGGCTCAACCTCGACGTCCAGCATGTCGCCTTCGCTTCGCTACAGAAATTCGACGGACGCCGCCTCCGCCGGCTGACGATCAGCGAGATGGCGCAGATCGCCGGGCGCGCCGGGCGGCACCAGCAGGACGGGACCTTCGGCACCGTCGGCTTGCCGCAGGGCGGCTTCACGCCTGAGGAAATCCACGCGATCGAGGGGCATCATTTCCCGCCGCTGCAGAGCGTCTACTGGCGCAATCCGACGCCGGGCTATGCGACGCTCGATCAGTTGCTGGCCGACCTTGCGCAGCCGCCCGCGCATCCGCGGCTGCGCGCCGCGCCCGAGGCGGTCGACCTCGCGGTGCTCAAGCATCTCGCGGGCGACATGGAAGTGCGCATGCGCGGCAGCGACTTCGACGCCGTCCAGCGCCTGTGGGACGCCTGCGGCCTTCCCGATTTCGAACAGCTCGGCGCCGAGCATCATAGCCGCACGGTGTTCAAGCTGTGGCAGTGGCGGACGAGCGGCGACGGGATGATCGACCCCGACTGGTTCGCCAAAAGGCTCGCGCGGCTCGACAGCACCGACGGCGACATCGACCAGCTCGCGAGCCGCATCGCGGCGGTGCGTACGCTCTGCTTCATCGCGCAGCGCGGCGACTGGATCGCCGACGCCGCGGGCTGGACGCAGCAGACGCAGGCGCTCGAGACGCGCCTCTCCGACGCGCTGCACGCCGCGCTCGCGCAGCGCTTCGTCGACCGCCGCCTCGCGCTCCTCATCCGCGATGCGGGGCAGCGCCACGCCGCGCTGCCCGTCGCGGTCGGCGCCGACGGCACCGTCGCGGTCGACGGCGAGGCGATCGGCACCCTCAAAGGGTTTCAGTTCAAGGTCGACGCCAAGGCGCGCGCCAGCGACCACCGGCTGCTGCTCGCCGCCGCCGAAAAGCATCTGCGCGCCGAACTCGCGCGCCGCGCCGGCGCGCTCGCCGAGGGCGACGATAGCGCACTGGCGCTGATCAGCGAGCCCGGCGAAACCCCGCGCATCGCGTGGCACGGCGACGTGATCGCGACGCTCGCCAAGGGACCGACGCTCGTGCAGCCGGCGATCCTGGTCGAACCCGCGCTGCGCCGGCTGGAGGTGCCGCAGGTACAGGCGATCGTCGAGCGGCTGCAGCGCTTCGTCGCGGCGCAGCTCGCGCGCCACGCCGGTCCGCTCGCCGCGATGGGCGAGGCCGCGGGCGATCTGTTCACGCCGCCGCGGGTGCGCGCACTGCTCGCCGCGCTGGTCGACGGCGGCGGTTTCGTCGCGCGCGACCGCGTCGACGAGCAGCTGACGGCGATGAGCGCCGAGGAAAGGCCGCTGCTGCGCAAGATCGGGCTCACCATCGGCTCGCTCGACCTGTTCCATCCCCTATTGCTGAAGCCCGAGGCGGTGCGCTGGCGCGCCGCCTTGCTCGCCGCGCAGCAGGGCGGGCGCCTGCCGCCGCTGCCGCCGCACGGCGCGGTGTGGCAGAAGGACGGGCCGCCCGTCGGCCTCGGCATCGCGGGTTTCCGCCGCTGCGGCGAAGGCTGGCTGCGCATCGACATGGCCGAAAGGCTCGCGCGCCAGGCGCACGCCGCGCGCCTCCAGGCCGACGCCAAGCCCGCCGCGCCGATCGTGGGCGGCGACGAGCATGACGAAGACCATGGCGGCCATGACGCGCCGTCTGCGGCCCCGCCGCCCGCGGGTTTCCTGATCGACCCCGCGCTCGCGACCTCGCTGGGGCTCGACACCATCGCGCGGCGCGGGCTGCTCCAGGCCTTTGGCTTCCGCAGCGTCGGCGAGCCCGAGCTCGACCGCTGGCGCTGGTCGGGACACCGCGGCCGCGACAAGAAACCGCGCCACAAGCAGGGGCACAAGCATACCCACAAGGCGGGCCAGCGCGCGCAGCAGCCGGGGCGCCCCGACGCGGCGCGAAATGGCCAGCCGCTGTCGGCGCCGGGCAAACCGAACAAGGACAAGCGCCGCAAACACGGCAAACCGGGCGGCGCGCCGCCGCCGCGGCAGGATCGCCCCGAGCGGCCCGACCGCGCGCCGCGCCGCGGCCCCTCGCCGCACAGCCCCTTCGCCGGCCTCGCCGCGCTGCTCGCCGACGCGCGGAAAGACTGATGGCGAGCCCGGGCGCCGCGGGGAGCATCCGGCTCGACAAATTATTATGGTATCTGCGTTTCGCGCGCTCACGCAGCATCGCGCAGGCGATGGTCGCGGCGGGGCATATCCGCCTCGACGGCCGCCGCATCACCCGTGCCTCCGCCGCGGTGCACGCGGGCGAGACCCTGGTGCTGCCGGTCGGCGAAAGGATCGAGGTGATCCGCCTCCTGTCGCTGCCGCTGCGCCGCGGCCCCGCGCCCGAGGCGCAGGCCTGTTACGAACGGCTGGGGGGCGAGGCCCCCGCCGCCAGCTGAGCTATCGGCACGCCCAGAAAAGCTGTGCCGCCAGCGCGGCGAAAAGCGGCTAGCGGGTGAGAGTGATTCGCAACAGTCGCTTAGCGTTGACGGGCCCGCGCCGCGCGGCTTAGAGGCGCTGGAAACGCATCTGACGGACGGCGAGGACGCCGCCTTCAAAGGGAGCCGATACCCATGACCTATGTCGTCACCGACGCCTGCATCCGGTGCAAATATATGGACTGCGTCGAGGTGTGCCCCGTCGACTGTTTCTACGAGGGCGAGAATATGCTCGTCATCAACCCGAACGAGTGCATCGACTGCGGCGTGTGCGAACCCGAATGCCCCGCCGAGGCGATCCTGCCCGACACCGAGAGCGGGCTCGAGAAGTGGCTCGAGCTCAACACCAAGTTCAGCGCCGAATGGCCGAACATCACGGTCAAGAAGGAAACCCCCGCCGACGCCGACGAGTTCAAGGGCGTCGAGGGCAAATATGAAACGCATTTCTCGGCCGAGCCCGGCGAAGGCGACTGAGGCTGTCGTGGCCGCTCCGACGAGGGGCGTGCCCTATTGCACCAGCGGAATTGGCGGCTGCGTCAGCCAGTAAGTGACGGTGTCCTCCGAACACCAAAAGCCTTCGAACAGATCGTCGAGCCGCAATCCGGCGAGGCTGTCTTCGGTGCCGAAGATCACGGTCTGGAAGCTGTCCCAATGCACCCAGGCCAGAAGCGACAGGTCGGGGGCGAACAAGCGCCTTGCACCATAAGCCGGGACATCTTCCACGCCGACCCAAGGCCGACCGCCGGTCAATGCTTCGACGTCGACCAGTCGCTCTTCGTCGCCAAACGCGTCGCCGGCGAATATCCGGCGGCACCCGGCGCGGGCGAACATGTGCATCAGGGCATCCTGCATGATCGGTTCGAACCGCCCCTCGGTCGGCAGGAATATGGCATCGCGATCGCAATGATGCAGCAACTGTTCGGTCAATCGCGGATCGGCAAGATCGCGCCGCAAGCCGCCGATATGGGTTCGGAGCGCCCGATCGAGTTCGCAGTGATCGGCGATGCCGGCATCCTGGCCTATCGTCCGCCATCGCACGGGCTTGCCGAACGCCTTGGCGATCGAATCGAGCCTTTCGCCGTCGATCTCCTTGCCGCGTCGCCGGTCTGCGCGCGCGGCGTCCGCCCATTCGAGCAGGTCCGCTTCCTCGGGCGCCCCGGACCGCCGAAGGATCAGCGACCCACTCTCGCAAACGCCGGGATCGAGGCCGTCGATGGTGAAAAACGGATGGAGGGCGACGAAGGCGTGCGTGAAAGCCCCCTGGTACCAGGGCAGTAGCGGCACATCTTCGGGCGGGCCGGACTTTCGGCGATCGCTTGCGTCCATCGCACCCCTATAGGCCTAGCCCCACGGCATGTCTGCCCCGGACAAAGCGGAGCGGCCCCTCGTTTGCCCCCTTGAAACCTTTGCGCGCGCCGCCGATGTAGAGCGCGGAGGGGCAGACCCGCCGGATTCTCGGCGCGGCATCCCGAACAACGAAGGACGAATTTCCAATGATCGACCCGCTGAGCGCACTGGTTCCCGTCGTCGTCGAACAGACGAGCCGCGGCGAACGGAGCTTCGACATTTTCTCCCGCCTGCTGCGCGAACGGATCGTCTTCGTCACCGGCGAGGTCGAGGACCAGATGGCCTCGCTGATCGTCGCCCAGCTCCTGTTCCTCGAATCGGAAAATCCGAAGAAGGACATCTATATGTACATCAACTCGCCGGGCGGCGTCGTCACGGCGGGCATGGCGATCCACGACACGATGCAGTACATCCGCCCGCGCGTCGGCACCGTGTGCATCGGCCAGGCCGCGTCGATGGGCAGCTTCCTGCTCGCCGCGGGCGAGCCCGGCATGCGCGTCGCGCTGACCAATGCGCGCGTCATGGTCCACCAGCCCTCGGGCGGCGCGCGCGGCATGGCGTCGGACATCGAGATTCAGGCCAAGGAAATCCTGCGCATCCGCAAGCGGATGAACGACCTCTATGTCAAATATACCGGCAAGTCGCTGAAAGAGATCGAGAAAGCGATGGACCGCGACACCTTCCTCGAAGCCGACGAGGCCAAGGCCTTCGGCATCGTCGACCATGTCTACGACCGCCGTCCCGGCCTGCCCGGCGACGATGCGCCCAAGGATGTGAGCGAGGGCCCGACGCCCTGACGAACCCTGTCGTCACCCCGGACTTGATCCGGGTCCCGCTGGTCGACGTGGCCGAGCGGGACCCCGGGTCGGGGCCCGGGGTGACGGAAAACATAAGCCGGTAACCGCGTTTCTTGACGGGCTGTTGGCGGCTTGGGCCTAGCCGGGACATTGTATCCATGTCACCCAATTGCCATATTGTAATCGGGGTGACGGGGGCTAGGATGATCGGCGGCGTCTCCAGCGGGGGCGGCGCCAGCATGGGCCCGGCGGCGATTCGCCCGGCCCCAAAAGGAATTTTATGACCAAGCTCTCTGGCTCCGACAGCAAGAGCACCCTCTATTGCTCCTTCTGCGGCAAGTCGCAGCACGAAGTGCGCAAGCTGATCGCCGGGCCGACCGTCTTCATCTGCGACGAATGCGTCGAACTGTGCAACGACATCATCCGCGAGGAGATCAAGGGCGGGGTCGCCGCGCGCAAGGACGGCGCGGTGCCGACGCCGCTCGAAATCTGCCAGCACCTCGACAATTATGTCATCGGCCAGAACACCGCCAAGCGCGTGCTGTCGGTCGCGGTGCACAACCACTACAAGCGCCTCGCCAACTCGGGCCGCGGCGACGACGTCGAACTGGCGAAGTCGAACATCCTGCTCGTCGGCCCGACCGGCAGCGGCAAGACCCTGCTCGCGCAGACGCTCGCGCGCTTCCTCGACGTGCCCTTCACCATGGCCGACGCGACGACGCTGACCGAAGCCGGCTATGTCGGCGAGGATGTCGAGAACATCATCCTCAAGCTGCTGCAGTCGTCCGACTATAATGTCGAAAAGGCGCAGCGCGGCATCGTCTATATCGACGAGATCGACAAGATCAGCCGCAAGGCGGAGAATCCCTCGATCACCCGCGACGTGTCGGGCGAAGGCGTGCAGCAGGCGCTGCTCAAGCTGATGGAAGGCACGACCGCGTCGGTGCCGCCGCAGGGCGGGCGCAAGCATCCGCAGCAGGAATTCCTGCAGGTCGACACGACGAACATCCTGTTCATCGCGGGCGGCGCGTTCAGCGGGCTCGAAAAGATCATCGGCGACCGCCTGCAGGGCAAGTCGATCGGTTTCGGCGCGCATGTCGCCGGCCCCGACGAGCGCCGCCAGGGCGAGGTGCTGAAGCAGATCGAGCCCGAGGATCTGCTGAAGTTCGGCCTGATCCCCGAATTCGTCGGCCGCCTGCCGGTGATCGCGACGCTCGAAGACCTCGACGTCGACGCGCTGGTCAAGATTCTGGGCGAGCCCAAGAACGCGCTGATCAAGCAGTATCGCAAGCTGTTCGACCTCGAGGAGGTCGTGCTGACCTTCACCGACGACGCGCTGGTCGCGGTCGCCAAGAAGGCGATCGAACGCAAGACCGGCGCGCGCGGGCTGCGCTCGATCGTCGAGGCGATCCTGCTCGACACGATGTTCGACCTGCCCGACCTCACCGACGTGGTCGAGATCGTCGTCGACAAGGATGTCGTCGAGGGCCGCAAGGACCCGGTGCGCGTCTATGCCGACAAGGCCAAGGAAGCCGCGGGCGACGCGGCCTGAGTCGCGGCGCGCGCCGCCATGGCGCGCGCCAGCGATGTTGCATTGCAGCAACACCCTGGAGGAAAAACGCAGCCGCGCTTGTGGATAAGTTTCGCGCTGCGACGCAAATTCGCGCTTTTTTGAACCTCAGCCAAACGGCCCGCCGCGCGTGGCTTGCGCTGTCACAATTGCTGTCACAATCGTGCCACATGCGGGCTTCAGGGGCGCTCGCAGGTCAGGCGCGCCCCTAAACGCGTGCCTGCCAAATGCACCAAAGGGGACATTCATGAAACTTCGTTATTCGATCGCCGCGAGCCTGATGGCCATCAGCGCGGCGACGGTCATCGCGGCGCCGGCGGCGGCGCAGGAAACCACCTCGTCGGTCCGCGGCACCGTCGAAACGGCCAACGGCCCGGTTCCGGGCGCCGAAGTCGTCGTGACGCACGTGCCGTCGGGCACCGTGTCGCGCTCGACCACCGACGGCGACGGCAATTTCTCGACCAACGGCCTCCGCGTCGGCGGCCCGTTCACGGTCCAGGTCACCGCCGACGGCTACGACACCGCGCAGGTCACCGACCTCTTCCTGCAGGCCGGCCAGCCCTTCCGCCTGCCGATCATGCTCGAAGACACGGCGATCGTCGTCACCGCCTCGTCGGTGACCGGCGCGATCGCCAAGTCGACCGGCCCGATCACCTCGCTCGACCGCGACGCGATCGAAGGCGCCGCCTCGATCAACCGCGACATCCGCGACCTCGCCCGCCGCGACCCGTTCGTGACGATCGACCTTTCGAACAGCCGCACCATCGAGGTCGCCGGCCAGAACGGCCGCCTCAACCGCTTCTCGGTCGACGGTGTGCAGTTCTCGGACGATTTCGGCCTCAACAACGGCGGCCTGCCCACCAGCCGCGGCCCGGTGCCGTTCGACGCGATCGAACAGCTGTCGGTCAAGGTTGCACCCTATGATATCTCCGAAGGCGATTTCCAGGGCGGCGCGATCAACGTCGTGCTGCGTTCGGGTACCAACCGCTTCTCGGGCTCGGCCTTCTTCACCTACACCGACGACAAGCTGACCGGCGACCGCACGCGCGGCACCAACGTCGCGCTCGACTTCGATTCGAAGCAATATGGCGGCCTGATCTCGGGTCCGATCATCAAGGACAAGCTGTTCTTCATGTTCGCCTATGAGAAGACCGAGGAATCGGATCCGTTCGACAACGGCGTCGGCGCTGGCTTTGCGGCGCAGGTTCCGGGCATCACCCAGGCGCAGATCGACCAGGTCAGCGCGATCGCGCAGTCGGTCTATGGTTATGACACGCTCGGCCAGATCCAGAACGCCGTCGAAGAAGACGAAAAATATGTCGCGAAGATCGACTGGAACGTCAGCGACGATCATCGCCTGTCGCTGACCTATGTCCGCAACGTCGGCACCCAGCAGTTCCAGCAGAACACCTTCATTACCCCGCCCTTCGCGCTCGGCCTGTTTTCGAACGGCTATGAGCTGGCCGAAGAGGTCAATTCGGGCGTGTTCCAGCTGAACTCGCAATGGTCGGACAGCTTCTCGACCGAACTGCGCGCGTCGTATCGCGATTACAACCGCGACCAGACGCCGTTCGGCGGCCGCGAATTCCCGCAGATGGAAGTCTGCCTCGACCCGACTTCGGTCACCTCGGGCGCCAGCACCTTCACCACCTGCGGCGGCTCGCGCATCTTCTTCGGGCCCGACGTCAGCCGCCAGTCGAACGACCTCAACACCGACAATCTGTCGATCGACTTCACCGCGCGCAAGGAAGCGGGCAGCCACCGCATCAAGGCGACGGTCGGTTACACCGAGATCAACACCTTCAACCTGTTCCTGCAGCGCTCGCTCGGCGATTTCTACTTCGACTCGATCGCCGACTTCCAGAACCAGGTGGCCAGCCGTCTGCGCTATGGCGCCGCGGTGCCGAGCCTGAACCCGGACGATGCCGCGGCGAACTTCACCAGCCGCGCCTACACCTTCGGCATCCAGGACGACTGGGAAGCCGCGCCGGGCCTCGATCTGACGATCGGCGCGCGCTACGACCTGTACGACAACCCGACGGCGGTGCCGCTGAACAGCAACTTCCTGCAGCGCACCGGCATCAGCAACAGGAACACATTCAGCGGTGAGGGCGTGTTCCAGCCGCGCTTCGGGTTCAACTGGCAGGCAAACGACCGGCTGATCATCCGCGGCGGCGTCGGCATCTTCGCCGGCGGCACGCCCGACGTGTTCCTGTCGAACAGCTATTCGAACACCGGCCAGCTGACCAATGCGATCGACATCCAGCGCAATGCCTCGGCGGCGACCTGCAACATTTCGCCCGCCAACCCGGCGCTCTGCGCCGCCGCGTTGAACGGCGTGACCGGCGACATCCCCGCCGGCGTGGGTAATTTCGTGGCGACGAACATCGCCTCGCTGGCCGCCGCGCCGGTGAACGCGATCGACCCCGACATCAAGGTCGGCCGCCAGATGCGCGCCACCCTGTCGGCCAATTACGAGGCCGACCTGGGCGCGCTGGGCGATGGATGGCTGTTCGGCGTCGACTTCCTGTACGGCAATGTGATCCAGGCCTATCAGTGGACCGACCTCCGCTCGGTGGCGATCGGGACGCTGCCCGACGGCCGCACCCGCTATGGCCCCTTCGCCGGCACCGGGACGACCAACCAGGACCTGCTGATGACCAACGACAGCCGCGGCCGCTCCTATGTCGGCGTCGCGCGCATCGCCAAGAGCTGGGACTGGGGCCTGTCGCTCGACGCGAGCTACACGCGTTCGGACGTCAAGGACACCAACGCCATCACCTCGGCTACGGCGGGATCGCTCTATTCGAACAACGCCTTTGCCGATCCGAATTTCGCGGCCTACGGCACCTCGATCTACCAGATCAAGGACCAGTGGAAGTTCAGCGTCGATTTCAAGCGCGAGTTCTTCGGCGACAATGAAACGCGCTTCTCGCTGTTCGGCGAATATCGTTCGGGCCGTCCGTTCAGCCTGACGATGAACGACACGACCAACCGCTCGGCCGTGTTCGGCACGGTCGGCAACGGCGCGCGGCACCTGCTCTATGTTCCGACGGCGAACGACACGCGCGTGTCGTTCGACTCGGCCGCGAGCGAGACCGCGTTCAACGCCATGGTCGAGCAGCTCGGCATCGAGAAATATCGCGGCGAGATCATCGCGAAGAACTCGCAGCAGTCGCCCGATTTCTTCAAGGTCGATCTGCACGTCAGCCAGGAACTGCCGCTGTTCGTCGGCGATGCCAAGGTGAAGCTGTTCGCGGATATCGAGAATGTGCTGAACATGATCGACAGCGATTGGGGTTCGCTCCGCCAGGTCGGGTTCCCGCAGACCGCGGCGCTGGTTTCGGTCCAGTGCCTCAGCGCCCCGGTGGCGACGGGCACGGCGCCCGGCGCCGGGGTGGTCAACACCGGCTCGAACCAGACCTGCGCGCAGTATCGTTACTCGAACGTGCGCGCGCCCGACGCGGCGCTGGTTAGCCGCCAGTCGCTCTACGGCATCCGCGTCGGCGTGAAGGTCAGCTTCTAAACCGACCCGGCTTCGGCCAACGAAAAGGGCGCGGGAGGCAACTCCCGCGCCCTTTTTTCTTGCGCCGAGGACCGGTGGTGGGTGCCGCGCCGATGGGCCCGGCGCGGCGGCTCAGCCCGCGGCGATGCGCCGTGCGGTGTCCTGGACGAGCGCGATCATGTTGGGGACGCCCTGGGTGCGGTTCGACGACAGCTGGCGCGTGAGGTCGAAGGGAGCGAGCGCGGCGGCGACGTCCATCGCCGCGACCTCGGCGGCGGGCCGGTCCTGCACCGCGGCGAGGACGAGCGCGACGATGCCCTTGGTGATCGCGGCATTGCTGTCGGCGAGGAAATGAAGGCGGCCGTCCGGCTGCGGCACCGGATAGACCCAGACGCTGGCCGAGCAGCCCCGCACCAGCGTGGCATCGGTCTTGAGCGCATCGGGCATGGCATCGAGGCTGCGCCCGAGGTCGATCAGCAGGCGATAGCGATCGTCGCCGTCGAGAAAGTCATATTCTTCGAAGATGTCGTCGAGGCTGCGCATGCGCGCGCCAGTGACAGATTTGGGGGGAAGTTGGAAGCCCCGTCCCTTCCTCGTCGCCCCCGCGAAGGCGGGGGCCGCCGCCGTTTTACGCAGTGAGGCAGAACCAGGCCGCCTCCGGACCCCGCCTTCGCGGGGGCGACGAGTAACTTAGAGGTCGACGCCCGCCGCGATCGCTTCGAGCTTGCGCAGCCGTTCCTTGAGGTCGGCGATCTCGATGCGCGAGCCGGCGTGCGGAACGGTGGCATCGTGCGCGACGGTGGCGACATGGCCCGCGGCGAGTTCGTCGCGCTTGAGCTGGATCCAGTCGCGCCAGCCGCGGAGCGCGACGAGGCTGACGATCGCCAGCGCGCTGAGCGCGACCGCCGCGGCGGTGAGGTCGGGAGTGATGAAAGCCATGAGCGTTGCTCCTTTGTCGGCGTTCGTGGTCAGGGCCGGTCGCGCAGCCGCTCGATCTCTTCGTCGAGGGTCGCGGCACGGTTGCCGTCGGTGGCGATGCGTTCGAGCACCTGGATACGCTCCTTGAGCGCGCGGATTTCGGCGAGCAGGGCCTTGGTCTCTTCCTTGTCGGCGGCATTGCCGACGAAATATTCATTGCCCTTGTTGTCGCGGCGGATGCCGTGCTTGGCCTTGATGATACCGCCGATCGTCACGATCGCGACGATGCCGAGGACCATTTCAAACGGACCCATGGGGAGGTTCCTTCCTTGTCGTTTCAGTTGAGCGGGGCGTCGCGCAGCTTTTCGATCTCGTCGGCGACATCAATTCCCTTGTCGGTAACGATGCGCTCGAGAACGCGGACGCGTTGCTCCAGCCGTTCGGTCTGCGCCGCATATTGCGCCGCTTTCTCGGCCGTCTCGTTGGTGATCGCCTTGAGCTGCCGTTCCTTGAACTTCAGGTGGCGCTCATAGGCGGCGTAGCCGATCCCCATGATGGTCGGCACGGCGACCACGATGAAGAAAAAGCCCAGGACAAATCCGCCGCTCATCGTTCAACTCCTCAATTGGCCGGGCGCCGCAGCGCCTCGATCTCGTGGCTCAGCCGGTGGCCTTCGTCGGTGACGATGCGTTCGATCACCGCCAGCCGGTCCTTGACCGAGCCGAGCTCGGCACGGAGCTGGGCATTTTCCTGGCCGATCAACTTGACGCGTTCCATCGCCTCGTCGCTGGTCCTGGGATAGACCGCCTTGCCCCAGCTATTCTCGAGCGGGTAGCCGTTCTTGACACGCAGCCAGGTGGTGAAGACCCAGCCACCGACCCCGGCCAGGCCGACGATCGCGGCGACGGGGGCAACGGCATTGAAGAAATCGAGATCCATGATGTTTCCCCTCAGCGCAGGCGGTCGATCTGGTCGGCGAGCTGCGCGGCCTGGCCGTTGTTTTCGGTCGCGATGCGTTCGAGCACCGAAATCCGTTCTTCGAGCCGGCCGATCTGGCTGGCGAGCTTGGCATTATCGCCTTCGAGCAGCTTGATTTTTCGATCAGCGTCGGGGTCGGTTCGATGAACAGTGCCGCCCCATTCATTCTCGACCGGATAGCCATGCTTGGCGCGGATCCAGGTGGTGAACATCCAGCCGCCGATCGACAATGCGATGATGGCGAGGACGAAACCGGTTCCACCGAAATTCATCTCTCTTCTCCCTGTTGCCGTCAGCGGCGCTTAGCGCAGGCTGTCGATCTCGTCGGCGAGGCGACGGTTGTGGCTGGTGTAGTACATCTCGATGTCGGCGAGCCGGCGGTCGATGTCGCGGAAACGCGAGCGGATGTCGCGGGTCGAAGCGCTGGGGTTCGAGCGCACGCCCTGCCAGAACTTCGCTTCCTCGTTCGAGCCGTAGAGCGCGAAGGGCTTGGCCGTTCCCATCCAGGCGACCAGCCAGTAGGCGATCAGCGTCCAGGGGAAACCGCCCATCAGCGTGATCAGCACCGCGCCGACGCGAACCCAGAGGACGTCGATCCCGCTATAGTCGGCGATCCCCGCGCACACGCCGCTCCATTTGGCGTTCTGCTTGTCGAGGTAGAATTTGGTGCGGCTGGCAGACATCTCAGTTCCTCCTGGTCATTTCGAGCTGCGCCAGATCTTCATCGCTGCGAACCGCGGGGCGGAAATCGGGATGGTCGGCGCTGATGATGCGTTCAACAGTATGTAGACGATTCTCGAGCCGGCGAGCCGTATCGTAAAGTTCGTCGAGCAACTGTTCGTCCTCTCCGGTCAATGTCTTGGCCTGCTTCCACTTGGTGACATAGTGGAGGATCAGCCAGGGCAGACCGAGGAAGAGCGTGCCGATGACGATCGGGACAATGATCACTTCTTCCATCGGTCTCGCTCCTTACTTCTTGCCCTGCGCGGCTTTCAGCGCGGCGAGTTCGTCGGCGACCTTGTCGGCGGCCTGCAGCTCGGCGATCTCTTCGTCGAGCGACTTCTTGTAGCCGAGGCCCAGCGCATCGGCACGGCCTTCGGCCTCGTCGACGCGGCGTTCGAGGATCTCGAAGCGCGAGAAGGCATCCTCGACGCGGTCGCCGCTGGTCATCTCGCGCAGCTTGTAGCGGTTCTCGGCGCTTTCGAGGCGGTTGACGACGCTCGACTGGCGCGCGCGCGCTTCCGAAAGCTTCTTCTGCAGCTTGGCGATATCGGCTTCATAGCCCGCGAGCGCCTCGTCGAGGACCGCGATCTCGCTCTTCAGCCGTTCGGCCATGTCGCCGGCCTTCTGCTTTTCGACGAGCGCGGCGGTGGCGAGGTCTTCGCGGTCCTTCGACAGCGCGAGTTCGGCCTTTTCCTTCCAGCTGTCCTGCAGGCTTTCGAGCTTGGCGATGTGGCGGCGCATTTCCTTCTGGTCCGCGATGGTGCGGGCGGCGGAAGCGCGGACTTCGACCAGCGTCTCGTTCATCTCGAAGATGATCTGGCGGATCATCTTTTCGGGATCCTCGGCGCGGTCGAGCAGGTCGGTGACGTTGGCGGCGATGATGTCGCGGGTGCGTGAGAAAATACCCATTTGACTAAACTCCTGACGAAATCTTGAGACCTTGTTGTTGAAAAATGCTGGTGCCGGGGCGGGGCAAGGGGGGAGAGTGCCCCGGCACCAGTGCCGGTCAAGCCATTTGGCCGACCGCCGGGGTGGTTGCAGCGGCCGCCAGCGCCATCCCGCCCGGGGAAGCGGCGATGTCGAAGGCGACTTTGGGCTGGTCGATCACGCCGACGAGGATCGCCAGAGCGCCGGCCGCGCTGAGCGCGAAGGTGGTGGCCTGGGCAAAAATCGTCTTCATGGTCGTCCGTCCCTTTTTCGCTGCACCGGTGCGAGTTGCGCCGGTTCGCAAGACACCATGCAGGGGGCGTGCCAATTGCCCGAACCCGCGCAAAACTGCGCAACTTCACGGTGAAATCGCTTCGGTGGGCAATTTCGCTTGCCAATCAGCGGGAAAATTTGCCAATCATTGGGAATGGAGCGCGAAACGCAGTTCATCGGCCAGTCGGCCGCCTTCCAGGACGCGGTCGACCGCGCGAGCCAGGCGGCATTGCTCGACCGCCCGGTGCTGGTGATCGGCGAGCGCGGGACGGGCAAGGAGCTGATCGCCGAGCGCCTGCACCGGCTGTCGGCGCGCTGGGACCGCCCCTATGTCATCATGAACTGCGCCGCGATGCCCGAGACGCTCATCGAGAGCGAATTGTTCGGGCACGAGGCGGGCGCCTTCACCGGCGCGACGCGGACGCGCGCGGGACGCTTCGAGGAGGCCGACGGCGGCACGCTCTTCCTCGACGAACTCGCGACGATGTCGATGGGGGCGCAGGAGCGGCTGCTGCGCGCGGTCGAATATGGCGAAGTGACGCGCGTCGGGTCGTCGCGGCCGATCCGCGTCGATGTGCGCATCGTCGCCGCGACCAACGAGCATCTGCCCGCGCTGGTCGACGACAATCGCTTCCGCGCCGACTTGCTCGACCGGCTGTCGTTCGAGGTGATCACCCTGCCCCCGCTCCGCGCGCGCGAAGGCGATATCGAGGTGCTCGCCACTTATTTCGGCACGCGCATGGCCGCGGTGCTCGGCTGGGACGAATGGCCGGGCTTCGGCCCCCGCGCGCTCGCGGCGATGGAGGGGCACGACTGGCCGGGCAATGTCCGCGAGCTCAGGAACGTGATCGAGCGCGGCATCTATCGCTGGGCCGATCCGTCGAAGCCCGTCGATGCGCTGAGCTTCGATCCTTTTGCGAGCCCGTGGCAACCGGCGGTGCGCAACACGACGGCGAAGGCCGAGGGGGCGGCAGCGCCGGCCAGCGCGGCGGTCGAGGCGCCCGCCCCGGTCGCGCCACCGTCGGGGCCGGTGAGCGACCTGCGCGCGACCGTGGACGCTTATGAGAAGCAGATATTGGCCGACACGATGGCACGGTGCCGCTTCAACCAGAAGATCGCGGCCGAGGCGCTGGGGCTGAGTTACGACCAGATCCGCCATGCGCTGAAGAAGCATGGGTTGAATTAGACGTCGCCCCCGCGCAGGCGGGGGCCGTAGTCGGCCTGATGCTGCTTCGTTGCGCAAACCGGCGGCGGCCCCCGCCTTCGCGGGGGCGACGCTCTCTTACTCCCCCGGCAGCTGCTTGCTCAGCGCCTCGATCACCGCGTCCTGCGCCGCGACCGTTTCGGCGAGCCGTTCGCGCAGCGCGTAGATGTCGGGCAGGCCGTCGATCGCTTCCTCGGTTGTGCGCTCGACATAGAGCCGGTCGATGTCGGCGAGCGCCGCGGTGATCGGCGCGCGCGCCGCGACGAGGCGCGAGATCGCCTGCTGCGCAACGACCCAGGATTCGCTCGCGACCGGCGCGCCCGCGGCGGCGGTGACCAGCGCGACCGTGGGGTCGCGCTCGGCGGCGAAGGCCTGCTGCGCGGCGCTGCCGTCGGCGTCCCAGCGCGCGAGACGTCCCGCGAGGTCGGCGGGCAGCGGCCCCGGCGGCGGCACGACCACCGACGGCGGCGCGACGTTGAGCCGCCCCTCGACCGGGCGCTTGGCGAGCGACGGCCCCTCGCGGCTCTGCGCGGCGGCGCAGGCCGTCAACGACAGCGAGGCGGCAAGCGCCGCGGGCAGCAAAAGGAGGATGCGCTTCATTGCCGCCCCTGATATGGGCGCCGCGCCCGTCCAGCAAGCGCCGAATCGGCGGGGTCGGGGCGAATCGGGCGGAAGCCGCAAAAAGCCGCAAAAGCACGGAAATATGCGGTTGACAGCTCGGCCCGCGCTCGCTAGTGGGCCTGACTTTCCCGCATGCCGGAAAAATCGCCTGCTTCGGCGGGTGACTGGCAGCGCGGGTGTTTTAGTTTCTGATTGGATGGAAGACCATGTTCGCAATCGTGCGCACGGGCGGCAAGCAGTATCGCGTCGCCGCTGGAGACAAGATCGCCGTCGAGAAGATCGAGGGTGAAGCCGGTGACACCGTGTCGCTGGGCGACATCCTGCTGGCCGGCGACGGCGGCGAGGTGAAGGACGCCAAGGGCCTCACCGTCTCGGCCGAGATCATCGCGCAGACGCGCGGCGAAAAGGTCATCGTGTTCAAGAAGCGCCGCCGGCACAACTACCGCCGCCGCAACGGTCACCGCCAGTCGCTGACGCTGCTGCGCATCCTGTCGGTCGGCGAAGCCAAGAAGGCAGCGCCGAAGAAGGAAGCCGCGCCGAAGGAAGAGGCCGCGTCAACCGAAGCCAAGGCCGCTGCGCCCGCCACCGAGAAGAAGGCTGCTGCGCCGAAGAAGGCCGCAGCGCCCAAGGCCGAAGCCCCCAAGGCTGAAACCGAAAAGAAGCCCGCTGCCAAGAAGGCAGCCCCCAAGAAGGACGCCTGAGCGCGAACCCGCGGCTCGGCCCAAGATTTAAGGAGCATCAGTCATGGCACATAAGAAAGCAGGCGGTTCTTCGCGCAACGGTCGCGACTCAGCCGGCCGTCGCCTTGGCGTGAAGAAGTTCGGCGGTCAGGAAGTGATCGGCGGCAATATTATCGTGCGCCAGCGCGGGACCAAGGTGTACCCGGGCGTCAACGTCGGCATCGGCAAGGATCACACCCTGTTCGCCACCGCCGATGGCCGCGTGCGATTCCACGACGGCAAGCTCGGCCGCAAATATGTCTCGGTCGACATGATGGCCGAAGCCGCCGAATAAGGACGATCGCCGACGGGTCGTCCCAAGGGATGACCCGGAGCCGTCCTTTCCGCCACCAGGCGGAAACCAGGTTCGAAAAGAGGGAGACGGGTCACCCCCGGTCTCCCTTTTTTCTTGCCCGTAATCCATCACTTGGCGAACGGGCGCGAAAATCGGGCCGATCATCTCCCTCTCTATCGATTGTCGTCAAAGCGTCACCATCTGGCGCCACGGCGACAGGCAAATGGGAGTGACGTAAATGTTCGCACGAACCGAAAGATTATTGCTGCGGCCCGGCTGGATCGAGGACGCGCCCGCGCTGGCGCAGGCGATCGGCGAGGAGAGCGTGGTGCGCAACCTCGCGACCGCGCCCTGGCCCTATCACGAGGCGCAGGCGATGGAATTCCTCGCCAAGCCGATCAACCCCGCCGAGCCGCGCTTCCTGATCTTCAGCCGCACCGGCGGCGCGCCGCGCCTCGTCGGCGGCTGCGGTATTTCGCCCGACCCCGACGGCCAGCTCGAAATGGGCTATTGGATCGCGCGCCCCTATTGGGGGCTGGGCTTCGCGACCGAAGCGGGGCGCCAGCTGATGCGCATCGCGCGCGCGATGCAGCTGCCGAAGCTCGCGGCGGGCCATTTCCTCGACAATCCGGCGTCGGGGGCGGTGCTGCGCAAGCTGGGCTTCAAGCCCACCGGGCAGGTCGCCAAGCGCTACAGCCTGGCGCGCGGCGGCGAGGCCGATTGCGCGCTGTTCGAGGAAGGCGACGCCGACGACGGCGCCGTCACCCCGATGCGTGATCGCATCGGGGTGGACGAGGATTTCCGTCAGGAGCTTAGGCTGCTGGCGGCTTGATGGTCTCCCCTCCCGCTTGCGGGAGGGGTTGGGGGTGGGCTTGCAACGGTTCATTCTGCCCACCCCGCTGCGGCTAGCGAGCAAGCTCGCAAGCCTCGCTGCCCCTCCCGCTTGCGGGAGGGGATTTCAGCTCACCCCCTCAGCTTGCCCGCCATCCCGATGATATCGTCGAGCGGGTTGCCGTCGCCGTCCATGTCGATGAGCTTGCCGAGCCCGCCGAGCATGCCGCCGTCGCTCGCGGGCGCCGCGCCGCCGCCGACCGCGCCGCCGAGCACATTGCCGAGCATGCCGCCCAAGCCGCCGCCGCCTTCGCCGCCGCCCTGCTTCGCCATATAGCCCGCGACGAGCATCGCGAGGATCGGCAGCATTTTCCTGAGCGTGCCGGCGTCGATGCCGGTCTTCGCCGCGGCGTCGCCCGCGACGCTGCGACTGACCTCCTTGGTCCCGAAAATCTGGCCGAGCACGTCGTTGCCCTGCTCGACCGGGGTCGGCTGCGGGCCGATCACCGCGTCGAGCAGGCCGCCGCCGCCGAGCTGGCCGAGCAGCCCGCCGAGGCCCTCGAGTCCGGCAGCGCCGCCGCCGCTGCCCTGCGCCTGTTTCTTGAAGCCGCCGAGGATCGCGGGGAGCAGCGCGTCGGCACCCTGTTTGGCCATCGCGGGCGGGATGCCGAGGTCCTTGGCCATCGATTCGATGCCGCCGGCCTGGCTCAGGATATCGGTCAGATTCATGATGTTATGCTCCCACTGCGGCGCGCGGATCGAAAGGCGGCGCCGGGCGTTATCATAGCAGCGCGCGGGCGGGGGACGAGCCGTTCATTGAGCTGTCATCTCCCCATGCCCAAGCCTAGTCTGTGGCGGTGCGAATCCGCACCGCCGCATCAATGTGGGAGCATCACCATGGGTATTTTCAGCAAGATCAAGGACGCGATTTTCGGCAAGAAGGCGGAGGCCGCGACGCCTGCTCCCGCCGCCCCGGCGACGACCAGCGCGCCCGCCGCGCCGCAGCCGGTCCCCGCCGCGCCGGTCGCGATCAGCGAGGTCGATGTGGAAGCGATCCTGTCGGCGCAGGCCGCGAATGCCGGCCAGCCGCTCAACTGGCGCACCTCGATCGTCGACCTGATGAAATTGCTCGACATCGACCCGAGCCTTGCCAACCGCAAGGAGCTCGCAACCGAGCTCGGCTATACCGGCGACCTCGACGGCAGCGCCGAGATGAACATCTGGCTGCACAAGGCGGTGATGCGCGAGCTGGCGGCGAACGGCGGCACGGTGCCCGCCGACCTGACCGACTGACCAACGCGCGATAATTTTCGACCGGGGCCGGGCAAGCACAGGCTTTCCCGGCCCCTTTTCGTTGACCGCCGCGCGCGGGTGCCTAGACAGGTTTCAACCGAAACAAGTCGCGCAAGGGAGCCGCCCGTGTCCAACCCGCTTTCCACCCCGATCAGCCGCCGCCAGACGCTCGCCGCGCTCGGCGCGGGGACCGCGAGCCTGGCCGTTGCTGGCCCGGCAGCCGCCGAACAGGTCGTCCCCGCCCCCACTCCCGCCGACGCGTTGCTCCAGTCGATCGCCGACAATCTGCTCGCGCAGTCGCCCGAGGGCGCGACCTCGCTCGGCATCGACACCGGCCACCGCGCCGCCGAGCGCGGCAAGCTCGGCGACCGCTCGGCCGCGGGGATGAAGGCGCTCGCCGAGACGCTGAAGGCCGACGTCGCGCGCGTGCGCGCCTTCGACAAGAGCGGGCTCGATCACAAGACGCGCACCAGCCTGGCGGTGGTCGACAGCGCGTACAGCGTCGCGCTCGACGGCTTTGCCCTGCCCTATGGCGACGTCGCGGTCGGCGGCTGGCGCAACACGCCCTATGTGGTGATCCAGAATGTCGGCGCCTATCTCGACATTCCGAAGTTCCTCGACAGCGATCATCCGGTGAAGACTGCCGCCGATGCCGAAGCCTATCTGTCGCGCCTCAACGCCTTCCCCGGCGTACTCGACGGCGAGACCGAGCGGCTGAAGGCCGCGGGCGGCATGGGGCTGATCGCCCCCGCCTTCCTGATCGACAAAGCGGTCAAGCAGATGGAAGCGAGCCTGGCCGACGCCAAGGCGGGCGGGTCGATGGTCGAGAGCCTCGTCCGCCGCACCGGCGAGGCGAAGCTCGCGGGCGACTGGAACGCGCGCTCGGCGAAGATCGTCCAGGGTCCCGTCGCCGCGGCGCTCGAGCGCCAGCTCGCCGAACTGAAGGCGCAGCGCCCCAAGGCGACGATGGACGCCGGCATGTGGGCGCGCCCGGGCGGCGACGAATGGTATGCCTGGGGCCTCCGCGCCTCGACCACGACGCGCATGACCCCCGACGAGGTCCACGCGATGGGCCGCGAGGAACTCGCCGCGCTGCACGGCCAGATGGACCCGATCCTGCGCAAGATCGGCTATAGCGAGGGCTCGGTCGGCGACCGCATGAACGCGCTCGCCAAGGACCCGAAGTATAAATTCCCCGACAATGACGCCGGCCGCGCCGAGATCGTCGCCTATATCCAGACATGGCTCGGCAAGATCCGCGCCGAACTGCCGCGCGCGTTCCGCACACTGGTGAAGGGCAATGTCGAGGTGAAGCGCCTGCCGCTCGCCGAAGAGCCCGGCGCGCCCGCGGCCTATGGCGGCGCCGGGTCGATCGACGGCAGCATCCCGGGTCGCTTCTGGATCAACCTCCGCACCACCGAACTCCACAGCAAATATTCGCTGCCCGATCTCACGATGCATGAGGCGATCCCCGGCCACGCCTGGCAGGGCGAATATGCGCATGCGATGCCGCTCATCCGCACGATGCTGGCGTTCAACGCCTATTCCGAAGGGTGGGCGCTCTATGCCGAACAGCTCGCCGACGAGCTTGGCCTCTACGACGATTTCGAGGTCGGGCGATTGGGCTATCTCCAGTCGCTCGCCTTCCGCGCGTGCCGCCTCGTCGTCGATACCGGGCTCCACGCCAAGCGCTGGACGCGCGAGCAGGGGGTCGAGTTCTTCGTCAAGGAAAACGGCTCGAACCCGCTGGAGGTCGCGAGCGAGGTCGACCGCTATTGCAGCTGGGCCGGGCAGGCCTGCGGCTACAAGGTCGGGCACAGCGAGATCGTGCGGCAGCGCGGGCTGGCGCAAAAGGCGCTCGGCGCGAAATACGACCTCCGCGATTTCGACGATGTCGTGGTCAAGGGCGGCAACGTCCCGCTCGACGTGCTGGCGCAGAATGTCGACGAATATGTGAGGGGCGCGAAGGGGTGATGCGTTTCATCGCGACCGCGCTGGGCGCGCTCTTGATCGCCGCGCCCGGCGCGGCCGAAAATTCCCCGCCGCGCGTCCGGATCGTGACGAGCGACGTCGAGCGATTCTATGCGCTGTACGACGACCCCGCGCTTGCCGCCGATCCCGATGCGCTCGCGGCGCGCTATCTCGCCGATGCATCGCCGGGGCTCGAAGACTTCATGGTCATGCGCCGGATCACGCCCGAACGCGTCGCAAAGGCGCTGCGCGAAAAACCGCAGCTCTTTGCCGACGCGCGGGGCTGCGCCGCCACGCTTGGCAATGTTCGCGGCCGGTTGACGGCGGCGGCCGACCGGCTGGCGGCGCTCTATCCGCAGGCGATCTTCCCGCCGATCACCATCGCGATCAGCCGCGGCGCGCCGGTCGCGGCGGCGAACGGCAAGGGACTTTACGTTTCGCTCGAGGCGCTGTGCGCGGCGAGATTTTTCGAAGCCGACGACGAAGACCGCTTCGTCCATGTGATCGCGCACGAATATGTCCACGCCCAGCAGCCGCTGGCGCAGGTCGAAAGCGACAGCGAAACCGTGCTTCACGCGGCGCTGGTCGAGGGGGCGGCCGAATTCGTCGCCGAACAGATCAGCGGGTCGGTCGCTTACACGCATCTGCACCGCTGGGCCGCCGGACGCGAAACGGCGGTGGAGGCCGCCTTCCTCGCCGAAAAGGACGGCAAGGCGAATGATTCGCGCTGGGTCTACAACCAGCTCGGCAGCGCCGACTGGCCCGGCGACCTTGGTTACTGGGTCGGGTACCGCGTCGCAAAGGCCTATTATCAGCGCAGTCCCGACAAGAAGGCGGCGATCAAGGCGATCATCGAGATGAAGGACCCGGCCGCCTTTCTCGCGGAGAGCGGCTGGACGCCAGGGATGACGCTCTAGGCGGGCAGCGGCGCGAGATCGGGCGCGACAAAGCCGCGCCGCGCCGGAACCGAGAAGAGCAGTTCGCGGCTGTAGAAGCGCAAAGGCCAGTCGCGGCGACCGACGTCGGACAGCAGCATCGCGTTGACGCGCGCCGCCAATCCAGTCTCCGCCGTTTCCGACAGGAATAGCCGCACCCCCGCGACATAGGCGCGCGTGATGCTGTCGTGATAGCCGCCATGATCGTCGTTCACGCCGCCGACGCTTTCGTTGAAGCGGCTGATTATCGTGGCGATGTCGGCGTCGACATCGATATCGGGGCGCTCGCTGAGCAGCCAGAGGCAGGCGCCGAGATGCGCCTCGTGCGTCCAGGCTTCGCGCGGCAGGGTGCGCGCAAGCAGGCCCTCGCCGATCGCGCGGATTTCATGGTCGCCTGCGAACAGGCGCGGCGAAAAATCGGTAGTCATTGGTCCGGTCCCTCCGGGTGAATGAGCACCCGGAAGTTTCCGGGTCAATCAGGCTGCGACGGCGGCCTGCGGGGCTGCCTGGCGGACGCCTTCGTCGACATGGTCCGCAAATTGCGCAAAATTGTCGATGAATTGTTCGACGAGCGATTGTGCAGTGCGGTCGTACGCCGCCTTGTCGGCCCAGGCTTCGCGCGGATCGAGCAGCGCCGAATCGACGCCGGGCACCGCAACGGGGACCTGGAAGCCGAAATTGGGGTCCTTGCGGAATTCGGCGTCGTTCAGGCTGCCGTCGAGCGCGGCGTTGAGGAGCGCGCGAGTCGCCTTGATCGGCATGCGCTTGATGCCGTCCATCGTCGCCATGCCGCCGGTCCAGCCCGTGTTGACGAGCCAGCACTGGACGCCGCCCTTGGCGATACGCTCCTTGAGCAGATTGCCATAGACCGACGGGTGGCGCGGCATGAAGGGCGCGCCGAAGCAGGTCGAGAAGGTCGCCTCGGGCTCGGTCACGCCGATTTCGGTGCCGGCGACGCGCGCGGTGTAGCCCGACAGGAAATGGTACATCGCCTGGTCGGGGGTCAGCTTCGCGATCGGGGGCAGCACGCCATAGGCATCGGCGGTCAGCATGATGATATTGTGCGGAACCGGCCCCATATTCTGTTCCGAGGTATTCGGAATGAAGTCGATCGGATAGCTGCCGCGGCTGTTCTCGGCGAGGCTCGCGTCGTCGAAGTCGAGTTCACGCGTCTCAGCATCCATCACGACATTTTCGAGCACGGTCCCGAAGCGCTTGGTGGTCGCATAGATTTCGGGTTCGGCCTCGGGCGAGAGGCGGATCATCTTGGCGTAGCAGCCGCCCTCGAAATTGAAGACCGCGGTGTCCGACCAGCCATGCTCGTCGTCGCCGATTAGCGTGCGCGACGCGTCGGCCGACAGCGTCGTCTTGCCGGTGCCGCTGAGCCCGAAGAAGACCGCCGTGTCGCCGTTCGCGCCGATGTTGGCCGAACAGTGCATCGGCATCACGCCCTTCACCGGGAGCAGGTAGTTGAGGATGCCGAACACCGACTTCTTCATCTCGCCGGCGTACTGCGTGCCGCCGATCAGGATCAGCTTTTCGCTGAAATTGACCGCGATCACCGTTTCGGTGCGCGAGCCGTGCTTCGCCGGGTCGGCGCGGAAGCTGGGCAGGTCGATGATCGTATATTCGGCCGCGAAGCTCGCCAGCTCCCCGGCCGTCGGGCGGCAAAGAAGCGTGCGGATGAACTGGCTGTGCCAGGCGAATTCGGTCACGACCTGCACCGCGACGCGGTGCTCGGGCTGCGAGCCGCCGAACAGCTGCTGGCGATAGAGACGCGGACGCTCGGCGAGATGCGCGAGGAAATCGGCCTTCAGCGCGGCGAAATGATCGGGGGTCATCGGGACGTTGGTCTTGCCCCACCAGATGGTGCCCTGCGTCTCGTCGTCCTGGACGATGAACTTGTCCTTCGCCGAACGGCCCGTGTGCTTGCCGGTCGCGACGACGAGCGGGCCGTCCTTGGCGAGTCGGCCTTCGCCCTGGCGCACCGCTTCCTCGATCAGCTGCGCCGTGCCCCAGTTTTCGGCCACTTCCGCCGCCGTTTTCACGGTCGTCGAACCGATCACCACATCCGTCATGACTCAAGCCTTTCCCAACTTTCCGCCCGCCTTTGCATACCTATGCAGCGCATGCCAAGCGAAAGCGCTGGGCCCGCATGAACATGGGTGCCGACGGGACGTCGAATTCCGAAATTGCGGCCGCGTTAGCGAGGTTGGAGGATGAGGTCAAAAGATTAAAGCCCGGTTCGGCGCCCGCGCCCTAAGGGAACCGGTAGCAAGCGCGCGATGTTGTGACCGGGCGGCACATCGGCTAGTTGCCGGGACGTCCGCCCCTATGGAAAGAGCATGACGGCAACCATCGCGCTGGTCGACGACGACCGCAACATCCTGCAATCCCTGTCGATCGCGCTCCAGGCCGAGGGCTTCGTGACGCGCGTCTATTCGGACGGCGAGGCGGCGCTGAAGCCGCTGATCGACAATCCGCCCGACCTGGCCGTCTTCGACGTGAAGATGCCGCGCATGGACGGGCTCGAACTGCTGCGGCGCCTGCGCGAAAAGAGCCAGCTGCCGGTGATCTTCCTGACCAGCAAGGACGACGAGATCGACGAGGCGCTGGGGCTCGCGATGGGCGCCGACGACTATATCGCCAAGCCCTTCTCGCAGCGGCTGGTGATCGCGCGCATCCGCGCGATTTTGCGCCGCGTCGAGCTCAACAAAAATGCGCCCGGTGACGAGGACGAACCCGTCGCCGATCCGATCACGCGCGGCCGGCTGAGTATGGATCCAGCGCGGCACAAGGTCGAATGGGACGGCAAGGACGTGACGCTGACCGTCACCGAATTCCTGATCCTCGAAACGCTGGCGAGCCGCCCGGGCATCGTGCGCAGCCGCAACCAGCTGATGGACGCCGCCTATCAGGACGACGTCTATATCGACGACCGCACGATAGACAGCCACATCAAGCGCCTGCGCCGCAAGTTCCGCGAAGTCGACCCCGATTTCGACGCGATCGCGACGCTCTATGGGGCGGGCTACCGCTTTGCCGACGAAGGCTGATCCCGCGCGCGACGCCGAGGACCAGCCTTTGGTCTGGTCGGCGCGCTGGTCGCTGACCACGCGCATCCTGGCGGTCAACATCGTCGCGATCGCGCTGCTCGCAGGCGGCTTTTTCTACCTCGACACCTACCGCAGCCGACTGGTCGACACGCGTGTCGGGGTGATGGAGGAGCAGCTCGCGCAGCTCGACGACGCGCTCGAGGCGGCGCGCCCCGACCAGCGCCAGCGGCTGATCGACGCCTTCACGCGGGCGACCGCGTCGCGGCTGCGCTTCTACGCCGCCGACGGCACGCGCAGCTACGACAGCTTCGACCATGGCCCGCCGACCTATACTTTGCGCGATCCCACTATCCAGCCGTGGAAGCGCGACGCCGCGCGCGCGATGGACCGCGGCATCGACTGGATCGTCGGCGCGCCCAACTATCCCGATTTCGAGGAACCCGCGGTCGACCGCGGCGCGGCCTGGCCCGAGGTCGTACAGACGCTGAAGAGCGGCGCGGGCACCACACGCTTCCGTTACGCCCCCGAACGCACGCCCCTGCTCACCGCGACGCGGATCGTCGACCTCGACACGCCGCAGGTGATGCTGATGACGCTCAATGCGCGCGACATCACGCGCACGGTGCGCGCCGAGCGCTTCCGGCTCGCGGTGGTCGTCGCGATCGTGCTGCTGACGTCGGTGCTGCTCTCGCTCTTCCTTGCGCGGACGATCGTCCGGCCGCTGCGCAAGCTCGCGCGTGCCGCGGTGCGCGTGCGGCTGGGACGCGCGCGCGAGGTCGTCGTGCCGCGCCTGCCGAGCCGCCGCGACGAGATCGGCACGCTCGCGCGCGCGCTGTCGGACATGACGCAAGCCCTCAGGGAGCGCATCGACGCCGGCGAGCATTTCGCCGCCGACGTGACGCACGAGCTCAAGAACCCGATCGCCTCGGTACGCTCGGCGATCGAGGGGCTGGGGCGCGTCAAGACCGACGAGCAGCGCGCGCAATTGCTGGCCATTGCGGACGAGGATGTAAGGCGGCTCGACCGGCTGGTCACCGACATCAGCGACGCGAGCCGCATCGACGCGCAATTGTCGCGCACCAGTTTCGAGCCGATCGACGTCGGGCTGATGATCGAATCGATGCTCGCGTCCAGGGCCGCCCGGGCGGAAGGCAAGGACATGCCGCAGCCGCGCATCGCCTTCGCGCGCCCGCGCAAGGGCACGACGATGGTGCTCGGCGACGGTCACCGCCTCGAACGCGTGATCGACAATGTCATCGACAATGCGATCAGCTTCTCGCCTCCCGGCGGGCTGGTCTGCGTGCGCGCGACGCGGCTGGGCAGCGACGTCCATATCGGGGTCGACGACGACGGCCCCGGGATCGAGCCCGCGCAGCGCGACGCCATTTTCCGCCGTTTCCACAGCGAGCGTCCCGACGGCGCCTTCGGCCGCCACAGCGGCCTCGGCCTCGCGATCGCGCGGACGATCGTCGAGGGGCACAACGGCCATATCGCCGCGCGCGACCGCGACGACGGCCAGCCGGGCGCGAGCCTGCTGATCACTTTGCCGGCGGCGGAGGGGGATGGCGGCGAGAGCTGACCGTCGCCCCCGCGAAGGCGGGGGCCCGCAAGCAGCCTTGCGCTACCTCTCTCCCGTGGCCCCCGCTCGCGCGGGGGCGACGCTTTGCTTGCAGCCGTGCTGACACGCCGGTAAGCCTCTCCGCCATGCTGCCGCGCCGGACCGCACTCGATATCGTCAACATCCACGCCAGCTGCGTCGCGGCGGGCAGCCGCGGCATAGTGATCCTCGGCGCATCGGGACAGGGCAAGTCCGACCTGGCGCTGCGGCTGATCGACCGCGGCGCGCGGCTGGTCGCCGACGACCGCTGCGACATCTGGTTCGACCGCGGCCGCCTGTGGTGCCGCCCGCCGGCGAACCTCGCGGGCAAGATGGAGGTACGCGGCATCGGCATCGTCGACCAGCCCTTCGTCGCGCCGGTGCCGCTCGCGCTCGCGGTGCGCCTCGCCGAGCGCCCCGAGCGCATGCCGCCCGCGAACCAGAGCGAGACGATCGCGGGCCACGCGCTGCCCGCGCTGCTGCTCGCGGGTTTCGAGGCTTCGGCGCCGATCAAGGTGCTGATGGCGCTCGACCGGCTGGGCAGCGCGGCATGAGCGACGGCGGCCAGCGCCTGCTGCTCGTCACCGGCCTGTCGGGCGCGGGCAAGTCGACGGTGCTGAAAGTGCTCGAGGATCTGGGCTGGGAGGTGGTCGACAACCTGCCCCCCGCGTTGCTCGACGCGCTGCTCGCGGCGCCCGCGGGGCCGGGGCGCCAGAGCCGCCCGCTCGCGATCGGCATCGACAGTCGCAGCCGCGGCTTCAAGCCCGCACCGCTGGTCAAGCGGATGAAGGAGCTGCGCGAGGCGGGCGGGCGCGACATCGACACTTTGTTCCTCGACTGCGCGGGCGCCGAGCTCGAGCGCCGCTTCTCCGAGACGCGCCGCCGCCACCCGATGGCCGAGGACCGCCCCGCCGCCGACGGCATCGCGCGCGAGCGCGAGACGATGGAGCCGCTCCGCCGCTGGGCGCAGCATGTCATCGACACCACCAATTATTCGAGCAACGACCTGCAGCAGGAGGTGCGCCAGCGTTTCGGCGAAGCGGGGACCGACGAGCCGGTGCTGAGCGTGCTGAGCTTCGGCTTCGCGCGCGGGCTGCCGCGCAACGCCGACCTGGTGTTCGACATGCGCTATCTGCGCAACCCGCATTGGGACCCGGTGCTGAAGCCCGGCACCGGGCTCGATCCCGCGGTCGCGGCCTATGTCATCGCCGACCCCGCCTATGAGGCGACGGTGGCGCAGATCGAATCGCTGCTCCTCGCGCTCCTCCCGCGCTACCGCGCCGAGGGGAAGAGCTATGTCACCATCGCCTTCGGGTGCACCGGCGGGCGCCATCGCTCGGTCCATGTCGCCGAACGTGTGGCCGCGACGCTCCGCGCGGCGGGCCATGCGCCGACGGTGACCCACCGCAACCTTGACTCCGCCCCGCAAGATGGGCTTGAGGGCAAGCCCCCGTCCGCATCTCCCGCATCCGGCGGCAAACAAGCATAAGGGTTTCGACTGCATGGGCACCGACAAGGCATTGCCGCTTCTTGGAATGGTATTGGTGACCCATGGCCGCCTCGCCGAGGAAATGGTGACCGCGATGGAGCATGTCGTCGGCCCGCAACGCGCGATCGCGACGGTGTGCATCGGCCCCAACGACAATATGGAGATGCGGCGCAAGGAAATCGCCGACGCGATCCACAAGGTCGACGAGGGCCGCGGCGTGATCATGCTGACCGACCTGTTCGGCGGCACCCCCTCGAACCTCGCGATCAGCCTGCTCGACGCCGGGCACACCGAGGTGATCGCCGGCGTGAACCTGCCGATGCTGATCCGCCTCGAAAGCGCGCGCAAGACCATGGAACTCCGCCCGGCAGTGATCGCCGCAAAAGAGGCGGGGCAGAAATATATCTCCGTTGCATCCGAAATGCTGGGGGTGGGTCCATGAACGAGACGAGCGAGACGGTCGAGATCACCAACCAGCGCGGGCTGCATGCGCGCGCGAGCGCCAAGTTCGTGACCTTCGTCAGCCGCCTGCCCGAGACCGTGTCGGTCGAGGTCGAAAAGGGCGGATCGCGCGTCAACGGCACGTCGATCATGGGGCTGATGATGCTGGGCGCCGCGAAGGGCGATTCGATCACGATCCATACCAAGGGCGACGGCGCCGACGCGGCGCTGCTCAAGCTGGTCGGGCTGGTCAAGGACAGCTTCGGCGAGGATTGACGGCATGACCCAGACGGGCCGCCGGTCGCGCATCGAGAGTTTTTCCAACCCGCTGATCAAGCGGATGCGGCTGCTGCGCGAGAAGCGGCATCGCCGCGCCGAGGGGCTGTTCCTCGCCGAAGGGCTGCGCATCGCGACCGAGGCGCGCGAGGCGGGCGTGCTGCCGAAATGGCTGTTCCTCGCCGACGAGGGCGCCGCGCATCCGCTGGCGCAGGCGCTGGTCGCGGCGACGCTGGCGTCGGGCGGCGAGGTGATCGACACCACGCCCGCGATCCTGTCGAAGCTGTCGGGCAAGGAGAATGCGCAGGCGATCGTTGCGATTTACGCGGAGCCGAAGACGACGCTGACCGACCTCGACCGCACTGCCGCGCCGATCTGGCTCGTCGCCGAGCGCCTCCGCGATCCGGGCAACCTCGGCACGATGCTGCGCACCGGCGACGCGGTCGGCGCGGGCGGGCTGATCCTGCTCGGCGATGTGACCGACCCCTATGGCGTCGAGGCGGTACGCGCGAGCATGGGGGCGATCTTCACCCAGCGCCTCGTGCAGGCCGAATGGGACGATTTCCTGCCTTGGCTGCGCGGCGGCCCGGGGCAGCTGGTCGCGACCTGGCTGGGCGAGGATACGGCCGACTATCAGGCGGTGGCCTATGCGGCGCCGACCTTCATCCTGGTCGGCAACGAATCGCAGGGCATGCCCGAGGCCTATGCCGCGGCCGCCGATATGCGCGTGAAGATGCCGATGATGGGCAAGGCCGACAGCCTGAACGCCGCGGTCGCGGCGGCGGTGATGGCCTATGAGGTGCTGAACCAGCGGCGGCGGGGCTAGCCGTTCAGCGACGCGACACCGCGGCGCAACTACACCCTCCTCTCTTCCGTTCGTGTCGAGCGAAGTCGAGACACCCGAGCATCGCGCACGACGCATCTCGACTTCGCTCGATGCGAACGGGTTTTGGAGAGACGACCATGTTCAAGCCGCTTGCCGTATCAACGCTCGGCATTGCCCTCGCCGCCTGCGTCCCCGCCGCCGAGGCGCCGCAGACCCCGGGCACCCCGCCCGCCGCGCGCTATTTCGCGCTCGGCACCGAGCCCGGCTGGACGCTCGAGATCACGCCGGGGCTGCTCAACTATGACGGCGACTATGGCGACACCAAGATCCTCGTCCCCAACCCCGGCGCCCGGCCGAGCTTCAACGGCGAGCGTTACGTCACCCAGCGGCTGACGGTCGACATCACCCACGGCGAATGCAGCGACGGCATGAGCGACCGGCGCTACCGCGACAAGGTGACGCTCACCGCCGACGGCAAGACGGTGCAGGGCTGCGGCGGCGGCATATTGCCGCCCACCGAGCTTGCGGGCACCAGTTGGAGCTTCGTGTCGATCGGCGGCGTGGCGGTGGCAAGGGACCGGCCGACGTCGCTCGCCTTCGAGGCCGGGCGGCTGAGCGGCAGCGCGGGGTGCAACCGTTTTTCAGGGAGCTACGAGCGCGAGGGCGGCACGCTCACCGCGGGGCCGCTGATGGCGACCGAAATGGCGTGCCCGGGGCCGGGCATGACGCAGGAGAACGCCTTCTTCGCGTTGATGCGCGGGCCGGTGAGCCTCGACTTTCCGAGCGACGGCACGCTGATCCTGACCGGCGCCGAGGGACGCACGGCGGTGCTCAAGCGGGCGATCTGAGCCGTCGCGCGCACTCTCACCCCGTCATCCCCGCGAAGGGCGCGGAGAGGCGCGCGACTCTCCAAGCGATCCAGCTTTTTCCTTCTTCGTGCCTTTGCGCCTTTGCGTGAGATAATTTTGAATCACGCAAAGGCGCAAAGAACGCAAAGGGTCTTGGGATCCACCGTCGGCGCCGGCCGTCAAGCGAAGCGAAAGCTCGATTCCCGCTTCCGCGGGAATAACGGGGTGGAGGTTACTCCCCGTCGTTGACCGCCGCCGGCGCGCTGGCGAGCTTCGCCAGCGGGCGCGCCGACTGTTCGGCGACCGGTAGGGTCGGGATGTCCTTGTCGCCGGTCTCAATATCAAGAGCCTCAAAACGTCGTGCCTGAGCCAGCACGCGATCCTCAAAGCTTCCGATAAACGCGTTGTAGGCTCCCGTGGCCTGATCGAGATTTTTCCCGACCTTGGCGATATGCCCTCCCATGATGGAGAGGCGCGCATAAAGCTCCTTGCCGAGCGCCGCGATTTCGCGCGCCTGCCCCGCCAGCTTTTCCTGCCGCCACACCGCGGCGACGGTGCGCGCGATCGCGATGAGGTTTGTCGGGGTCGCGAGCAGCACCTTGCGGTCGAAAGCATAGTCCCAAAGGTCGGCGTCATGATCGAGCGCCGCGGCGAGGAAATGTTCGCCGGGGACGAACATCACGACATAGTCGGGCGTGTCGTCGAACTGGTTCCAGTAGGATTTGGCGCCGAGGGTGTTGACATGCGCCTTCATCGCCGCGGCGTGCGCGGCGAGATGCGCCGCCTTTTCGCTCTCGTCGACGGCGCCGAACGCATCCTGATAGGCGTTGAGCGACACCTTGGCGTCGATGACGAGATTCTGCCCGCCGGGCACCCGCACCACGACGTCGGGGCGGAGGCGCCCGCCGTCGCCGTCCGCCACGCTGACCTCGGTCTGGAAATCGGCATGTTCGGAAAGCCCGCAGCTTTCGAGCACGTTCCTGAGCTGCTGCTCGCCCCAGCGCCCGCGCGCCTTGGGGGCGTTTCGCAGCGCGTTGACCAGCTTCGCCGCCTCGCTCGACACGCGTTCGGTCCCCGCGCGCATCGATTCGATCTGGCCGTGAAGCAGCCCGAAGGCGTCGCGCCGCTCGGCCTCGACCTTGCCCACCGCCTCCTCATATTTCTGCAGTCGCTCGTGGACCGGGCTGAGCAGCGCCCTCAGATTCTGCCCCGCGCTCTCCTCGCTCTGGCGGAAACGCGCATCGGCGCGTTCGAGAAAGGCCTTTTGCGCCTCGCCGAGCATCGTCTGGCCGACCTCGCGGAACTGCGCGGTGAGCGCGGCCTGCGCGTCCTTCAATTGCGCGATCTGCGCCGCATGCGCCTCGTCGCGCGCGCGCTGTTCGCTGACCAGACCGGCGAGCTGGAGATCGGCCGCCTTGCGCGCCTCGGCCTCGGCGGCGAGGTCGGTGACCGCACTCTTGAACCGTTCGGTCAGGCTGTCGCGCTCGGCCTTGAGCGCCCCCGCCTGCCGCCCCGCAAAAAGCCAGCCGATCAGCCCCCCGATTGCGAGGGCGGCAAGGGCGAGCAGAAGCGAGAGCGGGTCCATGCGCGGAACATAGGACGAACGCCGGGCGCTTGGCCAGCGGATTATTTCTTGGCGAAGGGGTCCCCGCGGTCGGCGGTGAGGATCGAATCGATCATCTTCGTCAGCGCGGCGACCTTCTTTTCGGGATGCGCCGGGGTCTCGCATTTGTTCGCCAGCCGCGTCTCGCTGCCGTCTTCGTTCGCCGCCTCGATCACCGTGTGGCAGAGATAGCCCGTGCCGCTGCCGTTGTGGATGAACCATTGGATATGGTCGTCGCCCATTTCGCGCGCTTCGACGGTGCGATCCTCGGCGCCCTCGAGGCTGCCCGCGGGATAACCGCGGTTGACGAGATGGCTGCGCACCTCGCCCGCGGTGAGCTTGTAGGTCGCCGGGCTGCTCCCGGCCTCGCTGCCGCATGCGCTAAGCGTGGCGAGCACAAGCATCGCCAGCAAATGGCTTTTCATCTTTCCGTCCCCCTGGAAATGACGGGGACCGCCCTAGCACAGCGCGGTTAGCGCCGCGTTAAGCGTCAGGCGAAGTCGCTCGCGACGTCGAGTTCGCGCACCCGGCGCTTCTGCCGCGCGGCATCGACCAGCCGGCGGAGTTCCTCGCGCCGTTCGGCCGCGCGCGCGATATAGGGCATGACGAGCGCACCCCCGCGCGTCGTTTCGTCGGAGGAATCGATGCTGATCGTGCCGATCCCCGCCCATTGGTTCACGAGGGTGAAGTCGAGCCGGATGTCCTTGACGCGGTAGAGCTCGATCTCGTCGATGCTCTTCACGAAAATGCCCTTGCGCAGGATCAGCCGGTCCTCGGTCACCTCATAGGTGACCATGAGGTTGTGCACCCAGATCGCCGCGATGATGACGAAACCCACCCCGACGAGACAGAGCAGCAGGGTCAGCCAGCCGAGCAGGGTGCCGCGCAGCCAGCCCCAGGTCGAGGAACGGAAGCGGTCGAGGATTTCGGGCATGGCACTCTCCTTCGATCGAAAACCTATAGCAGGTAAATCACCACATAGCGCGCGACGAGCGCGGCGAGCAGCAGCGCGCTCCACCGCGGGCTCTTGACCCACATCGCCGCGACCATCAGCGCGACGAGGATCAATGTCATGATCCATGCGAGCGGGCGCGCGAGGTTGGCGGCGAGGTCGGGCTGCGCAAGATAATAGCCAAGCTGCGCAGCGAGCAAGATCAGCAGCAGCCCGAGCACGATCCGGCGCACGCGGAAATAATGGACGTCGAGATCGGCGAAGCCCTCGGGGTGCGAGGGGAAGACCAGCCGCGCCGCGAGGAAATAGAGGCTGGCGAAGCCCGCGACCGCCATCAGCGTCGCGTTCGACACCGCGATATCGTCGCGCGCGACCCACGCGGCGCTCCAGAAGGACAGGAGGTCGAGCATCACGAAGACCGCGAGCAGCGGGGTCAGCCAGCCGATCGCGAAGCGCTCGCGCTCGGCCTCGGCCGCGAAACGCGCTTCGATCGCGCGCCCGAGCCCGCCGAGCAGCTCGACCATCGAAAGGCCGAGCAGCAGGCTGTAGAGCGCAAAGACGAATTCGAAATCGCTCATGCCGCCTTCCATTCGGCAGGCAGGATCGCGCGATAAGCCTCGATTCCAGGCGCGCCGCCGATCGTCATGCCCTGCTTGAGCATCCAGTAATGGCGCACGATCTCGGCCTGCTGCTCGATGCCGTAGCGGTGGAGCGGCCAGCCGGGCTTGAGGCTGTAGTCATAGGTCGCGAAGGGGTGGCGCATCAGCACGAGATACCAGCGCCCGCGCTGCTGCGCCTGCCAGACATGCGTCATTTCGTGGATGAACAGCCCCTTGGCGCGCAGCTCGTCCTTCGCGGGGCAGGAGAAGTCGTCGCAATAGACGTCGCCGCGGGGGTGGAAATGCAGATGCCCCATCGGCGCCATCACGACGCCGCGCGGCTGGAAGAATATCCATTTGCGGTGGCGCACGCGCACCGCATCATAGTCGATCGCATCGCCGAAGACGCTGCGCGCCAGCGCAACCTCGCCCTCCGTCAGCCGGCGTCCGTCGCGGTCCCCGCCCCCCGTCACGTCGGGCTTATTTCTTCGCCGCGTCCGCCGGCTCGCCATGCCCCATCGCCGCATGATCCATCGCGGCGGGCGCGGTCGCGGCGCTGCCGTCGGCGCCCGCGGCCGAGGCCTGCTTGATCGGCATGTCGAACAGGATGCGTTCGTTGTTGTTGTTGGTGAAGACGAAGGCCATCGGCAGCTTGCCCGCGCGCACCGCGGCGGGATTGATGTTCCAGATCATCAGATGCTTGCCGCCCTGCTTGAATATCAGCTCGCCTTTTGCCGGCACGTCGGCGCGGAACAGCGGCTTCATCGTCACCACGCCGTTCTCCTTGACGCTTTCGTGCATCTCGACGCGCTGTGCGAGGTCGGCGGTCACCGCGACCAGCTCGACGGGCACCGGGCCGCCCTCGACGCGGAAATAGCCGACCGCGGGGCGGTCGGGGGTCGCGCCCATCACGATATGCCCGCTGACGACGTTGAGCGGCTGGCCCTTGCCCAGATTTTCCTCGCATGCGGTCAGGGTCAGCGCGGTCCCGGCGAGCGCGGCGCCGAGCAACAGGCGATGGGCGAAGGGCTTCATGGCATCAGTCTCCAGTAAATGGCTCGATTTTCCTGTTCCCGATAAGCCCATTGAGTCCTTGTGCCAAGGATTAGCGCACCTATATCGCCCCCAACAAATCCCATGGACGGCGTGCCTTTTCAGGGCGCCGGAGAAGCAACAAGGACGGAATATCAATGGCAAAAGTGATCGGGATCGACCTCGGCACCACGAACAGCTGCGTCGCGGTGATGGAAGGCGGCAAGCCCAAGGTTATCGAAAATGTCGAAGGCACGCGCACCACGCCCTCGATCGTCGCCTTCGCCAAGGACGGCGAGCGGCTGATCGGCCAGCCGGCGAAGCGCCAGGCGGTCACCAATCCCGAAAACACCATCTTTGCGGTGAAGCGCCTGATCGGCCGCCGCTTCGACGATCCCATGACCAAGAAGGACATGGAACTCGTCCCCTATACCATCGCCAAGGGCGCCAACGGCGACGCGTGGGTCAAGGCGGGCGGCGAGGATTATTCGCCGTCGCAGATCAGCGCCTATATCCTCCAGAAGATGAAGGAAACCGCCGAGGCTTACCTCGGCGAAAAGGTCGAGCAGGCGGTGATCACCGTCCCCGCCTACTTCAACGACGCGCAGCGCCAGGCGACCAAGGACGCCGGCAAGATCGCGGGCCTCGAAGTGCTGCGTATCATCAACGAGCCGACCGCGGCTGCGCTCGCCTACGGCCTCGACAAGACCGAGAACAAGACGATCGCGGTCTATGACCTTGGCGGCGGTACGTTCGACATCTCGATCCTCGAAGTCGGCGACGGCGTGTTCGAAGTGAAGTCGACCAATGGCGACACCTTCCTCGGCGGCGAGGATTTCGACAGCAAGCTGGTCGAATATCTCGCCGACGGCTTCAAGAAGGACGAAGGCATCGACCTGCGCGGCGACAAGCTCGCCCTCCAGCGCCTGAAGGAAGCCGCCGAAAAGGCAAAGATCGAGCTGTCGTCGGCTGCGACGACCGAGGTCAACCTGCCCTTCATCACCGCCGACGCCAACGGGCCGAAGCATCTCGTCAAGACGATCACCCGCGCCGACCTCGAGAAGCTGGTCGAGGACCTCGTCAAGCGCACGCTCGAGCCGTGCAAGAAGGCGATCAAGGATGCCGGCGTGTCGGCGAGCGAGATCGACGAAGTCGTGCTCGTCGGCGGCATGACGCGCATGCCGCGCGTCCGCGAAGTCGTGAAGGACTTCTTCGGCAAGGAACCGCACACCGGCGTGAACCCCGACGAAGTCGTCGCGATCGGCGCCGCGATCCAGGCCGGCGTGCTGCAGGGCGACGTCAAGGACGTGCTGCTGCTCGACGTGACCCCGCTGTCGCTCGGCATCGAGACGCTGGGCGGCGTGTTCACGCGCATGATCGACCGCAACACCACCATCCCGACCAAGAAGAGCCAAGTCTATTCGACCGCCGACGACAATCAGTCGGCGGTGACGATCCGCGTGTTCCAGGGCGAGCGCGAAATGGCGGCCGATAACAAGGCGCTGGGCCAGTTCGATCTCGTCGGCATTCCGCCGGCGCCGCGCGGCGTGCCGCAGATCGAGGTGACCTTCGACATCGACGCCAACGGCATCGTGTCGGTCCACGCCAAGGACAAGGGCACCGGCAAGGAACAGCAGATCAAGATCCAGGCCTCGGGCGGCCTCAGCGACGCCGACATCGACCAGATGGTCAAGGACGCCGAGCAGTTCGCCGAGGAAGACAAGAAGCGCCGCGAGGCGGCCGAGGCGAAGAACAACGCCGAAAGCCTGATCCACTCGACCGAAAGCCAGCTCCGCGAACATGGCGACAAGGTCGACGAGGCGTTGAAGTCCGAGATCGAGGCCGCGGTCGCCGAAGCCAAGACGGCGGTCGAGGGCGGCGATCCCGCCGCGATGACCGAAAAGGCGCAGGCGCTCGCGCAGGTCGCGATGAAGCTGGGCCAGGCGATCTACGAGAAGGAACAGCAGGCCGCGGCGTCCCCCAGCGCCGACGAAGCCGGTGAAGCCAAGGCCGACGAAGACGTCGTCGATGCCGAATTCTCGGAAGTCGAAGACGACAAGAAGTAAGACACGCGCGCACCGCCGCGCTCATAAATAGGGACAGTCCCTATTTATCGGGCGCGGCGGCAGCGGCGAAAATTTGGAACAGGGGATAAATAGGGACTGTCCCTATTTATGGATGAAACGCCATGTCGCTCGACATCGATTATTACGAACTGCTCGAAGTCGAGCGCACTGCCGACGACGCGACGCTGAAGGCGAGCTATCGCAAGCTCGCGATGAAATACCACCCCGACAAGAATCCGGGGTGCGGCGACAGCGAGGCGCGCTTCAAGGCGATCAGCGAAGCCTATGACTGTCTGAAGGACCCGCAGAAGCGCGCGGCTTACGATCGCTTCGGCAAAGAAGGCGTGCGCGGCGCGGGCGGCTTCGGCGGCGGCAATGCGGACTTCGGCGATATCGGCGACATCTTCGAATCGATATTCGGCTCGGCCTTCGGCGGACGGCAGCAGCAACGCGGCCCCGCGCGCGGCGCCGACCTTCGCTACGACATGGAGATCAAGCTCGAGGACGCCTTCACCGGCATCAGCCGCGAGATCCAGGTCGATGTCGCCGCGCGCTGCGACGCGTGCGACGGGTCGGGCGCCAAGCCCGGCACCTCGACCCACCGCTGCACCACCTGCGCCGGCCACGGCAAGGTGCGCGCGCAGCAGGGTTTCTTCATGGTCGAGCGCACCTGCCCGCAGTGCCAGGGTTCGGGCGAGGTCATCGCCGACCCTTGTGGGCAGTGCCACGGCGAAGGCCGCGTCGACCGGCGCAAGACGCTGACCGTCAACATCCCCGCCGGGGTCGACGAGGGCACGCGCATCCGCCTGTCGGGCGAGGGCGAGAGCGGCGCGCGCGGCGCGGCGCCGGGCGACCTCTATATCTTCCTGCACATGGCGCGGCACAAATTGTTCGAGCGCGAGGGCACGACCCTGTTCACCCGCGCACCGATCAGCTTCACCACCGCGGCGCTCGGCGGCTGCATCACCATCCCCGGGCTCGACGGCACCAAGCACGAGATCAGCATCCCCGCGGGACTCCAGTCGGGCAAGCAGCTCCGCCAGCGCGGCGCGGGCATGCCGGTGCTCAACGGCCGCGGCCACGGCGACCTCGTCATCCAGGTCGATGTCGAGACCCCGACCAGGCTCAGCGCGCGCCAGAAGGAATTGCTCGCCGAATTCCGCGAGACCGAGACCGGCGACGAATGCCCCGCGAGCCAGGGCTTCTTCTCGAAGATCAAGGATATGTGGGACGATCTGACGGACTAACCCATCCCTCTCCCCTTGTGGGAGAGGGTTGCGCAGACTTGGCGGCTTGCCGCCTAGTCAAAGCTGGGTGAGGGGTCACGGTCCAAAGGACCGCGCGAGCCGGAGGCTCGCAGACCCCTCATCCAAGTCCGCCTAATCGCTACGCGACAAGGCTCCCTATCCTTCTCCCACACGGGGAGAAGGACTTTGCATCTGGACCCTGTCCCGGTAACCTTCGCGCGATCCTCCGCGAAAGGCCCTTCATGATCCGCGCTGCCCTTTTTGCCTCGGCCCTCTTCGCCGCCCCGCTGCCCGCGCTCGCGCAGACCGACTGGTCGAAGGTCGAGATCCGGACCGAAAGCGTCGCGCCGGGCCTCGCGGTGCTCTTCGGCGCCGGGGGCAATATCGCGGTCAGCCACGGGACCGACGGGACGATCCTGGTCGACGACCAATATGCGCCGCTGACCCCGAAGATCGAGGCGGCGATCGCGGCGCTCGGCGCGCCGCCTGCCAAATGGCTGATCAACACGCACTGGCACGGCGACCATAGCGGCGGGAACGAGAATTTCGGCAAGGCGGGCGCGATGATCATGGCGCACGACCATGTCCGCGAGCGTATGACGTCGGAGCAGGTCGTGCGCGGCAAGCCGGTAGCCCCGAGCCCCAAGCAGGCGCTGCCCGTGCTCACCTATCACGACGGCATCACGCTCCACCTCAACGCCGATACGATCAAGGTGATGCACGCCCCGCACGCGCACACCGACGGCGATTCGATCCTGCACTGGCAGCGGGCGAATATCTTCCACATGGGCGACCTGTTTTTCCACAAGGTCAGCCTGCCGTTCATCGATCTGGACAGCGGCGGGTCGGCCTATGGCGTGGTCGCCGCCGCCGACAGGGTGCTCGCGCTTGCCGACGACAAGAGCGTGATCATCCCCGGCCACGGCCCGCTCGCGACCAAGGCCGATCTCGCGGCCTATCGCGCGATGCTCGCCGACGTGATCGCCGCGGTCGAAAGCGCCAAGGCCGCAGGCAAGACGCAGGACGAGGTCACCGCGATGAACCTCGCCGCGAAATACGAGATCAAGGGCGGCTTCATGCCGACCGACGGTTTCGTCGCGTCGATCTATAACAGCGAAAAGGGGCATCCCCGCGGGCACCGGCCCGACCGGTCGCTCGACGTCATGGGCGAGCACGACCATGGCGAGGGGCCGCATTCGCACTGACGCGGATCAGACCGGCCCGATCTCGCCCCTCAGTTCGGCGATCAGCGCCGCGATCTTGGGCAGCCGCGCCTCCTCCTCGTCCAATATCGCATGGAAGGCACGGCGCTTGATCGCCGCCAGTTCCTCGCCCGCCAGCGCGCCCTCGCCGGTGACGCTCGATGCCACGATATCGATCAGCCGGTCGGCGCCGTGGAGGCGGCCCCAGAGATAGTCGTTCTCGCGGTAGGCGCGGCTGAAGAAGGCGCCGAAGGCGTTGAACTCGATCCCCTTGAGCATCGCCGCGGCGCCGCCGGCGCGGATCGCGGTCGCGTCGGAGGGCGAGATGCGGTCGATCTTGATCGGGTCGAACTCGTCGAAGCCCTCGCCCTGCAGCAGCGGCAGCGTCGCGATGTCGTAGAAGGGATAGCCGAGATAGGCGAGCAACAGCGCGCGCCGGTCGTCCTTGGGCAGCGCGCCCAGACCCTCGGCGATCAGCGCGTCGGCCGCCGCGTCGGCGCCGATCAGGTCGCGCCGCGCCCCGATCGCCTCGATCCATTGCCCGGCATCGGCGTCGGCGGGCACGTCGAGATCGGCGAACCAGCTGTCGCCCTCGCGCTCGAGATAGAGGCCGAGCGCCGCGTAGATCGTGTCGCGCATCGCGTCGCAGGCGGGGTCGCGTCCGTCGCGCTTTGCCTCGACCACCCGGTCGAGCTCGCGCGCGAGGAAGCGCAGGCGGCGGATCCGGAAACCGAGGTCATGGGTGCGGAAGAAGGTCACCGCATCGTTGCTCGCCCCCGCGCCGCGCTTGCCCGAAATGCGGTCGAGCCCGCGCGCGCGCACCTCGTCCCAGATCGTCTGGCGGCGGATACCGCGGTGGATATCGCCCTCGGGCGGAGCGAGCCGGTCGACGATGCCGACGAGCTCCTCGACCATCGCCGACAGCTTGAGATGGCCGTAGGGCGAGAAAGCGAAGCCCGCGCGCGCCGCCGCCTCTTCCTGCGCCTTGGCGCGCCACTTGGCGAGCCGCGCGGTGGTCGGGGTGTCGAGGAAGAAGGTGGTGCCGAACAGCGCCGCGACCTGCTCCTCGACCTCGACCTTCATCGCGTCGACGATATGCTGCATGCGCCGGATGCGGCGCGACATGCCCTCGATCGCCTCGACATTGTCGCGGATCGGCTGTTCGCGCGGGATTTCGGACATCGCGCCGAGGATCGTCGGCAGGAAGCCCGGCAGCCGCGCCGCCTCGCCCTCGGCGACCTCGCCCGACTTGCCGATGCTGATCGCGCGATAATCGGGCTTGGGGTCGATGTAGATGAAGCGCCGGTCGATCTCGCGCCGCGCGGGGCGCTGCTTGAGCGCCGAGATCGCGGGGCGGAAGGGCGCGTTGGCGAGCACCGAGCCGTCGATCAGCACGCGGTCGGCGGGGTCGCCCTCGCCGCCCGCGGGAAGCTGCGTCCGGATGAAGGCATCGCGCCCGGGCCAAGCGACGCCGCGCTTTTCGAGCACCGCGTCGAGTTCGCGCAATGTGAAGGGCGGGAAGGCGCCGGGAAAGCTCGCCGTGGCGCGCGCCGCCGCCGCCAAGCCCGGAACATCGTCGAGCGGCTTGCCCGAGCGGCCGTCGGCGCGGAAATGGAGGACGAGGCGATGCTCGTCCTCGGTCACCCGCGGCGGGCTGTTGAGCGACAGCGCGACGCGATGCCCGGCAAAGTCGGTGACCGAGACGAACAGGTCGACCGGCTGCCCCGCGGGGACCAGCGGCGGCCCCTGCGGCCCCGCCTCCATCGCGTCGAAGGCGTCGAGCAGCAGGTTCGAGAAGGTCGCGCCGCCGAAGGGCGGTTCGAACCAGCGCGCGCGCACGAAGCGCGACAGCTTCGCGCGCACCTCATCCTGCGCCCCCTCGCCGACGGTGCGGTCGATCACGTTGCCGCGCTTCTTCATCATCCAGCCGGCGATCGGCACCGCCCAGAATTTGGTCGCCGCCGACAAGGGCCGCGCATCGGGGTCGAGCAGGCTGTCGACGTCGGCGTCCTTCAGCCACAGCTCGGTCAGCGGATCGAGCGACTGGCCGGTCGCGAGCGCGCGCGCGAGGAAGACGCCGTTGATCCCCCCGGCGCTCGCCCCCGCGACGATGTCGGGCAATATGCGCAGCCGCGTGCCGCCGCGCTCGGCGATGGCGATGAGGAGGTCGCGATAGACCGCGCCCGACCCGCGCTGCCCGCCGCCGTCGTGAAAGGCGCGCGACGCCGCCGCGAGGCGCCAGATCTCCTTGGTGACGCCGTGCATATATACCGCCAGGCTGATGCCGCCGTAGCAAATCAGGGCGAAGCGCAGTTCCTTTTCCCGCATGGCGGGGGTGATAGCGCGATTTGCGGCGCGGCGTCACCCTTGCGCGTGGTGGCGATGCGGCAGAGAGCGGCCCTTTTAATCCTCCCTGTCGCGAAGCGATGGGGAGGGGGACCATGCGAAGCATGGTGGAGGGGTGGCGGCCTTGAGCCGAGGTTTATGGCATCGCCCCCTCCACCGCCCTGCGGGTGGTCCCCCTCCCCACGGCTTCGCGACAGGGAGGATTAAGAACGCCAGCCCCCAAAACTCCTTGCCTTTGCGAATGTGTCGCACTAGCGGCACCGCAAACAGGAGTTGAGAATGAATCGCAAATGGATCGTCGCCGCGCTCGTCGGCACTGCGCTGCCCTTCCCCGCCTTCGCGCAGGACACGGCCCCCGTCGACGAGGAAAATGGCGAGGAGACGATCATCGTCACCGCCGCGCGCACCGTGCTGCCGCCCAATGCGCTGCCGCTGACGATCGACGTCATCGGCAAGGACAGCCTCGATCAGCAGATCGCGATCGCGGGTTCGATCACCGATGCGGTATCGAGCCTGACCCCCAGCTTCTCCCCCACGCGGCAGAAGCTCTCGGGCGCGGGCGAGACGTTGCGCGGACGCTCGCCGCTCTACGCGATCAACGGCATCCCGCAATCGACGCCGCTGCGCGACGGCAGCCGCGACGGCTTCACCATCGATGGTTTCTTCATCGACCGCGTCGAGCTGATCTACGGCTCGAACGCCTTGCAGGGCATCGGCGGCACCGGCGGCATCGTCAACCAGGTCACCGTCGGCGCGCCCAAGGAAGAGGGGCTCAGCGGCCGCGTGCTGCTGCAAGGCACCGCCGACAACGGCTTCAGCAAGGACGGTCTCGGCGGCAAGGCCGCGGGGCTCGTCCAATATCGCGCCGGCCGCTTCGATGCGACTTTCGGCGCGGCCTATGAAAAGCGCGGTGCCTTTTACGACGGGCAGGGCCGCCGCATCGGCATCAACCTGACGCAGGGCGAGACGCAGGATTCGAACACCCTCTCGCTGTTCGCGCGGCTCGGCTACGAACTGTCGGATACCGCGCGGCTCGACCTCATCGCGAGCCGCTTCGAGCTGAAGGGCGACGGCGACTATATCGCGCTGCCCGGCAATCGCCTGACCGGCGTGCCGACGAGCGCGGTGCGCGGCACCCCGCCGGGCGAATCGGCGCAGAACCGCACCGAGAGCGTCGCGCTGTCGCTGACCGACACCGACCTCGGCGGCGGCAATTTCGTCAGCCAGATCTTCTTCAACCGCAGCCGCGACACCTTCGGCGGCGAGGTCGCGGTGCAGGCGACGTTCCAGGACCCCGCGCTCGCGCCGGTCGGCACCCTGTTCGACCAGTCGCAGAACCGCAGCCGCAAGCTCGGCGCCAAGTTCAGCTACGAGCGCGGGCTGCCGGGCTTCGAGGACCTGACGCTGACGATCGGTTTCGACGCGCTCGTCGACCGCACCGAACAGGCGCTGATCGCGACCGGCCGCGTCTGGGTGCCGCCGAGCGATTTCCGCAGCCTCGCGCCCTTCGGCCAGGCCAACCTCAAATTATTCGACGGCGTCGTCCGCCTCGCCGGCGGCGTGCGCTGGGAAAATGTCCAGATCAAGATCGACGATTTCAGCACCCTTGCCTCGACCACCTTCCGGGCCTGCTCGGCGACGGTCACCACCAATTGCGGCGTATCGACCTATGGCGGCGTCGACGTCGCGGGCGGCAAGCCCAAGTTCAGCGACCTCCTGATCAACGGCGGCGTGATCGTCGAGCCCTGGGCGGGGATCCGGGCCTATGCCAGCTATGCCGAGGGCTTCACCGTGCCCGACATCGGCCGCATCACGCGCGCGATCAACACGACGGGGGTCGATCTCGACAATTTCCTCGATATCTCGCCGATCATTTCGAACAATCGCGAGATCGGGATCGAATTGAAGCGCGGGCCGCTCGACGCGACCGCGACCTATTTCTGGTCGTCGAGCGACAAGGGCCAGCTGCTCATCGCGCGTCCCGACCGCATCTTCGACGTCCAGCGCCAACGCGTCGAGATCGAGGGGCTCGAGCTCAACCTGCGCGTCGCGCTGCCGATCGACGGGCTGAGGCTCGGCGTCGGCTACGCGCATCTGCAGGGCAAGTACGACAGCGACAGCGCCAACCCCGACGGCATCGTCGACACCGATCTCGACGGCACGAACATCTCGCCCGACCGGCTGAACCTCAATGCAAGCTACAACAAGGGTCCGGTCTCGGCGCTGGTGCAGACGCAATTCTTCCTGTCGAAGAGCTTCCACGGCAAGGCGAACCCCGACCCGCGCAACAATTTCGGCGGTTATGCGATCACCGATGCAAGCCTGCGCTACGAGACCGGGATCGGCGGGCTGAGCCTGTCGATCCAGAACCTGTTCGACAAATTCTACATCGACTATTCGAGCGACACACGGCTACCGACCGACAATCTCGCCTTCTTCGCGGGACGCGGGCGGACCTTCACGCTGGGGTGGGATTACCGGTTCTGACATGATGAAGCTGCTCGACACGCTGCACCGCTGGACCGGGGGCCTGATCGGCCTCGTGCTCGCGCTGCTCGGCCTGTCGGGCACGATCCTGCTCTACGAACATCTGTGGATCGGGGTGCCGGGCAGCGGCGATCCGCTGCGCGGCGACCTCACCAGCGTGACGGCGGCGACCGAGAAGCTGATGGCAACGCCGGGGGCGCAGGGCATCATCTATGCCGACGAGCGTCTCGGGCTGCACCAGCTGCGCATCGGCGGTCCGAATGGGGGGGAGGCGGGCGCCTATGCCAGCCAGTCGGGCGAGATCGCGGCGCGCTGGGCGAGCCAGTGGGAGCGGCCCGAGCTCTGGATCTTCGATTTCCACCACCATCTCTTCGCGGGCGACAGCGGCGAATGGGTGATCGGCATCGCGGGGCTCGCCGGGCTGTTCTTCGTGATCAGCGGCGCGATCCTGTGGTGGCGCACGCGGAAGACCTTCCAGCTTCGCCTGTGGCCCAAAAGGATGAGCCGCCCGTCGATCGTCTGGCACCACCGCGACATCGGCATCATCGCCGCGCCGCTGCTGCTGATCTCGATCGTCACCGGCACGATGATGATCTTCCGCCCCTTCGCGCTCGGGGTCGTCGCGCCCTTCGGCCCGGTCGCCGAGACCGCCAAGGCGCTCGAGCCGCCGAAATACAAGGGCGGGCCGCTGGCCGAAAGGCCCGACTATGCCGCGATGCTCGCCGAAGCGCGGCGCCGCTTTCCCGACGCCGAGTTCCGCATCCTGAGCCTGCCGCGCAAGCCGGGCGATCCGATCAGCCTGCGCATGAAGCAGCCCGCCGAATGGCTGCCCAACGGCCGCACCACCGTGGCGTTCGACGCCGCGACGGGCGAAGTGATCGCCGCGCGCGACGCGCTCGCGCTGCCCTCGGGCGCGCAGGCGTTCAACATGGCCTTCCCGATCCACGCGTCGAAGGTCGGCGGCTGGACCTGGCGGATATTGCTGACGATCTCGGGCGTTGCGATGACGATGCTCGGCAGCCTTGCCGTGTGGAGCTTCTGGTTCAAGCGGCCCAAGCCCGCGAAGCGGGCGGTGAAGAAAGTGGCGCTGGCGACGTGATCGTCGCCCCCGCGCAGGCGGGGGCCGTAATCGGTCTACACAGCGGCGCTGAATAAGGTGGCCAGCGGCCCCCGCCTGCGCGGGGGCGACGGCTTATTCGACCGCTTTCCTATTTTACCCGCCGCCCTATATCCTGCGCAGTCCCATGACCCGCGCCCGCGTCCTCCTCTTGACCGCCGCCCTCGGCCCGCTCGACTATCGTGTGCCCTATGGCAGCGAAGCGCCGCTCGGCAGCGTCGTCGTCGCGCCGCTGGGCCCGCGCAAGATGGGCGGCGTGGTGTGGGAGGACAGCGCGTTCGGCGCCCCCGATCCGGTCGGCGACAATCGCCTCCGCAACCTCTACGAGGTCGTGCCGGTGCCGCCGGTGCCCGCGCCGCTGCGCCGTCTCGTCGAATGGACGAGCGACTATTATCTCGCCCCGCCCGGCGCGGTGCTGCGCATGGTGCTGCCCGGCGCGGCCTTTTCCGACGCGCGCCGCCCGATCGTCGAATATCGCGCGACGGGCGAACTGCCCGTACGGATGACTCCGCAGCGGACGGTCGCGCTCGAAAAGATCGGCGACCGCCAGGGCATGGTGCGCGAACTCGCGGCGCTCGCCGAAGTCAGCGACGCGGTCATCCGCGGGCTCGTCCAGACCGGCGCGCTCGAGGCGGTCAGCGTATCGGCCGACGCGCCCTATCCCCAACCCGACCCGGGCTTCGCGCCGCCCGACCTGTCGGACGAACAGACCGCGGCGGCGGCCGAGCTTCGCGATGCCGTCGCCGCCGCGAAATTCGAGACCTTGCTGCTCGACGGGGTCACCGGATCGGGCAAGACCGAAGTCTATATGGAGGCCATCGCCGCCGCGGTCGACGCGGGCAAGCAGACGCTCGTCCTGCTCCCCGAGATCGCGCTCACCGAACCGATGCTGACGCGCTTCGCCGCGCGCTTCGGCTGCGAGCCGGTGCCCTGGCATTCGGGGCTCCGCGCGACCGAGCGCCGCCGCGCGTGGCACGCCATTGCCAACGGCGAGGCGAAGATCGTCGTCGGTGCGCGCTCTGCCTTGTTCCTGCCCTATACCAATCTGGGGCTGATCGTCGTCGACGAAGCGCATGAGACGAGCTTCAAGCAGGAGGATGGCGTCCACTACCACGCGCGCGATGTCGCGGTGATGCGCGGGCATTTCGAGGGGCTGCCGGTCGTGCTCGCGAGCGCGACCCCCGCGCTCGAAAGCCTCGCGATGGTCGAGGCGGGGCGTTATCGCCAAATCAAGCTGCCCGCGCGCTTCGGCGGCGCGACCTTGCCCGACCTCGCGGCGATCGACATGCGCCACGACCCACCCGACCGCGGCACCTGGCTCGCGCCGCCGCTGGTCGATGCGCTCGCCGACCGATTGGACAAGGGCGAACAGAGCCTTCTGTTCCTCAACCGCCGGGGCTTCGCGCCGCTGACGCTCTGCCGCACCTGCGGGCATCGCATCCAGTGCCCGAATTGCACCGCATGGATGGTCGAGCACCGGCTGGTCCACCGCCTCGCCTGCCATCATTGCGGCCATGTCATGCCGCCGCCGCGGCTGTGTCCCGAATGCGAGGACGAGGACAGCCTCGTCGCCTGCGGCCCCGGGGTCGAGCGCGTCGCCGACGAGGTGGCGCTGCGCTTCCCCGCTGCGCGCGTCGCGATCGTCACCTCGGATACTTTGTGGTCGCCCGCCAAGGCGGCCGAATTCGTCGACAATGTCGAGGGCGGGCTGGTCGACATCATCATCGGCACCCAGCTCGTCACCAAGGGCTATCATTTCCCGAACCTGACGCTCGTCGGGGTGGTCGATGCCGACCTAGGGCTCGACGGCGGCGACCTCCGCGCCTCGGAACGCACCTTCCAGCAGATCGCGCAGGTCGCTGGGCGCGCGGGGCGCGGGGTGAAGCCCGGCGAGGTGCTGATCCAGACGCGCGTGCCCGATGCGCCGGTCATGGCGGCACTGGTCGCCAACGACCGCGATGGTTTCTACGCCGCCGAGGCCGCGGCGCGGAAGTTCGCGGGGGCGCCGCCCTATGGCCGCTTCGCCGCGCTGGTCATCTCGTCCGAGGACATCGAGGTCGCGCGCGGCGTCGCCAAAAGGCTGGGCGACAAGGCGCCGGTCGCCGAAGGGCTCGCGGTCTATGGCCCCGCGCCCGCCCCCTTGGCGATGCTGCGTGGGCGCCACCGTTTCCGCCTTTTGCTTCACGCGCCGCGCAGTTTCGACCTGCAGGGGACAATTCGCGAATGGATCGGCCGGATCGACTGGCCCAACAAGGCGCGCCTCGCGATCGATATCGACCCCTATAGTTTCGTCTGACCGCAGAAGACTTTACAGCCCGCACGCCGCTTGGCAGCATGGGTTTGCAGAAAGGCCGGCCGGGGGATTTTCACGACGATGTTCAAGCGGGCAATGGGGACGCTCGCGCTGGGGGCAGCGCTGGCGGCAACGGGCGCGGACGCCAAATGGCTGCGCGCCGACACCGACAATTTCATCATCTACAGCGAAGGAAGCGAGAAATCGCTGCGCGAGTTCGCCGAGAATCTGCAGCGTTTCGACGCGACCTTGCGCTTCCGATTCAAGATCCCCGGCGGCAAGGAGCCCAACCGGCTGACCATCTACCTCGTCCCGCAGGCCGAGGAAGCCGGGCGGCTGATGTCAGGCAAGCGCGGCTCGTCGATCGCAGGTTTCTACACCCCCGACCCCGAGGGCAGCTTCGCGGTGTCACACCGCGAGGACATGGGAAGCCAGCTCGGCACTTCGGCGCCGCAGCAGACGCTGTTTCACGAATATGGCCATCATTTCATGAAGCGTTATGTCCACGCCGCCTTCCCGGCGTGGTTCATCGAGGGCTTCGCCGAATATTATTCGACCGTCGATTTCGACCGCGACGGCAAGGCCGAGATCGGCCGCCCCGCCTATGGCCGCGCCTATGGCCTGCTCGAAATGCCCAAGATACCGGCCGAGAGGCTGCTCCTCGAGCGGCCGGGCGCGATGCGCACGTCGGGGCAGGTCGACGTCTATTACGGCCGCGCCTGGGTGTTGACGCACATGCTCTACAGCGATCCGTCGCGCGCCGGCCAGCTCACCAAATATATCGAGGCGATCAATCGCGGCGACGATGCGAAGCAGGCCGCGATCGATTCGTTCGGCGACCTCGCGCAACTCGACAAGGACCTCAATCGCTACATGATCCGCCCGATGACCTATCGCCGGACGAACGAGCCGATCGCGATTCCGGGCAGCATCACCATCGCCCCGCTCGCGACCGCCGAAGACGCGCTCATCGAACTGAGGCTCGAACGGCTGAGCGCCAATGGCGACGATGCGCGCATGACCAAGGTCCGCGACGACCTTCGCGCGCTCACCGCGCTGCACCCGGGCCACGCCAATGGCTGGTTCGAACTGGCGATGGCCGAATGGGAGCTCGACGAGGACAGGCGCGATCTGGCCGCGGTGCGCGCGGCGACAGACAAGGCGATCGCGCTCGACCCCGATCATGTCCGCGCCAACGTCCTGCTCGGGCGCCTCCTGGCGATCGACATGGACAACAAGGAGGATTTCAGCGCCGCCGCCTGGCGCGAGGTACGCAAGCCGATCGCGCACGCCAACCGCACCAATCCCGACGACCCGGTGCCGCTCTACGCCTATTTCCGCAGCTTCCAGCAGCAGGGCGTGACGCCGCCCGAGATCGCGATCAAGGGGCTGGAGCAGGCTTTTTCGCTGGCGCCCGAGGATATCCAGCTGCGCATGGAATATGCCTATTCGCTCGCCAACAAGGGCGAGTTCGCGCCCGCGATCAAGCTCGCGCAATCGGTCGCCTTCGACCCGCACGGCGGCGGCGGCGAACAATTTCTCGAACATCTGGAGGCGATGCGCGACCGCCGCGAGGGCGCGGCGGCCGACGCGGCGGCCGAGCCGGAAAAGCCCGCCGACAACGACTGACCGCCTGGCTCAATAATCGGGTTCGGCGCCGCCCAGCACCTGCGCCGCCTGCCCGCCGAGCCAGGCCATCGCCGCCGCCCACGGCTGGTGGCCGTGGCTGATCCGTGCGACGCCGAGGCCGGCGAGTTCCCGGTGCGTCGGCCCGCCCTTGCCGCGGAGGATATTCACCGGCAGCGGCGAGGCATCGCAGATCGCGCCGATGCATTTGGGATCGAGCAGGAAGGGCACGAACAGCGACCCTGCGCCCGCATCGGCATAGGCGCGCGCGCGTTCGAGCGTCGCAGCGACCAGCGCATCGCCGTCCTTCGCCGCATCCCGTCCGAGGAACAGGTCGCAGCGCGCGTTGACGAAGAGGCCGGTATCGGCGGCGGCGCGGTAGCGCGCAGCGGCGTCGGCGGTCGGCAGCAGGTCCTTCTGCCCCGGCAGCCGGTCCTCCATGTTGATCCCCGCCGCGCCGGCTTCGCGCGCGCGCGCCACCGACGCGCCAACCGCCGCGGGGTCGTCGCCATAACCCGCCTCCATGTCGATCGTCACCGGCAGGTCGGTCACCGTCAGGATGCGCGCGAGATTATCGAGCGCGTCGTCGAGCGGGAAATTCTCGCCATCGGAGGACCCCTGTGCGCTGGCGACACCCCAGCTGCCCGTCGCGATCGCCCTGGCGCCCGCGGCGGCAACCGCCTTCGCGCTCCCGGCATCCCAGATGTTGATCAGGATCAGCGGGTCGCCGGGAACGTGGAGCGCCTTGAATTGGGCAATCTTGTCGGACATCAGAAACTCTCCCTTTTGAGCAATTCTTCCTTGATCGGCAGGCCATAGGCATAGCCGCCCAATGATCCGTCGCTGCGTACCACACGGTGGCACGGAATCAGCACCGCGACATTGTTCGCGCCATTGGCGCTGCCCGCCGCGCGCACCGCCTTGGGCTTGCCGACCGCAGCGGCGATGTCGGTATAGCTGCGCGTCTCGCCCGCGGGGATTTTTCTCAGTTCGCGCCACACGGCTTCCTGGAAGGCAGTGCCCTTCACGTCGATCGGGATATGGTCGAAGCCATGAACCGGCGCCTCGACCGCGGCAATTACCTGCGAGAGAAGCGACTCGAACTCCACGCCGCCCTCGATCAGATTCGCCGCGGGGAAGCGCTCCTCGAGCGCCTCGCGCCCCTCGGCGAAGCTCAGCCGGCACACGCCCTTGGCGGTCGCGGCGACAAGCATGTCGCCGAGGCTGGTCGGCACCACTGCCCAGTGGATCGTCGCGCCCTTGCCGCCATTGATCCATGCCGAAGCCGTCATACCCATGCGTCCCTCCATATTCTGATAAAAGCGCGACGGGCCCGAAAAGCCCGCATCGTAAATGGCGTCGGTCACCCGGCCGCCGCCGCTCAGCGCCTGCCGCGCGCGTTCCTCGCGCAGCGCGCGGGCATAAGCGGCGGGCGACAGCCCGGTGTGGCGGGTGAAAACGCGCTGGAAATGCGTCGGCGAATAGCCGGTGCGCGCGGCGAGGTCGGCGAGCGCGAGCGGCTCCTCGCTTGCCTTGATCGCGGCGATCGCCTTGATCACCGCACTTTCGTCGCGCGCGACATCGTCGGGCAGGCAGCGCTTGCACGGGCGCAGCCCCGTCGCGCGCGCCGCGGCGCCGTCCGGAAAGAAGCGGACATTTTCCCTGAGCGGATGCCGCGCGGCGCAGCTCGGGCGGCAATAGATGCCGGTGGTGAGCACCCCGGTGACGAAGCGCCCGTCCTGCGCCTTGTCGCGCGCCCGGACCGCTTCCCAGCGCTCGTCGTCGGTCATGGTCTCGAACGCCATGGTCAATTCCTCTCGATCCGCGCGGCGAAGCAACCGTTCGTCGCATATTGGGCATGGATATAGGCAACCGCCGGGTCGGCGAACAGGTCGCGGATCGCGCCGTCGCCCTCCTCGCCCGGCACGAGCCGCGCCGCCGCGAGCATCCCCGTATCGTCGAAGCCGCGGTACGCCATCATCCGTCCGGCGAAGGCGGGCGGCAGGCTGTCGTCGCAGGTCAGGGGCCGGACCCCGGTGCGCACATAGATCGCATAGGCGCTGCGAAACGGGGTGTCGACGTCGTGGCTTACATGGTGGAGCAGGATGAGTTCCTCGCCCTTGCGGGCGTCGTCGAGACTGATGCGGCACGGATAGCCGCGATCGGCGGTGGCGGTGACGCGGCGGGCGCCGGCCGCGGCGAGTTCGGCATCGTCCATCGCGAAATAAGGGGCGAAGGGGTCGGGGTCGAGCCCGGTGATCCGGTAGGTCATGAGGGGTCCTTTCTTTGTGCTGGAGCCCTTATGGCGGGACATGGGGGAGCCTGCGTCCCGATGCTTGCGTTCAAAGTTTTTGGGGCTGTTTTGGGGTGGGAAGCGGACGTCGATCTCCCCTCCCGCTTGCGGGA
>NZ_LNSB01000007.1 GCF_001468285.1 Sphingopyxis sp. HIX | reverse complement strand
CCCGAGTCGCCCCCATCCTCGTCACGCCTCGACGAAAGCGACGCACCCTGGCCGCTCCGGCCGTGGATCATGGCGGCGATCTGCGCCGTCGCGGGACTGGTCTTTCACCTGACGCTCGACTGGCGTTACGCCCCGGACCTCGATCCGGGGCGCAATGCGTTCGCGGCGTTCGTCACGGTGGCGACGCTCGTCTTCGTGCTCGGGGTCGAGTTACGGCGCTGGCACTGGGCGCTGGGGTTCGCGCTCGGCTGGGGCGCGGTGATCGCGCTGATCGTGTGGACCTCGGCGGGGTATAATTTCAACGCGTCGATGTTCGAATGGCCCTTCTGGTCGGGGCTGCTCGCGGTGCTGATCGCGACGCCCCTATTCCAGACGCGGCGCGACGTCGCGCCCGACTGGCGCTTCTGGAAATTGTGGACGATGCCGTACGAGCGGCTGCACAGCCACGCCTGGACCGACGCGGTGATCGGCGCGGCAGGGCTGGCCTTCACCGGGCTGAGCTTCCTGCTCGTGCTGCTGATCGGGCAGATGTTCAGCCTGATCGGGATCGACCTGGTGATGCGGATGTTCGAGACCGGCTGGTTCCCGTGGATGCTCGCGGGTGCGGCTTTCGGCGGTGCCGTGGGCCTGCTGCGCGAGCGCGACAAGCTGGTCGCGACGCTCCAGAAGCTGGTGATGATCGTGCTCGCGGTGCTGGCGCCGGTGCTGGCGGTCGCGGTGCTACTGTTCCTGCTGTCGCTGCTCGGCACCGGGCTGACGCCGCTCTGGGATTCGGGCTTTTCGACCGCGGCGCTGATGATGGCGGCGGCGGCCTTTGCGGTGCTGCTCGCCAATGCGGTGATCGGCAACGGGCGCGAGGAGCGCTCGGGCAACCGGCTGCTCCACGGCGCGGCGGCGGTGCTGGTCGCGGCGGTGCTGCCGCTCGCGGTGATCGCCTTTTATTCGATGCACCTGCGCGTGATCCAGTACGGCTGGACGCCCGAGCGCCTCTGGGGTGTGGTCGCGGCGATGGTCGCGCTGGCCTATGGCGCGGCGGGGCTGTGGGCGGTGGTGCGCGGGCGGCTCGATTTCGACGATCTGCTGCGGCCCTTGCAGCAGAAACTGGCGATCGGGCTGGCTTTGCTCGCCCTGTTCCTCGCGCTGCCGGTGATGGATTTCGGCGCGATCTCGACCCGCGATCAGCTCGCGCGGCTCAAAAGCGGGACGGTGAAGGCCGACCAGTTCGACTGGGCGGCGATGGCGTTCGATTTCGGGCCGAAGGGGCGCAAGGCGCTGGCCGACATCGCGAAATCGCCCGACAGGGCGAAGGCCGACCTCGCGAAATGGGCGCTGGCGACGAAGAACCGCTGGGATTTGAATGTCGCGGGCGAAAGCATCGACCCTGCTGACGTGAGCTTCGGCGCGAAGCCGATCCGCGAGAAGGTGCGCGTGCTGCCCGCGGGGCAGGTGCTGGCCGACGATGCCTATGAGGCGATCGACGCGCGCGGGCAGTGCCGTGCGGCGCCCTGCGCGGCCTATGTGCTCGGGCCCGACCAGCTGGTGGTGATCGGCAAGGGCAATAATGTCGTGCTGTTCGCGCGCGATGCGAAGACCAGGGCGTGGCAGGAGGATTATCAGGGCTTCTCGCCCGGCGCGGTGGCCCAGGGCCCGACGGTCGACGAGGTCGAGAAAGCGACCATCGAGGTGCGGCCGATCACGCGGCGGCAGGTGTTCGTCAACGGCAAGCCCGTCGGCGACGATTTCGAGTGATTATCGCGCGCCTGCCTTGAAGCGCGCGGGGGAGGATGCTAGCGGCCCAGCTTCTCCCGCAAAGGCACAGAGAATGGCAATCGATCAGGCAACGGTAAGGAAAATCGCGTCGCTGGCGCGCATCGCGATCAGCGATGCGGAAGCCGCCGCGATGGAAGGCGAATTGAACGGTATCTTGGGCTGGGTCGAGCAACTCGGCGAGGTCGATGTGACCGGGGTCGAGCCGATGACCGCGGTGATCCCCAACAGTCTGCGGCTGCGCGACGATGTGATCGACGCCGACCCGCTGACCGGCGGTAACCGCCGCGACGATGTCCTCGCCAACGCGCCCGCCGCGCAGCACGGCTTTTTCGGCGTTCCCAAGGTGATCGAATAATGACCGATCTTACAAATCTGACCGTCGCGGCGATCCGCGACGGGCACCGCGCGGGCGATTTTTCCGCCGTCGAGGTCGCCGAGGCGTTCAACGCCAATGTCGCGGGCGCCAAGGCATTGAACGCGTTCATCGTCGAGACTCCTGAGCATGCGCTCGCCGCGGCGAAGCAGGCCGATGCCGATCGTTCGGCGGGGACGCTGAAGCCGCTGTCGGGCGTGCCGATCGGCATGAAGGACCTGTTCGCGACCAATGGCGTCCAGACCACCGCGGCGAGCCATATGCTCGAAGGCTTTGTCCCGCGCTACGAATCGACCGTCTCGCAGAAATTGTGGGACGCGGGTTGCGGCATGCTCGGCAAGCTCAACCTCGACCAGTTCGCGATGGGGTCGTCGAACGAGACCTCTTACTTTGGCAATGTCATCAGCCCGTGGAAGCGCAACGACGGCGGCAATGCCGCGCTCGCGCCGGGCGGGTCGTCGGGCGGCAGCTCGTCGGCGATCGCGGCGCGACTCTGCCCCGCGGCGACGGGGACCGACACCGGCGGTTCGATCCGCCAGCCCGCGGCCTTCGTCGGCATCAGCGGGATCAAGCCGACTTACGGCCGCTGCTCGCGCTGGGGCATCGTGGCGTTCGCGAGTTCGCTCGACCAGGCCGGGCCGATGGCGCGCGACGTACGCGACTGCGCGATCATGCTCGAGAATATGGCGGGCTTCGATCCCAAGGATGCGACGAGCCTGAATATGGCCGTCCCCAATTGGGAAGCAGCTTTGTCGAGCGATCTCAAGGGTAAGAGGGTCGGTATTCCTAAGGAATATCGTCTCGAAGGTATCGATCCCGAGATCGATGCGATGTGGGACGCCGGCATCGCGATGCTGAAGGATGCGGGGGCGGAGGTCGTCGAGATCAGCCTGCCGCACACCAAATATGCCTTGCCGACCTATTATATCATCGCGCCTGCCGAAGCGTCGTCGAACCTCGCGCGTTACGATGGCGTGCGCTACGGGCTGCGCGACCTGCCCGACGGGGCGGGGCTGCAGGATATGTACGCCGCGACGCGCGCCGACGGCTTCGGGCCCGAGGTCAAGCGCCGCATCATGATCGGCACCTATGTGCTGTCGGCGGGCTTCTACGACGCCTATTACACGCAGGCGCAGAAGGTGCGGACGCTGATCGCGCGCGATTTCGAGGCGGCGTTCGGCGTGTGCGACGTGATCCTCGCGCCGACCGCGCCCTCGGCGGCCTTCGGGCTGGGCGAAAAAATGGCCGATCCGCTGGCGATGTATTTGAACGACGTGTTCGCGGTCCCCGCGAGCCTCGCGGGCCTGCCCGCGATGTCGGTCCCCGCGGCGCTGAACCGCGAGGGGCTGCCGCTGGGGCTGCAGATCATCGGCAAGGCATTCGACGAGCAGGGTGTGCTCAACGCGGGGTTGGCAATTGAAGAGCGGGCAGGCTTCAACGCCCGCGCCGAGAAGTGGTGGTAACCCGCCATATCCTTTTTGCCGCGATAGTGGCTGGCGGAGCCCTGCTTTCGCCAGGTTTTGCCTTGGCCAAGGAGCGCAAGGCCTCCGCGATCGACTGTGTCGACCGTGCCGACCCGATCAACCGGGCGGCGACCGCGGACATGGTCGCATTGCTGAGCGCAAATGCCGACAAGTGGAACCCCGACTACGCCTTTTCGATCGGCGCCACGGGGAGCTTGGGGCGCCTGTTCGACAGCGAAGGGCGGGCGGTTCATCCGAAGGAAATGGCGCGCATGATCTCTGGCGCGCCGAGCTTTTCGGGTAAAAAGCGCAAGCGCGTGGAGCTTGGCGTCAGCGACAGCGCGTCGGGCGATCAATCCTATGCCAAGGCGCTTGGCGACGCACTGGGTGTTCGTGTCGAGGGATGCGACGGTGACGCCTATTTCCTGAGCGGCGGCGCGATGATGTGCGGCAACCGGCCGGCCTATCCCGAGGCGGCGGGGGACGACATCGGGCGGTCGGCGCCGTCGGGCTTCGCGCTGGGCGGCAGCTTCATGATGATGTTCTGTGCGCGGCCGGGCCAGTCGATCAATCCGACGAGCGCTTTGTCGGCGGCGGTCGCATATGGCCTGTATCGCGACGAGATCGAGCGGCTCGAAGCGACCGCGGCCGGCGATGGCGCTGCGGCCTTTCGCTTGTATCAATATCATTGGACTGCGCGCCGCGACCGGGGCACCGCGATGCAATGGCTGACCACGGCGGCCGATCTGGGGCATGATGTGGCGCGGTATAACCTCGCCTATGAATATCTGGAATCGGGCGATGCCGCGAAGGTGGCGAGCGCCGGGAAAATCATGGACGAGCTGGTTGCAAAGCGCTTCGCCGGCTCCGATTTGCGAACATATTATGGTGGATGAAAACGTGACGGAATCGACATATCGCATCAAGGGCGAAACCGGCGAGTGGGAGGTCGTGATCGGCCTCGAGGTCCATGCGCAGGTCACCTCCAACGCCAAGCTGTTCTCGGGCGCCGCGACGGCGTTCGGAGCGGAGCCGAATACGCAGGTGTCGCTCGTCGACGCGGCGATGCCCGGCATGCTGCCGGTACCCAACCGCGAGTGCATCCGCCAGGCGGTGCGCACGGGCATGGCGATCGAGGCGCAGATCAACAAATGGTCGCGTTTCGACCGCAAGAATTATTTCTACGCCGACCTGCCGCAGGGTTACCAGATTTCGCAGCTTTACCATCCGCTTGTCGGCGAAGGTTCGCTGACGATCGAGGAAGATGAAAAGGCCGGCATCCCCGAGCCCAAGCGGATCGGGATCGAGCGCATCCATGTCGAGCAGGACGCGGGCAAGCTGATGCACGACCAGCATCCGACGATGTCCTATGTCGACCTGAACCGCTCGGGCGTCGCGCTGATGGAGATCGTCTCGCGCCCCGATATGCGCTCGCCCGCCGAGGCCGGCGCCTATGTCCGCAAGCTGCGCTCGATCCTGCGCTATGTCGGCTCGTGCGACGGCAATATGGAAGAGGGCTCGATGCGCGCCGACGTGAACGTCAGCGTGCGGAGGCCCGGCGACGAATTCGGTACGCGCACCGAGACGAAGAACGTCAATTCGGTGCGCTTCGTAATGGCGGTGATCGAGGGTGAGGCGAAGCGCCAGGTCGAGTTGATCGAGGGCGGGGGCAGCGTGGTGCAGGAAACGCGGCTCTACGATCCCGACCGCAACGAGACTCGCTCGATGCGATCGAAGGAAGATGCGCATGATTACCGCTACTTCCCCGATCCCGATTTGCTGCCGCTCGAACTCGACGATGCATTTCTGGCCGAGTGCCGCGAGAGCCTGCCCGAACTGCCCGATGCCAAGCGCGCGCGCTATCTGGGCGAGGGCATCAGCGCCTATAACGCCGATGTGCTGACAGCGGAGGTCGAGGCGGCGCGCTGGTTCGATACCCTGCTCGAAGCGGGCGCGAAGCCCGTCGCCGCCGCCAACTGGGTGACGAGCGAGCTGTTCGGCGCGCTCAACCGGTTGGGCCGCGATATTTCGGACTCGCCGGTCAGCCCGGTGCAGGCCGCCGAACTGCTCGGCCTGGTCGCCGACGGTACGATTTCGGGCACGATTGCGAAACAGGTGTTCGAAAAGATGCTCGAGACCGGCGACGGCGCCGCGGCGATCGTCGATCGCGAGGGGCTCAAGCAGACCAGCGACACCGGGGCGATCGAGGCCGAGATCGCCAAGGTCCTCGCCGCCAATGAAGACAAGGTGGCGCAGTATAAGGGCGGCAAGGAAGCGCTCTTCGGTTTCTTCGTCGGGCAGACGATGAAGGCGATGCAGGGCAAGGCGAACCCGCAGGTCGTCAACGAACTGCTCAAGAAGGCGCTCGGCTGACGCGCCTTCTGTGATCCGCGTTACGGCTATCCGGCTACTTCGTCGTCATAAGCATTGATATCGATGCAAAAATGATGACGAAGGATAGGATGATGAAGAAGCGGACGCTGATCGTCGCCGGGATTCTGGCTGGCGCCATGTTGGGCAGCGCGGCGCAGGCCGCGCCGGCGGTGAACGAGGGTTATGACTGGGCGCTGCGCGTCAGCGACGAGGATCGCGCCGACGCCGCGATCCTCGCCTATGAGGTCGACGGCACCGACGATCAGCCGCTCAATTTCACCTGCGAGGAGGGCAGCAACCGCATCTTCGTCGGCATTTCGGGCCATTCGCCCGACCTGACCGCGATCGACCTGGTGTCGGGCGAGGCGGCGCTGCACGTCGCGGGGACGACCGAGGCCGAGGAAATGCCCTATTTCTCGTCCACCGAGGAGATCGCGGCGGATGCGCCCTTCTTCCGCGCCTTTGTCGCGAACGGCTGGCTGCGCATGACCGACGGCACCGCGAGCCTCGACATGGCGGCGACGGCGAGCGGTCGGCGGGCGATCGCGGACTTCGCCCGCTTCTGCGCCGGCTGACATGCGGCCCGTGCTCCGCGCGCTGCTAAGCCTGTGGCTGGTGCTGGCGGGCGCCGGGGCGGCGGGCGCCGAGACGATCGTCTTCGAGGACGTCAATGTCGTGCCGATGGACCGCGAGCGCGTGATCCCGCGCACGACGGTGATCGTCACCGACGGCAAGATCGCGAGCATCGGGATCAAGGCGAAGCTGCCCGCGGGAACCCCGGTGATCGACGGCCAGGGCGCCTGGCTGATGCCGGGGCTCGCCGACATGCACAATCATGTGACGGCGCGCGACGACCTGGCGCTGCTGCTCGCGAATGGCGTGACGACGATGCTCAACATGGGCGAGGCGACCAGCGCCTTTGCCGGGCGGACGCGGATCGCGGTGAACCGGGGCGAGGTGCCGGGGCCGCAGATATTCACCGCCTTCGTCGTCGACGGCGATCCGCAATATGGGCATTTCGTCGTACGGACGCCCGAGGAGGCGCGGGCGATCGTGTTGCTGGCGAAGGCGAACGGTTACAGCTTCATCAAGGTCTATACCAACCTGTCGGCCGACGCTTTTGCGGCGCTGGCCGCCGAAGCGAAGGTGCAAGGGATCGGTGTCGTCGGGCATAATGTGAAGGCGGTCGGGCTCGCGAAGCAGCTCGCGGCGGGGCAGGCGATGGTCGCGCATGTCGAGGAGTTCTTCTACGGCTTTTTCCCCGAGCCGCCCGCCGACGACCAGCAGGCGCCGCCCGAGGATGCGCGGATCGCCGACGCGATCGCGCTGGTGAAGGCGCACGGCGCGTTCGTGACCTCGGACCTCTTCACTTTTCGTACAATCGCTGCGCAATTCGGCAAGCCCGAGGTGGTGAAGGCCTATCTCGCCGCACCCCAGGTGCGCTATCTGGCGCCCGGCGACCGGATCGACTGGGCGCGGTCGGGCTATCAGAAGAAGGCGGTCGACCTGTCGCGGCGCGCGGCCTTCGAGGATCGTTTCGTGAAGGCGATGGCCGATGCCGGCGTGCCGCTGGTCGCGGGCGGCGATGCGCCGACGATCCCGGGGCTGGTGCCCGGCTGGGCGCTGCACGGCGAGATCGACGCGATGCTGAGCGCGGGGCTGACGCCGTGGCAGGCGCTGTCGGCGGCGACGCGGACGCCGGGCGAGTTCATCGCGAAGACGGTGCCCGGCGCGACGCAGTTCGGCGTCGTTGCGCCGGGCTATCGTGCCGACCTGCTGCTCGTCGCTGACAATCCGCTCGCGAAGCCCGCGACGCTGCGCGCGCCGCTGGGCGTGATGGCGAACGGGCGCTGGTATGATGCCGCCGCGCTGCAGGCGATGCTCGCCGAGGTGGCGGCGCGGCGCACGCTTCCCTGAACGCCCCGGCTTTCGCCTTGCCGAATCCTGCCGCGCGTTGCATGTCGCTGTAAATGGGGGCTTAGCGGACAGCGGGCCTCTGCGAATATTCGGGGAAATATCCGTCGCGGGGGCGGCGGACAAAAGGGGGAATTCATGATCAAATTGGGAATGATCGGCCTGATCGCGGGCGGCGCGCTGAGCTGGTGGGGCGGGCAGGGCCTCTATGAAAGCATCAACGCGGGCAAGCGCGTCGACATCACCGTCGCGCAATTGATGTCGCAGAAGCCGGGGGTCGGCTGGTACCGGATCACCGACGCGCGCTGGTTCCTGATCGACGGCGGCGTGATCACCAGCGGCGAGTCGGGATCGGCGGGCGCCGATATCTACAGCCCCGTGCGCACCGCGACCCCGGGCCCCGGCAAGATCCAGGTGCTGGTGCACCGCGAGGATTCCGCCGAAGCCGGGCTGCTGATGGGACTGCTGCAGGAAGCCGACCCGGCCAAGGCCGAGGCGACGATCAAGGGCAATCCCGCCTACACCAGGGAGCGCCCGGTCGAAGGCATGATCGAGTTCGGGATCAATTCGGACAGCGGCGACACCGACGCGGTGAAGAAATCCTTCGGGTCCGAACTGGCCGACGATTATGTCGTGATCTCCGACGGGGCGAAGCCCGCGGGCTATTTGCTGCCGCTGGCGGGGCTGCTCGCCGGGCTCGCGGTGCTCGGCTACACGCTCTTCGGCTTCATCCGGCGCGACCCGCCGCAGCCCGACTATCAATAGGGCGCGATTTCTGACACATTCAGGACGGGGCGCAGGGGAATGATTCAGATCCCGGCCCCGATTATATCCGGGGGGACGGGATGCCGAAGATTTACCTGTCGGTCGCCATCGTGGCGGCCTCATTTTGCATAGCGACGACGGCGGCGGATGCGCAGGCGATCAAGGCGCCGGTCCCGATGCGCGCGTTCAGTGCCGAGGAGGTGGCCGCGGTCGACATGCCCGACACCGCGTTCGAGGCGACGCCCGCCGACGTCGAGACCTATGACAAATATTTCTATTTCCACCGCGACGGCACCAATTTCGACACCGCGTACAACGACATCAGCGAATGCGACGCGGTGTCGAGCGGAATCAATTATTACGCCGGCGGCGACAGCTATATGTCGACTTATTACGCCACCCAATATGGCATGGCGGGCGCGCTGGGCGGCGCGATCGGATCGGCGATGGCCGATGCGATCTTCGGGTCGGCGGAGCGGCGGCGCATCCGCCGGATCAACATGCGCAACTGTATGGGATTCAAGGGCTATGACCGTTATGGCATGGAGAAGGAACGGTGGCAGGCCTTTCACTTCGAGGAAGGTTTTGGCCGTGTGGAGGACGAGAAGCGCACCGGCTATCTGATGAAGCAGGCGCGCGTCGCCTCTGGCCCCAAGCCGAAAGCGGAGGTACTGCCGAAATGATCCGCACCCTGTTTTGCGCCGCCGCGCTCGCTGCCGCGCTCCCGTCCGTCGCCGCTGCGGAGCTCACCTCGGAGTCGATCGAAGAAAAGAACCTGATTTCGGGGAAAGCGAAGATCGAGCCCGACAGCGGCTATATCTTCGTCAGCGGTCCGTTCCGGCAGAATGCGCTGCTGTTGCGGTTGCCCGACGATGCGACCGTCGCCGCCTATGAAAGGGACTGGGCCGAGGCGCTGGCCAAGGTGCAGAAGAAATATCCGGGCAAGCTCAAGAACTGGGAATCGCGGGCCGAGGTGGCGCGGCAGACCAAGGGCAGGATGCCCGAAAAGCCGATCGAACCGACGGCGGAGAATTTCGCGATCGGCGCGATCGAACTTCGCGATCCGGTGTCGTTCGGCCCGCAATATGTGTTCGCGAAGAGCGAGAGCCCCGACAGCTACAGCTATCTGACCAAGGTCAAGCCCGGCCGCTATGCCTATTACGGCCCGATCTTCGTCGCCGGCGGCGGTGCGATGGCGGGCTTCTGCTACTGCATGGGCACCGTCGCGTTCGAGGTGAAGCCGGGCGTCATCACCGATACGGGCAATTTCTTCCTCGTCGGCCCGGGACTGGATCCCGATTTTCCGCAGACAGGGCCGTTGACCGGTTCCGAAGCGGGGCTGTACCGTCCGCAGAACCTCGGGGCCGAGCATGGTCCGCTGCGCTTCGGCGTGCCCGACTCGCTCAAGGCCTTTCCTTATGCCGAGGCCGATTTTCGCGCTTATGGCAAACTCGACAATTTCTATGGGCTGTCGGTCAGTCGCATGCCGCCGATTCCGGGCGTGCTCGCTTATGATCGCGACAAGATTGTCGACTTGAAGGCGGTCGCGCCGGCCGAGGCTGCCGGGGTACCTGAGGCGAGCGCGGCGACTAGCGCAGTGGTGCCTGCCACACCATCTTCGCTTCCTTGATCGTCGCAACGACGCGGATGTTCCTGATCTGCTCGACCGGCGTCGTCAGCGGATTTTTGTCGAGGATGACGAAATCGGCCAGCAGGCCGGGCTTGATCCGGCCCTTGCGATCCTCCTCGAACGCCTGCCAGGCGGGGCCGGTGGTCAGCGCCTGCAGCGCTTCATAAGCGCCCAGCCTCTCGTCCGCGCCGCTGACGACGCCGGTGGGCGAGACGCGCGCCATCGAGGTCCAGAGCATGAAGCGCGTGTCGAGCGGGGTGACGCTGAAATCGCTGTGGTTCGATGGCGTGAGCCCGGCGGCGCGGGCCGAGCGCAGCGGGCTGATGAAATCGACGACTTCGGCCGGGAAATTGGTGCGGTGGACGTCGGCCCAATACCAGGCGTGGTTCGAGAAATAGGCGGGACCCACGCCGATGCGAGCGTAGGCCGGCAGCTGGTCGCGGCGCTGGAACTGCGAGTGGATGACCACCGGGCGGCGGTCGTCGGCGGCCTTTATGCCGAGCGCGTCGAAGCCGCGGATCGCCATGTCGATCGCGGCGTCGCCGTTGGCGTGGACAAACAGCTGCCAGCCGCGGTCGTGGGCCTTTTTCGCCTGCGCGACGAAATCCGCCTCGGACAGCACGGGCTGGCCGTGCCAGGGGTGCGTGCCCTCGGGGCTGCCGCGTGCATAGTCGCGGGTGAAAAAGCCGGTGCGCGCCTGCACCGATCCGTCGAGCACGAATTTGATGCCCTGCAGCTTCACATGGTCGGTGTAGGTCCCGAAACTGAGATCAGGCTGCGCGAGCAGCGCGTCGAGGCCGGTCGAGAAGGGGAGCAGGGCGAGGTCGATCCTGAGCCGCTGGCGCGCCGCGTCGCTGCTCAGGAAGGCGATGTCGGGCGGCAGCGTCGCGCCGTCCTGCGCATGGGTATAGCCCTCGGCGAAATAGGCGTCTTGCGCGGCGTCGAGCGCGGCGAGCTTCTGCTCAGCGGTCGGTTGCGGCATCTTGGCGAGCATAAGGAACATCGCCTTTTCGAGCAGCACGCCGTTGAGCCTGCCCGCCGCGTCGCGCGGCATGATGCCGCCGGGCGGCACCGGGGTGGCTTCGTCGATCCCCGCGGCGGCGAGCGCGGCGCTGTTCGCGACTGCGCCGTGGAGCGAGACATGCAGCACGAGAATCGGCCGGTCCGCCGCGACCGCGTCGAGTTCGGCGCGCGTGATGTGGCGCTTCTCGGCCAGCGCCTCCTGGTCATATTGCCAGACGATCGCCCACTGGCCGGGCGGCATGGCCCTGGCGGCGATATGGGCGCGGATCGCGGCTTGCAGCGCGGGAATGTCGGCTGGGGGCGTCGGTGCGGCGCGCAGGTCGAGCCCGCCCGCCATCTGCGTCGCCACGGTGAAATGCGAATGGGCGTCGATGAAGCCGGGGAGCATGGTGGCGCCCTTGAGGTCGCGGACGGCTGCATTGTCGCCCGCGACTTTGCGCGCTTCCTTCTCGCTGCCGACGAAGGCGATGCGATCACCTTCGGTTACGACGGCTTCGACCGTCTGCGGCGTGTCGCCGTCCATCGTAACGATCGGCCCGCCGCGGTAGAGTGTGGTTTCCTGCGCCGCGACGGGTGCGGTCAGCGCTAGCAGCAGCGCGGCAAAAGCGGTCGGTCGTCTCATATCTCTCTCCCCGGCCGCCATGGTGGCGGGCGGGGAGGGGGCGGGTCAAGTGATTAGCTCGCTAAGCTCTTCGGGTCGCATCAGCTTTGCTGCGGCGGTACCTCGCTCGGGCCGCGGCCGGGCTGGTCGATGTCGCCGCCGCCGGGGGCGCCGGGAACCTCGAGCGGCTGGCCGGCGGGGTCCTCGAGCGGGGTCGGCTGCACCGGCTGTTCGGGCGGTGCCACCGGGTCGATGACGTCGGGCTTGGGCTTGGGCAGCGGGTCCGCCGCATGGACGTGCAGGCTGGAGTTGAAGGTCATGAGATTTCTCCTTGCCCGATCAACGAGCGAGGGCGGGGACGCGTTCCGCAAGTCGGCGCGGATCGCGCACTTTCGGGGCGTTCCGGGCCTTGCCCTTGGCCGCGCGTCTGCTATAGCCCCGCGCGGCCCGCACGGGCGTGCGCGGCTTTGCGCGCGTTTTCGTGCATCCGGCCGAAGCTTCCCAAGCGGGCGTGGCGGAATTGGTAGACGCGCTGGTTTTAGGTACCAGTATCGCAAGATGTGGGGGTTCGAGTCCCTTCGCCCGCACCAGTTTCGCCCTCGCCCAAGGCCGGAAAACCGAGAGATTTTGAGCAAGGATAAGACCAAGGCAATGAAGACCGTCGAAACGCTGAACGAAGGCCTGAAGCGCGAATATCGCGTCACCATCACCGCCAAGGATATCGATGCCCGCGTCGATGACGAGGTGAAGAGCATCGCGCCGACCGTGCGCATGCCCGGCTTTCGCCCCGGCAAGGTGCCGCCGAACTTGATCCGCAAGATGCACGGCGCCGCGCTGTCGGCCGACGCGCTGAACAAGGCAATCGAGGCGGGCGTCCGCGACCTGATCGCCAAGGAAAAGCTGCGCCCCGCGCTGCAGCCCGCCGTCACGCTCGGCGACGATTATGAAGCCGGCAAGGACGCCGAAGTCACCGTCGCGCTCGAAGTGCTGCCCGACATCGAGGCGCCGTCGATCGAAGGCCTGAAGCTCGAGCGCCTGACCGTTCCCGCCGACGACAAGGCGGTGATGGGCAAGATCGAGGAATTCGCCGCGCAGATGAAGCGCTTCGAGGAAGCCCCGAAGACCAAGAAGGCCGCCCAGGGCGACCAGATCATCATCGACTTCGCCGGCAGCGTCGACGGCGTCGCCTTCGACGGCGGCACCGGCGAGGACATGGCGGTCGAAATCGGTTCGGGCCAGCTGATCCCCGGCTTCGAAGACCAGCTCGTCGGCGTCAAGACCGGCGACGAAAAGGTGCTGAAGGTCACCTTCCCCGAGGATTATCCGGTCGAGAATCTGAAGGGCCAGCCCGCCGACTTCGCCGTGACGGTGAAGGAAGTGAAGGTTCCCGCGGCGTCGAAGATCGACGACGAATTCGCCAAATCGCTGGGTCTCGAGAGTCTCGACAAGCTCAAGGAGATCATGAAGGACCAGGTCGAGCAGGAACTGAACGGCCTGACCCGCACCCACATGAAGCGCAAGCTGCTCGACCAGCTCGCCGCCGCTCATGACTTCGACGTGCCGCCGACGATGGTCGAGGCCGAGTTCGGCCAGATCTGGCAGCAGCTCGAGCATGAGGCGAGCCACGAGGAAGACGTCGAGGCGGCGAAGGCCGAGCTCGAAAAGGACAAGGACGAATATCGTTCGATCGCCGTCCGCCGCGTCCGCCTGGGCCTGCTCCTCTCGGAAATCGGCCAGGCGCACGGTGTCCAGGTCTCGCAGCAGGAAATGCAGCGCCTGGTCGCGCAGGCCGCGCAGCAGTATCGCCCCGAAGACCGCCAGCGCTTCATGGAATATGTGCAGCAGGACCCGCTCGCCGCGGCCCAGCTCCGCGCCCCGCTCTATGAGGACAAGGTCGTCGACTTCCTGTTCGAAAAGGCCGAGATCAGCGACCGCGAAGTGACGCGCGAAGAGATCGAAGCCGCGATCGAGGCCGACGACGACGGTCATGTCCACGGCCCCGGCTGCGGTCACGACCATGACCACGACCACAAGCCCGCCAAAAAGGCCGCCGCGAAGAAGCCGGCCGCCAAGAAGGACGCGGTGAAGGAAGAGGCCAAGGCCGAGGAAGCACCCGCCAAGAAGGCGCCGGCGAAGAAGGCCGCGGCGCCGAAGGCCGAAGCCGAGGACAAGCCGGCCGCTGCCAAGAAGGCTCCGGCCAAGAAGGCTGCCGCGAAGAAATAAGCTTCGCGCCACGTGAATAGCGAAAGGCCGGGTGGAGGATGCTCCGCCCGGCCTTTTTCTTATCGGCGCAGCCGTTCGCCGCAGATCGGGCAGGTTTCGCGCCAACCGCCATGGCATTCGGAGCAAATCTTGTGGCGCGAGGGGCCGCTGCTCGTCTTGACCCGCGCGGGATCGCGGCCGCCTTCGAAGAAGGTGCCGCCGATCTTCGTTCCGCAATCGTCGCATTCGCGCGCCATGGCCGTTCTCCTGCTTCCCGTGCGCCCGTCAGAGTGCCCGCGTCCAATATTGCAGTTCGTGCGGCTCTTCGTCGCTGCCGCCCACCGTCTTCCAGTCGAACCAAGCCGTCACCCCCGCCAGCGGCGCATAGCCGCGGCCGCGCCAGAACGCGTCGAGCGGGCGATGCCCGGCCGGGCGCGCGGGGTGATCGTCGGCGCGGATGACGCTGCAGAAGGCGGCGTGCGATGCACCCATCGCGCGCGCCTGGGCTTCGCGGTGGTCGAAGAAGGCGTGGCCGATGCCCTGGCCGCGATATTCGGGCAGCAGCACCGATTCGCCAAAATAGAAGCAACGCGCGATGTCGAAGCCCGCGGCGGCGAGCGGTGCCTGCCAGGCCTCGTCCTGCGTCGCGAGCGCGGCGGCAGTGGCGGCGCCGACAATCGTCTCGCCGTCGCGCGCGACGACGATCACCGCGCCCTCGGCGGCGGCGAAATCGGCGAGATAATCGGCCTCATAGGCGGCGTCGCCGTCGTAGAGATAAGGGAAGGCGCGGAACACGGTGATCCGCAGCGCGGCGAGCGCGGGGATGACCTCCGCCAGCCCCGCGCCGGTCACCGGCACGACGCTGACGCTCATGCGCCGACCTGTTTCAGCCAGTCGGCGAGGTTGTAATAGGTGGTGATGCGGTCGATCAGCCCGGCGTCGTTGACCGACAGAAAGGCGCCCGCGGGCAGGACATAGGTCTGGCCGTTTGCTTCGGGCAGGCCGTCGTCGGTCGCGAGATAGGTGCCGTTGACGGTGAACTCGGCGGCGGCGCGGTTGCCCTCGGCGAAGATCGCCATGTCGGTGAGCCGCTCGCGGTAGCAGCGCGTCATATGCGCGTTGAATTCGGCGAAAAGCGCCTTGCCGTGGCGCGGCTCGCCCTGGTTGACGTCGTGGCGCACGTCGTCGGCGACAAGCGCGAGCATCGCGCCGGTGTCGCCCTCGTTGAACGCAGCAAAATAAGCGGTGACGATGTCGCGGGTGGTCATGCGGGCGGCTCCGAATCTTGTCCTATGCGGCGATTAGATCACCGCCATATTATAGCAATGCCAGCTGAAGATCGCCGCGGCGCCGCGGTGGGGGCGCCAGGCTTCGGCGATTTCGCGGATCGCCTTTTCGCTGGGGCGCGCGTCGAGCTGCATGATGCGGCCGACCGCTTCCTGCACCGCCAGGTCGCCCGCGGGCCAGACGTCGGGGCGCCCTTCGGCGAAGAGCAAATAGATTTCGGCCGACCAGCGCCCGATGCCTTTCACCTTGGTCAGCAGCGCGATGGCCTCCTCGTCGTCGGCGGGCAGCGCGTCGAAGGCGAGCTCGCCGTCGATCACCAATTGCGCGAGGCTCTTGGCATAGCCCTGTTTCTGCGCCGACAGGCCGCAAGCTCGTAACGCGTCATACTCGGCCACTGCCATCACCTCGGCGGGGCAGCCCGCGCCGAATCCCGCCTCGAGCTTGTTCCAGATCGAGGTTGCGGCGGCGACGCTGACCTGCTGGCCGACGATGGTGCGGAGCAAGGTCGTATAGCCCGGCTCGCGGATGCGCGGCTCGGGATAGCCCGCATGGCCGAGCGCGCGCGCGAAGCCCGGCTCGATCCCCGCGAGCGCGTCGATCCCGGCGTTCAATTGCTCCTGGCTCAGACCCATTACGATATTCCCCTTTTGTTCACATCGCTAACTAGCAGCGCTTGATTTGCCGTGCAACGCGGGACATAGGCCAAGCCGAATCAAAACCTATGGGGACGAGCATGGCCAAGCTGATTGTCGTGACGCGCGACGGAACCGAGCATGAGATCGAAGGCGACACGAGCCTGACCGTGATGGAAAATATCCGCGACGCGGGTTTCGACGAACTGCTTGCGCTGTGCGGCGGTTGCTGTTCGTGCGCGACGTGCCACGTCCATGTCGAGGCGGGTGCGACCGACCAGCTTCCCGCGATGAGCGAGGACGAGAACGACCTCCTCGATTCGACCACCGACCGCGACGAGACGTCGCGCCTGTCGTGCCAGCTGCCGTTCAGCGAGGCGCTCGACGGGCTGAAGGTGCGGATCGCCGCGGAGGACTAAGCGCGTCGCCCCCGCGAAGGCGGGGGCCGTTGCAGGCCTCGCGCTTTTCCTCCAGCGGCCCCCGCCTTCGCGGGGGCGACGATCATGAGGTCGCCGTCGCGACTGCGTAGAGCGCGATCGCCGCGGCGTTGGAAATGTTCAGGCTTTCCATGCGCGGCGAGATCGGCAGTTTCGCCAGCACGTCGCAGTGTTCCATGACATTGTGGCGCATGCCGTCGCCTTCGGAGCCCAGCACCAGCGCGACCTTGCTGCCGTCGAGCACCGAGCCGAGCACCGTCTCGGTGTCGCCCATCAGCCCGATGCGCCAATATTGCGCCTCGGCGATCTCCTCGAGCGCGCGCGACAGGTTGACCACACGCACCCATGGCACGGTTTCGAGTGCGCCCGATGCCGAGCGCGCGATCACGCCGCTTTCGGGCGGGCTGTGGCGGTCCTGGGTGACGATGCACGCCGCGTCGAACGCCGCCGCCGAGCGCAGCACCGCGCCGATATTATGCGGGTCGGTGACCTGATCGAGGATGATGATCGGGCGCCGGCTCTCGGCGTCGAGTTCTTCCTGCAACAGGTCGCCGAGATAGACGCCCTCGAGCGGGTCGACCTCGATCACCAGCCCCTGGTGCGGCGCGTCGCGCGCGACGAGGCGCGCGAGGTCGGTGACGTCGGCATAGCTGATCGGCACCACCGGCGGCAGGTCGAGCTGGCCAAGCGCTTCGCGCGTGCCCCAGATGCGCTTGACGGTGCGTTCGGGATTGGCGAGCGCGGCGAGCACGGCGTGACGGCCCCAGAAACGGATGGGCTGGCCCTTGGACGACTGGCCGGCGGGGCGGCGGTGGCGCGAAAATTGTCTCATAACGCCGCGCCTTTCCCACGAGCGGCATTGACAGGCAAGCCCGCTTTCGCCAATGGACCGCTTCCCGACGCGGACCCCATGGACAGGTGGCCGAGTGGTTAAAGGCAGCAGACTGTAAATCTGCCCGGTTTTCCGTACGCTGGTTCGAATCCAGCCCTGTCCACCACCCTCTGGTCCGAGGGCATCTCCTAAAATCGCTGGAAGCCGCAGAAAACCTAGGGTATTATCCCTCGGTCGTTCCTCTGCATCTCATCGCAGATCACTGCAGCGCAGTGAAAAGTGTGGGGAGAATGTGGGGGTAAATTTTTCGACCCCTAAGAATCGGGCTTCCGAGTGTGGGGGTAAAAAATTGGGTTAACCCTATGAAAAAGCTTACAGCTTTGGCGGTCAAGGCAGCATTGGCGAATCCCGGCACGTATCAGGACGGCGACGGGCTATTTCTGAAGGTCGATAAGCGGGGAGGGGCCTCTTGGCTTCTTAGGCTGCAACGTGACGGCAAACGCCAGGATATCGGCTTGGGCAGCGCCAAGCTGCTTCCTCTTGCGGAGGCGCGTGAGAAAGCCAGTGAACTTCGGAAGGCGGTCAAGATCGAGGGTCGCGATGTGCTCGCAGAGAGGAAGGATGAAGCCGCCGCGAAGGTTACGTTCCGCGAAGCGGCGCGCCAATATCATAGCGAGAATGCGGCAGGCTGGAAAAGCGCCGTCTATGCCCGCCAATGGCTTGCGGCCCTCGAGAGCCATGCTTTCCCGAAATTGGGCGACCTTCCAACTGGGAGAATCTCCGCGGCGGACATCATCGACGTGCTGTTGCCGATATGGCAGGAGATTCCCGAAACAGCGCGTCAGGTGCGCAACCGAATCTGCGTCGTCCTCGATTATGCGCATGCAAAAGGCTGGCGCTCCAGCGAAGCCCCGTCGGGCAACGGCAGCCTGAAAGCCGGGCGCGGATTGCCCCGCCAAGTGAAATCGCGCGAGAATCGCAAGGCGATGCCTTACAGCGCGCTGCCCGACTTCATGGTCGCCTTGCGTCGAAAGCCCGCATTCGGACGGCTGGCGCTCGAACTGCTCATCCTGACAGGCGTGCGCAGCCAGGAGGTTCGGCTCGCGACTTGGGATGAGTTCGATTTCGAGGGGCGCCTCTGGACCATTCCGGCCGACCACATGAAGCGGGCCAAGGCCCACATGGTCCCGCTATCGGACGCGGCTCTCGCGGTGCTGGCCAAAGCAAATGCCTTTCGGCTCCCCGATACAGAGGTCGTTTTCCCCGGAGCGGTTGGAAAGCCGATGTCCGACATGACGTTGCTGAAGGTGCTACGCGATATGAAGGAGCCGTTCCATGTGCACGGCTTCCGTTCCACATTCACCGACTGGGCGGCCAACGAGGATTTTGCGGACGCCGTGGTGGAAGCGGCGCTGGCTCACAAAACACCTGACGCCGTGCAGGCGGCCTATCGCCGTACAACCTATCTTGGCACGTCGGCCCAGCCGGGCGCGCGTGTCAGGCTGATGGACGCGTGGGGAAGCTATTGTGCCGGAGGCGCTGCCGGGGCGGTACCGCAGGACCCAAATGGACGCAGCCTCGATTAGGCGTGCATCGGCGGCATCACACCGCAGCCAGAGGTCGTGCAACTACCGGCTTTGAAGTCGGCTGTGCTCAATTTCGCGGCGGAGCGTCGGTATTGTCCGCCCGCTCGCCGAACCGCTCAGCCATCCAGCTTTGAACCTCCGACTCGCGCCATGCGACGCATCGACGGGTGAGCTGAAGCTGGTGGGGAAAGCTGCCGTCGCGGATTTGCCGGTAGAGCGTCGCGCGGCTGAGGCCGGTCCGGTCGAGCACGCTTTGCATTCGCAGAAATCGTTCGGGTTCCATGGCATATCCTGTCTTCGCTTTGACGCTCCCCAATCCGATCTGAATGCGCAGGATCCGCCCATCAAGCCCCCGGAGCCGGTTATGGGCGGGCGTGCAGCGATGCTTCGTCCTGTCGCCGGCGGGTGCTGCAGGCCGTTCCGCCATGCGACATCGTGCACGTCCCTGCCGGCGCGTACCGTCAATCGAACCATGGACCGCTGAGCGGCGCGGCAAGATAGCGGCGCGCGGCGCGAACGAGCCTTTGCACCCTCAGGCGATAGGAGGCGCTTTCGATCCGCCATCGCTCGGGGGCTATGGCATGCCGGAACAGCGCGCGCGCTATCGCCTGCTGAGGTGCGCCTTCGAGGAGCGCGTCTCCGGCGCGCAGTTCGAGGATCCACTGCGCCGCACGCCGTTCGCGGGGCAAAAGCGATGCCGAGAGCCGGCCCTTCCGGGCGAGGAGGACGAACCGCCGGAGCGCTTCGATCTTCGGCTCTGCCGATGCGAGGCCGGTCACGCGATGCTCGACCAGGGTCGGTCCGCCGAGCAGCGTGCCGTCGTGAAGGTCGAGGCGAACCACCCAGTGCCCGTCGCTGAGCAGCCAATGTTCCACATGCGCCGCATCGACCTCGACCGACACGAGGGCGGAAAGCGATCGGATATCGACGAGGTCGTCGGCCGCGCCAACCACATCGGCGGGGCGGGTGCGCTGCGCCGCACGCACATTATGATCAAGCCGCTCGCGCCCGGGCTCAGGACCAATCTCGTGATCACCACCGACCGGCGCGTCTATCACCTCGCGCTCGAGAGCGGCGCGCGCGCGGCGATGGCTTCAGTCGGCTGGACCTATTCCGCCGACGCGCTGCTCGCGATCGAGCGCGGGGCCGCCACCGCGGCGCAGAGCACACCGGTCGCGGATGGTCTCGACCCTGCGGCGCTCGACTTTTCCTATGTGATCCGCGGCGACGACCCGGTCTGGCGGCCGCTGCGCGCCTTCGACGACGGACGGCAGGTCTTCATCGAGTTTCCGGAGGCGATCGCGCGCGATGTCGCACCGCCCTTGTTCGTGGTCGGCGACAATGGCGCCGCCGAACTCGTCAACTATCGTGTCGCGGGCCGCTTCTACATCGTCGACCGACTCTTCGGCGTGGCCGAGCTGCGGCAGGGCGAGAAGAAGCAGACGGTCGTCCGCATCTGCAGCAGCGACCGGACCGGCAAGTCGCGCTGCAAGGGGAAGGGCAAGTGAACGCCCCGGTCGATGAGGGACGCCGCGCTGATCCCGCGGGGGAGACAATCGAAACGGCGGTGCCGGGTGCCGCTGCGCCGAAAGTCGATCCCGAGACGCTCGTGCTGCGCGGCACGCCGCGGCGCGCCGTCCGGTTCCGGCGTAAACTGATCATCGCGCTCGCGGTGACGGTGTCGCTCGGCATCGCGGGTGCCGCATGGATCGCGCTGAAGCCGGCGACCTTCCGGCTCGTCGCACTCGACGAGGAGAGACCGGACAAGGCTGGAGGCGCACCCGAGGCGCTGGCGAAGGCGCCGGGCAGCTATGACGCGGTGCCCGAACTCGGACCGCCGCTGCCCGGCGACCTCGGCCGTGCGATCCTCGCGCGCCAGCGCGCGGAGGGCGGACTGTCTCCCGGCATGGCGGACGCGGCGGCCGACGACGGTGCCGCGGCCCGCAGGCAGGCGATCGAGGCGGAAGCAGCGGCGGCGCGGCAGTCGGGGGTGATGATGAAGCTTGCCGGGACGGCGCGCGCGCCGGCGGCTCTGCCTGTCCCCCTCGCTGCGGATGCGGCCCCCGGCGTGGACGCTGTCGCGGCGCCGGCGGGTGTCGCTGCCGGGGCAGGCGTCCCTGGAGGGTCCGCAGGCGCAGTCGACGTCAACCCGCATCGGATCGCGGCCGCGCCATGGCTGCTGAGCAGTGGCAGCGTGATCGCGGCGTCGCTGGTTACCGGCCTCAACAGCGACGTCCCGGGGCTCGTGGTCGCGCAAGTCACCGAGAATGTGCATGACAGTATCACGGGACGGGTGTTGCTGATCCCGCAGGGGGCGCGGCTCGTCGGGCGCTATGACGACCGGACCGCTTTCGGGCAGCGCCGGGCGCGCGTCGTCTGGCAGCGGATCATCTGGCCCGACGGCTCGTCGCTCCGAATGGAGGATGTACCCGCTAGCGATGCTGCAGGGCAGGCGGGGCTTGCCGACAGCGTCGACCTACACAGCGGCTCGCTGTTCAAAGGCGTCGCGCTGTCGACGCTTCTTGGCGCCGGCACCGAACTCGGCTTCGGCGGCGAGGAGAGCGAGCTCGTCCGGGCATTGCGCCAGTCGGCGCAGCAGAATGGCGCGCGTGCGGGCGATCGTCTCGTCGATCGCCATCTCGACATTCCGCCGACGATCCGTGTCCGCCCGGGCTGGCCCTTGCGCGTCGTCGTTCACCAGGACCTTGTGCTCAAGCCGTGGAGGCTGTGATGGTCGATCTAAAGTTGCCGAAGATTCCCGACCGCACCCCGATCAAGATGACGATCCAGCTTCTCCCCGAACTGGCCGAAGCGCTCGGCGCCTATGCCGCCGCCTATGAGCAGGCCTATGGCAAGGCCGAGCCGGTCGCTGAGCTCATTCCTTTTATGCTGGCGGCCTTTCTCGAGAGCGACCGCGCGTTCGCGCGGTCGAAAAGGTAGCCGTATGGCCGGTGCGGGGTCCGGCAAGGGGACGGGCCTGCCCGTCGGTGGTGAGCGGTTTATCACCGTCGAGGATTTCGCGCGCATCGCGCGCGTGTCGCGGCGTACGATCGATCGCTATCGGCGCGATCGGGCGGCGGGTTTCCCGAAGGAATATGACATGAGCCGGGGCAAGATACCGCGGCCCCGGCTCAAGCTGGCAGACGTACTCGCGTGGATGGACACGCGCGCGCTTTGGTGACGGCGCGAGAATTTTCGTGACCTACCGCGATAGGACAGCGAAAGTCATTGCGGCACGGCGCAGTTTTGTAGGCTTTTCGATCGGTCGGCCTGCGGCGACACGCGGTTTCATCATACGCAAGTCGTCCGAGCTAAGTCCGCTTTGCGCCTCATGTCGGCCGTTGCGAGGATGGTCAGATCGGTCTGAAAGGAGACATTCATCAGCCCGACCGCGGCACTATATTTTCGGCCACCAAGGCAGAAGCCTTTTGACATCGTCGGCGAACGGGTAGTCGCGGGGCTCATCTTTCTCGGGCGCGACCTCATCATGGATGACCGAGAACAGCCATGCCTCGTGATCACCGTCGGACCCCTTTGCGATGGTCGCGAAAAAGCTTTCCTCGCTGCCGAGAAGCTGGCAGCGCTCAAGCTCCCGAACCGATGTGAACAAGATGGGACAGAAGTCCTGGTCGGTTAGATCTGGTTCTTTCTCCGCACACATACGGCGAGCTGCCGCCATCACCTCGCGACCCTGATCGTTGGCCATGGTGAGCCAAGGATCGAGGGTAATGACCATACCAACCGGCCGTTCGGCCAAAACTGCGCCGGGGACCAACCCGCGGCGCACACGCGAGGCGAAGCGCCAGATCTGGAAGACACCCTTAATGATTTCGGCATAAGCCTCTCCCGCATCATCAAGCGGGTTTTCCGAAAAGCGGGCCTCGAAAGTCAGCCGTTTCGCCTTGCACTCTACTAGCAACTCGATCCGGTCGTTGCGGGAAATCTCAATGTCCGGTCCGTCGAACTGATTTTTGCGAATGCGATAGCGACGCTCGGGCGCGACAGTTGAACCCGGCAGCATCGCTGTTAGAAGCTCAAAAGCGTAACGCTCAAATTCCTTCCCTATTGTCTGCCACACGGCCAGCCCACCCCCGACGACATCGAGATAGAGACCTTGCGTGACCCGCTGAAACAGCAGGCCGACGATTGGAGCCATCATGATTTGGCTCCGTTCGCCGGTCAGCAGGATAGGGTGCTCGCGCAAAACGCTCGGCCGGTACGCGGTGTGGAGTTTGGGATGACACTTCTCGCAAGCCCAAGCCCGTGCATCATCCATGGTGATCGCTAGGCGCGCCAACCCACGCCTACGTGTCCGATCGTCGACGCCATATTGCTCGAGCGGGGAGGACGCCTTCCAAACGGGCTTTCCGAAGAAGGCGCGGCAGAGGATGAGCCCGAGATAGACAAAGTCGGAAACGGTGAGACCGTGCGTTTCTTCAAAATAGGCGCCGCTGGACCCTTGCCCAAAGAGCCTGACCGAGCGGTACAGCGTCGGCAGGTCCGCGAAGCCCCATTGCCACTCAAACTGCCGCTGGGTGAGGCGGTGCATCTCGCTGATCACCCCGACGCGATCCAGTGAGCGGCGGTCCTGCGCATTTTCCAGCTTGCGCAGCGCGCGCGCGCATTCGAGAGCGGTGCCATAGTGGCTACAGTCGAGCAGAAGCTGCCGCCCGGACCGGGCGGCTTCCTTGGGTGTGATTAGAAGCTCGTTGGCGAGCGTGTCGAGCTCCCAGGCAAAGACGCGATGCGCCGCGAGGCTTTGGGTAGCGAGGGCGGGATCAAATCTGAAATTGATTGCTTCAGCCGCGGCAGCGCGATCCGAGTGGAGAGCATCGACGCACCAGAGCATCTGCAAGAATTTGCTGTCATCCGCACGCTGGAGATATCGGCGCAATCTGCGGCGATAGACCTGCGGGCCGAGGCCGGACTGCCCACTTCGTTTCGATATCTGCCCGTTACGGCGCCCCGGGTGCATTCTGCTCTCCTTACCATCCTTCATCCGCGATGCCCTGCGGCAGCGATACAGGATAAGGCTAATGTATCCGGTTTGGACGACTTTTGTTCGGCTGGAACAAAGCCGGGATGTCGGGTCGGACAAAATTCTCCTATATTGGCGGCACGGCCAGGCTCCGATGCCTATCGAGGATGGGACTTTGTGATGGAAGACGGGAAATATAATCGATCGATCACACTGATGTGCCCGACGTGCGGACACAAGGATTTCGACCGCGATGAGGATGGTCCCATCCGGTGTACGAGTTGCGACCGCATGTTCACGCGCGACGAATTGATCCGCGAGAATGGCCCGGTCATCGAGGCCGAGGTCGCGGAGGTGAAGGCCGAGGTTGTCGCTGACCTTCGAAGGCATCTCCACGATTCACTCGCCAAGGCCTTCAGAGGCAAGAATGGCGTGCGGTTCAAATAATGGCCTTCACGCTCACGCTATCCGACGTCGCAGCGTTTCTGGCCCTAATCGTCGCCGTCTGGTCGGTGATCCAGACGACGCGCTTCAACAAACGGCAGAACGCGTTCGCCGAGACCGCGCAGCGCCTCAACGAAATGCTGATCGCGCGCGAGGCGGCCGACGCAGAAGGCCAACAGGCGGCCGATGTCTCGGCGAATTTCATCAAGATCGGCAAGAATGATTGCCGCCTCAAGATCTTCAACCGCGGGCCCGGCGTCGCGCGCAACGTCAGGCTCGAGATGCTCCGCGGCGGCGATCTGCTTAGCAGGGGCGAAGTCGAGAAGAAGTTTCCGCTGGCGATGCTTGAACGGCAGCAGAATGTCGACCTCATCTGTTTCGTCCATCTAGGATCGGATCTGACGATGGAGGTCAGGCTCCTCTGGGACGACGACAAGGAACAGGGGCGCAGCAAGGAATTGGTGCTGCATCTCTGACGGGCAACCCGCTGCCGGGGGGATAGACACGCGGCCTGAGCGGTGCGTACCGCTTTCGCGAAAACCATCTCATAGTCCCAGAAGCCCTTCCAGCGCGGCGAGCGCGCGTCCTGCCGTGCTGCGCAGTGCGGGCTCGTACGCGCAAAGATAGGTCAAATCGTTGTGGAGAATCCCGGCCTCCTCAAGATCGTCGACGTCGAGCGCAAGCTCGACGGCGCAATCGCCGACAAATTGCGCCCAGACGTCGAGTTCGGCATGCGCGGCCGCCGCGATCAGGCAGGTCAGAAATTCCTTCGACGCCGGGAGAGCGGAATCCCCGTCGATCCGCAAGCGCCGAAGCATGATGCGAACATCCTTGGCGAGGTCCGGCCTTCGCGTGTTTGCGGCGACTTTCGCGAGCCCGTCGAGCAACTGATTGCGCTTCTCGACCGCCACCTCGCCGGTGAAATGGAAGCTCGCGGCGCGGATCAACGCGATTGCCCGATCGATCCGGTCATTCTCGACGCGGAACAGCGAGCTCATATTGATCAGGGCGATCACACTCTGAGCGGTCAGCTCTTCGCCGCCGAGCGCGCGGTCGAGGATAACGGCGAATTCCTGCGGCGCATCCGGGGCCGGGTTGGTGGCGCCCTCAATTGGGCCGGGTAGAAAGCTCGCCGGAAAGCGGATGCGTTTGGCCATGCTGCCCGGTCCGGAGCCGACCAGAAGGTCGCGCAGGACGGGATCTTCGATGTTGTCCGCATAGGTCCCGGCGGCATTGTGGATGCGTCCCATAAAATCCGCGTCGAGCCGGTCGGCCGCCGCGCCTTCAGGCGGCCAGCGCGGTTCGGTCCTGAGATCGATCAGCGATTGCAGCAGAAAGTTCCGGCCCCGGACGTCGAGCGCCCATCGTCCAAAATGCGCCGCGTCGACCTGCCCGAAGGCCATCCGTTCGAAGAGCGATGCCTGCGCCAGCGCGGCGATCCGGCGTTGGAAAGGGGGAAAGTCGCCGAGTATTCGCGTCCGAGCGAGTTCGCCCTCGATAAGAATATAGGCAGCCATCAACAGGTTGACGCGCGCTTCAGAGGCGCCGGGATCCATGTCGCGCAGCTCTTCGACGAGCTGCGTGAGCGGTACGACGAGGCCAGGCGCGCGCGGCAGCATGGCAAGTCCAAGCTCGACCATGCCGACCTTCGAAAGGAGATCGCCGTCGCTGGCGGCCCATTCGGCAAGCGCGACGAGCCGATCGGCTGGCAGATCGGCAAGCGGACTGGCGGCGGTGAAGCCGCCGTGGCTGGCACTCAGCAGCGCCATCTTCGCGCCTTCGGTCTCGTCCCAGTTCAGCCAGTTTGCGACAATCGCGGGCAGGACGGATGACCGGAAATCTGCGACGTCGGTTACAGGCGCCGCGCCGGCAAGGGCTGCATAATAGCTGCGGAAGGGCGGCGCGATGCTCGTGGTTTGGCCCGTTGCTAGTGCGATCTCCTTTCGGATGCGCCGACCGGCCACGACGGGAGATCGTTCGAGCTCGGCCTCGAACGCTTCGATCTCGTACGAGGACAATGTTCGCTGTTGAATCAAGGTCCGCCACGCGCCGAAATGATCTGGCGGGAAGCCTGCCTTTTGGAGAAGACGAGCAAAGGCGGCTTCGCGGTCGGCCGCGACAGGCATCAGCATCGGGGCGCCTTTGAGACGATATTGCGCCTTGCCGCGTGCGAGGTGGAGAACTGCTCCGTCATCGAGCATCTCGAGCGATAAGGTCCATTTCTTGCGCGCGGTGTCGGTGACGGCGACCGCCTTGCCCGCCGCATAAAGCTCGGCGGTCGCGTCATGGAATTTGTCGCGATCGAAGCTCACCGCGCCCTGATCGATGAGGATCCTCTGGCCGAACTCGAGTTGCAAGGCCTCGCGAAAAGCCTCGTCTTCGCCGATCGGTCCGTGGAGGAAGGGCGGATAGAGCAGCAGCATCGCCAGGCTCTTCCTGAGGTCTTCGGGCTTATTCTTCATCGACGGCATCCCGCGCATGGACGGTGATCGCAAGACGAAGATGCTCGATGAGCCAGCGATGGATATCGGGCTGCCCGGACTCGAGATCGGACAGCAATTCCTCGAGCCAGGCATCCATCCGGGCAAGTGCGGTTTCGGATCGCGGCTCGACCCGGTTCATCAGCAGCCGGGCATAGGCGATCGCCATGCCGTAGCGGGCGATATTGGTCTGATCGCCATCGAGGCATCCCGCCCAGTTGCGCATGTCGGCGCAGGCGAGCAGCCAGTGCGACCGCGCTCGTGCCACCTCGTCGGATATGTCATCGGTCCATTGTGACTGGATCGCCTTGCCGAGATCGCCAAGCAGGCCGAATATCCATGGGCTCTCCTTCATCAGCACGAGCCATCCGCGCTGCTGCGCGAGGCGCAGATTCTCGCGAAACGCCTTGAGCGCGGCATTCTCAGCCAATGCGCCGTCGGCCACGGGGCTTCTCGACAGATGATATTCGATTTCATCCTGGTCGCTCGGGATCAGGGCATAGCCGTATTGCCGGAGCGCGGTGCGGTCGGCCCATAGCTGCTCGCGTGTAAGCCGGCCTTCCGCTTCGAGGAGGTCGAGGAGATCGAGGCTGGTCCAGATCGGTGTCTGGCTGCCGTCATGGTCGATATGCGGATATTGGTTCATATAGCGGTCATCGCTCACCACCACGGCCACTTTCGGCGCGAGCTGGAGTATCGCGATATTCGGATGTGCCTTGACGCCATCGTCTTCGAACCAGCGATCGAGGACCGCACTGCCGTTGGCAATCGCGTCGGACAGCAGCGCGCGAAGGCTTTCGACGATCGTTTCCATTGCGTCACCGCGGCGTTCGGCCTCGATCAGGGCTTTGGCCGTCGCGACTTCCTGTTGCGGTATGAAGGCGCGAAAACCTGCGGCCGCGATTTTCCCGAGCATCCCCGTGGTGCGAAGATAGGCGATCGACAGATCGTCGAGATAGAGGTCGGCGCCTTGCGCGATCGGCTGCTCGTCGGGCCAGCGTTCTTCGGCCCGTTCAAGATAGCGCCGCGCTGCCGCCTCTTCGGCGTCGGTCACGACGCCGCGTAGCACGAGCGCGTCGACGAGCGCCTGACAACTGCGGAGCGCCGGGGCATGCGCCGACAGATCGACCGCCTCGTCGAGGAAGGAGCCGGCGCGCGTGACCTTGGCCGACCGGATCACATAGCGCCGCGGCTCGGCGTCGCCGATGGTCGCCGCCTCGACGAGCATGGCGGCGAGCGAGCGGCCGACGAGGTCGCCCAGCCCGGCGTCGACCGCGCCCTGCGGCGAAAACAGGTGAAGCCGGGCATCCGTCATCAGCCGCATCAGATCGTGCGCCGCGGTGATGCGGCTCGGCTGGTGAAAGGGCAGGTCCTGGCGCTCGAGAAACAGCCAGCTTAGTGTCGCATGCGGAAGCACGGTGCCGCGAGGGTGCCTCAGCACGGCTTCGAGGCGACCAAGCTTTGCGAGCGTCACGAGCGCACTGCCGTCGATGCCGATCGCGCCGTCGCTGATCGCCGGTCGCTCGTCCCGAACCCCGCTGAAGGCCGAAACGATCGTGCGCTGCCGCGGATCGGTGCGGTCGGGATTGGCGATGATCGGGGTGAGCAACAGCTCGAGGCTGGGCTGCCGCACCGCCTCGGCGACGACCGGCAGCGGTGCCTCGCCGCGGCGCCATATGTCGGATGCCCGGTCGACCTGTTCGTTCCACGCCGGCGCCCGATCGACGATCTCGGCGAGCGACATACGCTGGACCGGACCGTCCTCGCCCGACAGCGCTGCCGCCTGTTCGAACCAGGCAAAAGCGCTTGTCTCATCTTCGCGGCCCATTTGCGTCGCGAGCGTATAGGCGGTGAGCAGGATGCTTGCGTCGTTGGCACCCTTTTCGGCGGCGAACCGCATGAGATCTGCGGCGCGGGGCGAACCGATCTGCTGGGCGAGTTGCGCGGCTCCGACGAGTTCATCGGCCTCGCGATTCTCGCGCGCGGCCCATTGCGCCTCGACGAAATTCGCGAGCTCGGCCCAGCGCCCCGACAGGATGAGGATGTTGGTCTGGAGGCTGCGGTCGTCGCGTTCGTCGCGCTCGGCCAGCAGCGCATCGACCAGCGTTTCAGCGCCCTTGAGATCGCCCTCGCGCATCCGGTTCCAGGCGAGCGCGCTGCGGAGCAGCGGCGATCCGTCGATGAGGTCGGGGATGTCGGCGAGCAACGCCGCCACATCGTCGTGGCGCTGGTTGTTGATGAGCAGCCCGGCCAACATCTCGGCTTCGCGGAGGTTATGCGTTCGCCGGACGAGCTCGCGTCCAAGGTCTACGAGCCGGTCTGAAAAATCCTGACCGGCGAGATGCTCGACGAGGCGCTTCAAATGCGCCGTGTCAGGGTTTTGCGCATAGGCTTCCTCGAAATCGTGCGTCTCGAGGCCGTCGGCTCCCCGATCGAGCAGGCGTTCGAGGCCCTCGCGTTCCGACGCGGTCAGCAGGCTGCCATCGGCGAGCAGCCTTTCGCGCGCCCGCGCGAACCTGTCCGCAGCGACGAGAAGGCGGATTTCGATGTCGAGCAGTCCGGCGCGCGCGAGATGCTCGCCCATCATCAGGGCGTGCGCCTCGAAATAGGCAATCGCGGCCTTGGGGTCGGGGATCGAGGTCGCCATCGCCAGCCGCGCAATTGCGATATCGCTGTTGCCGTTCGGCTCGAACGCCATGCTGCGCGCGAGGTCGCGATCGACGGCGTCGCGATCGATCGGAATGCCCCAGGCGAGCGCGAGGGGAATATAGGCGGTGATGTCGTCGCCCACAGCAAAGATCGCGGAAAGCCTCGCTCGGGCGGCTGCGCTGTCCGCCGGATCGCGCAACTCGAGCCAGAGGGCATAGGTGGCGTTGAAGCGAATTGCCTTCTGGCCTGAGAAGTCGCGCGCGGTCGTTTCGCCGGCGCGAAACAAGCGAGCCGCCTCGCGCCGATCCTCGATCGCTGCGGGCGTATCGATGAGCGGAAAATGGCGTGCGTCCAGCGGAACGCCGTTCACCGCGAACCGGCGCATGTCGGCGACGACGCTGTGGGTCATTCGCGCGAGTGCGGCGACATGACAGAGCATCGGCGTGCGCTCGAAATCGTCCGCGGTTAGGACGCATGCGTCGGTCTAGGCCGCGTCCCAATCCTGCTTATCGAGATGGCACGAAAGGAGAAGGAAAGCGCCGTCGCTGTCGAGATCGGTGATGCCGAGTGCCGCCTGATTGATCCAGGTGAGCGCGGCGTCGAGACCGTTCGCATTATAGACGATCTGGAGCGCGGCCGAGCGCGCCAGTGCAGTATCGAGGGTCGCGAGGATTTGCAGGCCGGCCTTCCAGTCTTCCTTCGCGGCGAGGAAGGCGCTCGCGATCGTCGCTTCGTTGGTGGGTGCGAGCGCGCGGCTGGCTGCGATCAGCCGATCGACCTCGGCAGCATCGCCCTTGAACGTGAGCGACCGCGCGCAGCGCGCGAGAAGGCGCGCCCTGACAGGGGGAAGGCAGATGGAATAGGCACCCTCCGCGAGCTGCGCTGCCAGTCGTCGCGCCGCTTCGACGCTATCGAATCCGACAAAGAAGCGGCCCTTGCGAATATGCTCGGCATCGGCTTCCGCCGCCTCGCCTAGCAAGGTCCTCGCAAGCTCGGAGATATCTCCGGCAGGCGCTGGCGGGGGCGGTACGTGACCGGCGAGGAGGCCGGCGAGCGGATCGGCGCCTCCGCCGCGAGGGGCGGGGGCGGGCGCCAGCTCGCCGATCAACGGTATGGGGACCGCCTTGAGGACGGCGGCCGCGCTTTGCCGGTCGTGCCGGCCGTGCCTCTCGATGAGCAGGCCCGCCTCGCCGTATAGCGTCTTCCACGCGGCATCGACGCATTCTTTGGCGCAGATGAAGTTCAGCTCGGCGCGGGCGGCCTGCACGTCGCCCCGGTCCGCCTGCAGCGCCGATAGTGTCCGAATGCGCAGCCGGGCGCAAATCGCCGCGGGGTCGAGGTTAAGATCGGCAAGTCGCTGCACCCATTGGTTGCCGAGCGGCGTGAGGCCGTCGGTTCGGCCTTCACCGATCGCAATCAGGTCGCGCTGGAGGCCGGTCCGGATCGTTCCGCTGCTCTCGGGGCAGACAGCGAGGAGGCCGAACATGCCGCTGCCCTTGTCGATCGCGTCGGCGATCGCGAGCAGGGCGGACCAGAGTTCGTCGGTGGCGCGCAGCCCCTTCTTGACCTGGACTTCGACGGTCTCGCCTCCCGCGAGCGCGAGCCGGATGTCGTCTCCGCCGCTTCCCGTCTCGGCCTCGACGCCGACAATGAGGTCATGCACGAGATTTTCGAGCCAGCGGATCGGCTGCGCGCGCAGCATATAGATGAGGGTGATCGCGGTCACCGCGGCCTGGAAGTTGAGCCCGCCGCCCGCCGCCGCGCCGCCGGCATTCCGCCGGGGTTTCTTCTCCGCGTCCCCGGAACCGCTCATGTCCGCCCGGCCCTTGGGCCTGTCGCGTCGCGGTCGAGTCCCCCCTCATTCCCTACCGATATCATGTGCAGAGACTAGCGTGGCGGACCGGCGCTTGAAATAGCGTTGATGGCCTGATGCGCCGGAGAGGGCGGCGCCCACCGACAAAGAAACCTCCGGATCGGCGCAATTTAGACGTCGTGTCGTGCGGGGCTCTCGATATTCGCCCTCCGCTCGCCTATTGCAGCGCTCCCGGGGGAGCCCTGCCATGCGAGGCCGCCCGGCTTGTGAAGGTAAGACGATGGCCGAGCAGAATATTGCGGTAATCGGTGCGGGTCCGAAGGCGGCAGCGCTTGCCGCCAAGGCCTATTGCCTGCGCCAGTCGGGGGTGCCCATCACCGTCACCATATTCGAGCGGTATGATATCGGCTCCGCTTGGTCGGGGCGGCATGGCTATACCGACGGTGTCCAGCGGCTCTGCACCCCGGCCGAACGAGATCTCGGCTATCCCTATCTTCCCACCTTCGGCAGCGAAGTGGCCGAGCAGATGCAGGCAAGCTTTTCGTGGAACGCGTTCCAGACGTCCGCCACGCTTTCCAGCGGCCGCTATGCCGCGTGGGTCAACCGGGGCCGGCGGCCGCCCAGCCATGCCGAGTTCACGGACTATCTGAAATACGCGCTGACGCTGTCGGAGGCTCCGATCCATTTTGGGCGCGTGACCGGACTCAGCCCGGCGGACGGAAGTTGGACGGTCCAGCAAGTCGATGCAGAGTCGCGCAACATCGTCGAATATGACGAGTTCGATGCGGTGGTCGTCACCGGGCCGGGACCTGCAACCGCGCGCTTCCCGCGGGTCAAGGACCGGCGCATCTTCACCGGCGTCGACTTCTGGCAGCGACTTGTCGGCGTGCGCAAACATATGCCGCGCGACCCCGACAAGCCGATCGTCATTATCGGTGGCGGCGGCACCGCCGCCGCCATCACAGCCTGGTTCATTCGCAACGGCCTTCGAGACCATCCGATCCATCTGATCAACAATCAGGCGATGCTGTTCACGCGGACCACGAACTTTTTCGAGAACAGGCTGTTCGACGATGAGGAAACTTGGACGGCGCTCGCTGATATCGACCGCAAGAGTTTCACGCGCCGCCTGAACCGCGGAGTCGTTTGGGAGACGGTCACCGACCTTCTCGCAGATGCTGAGCAACTTGTTCTGCTTCCGGGAAAGGCCAAGGCGATCGTTCACTCTATACATCGTCCCGGCGCACATCTGCCCGACATCGAGGTGCAGTACACCAATGCGAAGGGGGAATCTGCGATCGATGCGGGGCTAGTCATCGATGCCACCGGCTTCGACATGGGGGCGTTTCAATCGCTGCTTCCCAAGACGATGCGTGAAGCGATCGACGCCGCGGGGCTCGACAATCTGACCGAAGATGTCCGACGGGATCTGTCGCTTCCGCTCGATCCGTGGCCTAGGCTCCATGTTCCCAATCTTTCGGAAACCCGTGGACCCGGGTTCGGGTCGCTGATGGTGCTCGGCGCGATGGCTGACCGTATTCTGACCCCCTATGTCAAAGCGGCGACCGCTTGATCGACGCTTCATATGTACATATATACAGGTGAAATCTGGAGACTGACATGGCCGACCCGACCGAAAATATGGTGCTTCGCACCATCTATCTGCCCAAGGAACTCGATCAGCAGCTCAAGGCGGCTGCGATCAGAGGCGACCGGAGCAAAGGCGATGTTATTCGCGAGTTGATCGCGGCCGGCATGAAGACGCTTGGCGAAGACAAGACCAGCTATCTCGCGCCGTCGATCCCAGTGCGCACGCACGCGGTGCGCCCGACGGCCGTCAAGCCGCGTCTCGTCTCGAAACATGTCAAGAAAAAGAAGACGCGCGCTCTCGCCAAGGCTTGAGCGCGGACCGTCACGCCACCGTCCCGAGCTGCTCGGCATTGCCGAGATAGGAAACCGGCAGGCCGTTATGGTCGAACAGACGTGCGCTATTCCTGGCAACCTCGGCGAGATGCTCCTTGAAAGTCGCAATTGAGTCGGTTGCGAGGAGCGGCGCCAGGCGCTCGAAGTAGGATCTGGATTCGCTCCGCGCAAAAACCGGGAACGGGGCGAATCTGTCGCTCGCGTAGAGCAGCGAATAGGGATACCAATTGCCGACGGTCTTCTGCTTCGCGGCGCGGAGATAGAGGATGAAATCGGCCTGCATCAGCGATTCAAAGCTCGGATGGCTTCCGCGCGGGAAGGCGTCGTGCAAAACATCGGCATCGAGACTGATCCGGCGGAGCTTCAGCCGCTCGTTGCGTAATTCGAGCGATTGCACATAGGGGCGGAAGACTGTGAAGTCGGCCGTCGCGCGTCGGCTCGTCACTTCCCTTTCCTCGACCAGATACGGCCGGGTCAGGGCGGCTTCGACGAGGTCGAAGCGCTCTTCGTCGAGCGCCAGCGCGATGCTCGTCAGAAAAGCGTCGTGCGCTACGATCTTGTGCGCGTCGAACTGGACCCGGTTCCAGCTGCTGAGCTCGGGATCGCGAAACATGAGCGTCCCGAGCTGCTCGTGGATCGCGAGGATGCGGTCCCAGAGCCGCGGCTCATTCGCAAAACGGACAGCGGCGCCTGCGACGTCGGCAAACTGCCTTAGATACGGCCGCATCGCCGCGACGCTCGCGAGGATCGTCTCGTCATAGGGCTCGGCGTCGCCAAGGGCCGGAGCGAGGGCCTTGAGTTCGGCGTACAGCGCGTCGCCATAATCTCGGATATAGGGCGCCGCCGTGTTCGCGCCGTTGCGGATAGCGTCTTCAGCGCGGCGCGCACGGCTTTGGGTTCCCGATGCGACGGGATTGGCCTGGAGAATGGTTTCCGGCACGCTGCCGAGCTTCGGTTTGACATGCTGTGGCCTATCAACGAGCCAGCGCAGAAGCTGTTCATAGCTCTCTTCGAACTTCTCGGCCGATCGGAAATCAAAGAATATACGGCCTTTGTAGAAGACGGGAACATGCGCGTTGCCCTCCTCATCCTCGTCGGTCATCAGTGCGGCGTATTTGTCCTGTGCGCCTTGGCCGTACAACTCGGGCGAGATGATCTGGCTTTCGGTTCCGACGCCACCGGCGCGGCGATTGGCCTTTTCGACATACGCCTTGTCGCAGATCATCATCACCTTCGTGACGCTCTTGTCCGTCACCATCGATTCCATGAATTGATAGGAGTCATGCCCCGGTTTGAGGTCCCATTTGTCGAGGATGACATCGACCCCGTCCTCGCGAAGACGCGATGCTAGGTCGAGAACCCATGCCTCGTGTGTCGGGGACGACCAGCTGTAGGAAGTGAAGGCCCGCGGCGCCTGATTCGGTGTCGATGTCATGCGAACTTTTTCCCCGTTCTGCAGTGCGTTCCGCAGAGCCATTTCGTCCTGCTATTCACGATCGTCGATAGCGCTTTCGACAACATTGTTAAGAAGCAACGGATGGGGCGGAAGCAAAAGAAAGAAACAAGGCTGCCTCGCTTTGTCGGCCATGTCCGCTTCTTTCGATTGCCCACCAAAAGCTGACTGTCCGAAAGCGGCCAATTTTCAACATCGAACGAGCGCAGAGGCGCTACAAAGTTGTGCTTCTGCCGCCAGCGTGCTTCTCAGGTTCAGGCTCTCCGGCCATCAGCTCTTCACGCTCGTTAAAGAAAGCAGCATACCATGACTGGCAATGTCGATGAAGCAGAGCATGGGCTTCGACTGGCTATGCTGGCCGGCAATGTGGATGCGCTCGAGAATATGCTCGGCGAGCATCTGATATTTACCGACCAGAATGGGAACCGTCTGTCGAGGGCAGACGATATAGCGGCACACCGATCGGGCCTACTCGACATCACGGCGATCGACTTTACCGGCGATCCGGTTGTGCACGAATATGGCGACACGGCAACGGTTTGCGTCACTGCCGATCTCGCCGGGTCATATGGCGGGAAAGCATTCTTCGGAACCTTCGCCTATTCGCGAGTCTGGCTGCGAAGGGATGGTGCATGGAAGGTTATCCTGGCGCATTGCTCGGCGCTACCGTCCGCCGGTTAGCAAGGCGGCAATTCCCGTAGAATGCCTTTATTCGGCCGACAATGCGTCTGCTTGACCCCGTTATGCGCCTAAAGCCGCCAGTCGGTAATCGGCCCAGATCGAGCAGGTTAGCTCGTTATGGTGCACTTGGCCTTTGACGACGTGATCCGGCTAGCACTTGTTCGCTAAGGCGGGCGCACTCATGTTGAATGCGCCGTCGAGATCGCATCATCATGCTAGTCATCTTCAGTTGCCATTTAAGCCCGCGAAGCTTCGCTCGCCCGTTTGGCAAGAAGCAACGCGCCGGTTGGCCCAGCGTCGTTGCCGAGGCCCGCAGCGACGACCAGCTCGCGGAGCCGATCAGGGTTTATATCGGTGAGATATGCGGCCAGGAGACGCGGGACCGCCGCTGTTGCGGCGGTGAGCAGGTGCGTCTGCCTTTGCGCCACGCCACCGCCGATCACGATCCACTGGGGTGAGTAGCTCAGAATAAGCGAGGCGACCAGCTCGGCAAGGTCGGCGGCAACTGGTTGCCAGGCCGGGTCATCGGAGGGCACTTCGGCTGGGTGACGCCCGAAGCGCGCCGCGAGCGCAGGCCCGCTTACCAGGCCTTCGAGGCAGTCGCCGTGAAACGGACAATGTCCCGCGAACCGATCGCCGGCGGCGCGGCGCAAACGCAGATGGCCGATCTCGGGATGCAAAATGCCGTGCACCGGCTTGCCATCGACAAGGATGCCGCCACCGATCCCGGTTCCGATCGTGACATAGACCATGGTTGCACAATCTTGCGCCGCGCCCAGCGTATATTCGGCGAGCGCAGCGGCGTTGACATCCGTATCGATCGCGGTCGGCAGCCCCAGTCGCTCGCACAGCAGCGCGCGCACGCGAGCGCCGCTCCAGCCGGGCTTCGGCGTGGTCAGAATCTCGCCATAGTCTGGTGCGCGCTCGTCGACGCGGACCGGGCCGAAGCTGGCGATCCCAAGCGCCGCTATCGCCCGCTCGGCGTGCCACGCCTCGATGATATCGGCAGCGTGCCTCAGAGTGGAATCGGGGGACAGGGTGGGAAATTCGACGCGGTCGCGGATCGCGCCGGGCATGCCCCGCACGACGATCGTCTTGGTGCCGCCAAGCTCGACGCCGGCCAGTTCCTCGATCACCGTACCCCCTGCTTCAAGCGGGCGCGCGCGCCATCCAGTTCAAGATGCAGGAAAGGTGCAAACGTTCCGCCGAAATGGCTGCGCCCCGATGGCTTGTTGGTGGCGCTCGGATCGTCGATGCCCCAATAATCGACAAAGCTGGCCACCGACAGATCGGGCAATACCCACCAGCTGTAAGCCTGAAATGGTTCGCGGTTGGGGTTGGCAAGCACGAGGCCGTTCTCGTTGAGGAGCGTCCACGGACCCTCGATCCGGTCGGCGACCGCGCCGTAAAGGCCGGTCGGCGCGTCGATGCCGGGAGCGAACACCTTGGCCTGGGTCGACCAGAACAGATAGAGGCGGCCGCCGTGCGCGATGATATGGGGACGCTCGAGTTCGTTGTTTGTCCCCGTCGCGTCGATCAGCGGCGGCAGCGCGCGATAATTACCATCGGCGGCGGCCTTGGCCAGCCCGACAAGGCCATTATGCGGCCCCGGCGCGCGCGCAGAGGATGCGGTAAAGAGCAGATACTCCTCGCCGGCGTCGCCGCGCCACGCAAAGGGATCGCGGAACGCCTTGATCTCGCCGAGCCGCCCGCCCGGTGCGTCGGCGTCGAGATAGACGCCGCCGGGCGTCAGCAGCTCGCGCGGCGCCGACCAGCGGCCAAAGATCGCCTCGGTCCGATCGCCAAGTGGCGCGCTGGTCACGAACAAGCGCTGCAAATAGCTCGGATTGCTCTCACCGCGCCGGCCTGCGGCGGTGAAATAGAGATGCACGTCGCCATCATCCAGCCGGGCCGAGCCCGACCATTCGCGGCTGCCGGCGGAAAAACCCGCTGGCAGCGTCGGGCCGAGGTGATGGAAGCCATTGGCAATACGATGGAAATGGTGGATGCGCGCCGCGAAATGCCGCTGTTCGGGATCGCGCCCGACCGGCGCGGCGAGCGCGAACCATAATTCGCCCCCGCGCCACTCGACCGGCTGCCCCGTGACATCGGCGAGCGGCCAGGCGTCCCAGATGTCGAGGTCGGACGCGGCGCGCCGGACGTCGGCGGCGCACAGCACCGGTGCACGCGCGGCGGCTTCGATTCGCTGGCCGGGGGCAAGCCGCCAGTGCATCGTGTGGGTGCCTGTCGTCGCGATCTGCGAGGGCGGCATTGCTTTTGACTCCTCAGGCAAAGCATCAGGAATGCCGGCCCAAACCGGCATTCCTGTGCCCTGCGACCCAGCGCGGTTCAGAATTCGAACCGCAACGAGGCCGAGACGGTCCGGCCGTTGATCGATCGGGCACGAATGAAATTATTCGCGCCCGGAACGATCGAGCCTTCCTCCGCCTCGGTAATCCCGGTGACGTTGAAAAGATTGTTGGCGTTGAGTGACAGCTCGACATTGTCGAGCGGCCTGAAATTGATGAAGGCGTTGACCTGCGTATAGGCGGGGAACACCAGCTGGTTGTTGTCCTGCGCGAAGGCTTTGGTCGTGCCCACGACGTTGAAGCCCGCGCGCACCAGGTCGAAATCGACCGCCGGGGTGACCTGATAGATCAGCTTGGCCTGGCGGCGCGGCGTGTTTCCTTCATTGGCCGGCGATATCGCGTCCTTGGAAATTTCGGCATCGGTATAGGTCGCGCCGAGACGCAGGTCGAAGATACCCGACCGGAATGCGCCTTCCAACTCGACGCCGGTCGCCTTGTAGGTGCGGTCGAGGAAGCGGCCGCTGGTGACCTCGAAATTCTGTTCCTGGGTGGTGGCGTGGAAGCCGGTCAGGAACAGGCCGAACGGGCCGCTGCGATATTTTACGCCGACCTCATATTGCGTCACAAAGTCGATCGCGTCCGCCTTGCGTACCGACCCGTCGGGGCGCACGACCCCGAACAGCAGGCGGTCGGCGTTGGCGCGCCCGCCGCGGCTGGCGCGTGCGAACACCGCGGCGTCGTCCGACAGGCGGTAATTGGCGCCGAGCGACCAGGACCAGTAACCGACGTTGTAATTGACCGGGCTGGGCCGGCCATTGTCGATCAGCGACACGCTGCGTTCGACTGGCTGGATCGTGCCGTCGCCATTGACGTCGAAATTCGTCGCCTGAAGCGAACCGGCATAGTCGCCCCGCGCGCGGACATGATCGTAGCGGACGCTGGCGTCGAGCGTCAGCGCGTCGAAATCGAGCCCGAGCGCTGCGTACGGCGCGTCGATGTCATAGGTCGCATTATAGCTGCGCTGGCAGCAATTGCCCCAGAAAGGCACGCCATAGGCATAGAGGCCGTTCTGCGTCAGCACCTGCCCGGTGGCATTGTTGACCACATTGACCAGCGCCGCATTGTCGCCCTTCACTTCCAGCAGATAGCTGTTCCACACCCAGTCCATGTCGATATTCTGGCGCGCCTTGTAGAAACCGGCGGTCAGCGTCGCGGGGCCGATGTCCTTGCTGAGCTTGAAATCGTTGGTGAAGCCCCCGAAATCGTTGATCTCCACATTGAACAAATGCGTGCGCATCAGCAGGCCATTGCCGTTGAGTGCGGCCGGGTTGATCGCTTGGCCCGCATTGGGGCCATTGGCGTAGCGCAGCGAAAAGGTCGTGCCGACAGGGACCGCACCGGCGAAATCGCCGGTCAGCAGATAGGCGCCGGTCGAATTGGCAAGGGCCTGGGCGCCGCCGACTTCGGACGGGAAGGGCGAGACGAAGCGCCCGCTGACTTCGGACCAGCGAAAGCGGTTTTCAACACGAAAGCCGTCGGCAGGTTCGAACGCCGCCTCGAACCCGACCGCGGTGACCACGGGATGCATGCCGTCGGTTATGTCGGTCGTCCGGCGATTGTTATTGCCGTCGAGCCCGACGTCGGTGGTGAAGAAGGCGCTGTGCGGGGTGTCCGATTTGATGTTGAAGCCCGGGAAGGACTGATATTTCGGATCGGCATTGCTGCCCGTCACCAAGGTCGGCATCGGCAGGTAGCCGATCGCGCGATCGTCGAGGCGCTTGGCATAGAGGCGAATATAGCCCGAATCGAACTCTTGGGTCAGGTTCGCCTTGATCTGGTAGCCGCTGTTGCCGTTGTAGCCGGCATTCCGCGGCCCTTCGCCTTCGCGCCAGAAGCCGCCGATGTTGAAGCGCGTCTTGTCGCCGAGCGGCGCGCCATAGTTGAAGTCGAGCCGATATTCCTCATAATCGAGGCCGAGTGTCGCCATGACGACGCCGCCGGCCTCGCTGCCGTCTTTCGACAGGAAGTTGATCACGCCGCCGGGGGCGTTCGACGCCAGCGTCGAGGCCGATCCGCCGCGCACCGCCTGGATCGATGCGACGGTCTGGTCGGCGCGCAGAAAAATGTCGGCATTGCCGAAGGCGATGTCGCCGAACTGCATCACCGGCAGGCCGTCTTCCTGCAGCTGGAGGAATTTGGCTCCACCCGATGCAACGGGCAGACCGCGCACCGCGATATTGGCATTGCCGTCGCCGCCGGTGGCTTCGGACCGGATGCCCGGGATCTGCCGGAAAATTTCGGCTGTCGTACGCGGCGCCGCTTCGGCCACGGCCGATTCCGACAAGACACTGACCGATACAGAGCTATCGAGGCGGTTGCCGCCGCGCGGCGTCGCGGTGACGATGATGGCATCGAGGTCGAGAACGTCCTCGCTCGACGCCCGGTCGGCAGGCGGGGCGGCATCTTGTGCCATCGCAGCGACGGGAAGCAGGAACAGGCCAGCCGAACTGGCCGCCAAAAGCGCACGGTATGTCATAGCAAGTCTCCCAAAGTTCTGTTTTGATTCGTCGCCTTGCATAATCCCGATTCAATCGATTGCAATAACAAAATGCAATCGATTGCATTTTCGACACTTTCGGTTACGAGAGGCAGGACAAGGCGTTCGCAAGGCAGCGCCGGGGAGAGGAAAATGGCGGAAATCGGCAAGCCGAGGCTGTCGCTTTGGCGAATCATCGAAATGAACATCGGCTTTTTCGGGCTGCAATTCAGTTTCGGGCTGCAACAGGCCAATATGGGCCCGATCTATGGCTTCCTCGGCGCCGACGAGGCAACGATGCCGCTGCTCTGGCTCGCCGGGCCGATGACCGGCCTGCTCGTCCAGCCGATCATCGGCGCGATGAGCGACCGCACCCGGTCGCGGTTCGGGCGCCGCACGCCCTATTTCCTGATCGGGGCGATCATCTGTTCGATCAGCCTGTTCCTGATGCCCACTTCGCCGACATTGTGGATGGCGGCCTCGCTGCTCTGGCTGCTCGATGCGGGCAATAATGTCACCATGGAGCCCTACCGCGCCTATGTCGCGGATCGCCTCGCGCCCGATCAACGCCCGGTCGGCTTTCTGACCCAGAGCGCGTTTACCGGGCTGGCGCAGACCCTGTCCTATCTGGCGCCCTCGCTGCTGGCGCTTGTCATCGACCGCAATCTGCTCGATGCGAACGGTATCCCGCAGATCGTCCGCATCGCTTTCGTGATCGGCGCGGTGCTGTCGCTTTCCACAATCCTCTGGTCGGTTATCCGCGTGCCTGAGCTGCCTCTGACGGTGCAGGAGGAGGCGATGCTCGACGAGCGTCCGTTGACCGTGCGGGCAACGCTGATCGACATCCGCGACGCCATCGTCGCCATGCCGCGCCCGATGCGGCAGTTGGCGCTCGCGATGTTCTGCCAATGGTATGCGATGTTCCTTTATTGGCAGTTCATCGCCTTTGCGCTGGCGCGCTCACTTCACGGCACGACCGATCCGGCGACCCAGGGGTTTCGCGATGCGGCGCTGACCGCGCAGCAACTGGGCGCCTTTTACAATCTGGTCGCTTTCGCCAGCGCGCTGCTGCTGATCCCGGTGGTCCGGCGCTGGGGCGCGCGCAGCATCCATGCGCTGTGCCTGACCGGATCGGGGCTGGCCATGCTGGCGATCCCGCAGCTCGGCAGCGCAGGCCCGTTCGCCCTCTATGCCGCGATGCTCGGCATCGGTATCGGTTGGGCGGGGATGATGGGCAACACCTACGTCATGCTGGCCGACGCCATCCCGCCCGAACGCAACGGCATCTATATGGGCATCTTCAACATGTTCATCGTCATCCCGATGCTGATCGAAACCCTCACCATGCCGCTCATCTATCGTCCGCTACTTGGCGGCGACCCGCGCAATGCAATCATGCTGGGCGGCGTCCTGATGCTGGCGGGCGCGGTGGCGACGATGGTCGTCGACGCCGGACGGGCCGTCCGGCGCGGCGACGAGGTGGCGGCCTGACAAGCTGTTCGCGGCTGCCCCGATTTCATGCTAGGCGCGCGTCACGATATCAGGAGCGTGCTGGGAATATGGCGGACGGTGACGGCGAAGAGGATGGCAGGCAAATTCGCACCCTGGCCGATCTCGCCCGAGTTGCGGGCGTATCGACCGGCACCGTGTCGCGCGCGCTGGCGGGCAGTTCGCTCGTCAATCTGAAGACGCGCAACCATATTCGTGACCTTGCGCGCCGTCACGGTGTGCGGCCCAACCAGATGGCCAGCAAGCTACGTTCGCGCCGTACCGGCGTGATCGGCGTCGTCATTCCACTGGGACATGAACGGCGCCAGCATATCTCCGATCCCTTTTTCATGACCTTGCTTGGCGCCTTGGCCGATGAGCTGACCGAAAGCGGCTATGACATCATGCTCAGCCGCGCGATCCCCGACGAGAATGAGGAATGGCTCGATCGCATCACCGGCTCGGGCATGGCCGATGGCGTGATCGTTATCGGGCAGTCGGACCAGTTCGACACGATTGAACGGGTCGCCGAATCCTATCGGCCAATGGTGGTGTGGGGGCATTATCGCCCCGGACAGCGTCATTGCGTCGTCGGGACCGACAATGCGCTGGGTGGGCGGTTGGCGGCGGAGCATCTGATCGCGCGCGGCGCGACACGGCTTTTGTTTCTGGGCGATACGACGGGGATCGAGATCGCGCAGCGGCTGGCAGGTGTCGGGCAGGCGGCCGCTGCGACGGGGATCGAGCTGACCCATTTCCCGCTTCACTTGTCGGATGAGGAAATTGTTGCGAACATCGGTGCAGCCCTGACGGCACATGCGGGCCCGGTCGACGGCATCATCGCGGCATCGGACTTGATCGCGATGGCGGCGCTGAAAGAGCTCCATGCGCGCGGGCACCGCGTGCCCGATGCGGTGCAAATCGTCGGCTATGACGACCTGCCGCTCGCCGCCCAGACGATGCCGCCGCTGACGACCATCCGGCAGGACATCGATTTTGGCGCGAAGGCGATTGTCGATCGGTTGCGTCGCCTTATCGAGAATGAAGACGCTGACAGCTTGGTGATGCTTCCCGAACTGATCGAACGCGAAACGTCACGCAGCAGGAGAGTTTCCTAACCCCAATTCGACGTCCACCGCTGACGCGCAGGACAAGTTAGGAGACCCAGACCAAGGAATGCATTACCTGACTGTATGCAGACACTCCTGATCTCCGTCAAAGTATCGGATCAAGCAGCCTGATGCATTTGGGTCCGCACTTCTCGAATACACGCCAAAAGCGGACAGTCTCCAACCGGCCAATCGCGAAGCGGCGGACTGCGATAGACGCCGTCCGCCGCTCCGTAAAAGTTTATTCTGAAACCGGCGGAACCCGTGTCCAGAAATCGTCAAACGCTTTGGCATCGAAGAAGGCAAAAGCCCGCACGATTCGTCCATCCTTCAGTGTCAGGATCCACGCGTAGCTGTTTAAATAGGGCCGGCCGTCGCGTGCTGTGCCCTGCGCATCGAAACGCGCGACCACCGTGTCGCCGTCGACATAGAGCGCATGGACGCTGGGGATCAGCCGTTCCTTCATCCGGGCGTTGAACGGCCGGATCACTTCACTCATGAACGCCTCTTTCGACGGATAGCTTTTGCTCGCGAGCGAGTTGCCGCTGATCGTCCACACCGCATCCTCGGCGAGCAAATCATAAGGACCGCCGGTTCCTGCCGCCCAGGCGTCCATCGCCTTAGCGATCGTCGCACGGTTGGCGTTCGCTTCATCTGCCGAAGCCTTGGCGGTCAGCGCCAGCGCGGCGACCGCGAGGCCGACGGTCTTGATAAAATTCTTCATCGTCTCTCTCCTCAGTTCAACGCTGCGACGGCAGCCGTCGCCACTTCGAAATCCTGGTCGACCATGCCGCCCGACACGCCCACGGCGCCGACCAGCCGGCCCTCGGCATCCTTCACCGGCACGCCGCCCGCAAAGACGATCAGCCCGCCGTTGGTGCGGTCGAAGCCCGGCGAGGTGCCGCCCGGCTTGACGAAATCGTAGAGCGCCTCGGTGTTGAAGCCGAAGAGCGCGGCGGTGCGCGCCTTGTTCAGCGCGATGTCGGACGAACCGAGGAAGGCGCCGCCCATGCGGAGGAAGGCTTTCAAATTCGCGCCGTCGTCATAGACGGCGATGTTCATCGGCACCCCGATCGCGTCGGCCGCCTTGCGGGCGGCGGCGATGGCGGTGTCGGCTTGGCTCTGGGTGATGCTCATCTCTTTATCCTTTCGGGGGAAGAGCCGACCGCGGCAGGGGAAAGGCCGCGGCCGGTCGGGCGGGGGTCAGATCCGGTTCTCCCAGGCGTCGAGCTGGTGCTGCTTCAGCATGTCCTCGATCACCTTGGGCATGACGTTGCGGAACTTGCCTTCGTCGGCGGGGACGACCGCGATCATGCGGTCGATCATTTCCTGCGGATCCATCTTGCCCTCGGGGGTGGCGAAGAAGTCGTCGAAACCCTTGCGGAGATCAGCGCGCTTGGTGAAGTTCACGCTGTCGTCGAGCCAGCGGAACGGATTGTCCGCCATCGTCTCGTTATAGCCGGTGTAATAGGCGCCGGGGTTGATCGTCTGGACCTTGACGCCATAGCTGGCGAGTTCCTGCTGCATCGCCTCGGCAAAGGCTTCGAGCGCGTGCTTGGTCGAGACGTACGTGCCCCAGTTCGCCGGGGTGAACAGCCCGCCCATCGACGAGGTGAACACCACCTTCTTGCCTTCCGCCGTACCTTCGCGGACCCAGCGCTGGACGATGCCCTGCGTCAGCTGGAGCGGGAGGAAGACGTTGATCTCGTAATTCTTGCGGACGAGATCGAGCGGGATTTCCCAGACCGGGCCCGCTTCGCCCATGCCGGCATTGTTCCAGAGGACATCGATGTCCCAGCCCTGGGCCTGGCGGATGTCATAGGGGTCGGTGAGGTCGAGGCGTTCGACGCGGATCCTGTCGCTGAAGCCCAGCGCCGCGACTTCTTCGCGAAGCGGGGTCACCTGCGACGACACCTGCGCGGTCGCGATGATGTTGTGGCCGTTCTTGGCCATGCCGATCGCGGCGGACTTGCCGAAGCCCGAACCGGCACCGGTGATGAGGATGGTCTTGCTCTTGGTCATGGTCTGTCTCCTTTTCGCGGCACGATTGCCGTGAGGAGAGTGATGGCCAAGCGGGGGGCGTAACGCTCGTTAAGCGATGTGAATCCTTGTTGCGCCGGAAGGATGGGAATGCACGAACTTTGCTCGGCGTAGCGGCAATAGTGGCTAGTTTCGTCCGCACCGGTTATAGGATGCCACCTCAACGGATGATGGGCACGACCAGTGGCGGGGGCGGTGGATCACTCTTTGGACGAGAACGAGCGCGAATTCTCTCGTGCCATGGCAGCCGACACCAGTCCGGCGGATGCAGCGAGCCCTCTCATCAGTTTCGGACGTTTTGAATTCTATCCCAGGCAGCGGTTGCTCCTTAGAGATGGCGAGCGAATAGCGCTCGGAAGCCGGGCGCTGGATATCCTCGCCGCGCTATTGGAAGCGCCGGGGGAATTATTGTCGAAAGACATGCTCCTCGCCAAAGTCTGGCCGAACATCCACGTCGAGGAAACGAGCCTTCGGGTTCACATCGCGGCAATCCGCCGCGCACTGGACCAAGGCGGCGAGAGCCTGATCGGCACTGTACCCGGGCGCGGCTATGCGTTCGTCGGCGTAGTTTCGGCGCCCCGCAGCCTCGGGGCAGCGCCTTCGTCGGAAAAAGGGACGGCAGGGGAGATTTCTGTTGCGCGACCCGCTTTACCTCATTCGGTCAATCGCGTTTTGGGACGCGAAGACACGATAGCCGAAACTGCCGACAATCTCGAACATCACCGATGCGTGTCGATTACGGGTGCCGGCGGTATGGGCAAGACCACCGTGGCTCTTGCCGTCGCCGAGAGGCTGAGGGCGCGCTTTGCGGGCGATGTCGTGTTCGTCGATCTCTCGCCGGTTCAAGATCAGGCTTTTGTCTCGGCAAGACTGGCAGCGGCCATCGAGGCGTCAATCGGGGTCGACAATCCGATCGTCGATCTGGCGAACGCCCTTCGCGACAGCCACATGCTGATCGTCCTAGACAATTGCGAACATGTCATCGCCGGCGCGGCGGAACTCGTCGAAGAATTGCTTCGATATACGAGGGGGATCCGCTTCCTGGTGACGAGCCGCGAACCCCTCCATGTCGAGGGCGAATGGACCCAGCGCATTTCATCGCTCGACATCCCGCGGCGTATTCAGGGACTCTCCGCCGACGAGGCGATGAGTTTTTCCGCGATCCAGCTCTTCGTCGACCGAGCGGCGCAAAGCCTCGGCGGTTTTTCCCTGGGCTATGGGGAAGCGGCACATGTCGCCGAGATATGCCGTAACCTCGACGGCAATGCGCTTGCGATCGAATTCGCAGCGTCGCGCCTTGGAGCACTGAGCGTCGGCCAACTTGCTGCCCAGCTCGACGATCGCTTTCATTTGCTGAAATCTGGCAGGCGCTCTGCGCTCCCTCGCCATCAGACCCTGCGCGCGATGCTGGACTGGAGTTACGACCTTCTGTCTCGGAAGGAACAGGAGCTCCTCATAAGATTGGCTCATTTTCAGAGCAGCTTCACATTGGACGCGGCGATCGCATTCTGCGGCAATCTCGGGCTTTCGGCGGCGGAAGTGACCGAGGGAATCTTCGAGCTTGTCGATAAATCGCTGGTAACGGCCCTGCGTGGTGAACCCGAGATGCGGTATCGGCTTCTCTATACGACCCGCGCCTATGGTCGCGAGCGTCTGGCGGATGCAGGTTGGACGCAGCAGACGGCAAAGGCCCATGCAGAATATCTGCTGGCCACATTCGAGCGCCTTTCGCCCGGTCGTGAGCCCTTTGCATTCCTCGAAGGCAATAGTGAAGAGGCGCCAGAGGTGGAGGAACTGCGAAGTGCACTCAAATGGGCATTCTCGGATGAAGGCGACGACAGCATCGGAGTATCGCTGACGATCAGCGCCTTGCCGCTCTGGTGGCAGCTATCCGCTATCGACGAGTCGCTGGAGTGGGTCGAACGGGCATTGGTTACCGTCGATGGCAGGGCTGAAGCCGATGCCCTGTTGTTAATGACACTCCATTCTGCGCTTGGGGGGCTCCAGATGTACGCCACGTCTCGCGTTCGGCAACACGCGCGCAGATGTCCGTTTCTTGATCGCGCCGGCCAATACCCAACCGTCCGCCGTCGGCCAGTGGCGGCGGATTGCACTTCAATCCGCCGCCGGTCGGTTTGATCAATCGAATTTGACGAGATTGAGAGCCGGAAGCGGTCCGCCCGGAAACTGGACGAGTCGTGCGCCCACGGCAAGGCTGCCGAGATCGATCCCGGCGAAGCCGAGCCGATCGATCAACGCGCCGACCTCGGCCTTGGCCGCTGCATCGTCGCTCGAGTAGAAGAGCACGCGCTTGCCGCCTTCGCGCGCCGGATCGCCGGAGACGAGATGCGGCTGAAGATGGTTGAATGCTTTCACCACCTGGGCGCCCGGCACCATGTCGGCGAACACTTCCGACGACGCACGCCCGCCGAGATCGAAGGGCTTGAACAGCGGCGCCTCGATCGGATTGTTGGTGTCGACGACGATGCGGCCGCCAAAGTCGGGCAGGTCGGCGAGTGCTGCCGGGAGTTTCGACCAGTTCACCGCGACGAAGACGATATCCTTTGCGGCGGCTTCCTCGCGCGTTCCGGCAGTGATCGTGGGACCGATGGCCGCGACGACCTCGGCGAGGCTTTCGGGGGCGCGACTGTTGGCGAGCGTGGCAGAAATCCCCTTGTTCGCGAGGGCGGTGGCGATGGCGCGGCCGATATTGCCGGCGCCGATGATACCGATACTGGACATGACGATAGTCCTTTCTGTTCAGGTCAGGCGGTCAGGCCGCCGTCGGCGACGATGTCGGCACCGGTGACGAAGGCGGCTTCGTCGCTCGCCAGAAAGGCGACGACGTTGGCGATTTCGGACGGCTGGCCGTAGCGGCCGATCGCCATGCCGGGACCGACGATCGCGGCGACGGGGCCGTCCGCGGGGTTCATGTCGGTGTCGGTCGGGCCGGGGTGGACGGTGTTGACCGTGATGCCCTTGGGTCCGAGATCGCGCGCGAGGCTGCGATTGAAGCCCGTGATGGCGCCCTTGGTCAGCGTATAGACCGACGCGGTGGGGAACGCCGCATAACGCGTCATCGACGAACCGATGTGGATGATGCGCCCGCCCGCCTTCATACGGCGCGCGGCCTCTTGCGTCGCAACGAAGACGCCGGTGACATTGACCGCGAGCATCCGCTCATAATCCTCGAACCGGAAATCCTCGATCGGCGCGTTGACTGCAACGCCGGCATTGTTGACGAGAATGTCGATGCTGCCGAAGGCTTCGGCGGTCTGGATCACCGCGGCGCGAACGGCGTCCGGGTCGCCCGCGTCGGCGGCGATGGCGATCGCCTGGCCGCCCGCCGCTTCGATCTCGGCGACGACCTCGGCGGCGCGATCGGGCGACGCGCTGTAGGTGATGGCGACGGCTGCGCCATCGGCGGCGAGGCGGCGGGCGATGGCGGCTCCGATCGAACGCGAGCCGCCGGTGACGAGGGCGGTTTTGCCCGTAAGGTTTTGGGTAGCTTTGGTCATGGTCTTCACTCCTTGTTGTGGGGTGAAGCCAGGATGGCGCAAAGTTTATGGCTCGATTAGTCGGTAATGATTTGCTATATATTCAATCATTGATTGAAAATGGAAACGCTCGCCAATCTTATATCCTTCGTTCGCAGCGCCGAACTGGGCAGTTTTTCCGAAGCCGCGCGCCGGCTGGCGCTCACCCCGGCGGCGGTGAGTCGCAACGTCGCGATGCTCGAACGTAATCTGGGGGTGCGGCTCTTCCACCGGTCGACGCGCCGGCTGGCACTGACCGAGGCTGGAGAAGCCTTTCGTCTGGCGATTGCAGGAAGCCTCGACGATATCCAGGCGGCAATCACGGGGATATCGTCGGACAGCGGCGAGCCGGCGGGGGTGCTGAAAGTCAGCATGGCGCCGACCTTTGGCGTCATGCACCTCCTGCCGATGCTGCCCGCCTTCCTCGCGCGTTATCCCCGCATCCGTCCCGAATGGCATTTCGAGAACCGGCCTGTCGACATCGTCGCCGAGGGTTATGACGCGGCGATCGGCGGCGGCTTCGACCTGTCGCCGGGAATCGTCGCGCGCACGCTGGCGCCCGCGCATATCGTCGCGGTCGCATCGCCCGCCTATATGGCGGGCCGCGTGGCGCCGGGCGATCCTGCCGGACTGACCGAGCTTGACGGCATCGTCATGCGCTCGCTCCAGTCAGGACGCATCCGCCACTGGACGATGCGCGATGCGGTCGGGAACGAGAGCGCGGCGACATTATGTGAGGATATCGTCGTCAACGATCCCGCGGCGATGCGCGAAGCCGCGCGGCTCGGGCTGGGTGTCGCGCTTCTCGCGATGCCCGATGTGCTGCCCGAACTCGAGACCGGTGCGCTGGTGCGACTGGTCCCACGCTGGTACGCCGACGCGGGTGCGATCTCGGTCTATTATGCGTCGCGCACGCTCCTTCCCGGCAAGACGCGCGCGTTCGTCGATTGGGTCGCCGATGTTTTCAAACGCGAGCGGCTGGCCGAACGGTTTGCGGGTAGCTTGGGTAGTTGACCCTCAATCCAGGAAAGCCTGCTTTTTGATACCGGCTGGACAAAAGCGGCCAGATCGCGGCCGGCCAGATCGGTTGAGGACGCGGCTACAGGTCCCGCACGTGGAAACGCGTCAAATTGCTCAGGCTTCGTATTCATCTTGAGCGAGCTTGGCCTGTAGTCCTATCGTTCGGGCATCCGCAGTGGCGATTCCGGAGAAGGGCCGCCGGCCTTTGGTGAGAGGAGGCTCGATGATTCGTCCCTTGATCGCGATGTCGATGACCTCGCTATTGATTTGGGCGACGCCAGCGTTGGGCAAGGCGCCGGCGCTTTTTGTGGATGACCGAAGCACGACCGCCAACGCCGCCGAGAGACTGGAAGAACAGGACCGCGAGCTTGCTTTGCGGCTCTCGAAAATCCCGTCCGCTTCATGGCTCGCATATGGCTCGCCGGAGGTCGTGGAAGAACAGGCTCGTGACATTGTCGGCCGCGCCTCCGTCCAAGGGCATATCCCTGTTCTGGCGATCTACAATATTCCGTACCGCGACTGCGCTCTCTATTCAGCGGGCGGGGCGGCCGACAGCAGGGCCTACCGCGAATGGATCCTCGGGGTCGCACGCGGGATCGGTGATCGCGCCGCTATCGTCATTCTCGAGCCGGACGGACTCGGCGTCATTCCATGGCATCGCACCCTTGCCGGCGATATCGAGGGCTGCCGGCCTGAGGGAAAGGACGAAGGCGCCGCAGCGCGGCGATATGAGGAACTGCGCAGCGCCGTCGCGATTCTGTCTGAGCGACCCGGGGTCAGCATCTATCTCGACGGAACCGGCAGCAGCTGGTTGGCGCCCGGCGAGATCGCCAGCCGGCTAGTTAAGGCGGATGTCGCCAAGGTGTCGGGTTTCTTCCTCAACGTTTCCAATTTCGAGAGCGATGACCGGGTCATTCCCTATGCGCGCTGGGTCAGCGACTGTATCGCCCTCATCACCCGAGGCGGGCTCGATCCGCGCGAATGTCCGAGCCAGTATAGCCCCGCAGTTTTCGACGACGAGAAGAGCTGGGCGGCGACCGACAAGGCCTATGATCGCCTGTTCGTGCGAACGGGGCTGGAGCGCGATCCCTCGCGTCAGAAGCATGCGGTGATCGATACGAGCCGCAACGGTCGGGGATCATGGAAACCGCCTGCTGGCGCATATCGCGACGCGGAGGTCTGGTGCAATCCTCCGGGCCGGGGGCTGGGCAGGCGACCTTCGCTTGAAAGCGGAAACCCCTATGTCGATGCCTTTCTCTGGATCAAGGTGCCTGGAGAATCCGATGGAGAATGTCTGCGCGGAACGGCGGGACCGGCGGATCCAGAACGCGGCGTCAAGGCCCCGCCTGCGGGACAATGGTTCCCGGCGCAGGCGCGCGAACTGATCGCGCTGGCAGAGCCGCCGCTACCAGCTGAATGACCGGCGCGTCTAGTTGGCCGGCGGTGCGGTCGAGGCGCGAACGAGCAATTCATGGGCATGGTCGCGCCGCTGCGATCCGGAGACATCGCTCTTCCCGTCGAGCGCTGCAATCAGACGGTCGGCGGCGTCCCACGCCATCTGCCGAACCGGCTGATTGACGGTCGTGAGCTGCGGCCATGCGGTCCGCGAAACCTCGGAATTGTCAAAGCCTGCCACCGAAAGGTCGCCCGGCACGGCAAGGCCGAGATCGCGCGCCGCCGCGATGGCGGCTGCCGCCATATCGTCATTCTGCGCGAGAATGGCGGTCGGACGAGGGGATTGCGCGAGAAGCTCGCGCGCAGCGCGGTAGCCGACATCATAGGTGAAGTCGCCGGTGACGACCAGCCGCTCGTCGATGGGCGCGCCTGCGTCGCCGAATGCGCGCCGATAGCCCTCCATCCGGCCGAGGCTGGCTGCGTGCGACGGATCGCCGAGGATGATACCGATACGCCGATGGCCGAGCGACAGGAGGTGCGCCGCGACATCCTGGCCCGCGGCCGCTTCGTCCATCGTGACAACGATGCCGCGGTCGAGTTCGCTGTGCGGGGTGATCCGGCCATAGGGCAAATTGTGCCGTTCGAGCATGTCGAGCAGCGCCGGCTGGTCGCAGGCCGGGGGCGCGAGGAGAATGCCGTCGAGGCCGGCGCGCAGCAGGAGCCTCCCCAGCTCCTCGGGCCGGCTCGCGACATGATTGAAGGGGAGGACCACAAGACGGTAGCGTCCGTCCTCAAGACGCCCCAGCGCCCCATTTTGCAAATCGACGACATAGCTCGGACTCGGGCGCTCATAAGTCAGACCGATAAGATAGGAGCGCCGCGCGATCAGGCTCTGGGCGGCGAGATTGGGATGATAGTCGAGTTCGGCCGCGGCTTCCTTGACCTTCTGGCGCACCGCCTTGCTGACATGCGGGGCGTCGTTGAGAGCGCGGGAGACGGTCTTGGGCGTGACGCCCGCCACGCGCGCGATGTCGACGATCGTGGTTCGTTTGGAAATCTGCCCCTCCCGTCCTCGCGCAGGCCGCTCGATATCGTCCGATAGCGTGCAATTTCAAGCCTCATAGCGGCTCGCTTGACTTCTGTCGATGCACGGCAGTAAACGTTGACCGAGAATCGGTAAACGTTGACATAAAATAGGGGAGAGGGAATGAATTTGCCGCGCGGGGCTGTCATGGCGCTCGGGGTCACGTCGCTTGCGACGCTGGCGTCGGCCTCCTTCATCACGATCGCCGCTGCCCAGGCACCGGTCGCTGCTCAGGCACCGGTCGCCGGCACCGCGGCGAGCGCTGAGGCGAACCCCGGCAACTGGCCTGCGCGCGCCGCGACGCTCGCGCCCGATCCCGCGATCGAACGGCGCATAGACGATCTGATCGCGGCGATGTCGCTCGAGCAGAAGGTCGGCCAGATCATCCAGGCCGATATCGGCAGCGTCACCCCGGAAGATGTCTACCGCTATCATCTGGGCTCGGTGCTCAACGGCGGCAATTCCGATCCGGGAGGGCGCTACAACGCACCGGCAAAGGATTGGCTGGCGGCGGCTGACGCCTTCTACGCCGCTTCGATGAAGCCTTACGGCAAGCTGCCGCGCATTCCGGTGATCTGGGGTAGCGACGCCGTCCATGGTCACAACAATGTCGTGGGCGCAACGCTGTTTCCGCACAACATCGGGCTCGGTGCGGCGCGCAATCCCGATCTTATCCGACGTATCGGCGAGGCCACCGCCATCGAGATGCGTATCACGGGGCTCGACTGGACCTTCGCGCCGACGCTCGCAGTCGTGCGTGATGACCGCTGGGGCCGCACCTATGAGGGCTTCGGCGAAACACCCGAAATCGCGACAAGCTATGCCGCACCGCTGATCGAGGGTCTGCAGGGCAAGATCGGCGACAAGGACTGGCTGCGTGGCCCGCACATCATTGCCACCGCCAAGCATTTCCTCGGAGACGGCGGCACCCACGGCGGCAAGGACCAAGGTGATGCGCAAATGCCCGAGGCGCAGCTGCGCGACCTCTTCAGCCCGCCCTATCTTCCCGCCCTCGATGCCGGCGTGCAGTCGGTGATGGTGAGCTTCTCGAGCTGGAACGGCGTCAAAATGCACGGCAACCGCTCGCTGCTGACCGGCGTCATGAAGGACCGCTGGAACTTCGATGGATTTCTCGTCGGCGACTGGAACGGCCACGGGCAGGTCGCGGGCTGCACCGCCACCGACTGCGCGGGATCGGCGATCGCCGGGCTCGACATGTATATGGCGCCCGACAGCTGGAAGGATCTGTATCGCACCACGCTCGCGCACGCGCGGGACGGGAGCCTGCCGGTCGCGCGGCTCGACGATGCCGTGCGCCGGATCCTGCGGGTCAAAATCCGAGCCGGAGTTTTCGAGGCCGGCAAGCCATCCTCGCGGCCCTATGGCGGGCGCTTCGAATTGCTCGGCGGTCAGGAACATCGGGCGCTGGCCCGCGAGGCGGTGCGCGAGTCCCTTGTGCTTTTGAAGAATGCCGGGGCATTGCTACCGTTGAAGCCGGGCACCAATATCCTCGTCGCGGGCGATGGCGCCGATAATCTGACCAAGCAGACGGGCGGCTGGACGCTCAGCTGGCAGGGGACAGGGACCAAGCGGACCGATTATCCCAATGCGCAATCGATCTGGGAAGGTATCGACGCCGAGGTGAAAGCCGCCGGCGGTTCGGCCACCCTCTCGGTCGAAGGCCGCTATAGCCAGAAGCCCGACGTCGCGATCGTCATATTCGGCGAGGATCCTTACGCCGAATTCCAGGGCGACCGTCCCGATGTCGGTTACGACGATGCGAAGAATCTGACTCTGCTGCGCTCGCTCAAGGCGGCAGGCATCCCCACCGTCTCGGTGTTCCTTTCGGGGCGCGCCATGTGGGTCAATCCCTTCCTCAACGCCTCGGATGCCTTCGTCGCGGCCTGGCTTCCGGGCTCCGAAGGCGGCGGCGTCGCCGACCTGCTTTTCGGCAAAGCCGATTTTCGCGGCAAGCTGCCCTATAGCTGGCCGAAGGCGAGCGACCAGACCGCGGTCAATGTGGGCGATGCGGATTATGATCCGCTTTTCGCCTATGGCTTCGGATTGACGTTTGCGGACGAGGGGGATCTTGCCCTTCTGCCTGAGGCTCGCTCGGGTGCGGCCGCAGCCGACCCCGGCTTGCTATTCGGCGCCGGAAAGCCCGGCAGCGGGCGCCGGCTGATGCTCGGAGCTCCCGGCGCGCTTTCCACCAATCCCGGACCCGAGCTCATCGAAGCGCGCGGCGCCGATCGCGCAGCGCAGGAAGATTCGGTGCGGCTCCGCTTTACGGGTGCTGGCGCCGCAGTCGCTGCGATCGTCGAGGACGCGCCCGCCGACCTGTCGCGTCAATCGAACGGCGATCTCGCGCTTGAGCTTGAACTCCGGGTCGATGCGCCGCCTTCGGCCGACGTCAGTCTGATCATGGGGTGCGGCGCGCAGTGCGCGGGCGGCTTCCCCTTGCGGGCGATGCTCGCCGAGGCCGCGAAAACCGCGAAATGGACGCGGATCGCGATACCGCTGCGCTGCTTCGAGAAGGCCGGCGTCGATATGACGCGCGTCGAAACGCCGTTCAGCATAGCGACCTCGGGAACGCTCGATCTGGTCCTGTCCTCGGCGCGGATCGTCTCGCCGTCGGGGCCGGCACTGCAATGCAAATAAGACTGATGGTAGGGAGGATGACATGAACAGGGGTAAATTGATGCGCACCGCGCTGCTGGTGCTGCTTTCGACGGCCGCGGCGCTGCCCGCCCACGCGCAGGAGGCCGGGCCAGGGGATAGCGCGAGCGAGGACCGCGACGAGATCATCGTCACCGCGAACCGCCGCGCGGAAAATTCGCAAAACGTCTCGGGCGTCGTTCAGGCGCTAGGCGCAGATCAGTTGCGTCAGGACGGCATATCCGAACTGCGCCAGCTCCAGGTCGCGGTGCCGGGTCTCAGCATTGCGAACCAGGAAGGCAATGTCGAAATCTTCATTCGCGGCGTCGGTTCGGCGAACAACACCGAGCTCGGCGATCCGGGCGCCGCGCCGCATCTCAACGGAACCTATATTCCGCGCCCGCGCGGACTCGGGCTTATGTTCTACGACCTCGACCGCGTCGAGGTGAACAAGGGGCCGCAGGGGACGCTCTACGGCCGCAACGCGCTGGCGGGCACACTCAATATCATCACCGCCAAACCGCGGCTTCGCGAGTTCAGCGGCTATGCGCAGGCAGAAGTCGCCAATCGCTCGTCCTACGGTGCCGAAGGCGCGATCAACATTCCGATTGGCGATACGTTGGCGCTGCGCGCGGCGGGCTATTACATCAACCGCGACTATGGCTTTAAAAATGTCTCGACCGGCGCACCGGCGAGCGGCCTCAAGCCGGCAGGCCTCGAGGAAAATTACGCCGGACGCCTGTCGCTGCTCTGGGAACCGGACGACCGGCTCAGCATCTCGATCGTCGGCGACTATGGCAAGGAGACGGGCACCGGCTATCCGGGCGCCAACATCTTCAGCGCTGTCGTCGGAAGCGGCCTCCGTCCCGACAAGCTCAATCTCAAGCATGTCGTCTACCGCGGTCTGCAGGGCGACATGGAAAATGAGCTCTGGGGTATCCAGGGCAAGATCAACTATGATTTCGGGAGCTTCGGGGCCGAACTGACCGGCAGCTATCGTTCGGTCGATTTTTACCAAGTCAACGCTTCGAGCGACGGTATCGATTTCCCGGGGCGCGACCTCTCGGCGGTCCAGTATGACAATTATTCCGGCAATTTCTGGCAAACCAAATCGAAGAGCCAGGTCTATGAGGCGCGCCTGTTCGCGAACGACGACCAGGCCCTGCGGTGGAACCTCGGTGCCTTTTATTTCAAGGAAGACCAGGCGGTCGGCTATCTCGCGCTCGCCGACCGAGGTTACTGCTGCTACTCGGCCACCGAGTTCACCATGCCCGACGTCAACGGCGAGAGCTATGCCTTCTACGCCGACGGCACCTACGATGTCGCCGATCGTCTGCGCTTCCTCGCCGGTATCCGCTACACCGAGGAAAAGAAGTCGCGCTACGGGATCGGCGGCAACTGGGCGCTGACGCTCGGCGGCGAGAATTTCGATTGCTGTTTTGCGACCCGCGTCGGAACCGAGGGCTTTCGGCCCGCGCTGCTCGATCGTCCCAATTTCGATGTCAGCAATATCACGACCCCACAGGGCATGGCGCAGTTCCTGATCGAAGGGATCAAGACGCCGGGTTTGCGCGACACGCTGATCGACCAGATCGGCGCGATCGCTAACGGCACCAACCCTAACGGCACCTGCATCGACCGGCCCGATATCGACAATGGCTTCGTCAACTGCCCGGCGCTCAATCCGTCGGACCGTAATGGCGGCTTCAGCTATGCCAATCTGACGATCCCAGGCCAGCAGGTCGGCAGTTCGAAATTCGACTTCATCGACTGGCGGCTTGGAATCGAATATGATCTCAGCGACGACAATATGCTCTACGCCAAGGTCTCGACCGGCCACAAATCCGGCGGCTTCAACGACAGCTTCAACGGCTCGCCGATTCCCGAGACCTTCAGCCCCGAAAAACTGCTCGTCTATGAAGTCGGCACGCGCAACAGCTTCGATTTCTTTGGGCGCCGTGCGGTCTTCAACCTCACAGGCTTCTATTACGACTATTCGAACCAGGTCTTCCAGGACCTCACCTGCATCAATCTCGACAGCACTCAGACGCCGCCCGTCTGCAATGGCTATTCGCTGGTCAATCGCAACATCGGCGCCTCGCGGATCTATGGTGCCGAGGCCGAGATGCGGTTCAAGCTGCCGGGCAATTTCGGACTGGATATCAATGCCGCCTATCTCGACACCAAGGTTACGCGCGGCACTGTCGCCGACGCGCGCGCGCAGGACTTTGGAGCGGGAGGCAATTCGCCGCTGATCAGCCTCGTCGGAAATCGCCTGCCGCTCGCGTCCAAAGTGAATATCAGCGCGCGGCTTTCGCAATGGTTCGACGCCGGTCCTGGCCGCCTCGACTGGCAGGCGCTGCTGAACTACCGCTCATCCTACTTCCTCAGCCAGTTCAACGAAGATGATATCGTCTTCCTCGACGGGACGCGGCAGAGCGCGTTCGCTGCGGGCTTCCCGGATCGGCAGAAGGGCTATGCGACGCTCAACCTCGGTATCGGTTATACGATCGACAATTTCCGTCTCGAAGCCTGGGCGAGCAACTTCCTCAATGAAGAGGTCTCGCAAAAGGCGCTTGTCGGATCGTCGCTCAACATCCGGTTCCTTAATGACGCCCGCAGCTACGGCCTTCGCGTTCGTGTGAACTTTTAGCATAAGGGGGCAGTCGTCCGGGCCGCGTGGCGGCACGGACGGCTGTAATCATGGCATCGATCGCTTTCGTTCGGGGTCGGGCAATGAGGTGCGTTGAGGAGAACGGGCGGGTGACAGCGTTGCGAACGATGCAGTCACCCGCATTTCTGTTCCTTTATGCGCTTGCCTACGCCGGCGGCGTCATTGCTTACACCCCCTTTCTGATGCTCGTGCTGCCAGCGCGCGTGTCGGAGCTGGCGGGTCCCGAGAGTATTCGCTGGCTTGGCTATATCGTCTTCGCAGGAGCAGCCGCGGCGAGCCTATCGGGGATATTCTCGGGATGGCTGAGCGACAGGTTGCGCAGCCGCAGGGGATGCGTCGCGGCAGGGCTGGCCTCGACCATCATCCTTCAGCTCGCGATGGTGCGATGCGAGACGATCTTCGCGCTGCTCTGGATGGTCGTCGCATGGCAAATCGCACTCAATCTGATGCTGGTACCGCTGATCGCCTGGGCGGGCGATCGCGTGACCGCGTCGATCGGGTTCCCGCCATGGCGGCTATCCCGTCCCCGGATTTCTTAGCGGCCTGTCTGAAATCGGCCAGATTCATATAGTTCCTCTATGGCCCGGAGCTACCGCTCGCCGTCACCGGGTCCGACTTTTGTGCGAGCTCATCAATCTGGATGTTTGCGCCATGCTTGATCAGCAGCTTGCCGTTTTCGCGCACCAGGACGAGGGTCATGCGATCGCGGCTTGGCGGAACGCGCACACCGGCAGGCGTGGTAAAGGCGCCGACGGACCATCGGATGACGGCGACGGCGGCTCCCCCCGGTAGCGCGGCGATCGATTCGATTTCTTCCAGCGCCAAGGGCACGCCCTTGAACATGATGTCGAAGAAGATGCGGTGCGCCTTGTCGACCTCGGCCTTGCCGCGCCAGTGCATGCCGACGATGTTCACCCAATGAACATCGTCAGTGTAGAGGGCAGTCATGGCGTCCATGTCCGAGCTGTTCCATGCATTGGCGTAGTCCGCTGCCAGTCTCGTGACGCCGTCTTTTAGGTCAAAACCCGTCATTTCATTTCCTTGCGCCGTGCCGGCGGTCATTGCTGCCGCAGCCAATCCCAACAACGCCTGCCGTCTGTCCATCGGTCTTCCTCGCTGCCTTGCCCATCCTAGTCCGGCAGAACTCGGACAAATTGAACAAATGCGTCATGGAACGGCGGACCAGTCGGCGTAAAATCTTCGCGGCGGCGCGCCGCCCAGCTGTCGGCTGTCCCGGATCAAGTGGGACTGATCCGCATATCCCGCCTCATAGGCTATGTCGGTCCAGCTTCGTTCCGGCGCCTCGGATTTGGCTTCTAACGCCGCACCGAAACGCACGGCCCTGGCAAAGACCTTTGGCGCGAGGCCGGTCTGATGTTCAAACCGCCGCGAAAACTGGCGATCGCTGAGGCCTGTCTGTCTTGCGAACTCACGGACGGGCGGGAGACCTCCCGATTCGATGACCGCTCTCGCGATCCGCGCAACGATGTCGACAGGCTTCGCACTACTCATGCGGTCTACCAGCCAGCGCTGCGCGGCGTCGACGCGCTCCGCAAAATCTTCAGCCTGCATGAGGTCGTCGCGAAGATGGTCGGCACTTCGTCCGATGAGGCTCTGAGCTTCGACACCCTGATCGGTAAGCTCGCTTGTCGCGATGCCAAACAGCGCGTTAAGCCCACCAGGCTGAAAGTGGATGGTGAAGACTTTCAGGGAGCCAGAAAGGTGGAGCCAAGTACCGGGACGACCTTGGGGCCCCACTATCGCCAACTCAGGAGCGGGACCGGCAGGCCTGCCATCGCGTGAAACCAGATATCGATCTTCGAGATAGAACTCGATCAACTGATCGACACGGGCGGGAAGCGGCACCGATAAGGATTGATCGCCAAGTTCAGCAGTTCGCTCCGCAAAGAAGCGAATATGATCGCCGAGAATAGCCGGCGGTCGATGCCTGCGGGTCCACATCAGGACATCATCTCGTTTGGAGGGCCATCGTCAAGCGAGAGTCGTTGTTCACTTAGTGCTTATCGCAATGGCCGCTTTTCGCAGCTTGCGCTGGACAACGGACGGACAACAAACGGCCATCATGCGCTCAAGATGATCTCTCTGGCATAAGCCGGGCGGTTGGCGCTTCATCGCTCCGCGCGGACTTGGTTGATGGTCTTTCCTGTCCATCGCCTGACGGCACGGCGCAGGTTCGCGCTGTCGCTGAAGCCGACTTTCCAGGCGACGTCGTCGACGCTCATCCGGGTGGTCTGCAGATACTCGATCGCAAGCTTGCGGCGAACATCATCGACGATTTCGCCATAGCTCGTGTCTTCTGCGGCGAGCCGACGGCGCAGGGTTCGCTCTTGCAATCCCAGCTGCTCCGCGATCGAGGTCATTGAGGCCGACTGGTTCGGGGCGAGCAGCAGGAGCTGATAGACCTCGCCGGACAATCCCGATGCGATCCGCGACTGGCCAATCAGCCGGTCGCAAGTCTCTTCGAGCATCGCTCTTGTGAGCCGGTTGCCGAGTTCTGGCGTCTGCTCAAGAATTCCGATCGGATAATGAAGTTCGTTGGCATCCTGTCCATAGGAACAGGGGCAGGACAAGGCCTGTTCGTCGGCGGATGTCTGCCCGTCTTCGGTCAAAGCGAATATCGCCTGCACGGGCAAATTGTCCGCCCCGGAGGTGTCCCGGATATGGGTGTAGGTCATCTTCATCTGCTGGCGAACGAGGAAGGTCCGGACCTCGTTGCTCATGACGTCGCGATAGATTTCCTCAAAACGCCAGATCGCGAACGCGCCTTCCGTCCGCCACCCCAGCCTCACCGTCGGCGTGGCGAGCGGTTGGTATCGCACAGCGAAGTCGAAGAACTCGCGCATCGTCGGCGAGCACATCAGCGCGTAGCCATACATGCCGTAGGCCGAAAGATGGAGCCGCGACCCGATTTCGAATGCGTCGCCGAATTGAGCGCCCGCGGCGACGATATTTTCGCACGCAACCAGATATTGGCCGATCGAGGTCAGTGTGTGGGGATCGCGTACATCCGCGAGTGTCAATCCCGTACGATCCAGAACTGTCTCGGGTTTGATGCCGCGGCGGGCGACGGCCTCAATGACGGTCGCCAACTTGAAAGGCGCAAAGATTCGCTGGTTCAGCGAAGGAAAACCGGCGCGCGTGCTGCTGGTCCCAGCCCCTATCTGCGGGTCGACAATCGACATCGTCTCTCTCTCTCTACCTTGTCCGCTAAAGACACATCGTTGTCCGTCCGGGCGCTTACAAACCTCTCTGGCAGACCATAAGCAGGGCATCAAGTCGGCAAAGTCCGGCCGCGGCCCCGGCCGCATTCGAAGAGCGAGGGAGAGGACCATCATGTCGAACAACATCCTATTCATGGCGGGCCGCGCATGTCTGCTATCGGGCTCCGCAATCGCGGCGGTGCTTCTCGTGCCGACGGCCGCGCGGGCCCAGTCGGCCGAAGACAGCACGCAGTCGAACGCGGACGGCGAAGCTGACACCGAAATCGTCGTGACCGGCACAAGCATTCGCGGCATCCCGCCGACGGGGTCGGGGCTCATTGGCGTCACGCGTGAGGATGCGAAGCTGATCGGCGCGGCGAGCACCCCCGAACTGCTCGCAACCGTCCCGCAACTCAACAGCTTCAACACGGCGCCGCGTACCAGCAATGGCGGGCTGGGATCCTTCGCGCCGGGCCTTCGCGGACTCCCGCCTGCCGCCACCTTGCCGCTGATGAATGGGCATCGCCTGATCTCGGGGAGTACGCAGCAGACCAACCCCGACTATCCGTTTCTTCCCGAACTCGCGATCGAGCGGGTCGAGATCGTCGCCGACGGGGCGTCGGCCATCTACGGCTCGGATGCCGTGGCCGGCGTCGTCAACTTCATCACCCGGAAACGCGTGTCGGGATTGGAGGCGAATGTCCGCTACGGCTTCGCAGACGACTATCACGCCTTCAATGCGGGCGGCATCTTCGGCCATGACTGGGGTAGCGGCTCGTTTGTCGCGGCCTATCAATATTCCGAGAACAGCAATATCACTGGCGCCGACCGGCGGTATCGCTCGCTTGACTTCCGCGCCGCAGGCGGCGTCGATACGCGCTCGGCCGTCTGTCCGGATGCGAACGTCAATCTGTTCACCGGCACGATCTATGCTGCGCCCAGCCTGGCGCCGGGGCTCAACACCTGCGACCCGCGCGGGCCGGTCGATCTTGTGCCGGAAAACCGCACCCACGCCGCCTTCGTCTCGGCGCGCCAAGACCTGTCCTCGAACGTGACCCTTTGGGCCGATCTCCTTTACTCTGATCGACGGGATATCGTTCAGGCTGCGCTGCCCGGGCAGACCTTTGTCTTGATCACCGCGGCCAATCCCTTCTTCCGGGCTCCGCCAGGCACCGGGGCGACATTTGAATTTGTCGACTTCAGGCCCGACAACCTGGTTGGCGCGGATCATTTCGACCAGACATTCCGCGTCAGGAGCGGGAACGCCACGGCCGGGCTCGACATCAAATTGCCGGGCGACTTCAAGGCCAGCGTTTTCGGAACGTTTAACTGGGCGCGAAACGACACCTTCCAGCCCGGCATCAACACCACCGCCCTGACGGCAGCGGCAGCCGGCACGACGACCGCGACGGCGCTTGACCCGTTCGGTACCCGCACCAATCCGGCGGTTGTCGCCGCCATTCTCGACAATCCGACCGATTTCACCAACCGCCAGCGCACCCGGATCGGCGCCGTGAAGATCGACGGACCGCTGGCCAACCTGCCGGGCGGAGATCTCAAGGTCGCGCTTGGCGCCGAATATCGGCGCGAAACCTACATGCAGCGCGGATCGAGCGGAGGCGTCGGCTTTCCGGAAGATCTGAGCCGCAACATCGCGTCGGTCTATGGCGAGCTGTTCGTGCCGATCGTCGGCGAGGGCAATGCGGGGCCGATGGCCCATAGCCTCGCCCTGTCGCTCTCAGGGCGCTACGATCATTACAGCGACTTCGGCTCGACGACCAATCCGAAGGTCGGCATCACCTGGGAACCCGTCGAAGGCGTCAATTTGCGCGGCAGTTACGGCCGGTCGTTCCGGGCGCCCGGACTTCGCGACCTCGGCTCGACTGTCGGCTCCTATTATGCCGCAGCGGCGCTGGTCGACGCCTTCGGCGTGCGCGATCCCTTGCGCGGGGCAACGCAGGTCAACACGATGCTGCTCTTCGGCGGCAACCAGAATCTGAAGCCGGAAAAAGCCCGCACCTTCTCGTTCGGGCTTGACCTGAAGCCGGCCTTTGCGCCGGGGCTGACGGCCGGTGCGACTTTCTATGACATCAGATACCGTGATGTGATCGGAACGCCGTCGGGCCTCGGCGCGCTTGTGTTCACCGATCCTACCTTCGCTTCGCTGGTCATCCGCGACCCCAGCGCTGCGCAGGTCACGTCCGCGATTACGAACACCGTTCCCTTCTTCTATACCTTCTCGGCGGTTCCGACGATCGGCAACATATTGGACCTGCGCCAAGGCAATTTCGGTATTCGCAAGACGAACGGCATCGATTTCGACGTGCGGTATCGGCATTCGGCTGACTTTGGGACAATCTTTGGCGGGATCGCCGGCAATTATATTCTGAAGTATCGCACCCAATTGTCGCCAACCTCGGCGGTCAGCAATTCGCTCGACGCCGGCATCCCGCGCACGACGCTGCGCACGACGCTCGGTGTCACGGCGGGTCCCGTGACGTTCGTCAATTTCGTCAATCATCGCAGCGGCGTTACCGCCTCCTTCGCAACCCCGACCGGTACGAGCCTTTATCAATCGAAGAGCTACACGACGGTGGACCTGCGCCTTTCGGTCAAGCTGCCCGATACGGGATTTATGAAGGGCACCGAGATCGGCCTTCAGATCAACGATCTGTTCGACAAGACGCCGCCCTATTTCCCGGGAACCGACGGCATCGGGGGTACCTATAATGCGATCGGTCGCTATGCAGCCATGAGCCTCCGAACCGCCTTCTGACGTCTCGCCTTCGGCGCCGCCCCGGGGGGTGCGGCGCCGGGTCAACACCCGATCCCACCCGCGATTTGAACAAGGTTCCGCCACGCGATGACTCATGCCAGTACCAGCGCAAATCCTCCGGGTCCGGTTCCGCAGATGCGCCTGTACTCAGATTGGCTCAAGGCGACGCACGGCCTCGAGTTCGCCAACTTCGAGGATTTGCGGCGCTGGTCGGTGAACGACCTCGAAGCCTTCTGGCGCAGCATCTGGGACTATGATGGAATCGAATCTGCGGCACCGTTCACCGCCGTGCTGAGCGACGACGCCATGCCGCACGCGCGCTGGTTCGAGGGCGCCGAAGTCAGTTATGCGCGCCATATATTCCGGCACGCGGCCGCAGCCGACGAGGCCGGCCAGCCGGCGATTGTCGCCATGAACGAGCGCGGCGACACCGTTGAGCTGAGCTGGGCTGAGCTTCGCCGGCAGGCGGCGTCGCTGGCGCTTGAACTGCGCCGGAACGGGATAGGGAAGGGGGATAGGGTTGCGGCCTACCTGCCCAACATTCCGGCGGCAGTCATCGGCCTGCTCGCCTCGGTGAGCCTCGGCGCGATCTGGACACTCTGCTCGCCCGACATGGGAACGAGCGCGGTGCTCGACCGATTGCGGCAGACCAAGCCCAAGGCCCTGATTGCGGTCGACGGCGTCCTGTATGCGGGCAAGGCGATGGACCGTAGCGCTGCCGTCGCCGAAATATGCGCTGAGTTGCCGTGTATCGAGCGATTGTTCCTTGTTACCAGCGGATATGGGGCGGCTGCCGTGTCCGGCGCGCTCGACTTTGCCGAGGTGGTCGGCCGCGCCGATGCCGCGGTGGCGGCATTCGAACCCGAGTGGCTGCCCTTCGATCATCCGCTATGGATCCTCTACTCGAGCGGGACGACCGGGTTGCCCAAGGCGATCGTGCACGGGCACGGCGGTGTACTCCTCGCGACCGCCGCCGGCCGGCTCCATTTCGATCTCGGGCCGAGCTATTCCGCGAACAACTTCGGCGACCGGTTTCACTGGTTCAGCGCAACGGGCTGGGTCATGTGGAATATCCAGGTCGGCGGATTGCTCAGTGGCACGACCATCTGCATCTTCGACGGCTCGCCGAGCGGCACGAAAGCCGATCCCGACTGGAGCCGGCTCTGGGACTTTGCCGCGCGGAGCGGCGTGACCTGGTTCGGCGCCGGCGCCGCCTTTTTCGCAAGTTGCCGCAAGGCGGGTCTCGATCTGGCAGGTCTCGGGGGTCTTGGAGAAATCCGGGCACTCGGCAGTACCGGTTCGCCGCTTCCCCCCGACGTGCAGCGCTGGGGATCGGCCGAGTTCGAAGCTGCCGGCCGACCCGGCATCTGGTGGTGCAATGTCAGCGGCGGAACCGAAATTGCCGCCGCGTTCATGGCCGGAAATCCCGAATTGCCCGACACGCCGGGCAGGCTGCAATGCCGTCATCTCGGCGCCGCGATCGAGGCATGGGACGAGAACGGCCGGCCCGTGATCGACGAGGTCGGCGAGCTTGTTTGCGCGCGGCCCTTCCCCAGCATGCCGCTCTATTTCTGGGGCGACGAGGACGGAAGTCGCTACCATGAATCCTATTTTTCCGAATGGCCGGGTATCTGGCGCCATGGTGACTGGCTCACGATCGGTATCGACGGCGGCTGCACTATCTCGGGCCGCAGCGACGCGACGATCAACCGGCACGGGCTGCGCATGGGCACGGCCGAGATCTATGCGGCAGTCGAAGGTCTGCCGGGCGTTGCCGATACGATGATCATCGATGTCGAGGATGGCGCGGGTGGCAGCGAGCTCATCATGTTCGTCGTTCCCGATGAGGGAGGGGAGCTTCATACCGAAACCGAAGCGGCGATCGCATCAGCCATCCGCACCAGCCTCTCGCCGCGCTTCGTGCCCGATCGTCTGATTGCGGCACCGGCAATTCCCCTGACGCTATCTGGCAAGAAGCAGGAACTTCCCATCAAGCGACTGTTTGCCGGCTGGCCGGTGTCCAAGGTGATCAATGCCGACGCGACCGCGACGCCCGAAATTCTGCCCTGGTATATCGACCAGGCCCGGCGCTGGCGGCGGACGGGAGATGCCGCATGAAGGCCGCGGTCGTCGGAGCAGGGCTGATGGGCGCGGAAATCGCGCTTGTGTTTGCATTGGCCGGACATGATGTCCTGCTGAACGATCTGTCGGAGGAGGCCCTCGATCGCGCGATGGTGCGGCTCGGCAGCCTGGTCGAGAAGGGCATATCGCGGCAAATCTATGAAGCCGATAACGCACATAAAGCACTGACCCTGATCCGGCCGACCACGGACATAGCGGATCTTGCCGATCGCGATCTCGTCACCGAGGCGGTGTTCGAAGCGCTCGATGCCAAGGTTGCTGTCCTCGGTACGCTAGACACCCTGTGTGCTCCGCACTGCATCCTCGCGTCGAACACGTCGACGCTGCCGATATCGACGCTTGCCGCCGCGTTGCAGCCCGAGCGCCGACCCCTCTTTCTCGGGACCCACTATTTCTCGCCGGTATCGCGCATGCAACTCGTCGAGATCATCCCGGCCTTCGGCACCGACCGCGCGGCGGTCGAGCAGGTTTCGGCGTGGCTGGAAGGCGTCGGCAAACATCCGGTCGAGATCAAGGATGTCGCCGGCTTCGCCGTCAACCGTATGCTGCACGCCTTTCTCATCGAGGCGGTCCGTCTCGTGGAAGAAGGGGTGGCAACGCCCGCCGATCTCGATACGGCGTGCCGCCTCGGGCTCGGGCATCCGGTCGGGCCGTTCGCCATGATGGATCTCGTCACGTCGGATCTTTGCGTCCAGGTGCAGGACATATTGCATGATGCCTATGGCGAGCGGTTCAGGCCTCCGGCGCTGCTCAAACAGCGCGTCGCGGCGGGGCTGGGCGGCGGCAAGGGGCGCGCGGGCTGGGTGCAGAACGGATAAAGAGCAGCGAAGGGAGGAGGCTTATGGACAGCATGCAACATCGGGGCGGAGCCGCGCCCACTGTTCCCCGCGAGGCGGGCAACCGGGGACTGGCGCTCGGCATGCTCTGCTTCGTCTATGTGCTGAACTTCCTCGACCGGCAGCTCGTATCGATCCTTGCAAAGCCGATTCAGGACAGCCTCCAGATCAGCGACAGCCAACTCGGCCGGATCACGGGCTTCTATTTCGCACTCTTCTATTGCTTCATTGCCATCCCGGTCGGGTGGCTCGCGGACCGTACGAACCGGGTAAAGGTTCTCTCGATCGCCTGCGGCCTGTGGAGCGCCGCAACCGCCGCGTGCGGCATGGCCGCCAATTATGGCCAGCTTGTCGTTGCGCGCATGGCGGTCGGCGTCGGAGAGGCGGGCGGGGTGCCGCCATCCTATGCGATTATCTCGGACACTTATCCCCGCGAGCAGCGCGGCACCGCCATGGGCATTTTCAATCTCGGGCCGCCACTCGGTTCGGCGCTCGGCGTCGCCTTCGGCGCATCGCTGGCTGCCGCCTATGACTGGCGCATCCCCTTCTATGTGGTGGGTGCGATCGGCGTGCTCACCGCCATCATCGTCTATCTGGTCATTCCCGAGCCCGAACGCGGCCGTTTCGATCCGGTGCCGGCGCCGACGGCGACTGCCGCTCCCGCACAAAGCTTCGGATCGGCGATCCGTGCCTTCTTCGGCAACCGCGTTTTGGCCGTCGCGGCGCTGGCGAGTGGTGCGGCCAACTTCATCACCTATGGCCTCAGCAATTTTGCGACCCTCTTCCTCATGCGCGAGAAGGGGATGACGCTCGAAGATGTCGCGATCTGGTATGCGCTGGCGGTCGGGTTCGGAATGGGCGCCGGCATCTTCGTCGCCGGTCGGCTGATCGACCGCTTCGCCGTGAAGAACAAGGCCGCCTATGCCAGCATTCCGGCGCTCTCGCTGCTCCTCGCTTTGCCATTCTTTCTCGGCTTTGCGGCTGCCGATCGCTGGGAGACCGCGCTCGCCCTGCTGTTCGTGCCGCTCTTCCTCAACTCCTTCTTTCTTCCCGCGACGGTCACCTTCGTTCAAGGCGAAGTCGATCCCGGCGCCCGGGTGATTTCGGGCGCCTTGCTGCTCCTCGTCATGAACCTGATCGGCCTTGGCCTAGGACCGACCTTCGTCGGTATGGCGAGCGATTATTTCCGTGCCGACCATGGCGAGCATGCGTTGCGGATGGCCTATTATGCGCTGGCGCCGATGTATCTCGTCGCCGCGCTGCTCTTCGTCTGGCTCGCCCGGTTGATCCGGAAATCGGAGACCGGCCCGGCGGACACATCAATTCTCGGGAGGCAATAATGAGGCGGATATCTGGCATCGTCCTGCTGGCGGGCGTCGCGGCGGGATCGCTGGTTCCGGTGAACGTTGCGGCGAAAGCGCCGGTTTCCAGGGCAGTGTCCGCGATCGAGGCGCCCGAGGCGCGATGCGCGAGCCTCGCCGGTCTCAAGCTTGCCGACACCAGCATAACGAGCGCGGTCCTTGTGCCGGGCAAAGCGGCGGAGACGTCGATCGCCGGCGATACGGCGGGATATCGCAGCTTCTGCCGTGTCGTCGCGCACGTCCGTTCAGCGCCCGGGTCCGACATCGGCGTCGAAATCTGGTTGCCATTGGAGGGATGGGCCGGCGTCTTCCATGGCAATGGCAACGGAGGCTTCGCCGGCATACTCGCGGGCGGCTATTCGGGGATGGCGGATGGTCTGCGGCGCGGCTTTGCGACCGCGACGACCGATGCCGGGACGGCGCCCGCGACGCCGCTGGAGGGCGATGCCCTCATAGGCCATGACCGCAAATGGCGCGACTGGGGACGGCTCTCGACCCATGTCATGACCACCACCGGCAAGGCGATCACCAATGCCTTCTATGGTCAGGCGGCGAAACGCTCCTATTACACCGGCTGCTCGACCGGTGGACAGCAGGGGCTCATAGAGGCGCTCTATTATCCTGAAGACTATGACGGGATTCTCGTCGGCGCGCCGGTCATGAACCGGACCTGGGGCCATGCCGCGGTCTTATGGGACTATGCCGCCGCGCATCGCACGCCGGGCAGCCTGCTATCGGATACCAAGCTCAGACTGCTGAACAAGGCCGCGGTCGCTACCTGCTGGAAGCAGGGGCACGGCCTTGCGGGCGACCGGTTCGTCTCGGATCCGATGAGCTGCACATTCGATCCCGCTGTCCTCGCTTGCAAGGGCGGGGCGTCCGACGCTTGTCTCACGCCGGCTGAGGTCGAGACCGCCCGCGCTTTTTACTCGGGTCCACGAACCGCGGAAGGCAAGACAAGCTACTTCGGCTGGTTGCCCGGTAGCGAGATGCCCGACACCTTCGGCTGGGCTTTTCTCCAGAAGCCGATCAACGAACAACCGCCTTTCGGCGCCCTGTTCAAATGGGTGTTCGGCGCGGACTGGGACTGGAAGAGCTTTGACTTCGACCGCGACATGCCGCTGGTCGATCGGCGTTTGGACGCGATCGTCAATGATGCGACGCGCGGCAGTCTCAAGGCATTTGCCGCCCGCGGCGGCAAGCTGATCGTCTATCATGGGCTCGCCGATACGCTCGTCGCGCCGGGGCAGTCGGTCGCCTTTTACGAACGGCATGCGAAGGATTTCGGCGGCGTGGACAATCTGGCAAATAATGCGCGCCTGTTCCTCGCACCTGGTATGATGCATTGCGGCGGTGGCGCCGGTCCCGATGCCTTCAATGGCACGCTCGGTATCCCGCCGCAGCCGCCCGGCTATGACGCGGGACACGACATTTTCTCGGCGCTGATCGACTGGGCCGATGGCGGCAAGGCGCCTGAGAGCATCATCGCGACGAAGTTCGCGAGCGACGATGCCGGAAAGGTGGAAATGCAGCGGCCGCTGTGTTCCTATCCCAAAAAAGCAGTATACCGCGGCTGGGGTTCGACCACTTCAGCGAGGAATTTCAGCTGCGCCGCGCCGGGCGCGCGTTGAGGGACGGATGCTGAACCGCAGGGAGTTTTCGGGTCTCGTTGCGACGGGCTCGGTAGCGTCGGTCGCCGTGCCTGCCTTAGCGTCCGCGCCAGATACCGAAGGGACGATAGGGTTTCACAATTTGGCGTCGTCCAACGTGCCGGGCGATGTCGGCGTCGCGATCTATGAACCGCCGGGCTATGATGCCGCGCGCGCGGACGCGTACCCGCTGCTTCTTTGGCTCCATGGGGGAATGGCAGCGAGAAAGATATACTCTTCTTCAAGAGCGTCTTCGACCGCGAAATTGCATCTGGCCGCGTGCCGCCGCTCGTCATCGCGACCCCGAGCGGGCGCCGCTCGCTCTATATGGACTTCCTCGACAGTAGCGAGCGCTGGGAAAGCTATATCCTTTCCGATGTGCTGCCCTTCGTTCGCCGGTCGGCGCATGTCGAAGTGTTACGCGAGCGGACCTTCATCGGAGGCGTATCGATGGGCGGCCTCGGCAGCCTCCGGATCGCGTTCAAGCATCCTGAATTGTTTGCCGGCGTCATCGCGCTCGAGCCTGCGATCGAGGCGGCGCTGGAATGGACAGGGGCGGGGACAGAGACGCGCTTCTGGCGGCCGGAGCGCGCCTTGCGTCCGATGTTCGGCAACCCCGTCGATCGGGGCTATTGGGCGGCGAATAATCCCGCGACGATCGCGAGCGTTGCGCCCGGCCGATTGCTCGATCTTCGCATCTATATCGAGGTCGGCGACCAAGACGCGCTCTATCTCTACGAAGGTGCGGAATATCTGCACCGGATCCTGTTCGACGCCGGGCTCGCGCACGAATATCGACTGGTACACGGTGCCGATCATGTCGGCCCATCGCTCCTGCCGCGCATGGCAGATGCGCTGGGATTTCTTGGACGACAGCTGTCGCCGCCCGGCTGGATCGACCAAAACGTCCTGACCTTTCGCAGTGCGATGGATGAGGGCAAGCGCGCTGCCGGGATCGAGGTGGAGCAGGCCGATCCTCGCCGCCTGAACCATCGTTGAAGAACCGTCTGGCAAATCATCGCACGCGGAATGCAGATCGTCTGGTCTCCGTTCGCCGGGGCCGGGCTTACGCGACCGTCCGTATCGGCCTGTTTTGGCGTTTCGATACAATCATCGGGTGGTTGGCCGATATAGTGGCGCCCCTGCGACCCAGAAGCGTTCTTCCTCGTCGAGGACGAATCTTCATTACTGGCGCCCGTCGGGTTTCAGCCCGACGGGCGCCATTTTGTTTCCCACAGGATCGAAAACGGTCGCGGCCATGATCCGGTACGCTGCACGGAACGTGGCGGCTGCATGGGCGGCCTCATATTCAGGGATCAGGGCCTCGGTGCCGGGTTCTCGCGGGAGCACGGCACAGTGTCCGGGAATGCAAGCCAATGATGCCGATCCTTCGTCCACACCGCTTGCGCGGGCGCGGGAAATGCCGGGTCCTCGAACGTACCGGCAGCGATCCCGACAAGGTGGGGGAGGCGCTCGGCTTCCCACCAGAGCGACGTTCCGCGCTTGCGGCAGAAATGGAAGGTGACCGGAAATCCGCTCGCCGAGTCCCGGCGAAATGTGCCGCAATCGCCAGACATTTGCCGGACCGATCCACGCGGGAAGAAAGCGGCGACGCTGAAGAGCGATCCGGTACGACGCTGACAATCGAGGCAGTTGCATAACGAGATCTTGGCCGGTTCACCGGTGCATTCGAGCCTGACCGCTCGGCAGTGGCACGCCGCTTCTCTGGTCATAAGGCGATTACATCATTTTGAAGCGGCACACGCAAGCGGTGCCCGCCGTGCGGTCGTCAGAGCGGGGTCAAAAAGGCCGGTAGAAGCTGAACAGCTCTGCGTCGCAGTCGCCGTATCCGCCGATCAGGCCGCGCAGAAGCTGCGCCGCCATCATCGAAAAAGTGATGCCGTTGCCGCCGTAGCCCATCGCGGCATAGCAGTTCGGCATGCGCGGAATGCGGCCGACGGTCGGCGTGCCGACGGGGCTGTTGCCGAAGCTTCCCGTCCAGGCATAAGCGGGTGTGGGATCGAGGCCCGGCAGGAGTCTTCTGAGCTTGGTCGCGAGGCGTTCGGCCTTCGCCCCGATCATGGCGTCGCGCCGCTCCTCGTCGTCGAACGGCTCATCCTCTCCGCCGCAAATGACGGCACCGTCCGGCGTGGTGCGGACATAGAGATAGGGGTCGGATGCCTCCCATATGAGATCGGCGCCGGGCCAGATCGCTTTCGGCTGGGGTGCGGTGGCGATCGACCAGGTCGACATGATATAATTGCCCTTCGACGGGATTCCCTTGAGGCGCTCATAGCCCGTCGCGATCACAAGATGGCGCGCCTTTACGACATGCCCCTCGCGCGTTCGCACGGTAACGCCCCGGTCATGCGGTTCGATCGCGCTGGCCTCGCAGGGCGCGTGAATGCGGCATCCCGCCGCCTGCGCGACGCGCAGATATTCGATCGTCAGTCGCCGCGGATCGGCAATATAGTTGCCATGGCCGATGATCGCGTGCCGGCGGGGGATGCCATAGCGCCGCTCGGTCTCGGCGGGGCCGATGAGTTCGACTTCGAACCCGGCACGGCGCCGCGCATCGGCCTCGCGCGCGAGTCCGGCCGGATCGAGGATATTGCCGTCGAGATAGACCGAGCCGCGCGTCGCGGCTCCCACGTCGAGCCCGAGCCTTTCAGTGCGCTCGCGCAGCGCATCGACCGCCAGTCGCGAGCGCTGCCAGATCCGGGCCGCACGATCATGCCCGATCCTGTCCGCCATGAGGCTGAGCGGCGTGTCGAGTTCATATTGGAGCATCGCGGTGGACGCGGTTGTCGATCCCAGCGAGGGACCGCGTCGGTCGATCACGATGACCTCATGGCCGGCCTCGGACAGCGATTCGGCAATAAGGGCGCCTGAAATTCCTGCGCCGATCACCAGCACCCCGCACACCGCGTCCTGTTCGAGGTGTTGGGTCTTGAGCGCGGGTCTCCGCCGATCCATCCAGATCGAGCGCCCGGTGCGCAGATCGCGACGCTCGGTCGGCGAGACTTGGTTCGTCGTCATTGAGGGGGGCGCCGCAAGAGGAAAAGGGTGTTTTTGGAAGAAGCACATCATGTGCCGCCCGCGGCTCCAGGAGAGCCCCGCGGGCGGCGGCATGCTTAGCACATGGCGCCGGCAGACAGCCAGATCTCCGTGCGGCCCGTGCGGATTTATAAACCGGAATCGGATCGAAAAGTTTCAGCGAGTGCCGAAAATATATTCATGCCGTTCGCCGCAACTATCAGGCCTTGTCATTGGTTCGAGTGGGCATCGATCGATAATCTTCCCGAGCTGGCAACGGCAGCAAATCTGTGGACCCGCTTCGGCGGGTTCCTTTTTGCGCCCGTCGGCAGCGCTTCTCCCGAACGAAAGGAGCTTTCATGAAGAAACCGGCAATCATCGCAGCCCTCGGTGCGGCTGTCACGGCGCCTGTCGTCTGGGCGGCCTGGAAATATATTCCGCGACCGGGACCCGTCGGGAACCCCGCCGTGCCCGAACCCGCCAAGCCGGTCGATCTCGTTCGTTACGGCGGCCGCTGGTACGAGCAGTTCCGCTACGAGGCTTCCTTCCAGAAAGGCATGGATGCCGTGACCGCCGATTACAGCCTGGGTCCCGACGGCAGCGTTCGCGTCGTCAACCGCGGACGCAGGGGCGGCGAGGTAAGCAAATTTGACAAGTCGGTGGGTAAGGCAAAGGTCGTCGACAGGGCGACCAACGCCAAGCTGAAGGTGCGCTTCTTCGGGCCTTTCGCAGGCGATTATTGGGTTCTCGACCATGGCGACGATTATGACTGGTCGATCGTCGGGGAGCCATCTGGCCGGTATCTCTGGGCGCTGACCCGCGAGGCCCGGCCCGGCCCCGAGATTCTCGAGCATCTCGAAGACCGGGTGCGGTCGTTCGGCTACGACTGGTCGCTGGTCCGGATCACGGCGCAGTAGGTCATATCCGCCTCTCGCGCCAGGTTGGCGGGAGCGACGAGGTGGGTGCGGCGCCGCCCGACGGTCCCGCTGACGACGCCAGATTGATCCATGTTAAATTTGGGCCCGGCGTGCTGGTGCCGCGTCGTACCGGGGGCTTGCGCCCGGCCCGATCCCCCGCCATGCACCGACGCCAGATCGCCGCGCGGGGGAACCGGATAACATGAGATCGGAAAAGCTCGCGTCGCTCGGACGCGACAGGCGTGCGAGCCGTGTTATCATCGCCTTGCTCGCTCTCGGGTTCGCCGCGCTGCTCGTGGCTGCGGCGGCGACCTATTGGACGCAGCGGCAGAATGAAGAGAATGCGCAGCTCGTCTCGCACACACTCGCGGTCGAGGCGCGCCTCGGCTCCTTTGCGAGTGTCAACGAACGGATGGAAACCGCGCGCCGCGGGCTTCTCCTCACCAACGATCCTGCCTTCGCCCGTATCATGGCGGCTGCGCAGCGGAGTGCTATCGCGCAGGTAAAGGATCTCGATGGGCTAATCAGTGACAATCTGGGGCAGCGCGCCCGCGCCGCGCGCCTCCGCGAGCTTCTCGATGCTTATCAGGCCTATAACCGTGAAGCGGTTGGCGCCGATGCCGCCGCGCGCCGCGCGGTTGTCGAGGGTTTCATGACCGATACAGGCGTCGCTTATGTCCGCGAGGTTCGCAGCGTCGTCGACGCGATGCTGGCGGAGGAGCTTGGACTGCTTCGCGAGCGTGAGGCCGAGCAGCGGCGTACTCAGGCCTTGTTCAACACCACGCTGCTGCTGACCGGAATGCTGATCGTGGCGGTCGCCGCCGTCACCCTGCTTCTCATTCGCCGCAATCTCGCCGAGCTTCGCGAGTCGCGCGAGCAGCTTCGGATATTGAATGAAGATCTGGAAGAACTGGTAGACGCGCGGACCGCCGAACTCAGCCGGGCCAATGCCGAGATCCAGCGCTTTGCCTATATCGTCAGTCACGACCTGCGGTCGCCGCTCGTCAACGTGATGGGCTTCACCGCCGAACTCGAGGCCGCCCGCAAGGCGATTGCCGATTATCTCGCGCGGAGCGATGCCGGGACGTGGCAGGCCCCCGATGGGCCGACCCGCCTCGCGATCGAGGAGGACCTCCCCGAGGCGATCAATTTCATCCGAAGTTCGACGCAGAAGATGGATCGCCTCATCAACGCGATCCTCAATCTCTCGCGGCAGGGAAGGCGCTCGCTGGCCCCCGAGCGGCTCGACCTTGGCATCCTTGTCAAAGGGATCGCCGAGAGTCTCGAACACCGCATCCAGGAGACGGGTACACGGGTCGAGATCGGCGATTTACCGGGGATCGTGAACGACAGGCTCGCGGTCGAGCAAATCCTCTCGAACCTCGTCGAAAATGCCCTGAAATATCTGAAGCCCGGACGCGCCGGCGTCATCACCGTCAGCGGGGGCACGGAATATGGCCGGGCCTTCGTCGAGGTGAAAGACAATGGCCGCGGGATCGACCCGCGCGACCATGACCGCATATTCGACCTTTTCCGAAGGTCGGGAACACAGGACCAGCCCGGTGAGGGCATCGGTCTCGCACACGCCAGGGCGCTCGCCTATCGCCTCGGCGGCACGATCGACGTGCAATCGGTTCTGGACGAGGGGTCGACCTTCCGTCTCAGTCTGCCGATCGAATGGAAAGGCGGAGATGAAAATGCCTGATCAACAACAACCCGTGAACATCGTGATGATCGAGGATGACGAAGGTCATGCCCGGCTGATCGAGAAGAATATCCGCCGCGCCGGTATCTCGAATACGATCCATCATTTCACCGACGGCACCTCGGCGCTCGCCTTTCTCTATGATGCCGAGGACGGACCCGCGCGCAACGGTCCGGCGCTCGTCCTGCTCGATCTCAATCTGCCCGACATGAGCGGCACCGATATCCTCGCCCGATTGAAGGGCGACGGCAGCGCGCTGCGCCGCACGCCCGTGGTGGTGCTCACCACGACCGACGACAAGGTCGAAATCCAGCGCTGCTACGACCTCGGCTGCAATGTCTACATAACGAAGCCGGTGAACTACGAAAATTTCGCCGACGCGATCCGCCAACTCGGTCTCTTCCTTTCGGTGATCCAGGTCCCCGACCCGGATCCGGCTTGAGAAGCGGGGCGTCCGCCGCCATGGCGCATATCCTCTATATCGATGACGACGAAGGCATAAGGCGTCTCGTCTCGCGCAACCTTGCGCGCGACGGGTTCGAAGTCAGCTTGGCGGCAAGCGGTGCCGAGGGCGTGGCGATGACGCGCGACGGACGTTTCGATCTGATCGCCGTCGATCATTATATGCCGGGGCAGGACGGGCTTGCGACGCTCGAAGCCCTGCGCGCGATCGCGGGCTGTCCGCCAGTCGTTTATGTAACGGGCTCGGAGGAAAGCCGTGTCGCGGTGGCCGCGCTCAAGGCGGGCGCCGATGACTATGTCGTGAAATCCGTGGGCGCGGATTTCTTCGATCTGCTCGCGAACACCTTCGGACAGGTTCTGGAACGCGCAGCCCTCCGCCGCGACCGCGAGCGGGCCGAAGAGGAATTGCGCGCGAGCAATGCACGGCTCGAGGCGCTCCTCAAGGAGGTCAATCACCGGGTCGCCAACAATCTCCAGATGATCATGTCGTTCGTCGCGCTGCAGGCCAAAACGCTGCCCGATCCAGAGGCACGCGAGGCGCTGCAGAAGACGCAGCAGCGGATTGCGACCGTCGCGCAGGTCAACCGCCGTCTCTACACGACCAATGACGTCGAATATGTCGCCATGGACGATTATCTGGCGGGCCTCGCCGCCGATCTTGGCGAGAGCTGGTCGACGGGCGCGGCGCGCCGCGACGTGCGGACCGAGGTGGAGCCGCTGCGGATCGCGACCGACAAGGCCGTCGCGCTGGGCATGATCGCCAATGAGTGGGTCAGCAATGCCTGCAAATATGCCTATGATGTGGCGGACGACGGGCAAATCCGGATCGGGCTCAGCCGTGTCGGCGACCGATCGATCGAGTTGAGCGTCGAGGACGATGGTCCGGGTTTCGCGAGCGACCGGCCGGCGCAGGGCACGGGACTCGGTACGAAGCTCATCGCCGCTATCGCAAGGACGCACCGCGCCGAGGTTCATTACGGGACGAGCGAGCGGACAGGGAAAGGGATGCGCGCGCGGATAGTGCTTCCGCTCGCGGCGCGCGAACTACGCGACTGAGCGGGGATTCAGGCGAGCGCCTTGCCCGCGAGCGCGTCGCAATCGGCGGGCGCTGCGCTCGGGGTGGGAGGCTTGCCGTGATCCTTCCGCAATCCGAGGGCGCTTCCGATCGAGCGCCCGATCGCGCCGATGATTCCGCCCGACTTGCCAGTGGGCTTTCCAGGCGGCGCGAGCGTGATCGACGGGCTCGACAGCGTTCCGCCGATCCTGATCGGATCGACGAGCTTGAGTGCGGCGTCACCCTTGGATGCACCGCCGAATATGAGCGCGATCGTCTCGCCGTCGAGGTCGATCCGGCCGCGTGCAGCGCCTTTCGAAATACTGGTGTCTATGAGCAAGGGCGCGGGCGTGAGGAGACCCTGCCGCACAGTGAAGGCGAGGACGGCGCAGCGGATGGGGACCATCGCGTCGTCGTCGCCAAGCTTCTGTCCGATCGCGCCGCCAAGATCTTGCCCCAGGATGAAGGCGGCCGCCCGGTTCATGGCGCCGCCGCGCGCGACAAAGGCAATCTTGCCGTTGCCGCCGGCGAAAGCGGCGCGGATCGTGTCGCCGCGCCCCTGCAGGCGGACCAGGCCTTCGAGCGGCCCGCGGATCATCGACGGCTGCCCTACGAGGGTGTCGAGCGAGGTGCCGGTCACCCGCAGCTCGGTGGAGAGAAGGGGGGCGTTGCCTCGGGAATCGACCTTGACCCAGCCGGTCATCTGCCCTCTGTCGAGGCCGGCAACGGCGTTGCGAAGCGTAAGCACGCGCTTCTCCAGAACGAGATCGCCCTTGAGGCTGCGGAAGGCCGAGCCGCCCTTGATGAGGAGCCGCGGCGCGTTGAACCTTATGATACCGTCGGTGGGCCCAATTTTCGAGAGGTTGATGCGCGTCTCGGGGATGATGCGCGGACCGGTCCGGGCTTCCCGCACGCGGGCCGCCGCGAGCCCTGCATCGTCTGCAAGATCGTCGAAATCGAATTGCGGCGCATCGATCGTCGCGTCGATCCTGGTGCGCCCCTCGCGCTTGAGGACACTTGCCTTCGCATGGATCGTCGAGCGGCCGATCATGCCGCCGAGCCTGTCGATGAACCAGTCGGGCCCGCGGCGCCGGACTTTGCCCTCGAAGTCGATATCCTGAGTGCCGAAGAGCCCCGCTTCGATGATATAGTCGAGTTGCTTGAGAGTCTGCCCCCGCGTACTCATCTCGATATCCATCTCACGCATGTTCAGCCCACCCGCCATCGTGCCTTTGGCATCGAGCCGGAACGTCGGCGACGCGAGGCTGGCCGAAAAGGGCCAGGACGCCGAGCCCTTTGCGGCTCCGAGCGGTGCGCCCGTTGCTATAAGGCGCGCAGGAACGCCGTCGAAGCGGCCTTCGGCGCGCAGCGTGACGCTGCGGTCCGCCGCTGCCTCTAGCGTTCCGGCAATGTCGAGACGGCGCTTTGCGTCGAGTAGGCTGAAGCGGCTGTCCCTTATGCTCAGCGCGTCGAGCTTCAGCTCGCGGTCGGCCTCATCCGGTCTCTTATCCCCGGAGCCTTCCCAATTGCTCTTGCCATTGGCGTCGCGAACGAGATTGGCTTCGAGCCCGACGATGTCCAGCGAGCGAATGGCGGGGTCACCCAAGAGCAGTGACAGGATCGGTGTCCGGGCGCTCGCGCGCCTGACCTTGAAAAGCGACCCTGTGCCGGCCCACGTCGGCTGCGCGATGCTGACATCCTCGACGACGAGCGTGGGTGTGAAGGAGAAAAACTCCGCACGCGACAGGGCGCCGATGCGGACCGGGGCGCCGAAATGTTCGCCAAGCTGGCGTTCGGCAGTGCCGTGCAGCACCGAAACGGGAAAGGCCCCGATTCCGAGGGCGCCGATAATCAGAAAAGCGCCGCCCGCGCCCGCCGCGAGCCTCGCGCGGCGCGAGAGAGCGTCGAACCCAAACTTTCCGTGACGAAAGAGCGTGCCGCTGGTTGTCGTGGTCATCTTGCCCCCTGTCGCCTTGCCCGCTCCCACCCGGGCACGGAAAAGTCCGCGCGACAGGGCCGCGCGGACTTTCTTCGATCCAGGAAGGATCAGTAGCTGTTTTCGAACTCGTCGATCTCGCGCTCGGCTTCATCCTGCGCGCGACCATATTTTTCCTGGATTTTACCAGCCAGAATCTTGCGGTTGCCGTTGATCTGGTCGAGCTCGTCGTTGGTGAGTTCGCCCCACTTCTTCTGAACATGGCCTTTGACCTGTTCCCAATTGCCCTTGATCGTATCGCTGTTCATGATCGGTCTCCGTTGAAGTTCGATCGTTTAACGCGGGGGCGGGGCGCCTGTTCCTCGGAAAGCTGAATTTGTGCAGCGTGCGAACGACTTGCATAACATAGATTAAACTTATGATTTAAATGGAACATTAGGGTCCGGAAAGCCTCTCTGGATGCCCGCTTCGGGCAGTTTCAGGAAGGCGACAGGCAAATGGCTCGGAACAACGAGCAGGGCGGCAATCAGCCGGCCGGCGGTCGCCAGCAGGAACGGCAGGACTACCGGAACCGTCCGCCGGGCAAGGAGCGCATCGACGACCGGAACCCGGGCGGAAGCGACGATCAGAATCGTCAGAGCCGCTGATGGCAGTCCGGTTTCTCGCATCTGGAAGACCGCTCGCGCGTGCCCGTTTCGCCCCTAATCTTTCTCGGTCGCGAAGGTTGCGAGATTTTCCTTTGCGTCCACCGAGGTGACCAGCAGCGTGTATAAGAGCTTTCCTGCATCGTCGACGCACTCGACGCGCAGTCCCTGGTCGTGTCGCAGAATATGAGGGTCGTCGGCGAGAAGGCTTCCGCCATAGCGTACCGCCTCCAATCCTGCGGTCCTGTCATCGGGAAGGTCGAGACCCACTTCGTCGATCTCGCGGTGCCCATCGCGGGTGTGGAAGAAATAACGTCCCATCTCGTCTGCTCCTTCGGGGGTCAGGGCTGGTCGCGGTGGAGATAGAGGTCGGAGAATTCCGCAGTGCCGATCAATGATTGCAGATCGGCGATGCGAATACCGCGGCCGTCGCGGGCGATGGCGCCCGTGCGTTCCAGCGCCTTCAGTGTCCGGTTCACATGGACAGGGGTCAGACCGAGCACGTCGGCGAGCTGTTCCTGGGTGAGCGGCATTTTGTGAATGTCGAGGCCGCCCGAGCCGGTATCGAGCAGCCGGTAGTGGAGCTCGCAAAAGAGGTGCGCGAGACGCGCGAGCGCATTCCGGCGGCCATTGTTGAGAAGCCATTCGCGGCCGATCGAGGCTTCGATGAGAATGTCGACCATGACGGCGCGCGCGATCGCGGGACGCGCCTGTACCAGGCGTTCGAAATCCGAAATCATGATGACGGTCAGTTCGACGGCGGTCAGTGCCTGCAGATTATGATCGACGGTGCGAAGGTACATCGACTGGAAGTCGAGCGGGTCGCCCGGGATCTTGATCGAGACGATCTCGCGCCCGCCGCCCTCGGTTATCTTCTGCCGGTAAGCGAAGCCCGACCGCAGGACCGGGCAGATATCGGACCGGTCGCCTTCGCGCAAAATATAGTCGTTGGGCTCGAGGCGCCGCGTCTGGTGCGGAAGAGCGGCGATCGCCGCCTGGTCCTCGGTCGAAAGCAGGCTGTGGCTGAGCAGCTTCGCAAGAAAGATCGCCATGCCCGGCGGCGCCATATCCCGATCGAACATTATGCCAGCTCTCCTCATCTAACGTCTGACGGTACATCCGCTGCCGAAATGCGAGCGACGTCGTCATGGTTCCCGCGGGGCTGACAGGGGGCTCGCCACGTCTCAGGCATCGGCGCCGACACGCACCACGGTCTCTATGATTGCGTCGCAAAATGCCGGCAGATCGTCGGGACAGCGGCTGGTGATAATATTGCCGTCGACCACGACCTCTTTGTCAAAGACTTGGGCGCCGCCATTGGCAACATCGGTGCGGATCGACTTGTAGCAAGTCATGTTGCGGCCTTTCGCAAGGCCCGCCTCGACGAGCAGCCAGGGCGCATGACAGATCGCTGCCACAGGCTTGTCGGCGTCGGCGAAAGCCTGGATGAGCGCGATCGCCTCCTCCTCGACGCGCAGCAGGTCGGGGTTGATCTGGCCGCCGGGTAGTACAAGTGCGTCGAAATCTTCGGCGCGGGCGTCCGCGATCAGCAAGTCGACGTCGATCTCGTCGCCCCAATTATCGTCGTCCCACCCCTTGATCTGTCCCTCTTTCAGAGACGCGACCCGGACCTCGGCGCCGGCCTCCTTCAGTTTTTCGAGCGGAACCTCAAGTTCGGACTGCTCGAATCCATCGGTTGCCATGATAAGAATGCGGCGAGCGGCGAGGGGCGCGTTCATGGGAATTTCCTTTTCGAATGATATCGGCGGCGGGGGACGGCGGACCAGCGCGTTTCGGTGTCGTCACGTCGCTCGGGATTTAGCCGTTCCCCGATATAGCGAAGCCGGACCGTGCGGGAGCGACGGCCCGGCCCAGAGAGCGCCGCAAACGCGCTCGTCTGTCGCTGGATGATCAGCGGTTCTGACGATTTTCGTCGTCGCGGCCGGCCTGGTTGCCACCCTGATTGTCGTCCTGGTCCTGGTTCGGCTGGCGGCGGGTCTGATCCTGCTGTTCTTGCTGGCCGTCCTGACCGGGGTTCTGGTTGGGCTGGTTGCCGCCCTGCTGGTTATTCTGCGCCATGATGGCCTCTCCTTCGCGGTGTTGCCCTCGGGGGTGTGGGCCTCATGGAGACGCGCTGGATGGGCAATTGTTCCATTAAAATCATGAACTTAATCTATGTTATGAAACCCATTTGTCAGCGATATTGCTGGAACCAAATATGTTCGTCTGCGTTGCGTGCACATCCACTTCGGATGAATGGTACGGCGTGCTTCGCTGCCTCTTCGCTTGCGCGCGGGGCGCGAGGACGCGCCCAACAGCGGGAGAAATATCATGTTCAGATGGGCCATCATCTTCGCCGTCGTCGCCCTTGTCGCAGCGCTGCTCGGCTTCGGTGGCATCGCCGGTCTCTCGGCCGACTTTGCGAAGATTCTTCTCGTCATCGGCGTCGTTCTTTTCGTTGTTGCCTTCGTCTTCGGGCGCGGTCGCCGCACACTGCCATGATCTACCGGGCTCTGCAGTTCGGAGCCCCGCCTTCCGGGGATGATGGAAGCCTCCTTCCGTCTTCCCCCACGGGTGCCGGCGGCCAACCCTTCGGTCGCCGGCACACGACTATGTCAGGGCGCGCGTAGCGTGGGCGGCAGGCCGTCCTTGCAAAGCCACCCTTCCATTATCCGGTTACGCCCGATGGCCGCTCCTTCAAGGTTCGCGGTCGCCCCCTTGGCGCATATCAACCCGGCATTGTCTGAAGACGATCGCGCGCGTCTTGCGTCCCAGCGGATGGCAGCGCGGAGCGCGGTTCGTGCGGCACGAGGCGGGAAGGACGCAGCCGCCATTCGCCGGGCGAGGGCGGCCATCGATCGCGCCAAACGGGCGCTTGGCGAGCGCGGCCCGTGCGGTGAGCCGACGGTCCTCCCGACTTCGATCGCCACAAGGCGATCAACATGGCTTATGCTGGCGCTGCCGCCGGATTGAACTGTCAGGGTTTAGCGGTCATCAGCGGGGCGGTTGAACCGCGGTGGACGGTCAGTATCACGCTGCCGAGCCCGGCGGCGGGGATGATCTTCAATCGCTCGGAACCGATGCCCCGTTCATCGAGCATGGTTGCCAGCGCCTTCGCCTGGGCCTCGTCCCCCGCGATTTCGAGCGATGCAGCCGGAGCGGCACGGAGGATAGTCGCGAGATCGGCCGCGGATCCAAGTCCTTTGCTGGTCAGCCGCGGCCGATCTTCGTCGAATCCGGCAAATGCGAACCGCGCTTCGTCGCCTTCGCGCGATGCCAGCCATTCGGCGATCCCGCGAGGCAGCGAACCCTCGGCAGCGACGAAGGTCGAGCCGTCGGGAAGGGTCAGTAGCGCGTTGACCGGGCCGCTGGGCGACGCGGCCTCGACGCTTTGGGCACCGCATGACTGTAGCGAGAGGGTCGCGGCCCCGATCGACAGGGCCGATGCCATAACCAACAGCAAGCGCGTCATATTATCTCCCTTTCCTGTTGTTTGCTCAACGCGCGCCGAATGCCGATGTTGCCAGGCAAAAAGGCTTCAGCGCGTCCCGGATCGGGCCATTACGCGAGGTCGCGCACCTTGGGCTCGCGGTCCCAGTGGCGGCGCGTGCCGACCTTTATGAAATCGGCGAGAGCGACGATGCCCTCGTCGAACTCCACCCCGGCCTTGTCGAGCAGCACCCGGCTCGCTTGGTCGTGCGCGATCGTCTTGCAATGGCCGAAGGCGTCCATGAACCATTGCACGGCCGCGCCTTCACGGCTGAGCTTGTTCGCGGCCTCTTCGGTCAGGACCGAGGCCACCGCGTCGAACAGCACCGAGGGCGAGCCGGCGAGCTGCCCGTCGGCCTTCAGCGTTCCGCCGGACACAGGAATGCCGCCGACTTTGGGGGCGACGAGGAAGGTGCTGCCGCCGGCTTTCTCGATCTGCGTCCTGAGCTTGTCGATCGTGTCCTTATCGGAGCCTTCGGCGAACAGGATCGCGACTTTTCGTCCCTTGATGTCGGGACGGTCGTCCTTCTGGATCGACAGCGCATCTGACGGCGCCATGTCGATGGCGGCCTTGGCGGGCTTGATCCTCGCGGGAAGATCGATCGCGAGCCCCTTGGCGACGCGCTTCGCGAGATCCTCGTCGATATTGCGAAGCTGACCGACGACGCGGGCGCGGACATGGTCGAGCGTGACCTTCGAGAGCTCGAACACCAGCGCCGAGGCGATATGTGCCTGCTCGTTCTCCGTCTGCGAGCAAAAGAAGAGCCGTGCCTGGCTGAAATGATCGGCAAACAGGTCGGCGCGGATGCGCAGCTTCTGGGATGGATCGTTACGCTCGCCATTCTCCGGGAAGGTCGTGAACCCGGTGTCGGGGCAGGCGCGCGGGCCGGCGTCCTCTCCCGCTTCGGCGAGACTGTTGGGCTCATAGTTCGCACGGCCCTTGGGAATGAGCGTCTGCATCATCCCGTCCCGCTGGAAATTGTGGAACGGGCATTTGGGCGCGTTGATCGGAATCTGATGGAAGTTCGTCGTGCCGAGACGCGACTTCTGCGTATCAAGATAGGAGAAGAGGCGTCCCTGCAGCAGCGGGTCGTTGCTAAAATCGATGCCGGGAATAATGTTCGAGGGCAGATAGGCAACCTGCTCGGTCTCGGCGAAGAAATTGTCGGGATTGCGGTTTAGCGTCATCCGCCCGACGATCTCGACCGGCACATCCTCCTCGGGGATGAGCTTGGTCGCATCGAGCACATCATAGTGCTGCTTTTCGGCGAAGGCCTCGTCGAATATCTGCACGCCGAGATCCCACTGCGGGAAGTCGCCGGCCTCGATCGCCTCGAAGAGGTCGCGGCGCTGATAGTCGGGGTCGGCGCCCGCGATTTTGACCGCCTCGTCCCAAACCATCGACTGGAGGCCGAGCGCGGGCTTCCAGTGGAACTTCACAAACTTCGACCGTCCCTTCGCATTGACGAAACGGAATGTATGAACGCCAAAGCCTTCGATGGTGCGGAAGCTGCGAGGGATCGCCCTATCGGACATCGCCCACATGATCATGTGGAAGCTCTCGGGCATCAGGGAGATGAAATCCCAGAAGGTGTCGTGCGCGCTCGCGGCCTGCGGATAGCCGCGGTCGGCCTCCATCTTGACGCTATGGACAAGGTCGGGGAACTTCATCGCGTCCTGGATGAAGAAGACCGGGATATTGTTGCCGACGAGATCCCAGTTGCCCGCCTCGGTGTAGAGCTTGACCGCAAAGCCGCGCACGTCGCGGGGCGTGTCGATCGATCCCGCGCCGCCGGCGACGGTCGAGAAGCGCACGAAGACCGGGCAAGTCTTGCCAACCTCCTGGAAGATGTCGGCCTTGGTGAGTTCGGGGATCGCGCGCGTGCATTCGAAGACGCCGTGAGCACCCGAGCCGCGGGCATGAACGATGCGTTCGGGGATGCGCTCATGGTCGAAGTGAAAAATCTTCTCGCGGAGGACAAAATCCTCGAGCAGCGTCGGTCCGCGTTGACCCGCCTTGAGGCTGTTCTGATTGTCGGCGATCCGGTGCCCGAAATTGTCGGTGAGATGCGCACGGCCATCGCGTTCGTCGTCGCCCGCGATATGCTGATGAAGCTCGCCGGCATTGCCTTTGTCGGCTCTGACCCGGGTCTGACCGCTTCCCGGCTGGTGGGCTTCGAGGCTGTTATCGGTTGCGGGCGAAGGCTGCGGCTTCTTCGGCATCGGTTGGCTCCTTGGCTGATTGCTTGCCAAGCCAACGCAGGCCACGCGCCCAAGTTTCATGACGCAGAAAATACGCAAAACTGCCGATAACCTAAGTTAAGTCCGGTCGCTTTAAGTCGTCCAGTCCACATAATTGCGAGCGTCGGCTAGCCCGGCTTGACGTATGGAAGCGTTGTGCCCAACGATTAGTCGTAAGGAATGACGGATGATGATCCCGGCTAAAGCGCGGAACCGTCTTTGTGGCCTGGCGTTTGGCATTTATCCAGAACGTGGCGGGGTGCGGGTCCAACCGGGGTCGCTCGGCTCGGGTTGTGGCGAGGACCTAAAGTGGCTGCACAGACGTTACTGGTCGTTGAGGATGAGTTCCTCATTCGTTTCATGCTTTGCGATTCCTTGCGCGATCTTGGCTACCAGGTTTTGGAAGCTGCCAGCGGAGACGAGGGCCTCGACATTTTGATGTCCGGGCAAACAATCGATCTCGTTATTACGGACGTGCACATGCCCGGCGGCCTGGATGGAATGGAACTGACCCGCCGCGCGAAACGGCTTGCTCCCGACCGGCCGGTGATCGTGTGCTCGGCGCATCTGGTTTCTTCCGATGCACCTCCGGCCGACGCATTTATCGCGAAACCCTATACGGTGGCGGCGCTTTCCGCGGCGATCGAAAGACTGATTGGAGATCCATGGCAGACGAGTTCCCGGGACCTCAGTGCCTGATCGTCGCGGATGCCGACGTGCTAATCCGAAATGCGCTTGCCGAATATCTTCGGCACTGCGGCTACAAGGTCTTCGAGGCCGCAACGTCCGACGAAGTGGTCGTCGCGCTCGAGGAAGGGAGTATGACGGTCGATGCACTGCTGATCGACGCCGAGCTCTGCGGACGATATAATGCTTTCGAGTTGCGAATGTGGGCGAGGGAAAATTACCCCGACGTGACAGTGGTTCTTGCGGGCAGCGTGGATTCCGCCGCCAGGGCCGCTGGTCAGTTATGTGACGAAGGCCCGCATCTCCGGCGCCCCTATGATCCCGAAAATGTAGCCCTGCATATCAAGCGCCTGTTGTCGGCAGCCCGGCGGCACCATCCTTAGCGCGTAAGCACGGATGCTGATGCACGAGGCCAATTGATCAAACGATCCGATGGGGCTGGCGTCGGCGTTCGAAGGCAGGATGATCCCAGGTCTCCGAGCATGCCGTCGGTCGAAAGGCGAATAGCGCTCGGTGCCGCTTCCTTACCATATTATTGAAGCGTGGGTTTGGGTGTGTATCCATTCTTATAGTCGGTCGTGTCCGGAACATGGCGGGCAGGATCGGGGTGCGGCGGTAGCTTGGTCGCGGGCGGTGCGGGCCCTCTCTTGCCGGGACCTTTCTTGTTGCTGGTCATCACGGTCTCGAACATATTTTGCACCCTTCGGCTTCGGTTCATATTTTATCCTGGCTTGGAACGGCGGCATTCATCAGAAACCGGGCGAGCGATCGCTGTAGCCGGTAAAGTCCGGGGAGAGGCCACGGCTCCGGCGGAAGCGGTTGATGCGCGTCGCATAGTGGCGGGCCAGATCGAAGGCACCGTCGCCGTTCGGCCGGGTGCGGCTGGCGGTCATCAGGGCGATCTGATGATGGTAGAAGAGCTGGTTCATATCCATGATGAATTCCTGAAGAGGTAAGGTCTCAAACGCGTTTGAGGACAAAGTATTGGACGTCCCGCCTATCAGGGGGCCGGGTCTGGCATCTCGAGGCGTCGCCGGACGACTTCGTCGAGCTTTCCGGCCGCCGCTGCCGCCATGTCGGCGAGGAGCCAGGGGACGGCGCTGAGATTGTTCTGCGCTGCGGGGCCAAGTGCTTCGAGAAGAACCTCCTCGATATGGTCCGCGAGCGTGAGGGCGCGCAGCGGGTTGGGCCTCGTTACAAATATGTGGGGATGTAGCGTCTCGAGCGCGGCGCGAATGATCTCGCGCTGTTCCTGTGTCGTGATCCGCGGTTGCGGAGGACCCGGCAAGGCAGGTTCGCTCAAGACGGTCCCCCTGCCAGGTCAAATTTTCCGAAAGTCATTCATGCAAGACACTGCTTTCGCACTGCCTCCGCCAAACGGTCCTTCTCGGCGCGCGCCGCTTCGGACTTCTGCTGCCGCGACGCCATGGCGTGCCATGCGGCCGCCGAGCGAAGGTTGCGGTCGCGAACTTCCGTCAGGTCCGATGCGGCGGCATCGGCCTCGCAGCGTTCGGCCTGCCCGCGATAATGTTCACTCGTTGCGTTTGCGGCCATGCTGCTATCCTTTCGATCAGTCGATCATGTCGGCGACAAGGCGCCTGAGTTCGCGCCGCGCGAGCGTGGCAGAGCGGCGCGCTTGCGTGAGGCGGTGCACCGGCTTCCCGGCGAGCGGGAGAGCGGAGAGGCTCGGGAAAATGCTACTATTCTGAAACATGCCGGTCTTCTTGAACTAGGAATCAGCGCCGCTTGCTCGCGGCGCCGGGGCTGCCCGGACCGCGATCGCGATAGACGATGCGGCCCTTGGACAGGTCATAGGGCGTCATTTCAACGCGCACGGCGTCGCCGACAACAGACCGGATGCGGAAACGCCGCGTCCGGCCGGCTGTGTAGGCGATAAGCCGGTGGCCATTTTCGAGCTCGACGCGAAATCGCCTGTCGGGCAAAATCTCGTCGATCATGCCCTCGAAGGTGAGGACCTCTTCCTTGGCCATCCGGAGGCGTCAGGCCGCTTCGAGGTTCACGGCCGAAACCTTGCCGTCGCGGCCGGTTTCGAGCTCGTAGCTGAGGCGCTGATCCTTGTTGAGGCTCGCCATTCCGGCGCGCTCGACCGCTGAGATGTGGACGAAGCTGTCGCCCGAACCATCGGCGTTGGCGATGAAGCCATAGCCCTTGTCGGAATTGAAGAATTTGACGTTGCCGATCGGCATGATTGTTTCCTTTCACGAAAACAGGATACCCGCCGGCAAAAGCACCGGCAGAGCTGGAAGCGTGAGAAGGGAAGAAATAGACCCCTTAGGGTCATCAGAATTCCGTCGCAGGCGACGTTAGCCCGCTGCTTGTAGGCCACCAATTCAAAAAGTCAAGGAATTCCTTGGTTTTGATGATGGCCATTCGGCTTGTTGAAGCGCTATTTGAACTGGGCGGTAGTTGTCAGGCGGCGCGATCTGTGATCCTCTCGCACGCACGTCGCTCAAGTGGGGAGAGTGTGATGGTCTGGTTCAGGGCGTTTCTCATCACATGTACGCTGTCGATCCTTATTTACACGGCTGTCACGATCAGCGCGCACGGATGGAACCTGTTGCCGATATTCTTCGGCGATATGGCTGCAATGTCATGGCCGGGGCAGTTCAATTTCGATTTTTTCACTTTTCTGCTGCTCTCGGGAATATGGACCGCCTGGCGCAACGACTTTACGTTGGGCGCATTCGCGCTTGGTCTGGTCGCGATGCTCGGCGGTATGCTGTTTCTTTCGGCCTATCTGACATTACTCAGTTTCCGGCATGGGGGTGATGTCGACGCGATCATTCTGGGCGTTCGAAGGGCAGGTGCCAAATTAGCGCCTACAGGTTCGAGATAGAAGCGGGGCGCCGATCGTATGATCGCGACGGGTTGCTTATAGATGCTCCGCAGATCGGCTGCCAAGTTCAACGATCGACACGCCGTTAGAAAATGATGTCGGCTCTCTTGGTTCCGATTAGAACGACGACGATGCGGCTGACCGCAAGATGATCCAATCAAGGCAAGGGACCTAACGCTCCTGTCCAGGCTCCCCTCTGGAGTGGGAGAGCGTCTTGGGAGCGATCTGGCATGGCTGATAGGGGCAAACTCAATCGAAGTTCGTGAGTCAAAATCGGCCAGCACCGGAGTAAAAAAGCATCGGGATGTCGCGTCGATTTATACCAAAATGGACCATTTTTGTTAATCGAACTATCGTTATGGCATCAGAAATGTGGGGATAAATGTGGGGGTGCGAAAGTCTCTTGACTAAATAAACCTATAGAAATCATAGTGATAACATACTGGTTCGATTCACCCTGCCACCAGGGGGTCTCCCCATATCGCAGGCACCATTCGAAGACGGCCGCCCTTTTGGCGGGCCGCGGATGATTCGTGCGGGCTCGCATCCCAGCCGAGCCGGGCACGAAAAAGCGCCCCGGATCGGTGGAGGATTCGAGATCGAGCGGAAGCGCCCACCATTGTATTTTCATTATGTCGGGCGGAGCGCGGCGAGGCGCCGCGAGGCCGGAAACGGCAAAATCATACGCAAATACTATGCGCCCATAGTTTTCGCTGTCTCGAATTCAAATGCGCCCCGCACCTATTTGAGCCTCCGCAGACGACTCGTGCCGCGTCCCGTGGCCAGCGTCCTGCCGGAGCAAACCCATGCAGGATCTCATCTGGGTCGGCATCATCCTCGCCCTCCTCGCCGCGAGCCTCGGCTACGCGCGGCTGTGCGACGACGCATAAGGACCATCGACCATGACTCTCGACCTCTGGCTCGCGGGCCTCACCGCGCTCGGCCTTCTCTTCTATCTCGTCGCCGTGCTCGCACGGCCCGAACGCTTCTAAGGGAGGCGCGCCATGACCTTTCAGGGATGGCTCCTGATCATCGTCTTCGTGGGGCTTTTGCTGGCGATCACCAAGCCGATGGGCCGCTGGCTCTACGCGCTCTACGACGGCCAGCGCACGCCGCTGCACCGTATCCTCGGGCCGGTCGAAGCAGGCTTCTATCGCCTCGCGGGCATCGACCCGAACGAGGAGCAGGGCTGGCGCCGCTACGCGGTGCATATGCTGATCTTCAACGCGGTGCTGCTGCTCTTCACCTATGCGATATTGCGCCTGCAGGGCGTGCTGCCGCTCAACCCGCTGGGCTATGACGGCACCAGCGCGGACCTCGCGTTCAACACCGCGATCAGCTTCACCACCAACACCAACTGGCAAAGCTATGGCGGCGAATCGACGATGTCGAATTTGAGCCAGATGCTGGGGCTGACGATCCACAATTTCCTGTCGGCGGCGACGGGCATCGCGCTCGCCTTCGCGCTGTTCCGCGGTTTCGCGCGGCGCGAGATGAAGACGATCGGCAATTTCTGGGCCGACATGACGCGCGTGACGCTCTACCTGCTGCTGCCGGTCTGCATCGTCTATGCGATCTTCCTGATCGCCAATGGTGTGCCGCAGACGCTGGCCGCCTCGGTCGACGTGACGACGCTCGAAGGCGCGAAGCAGACGCTAGCGCTGGGCCCGGTCGCCAGCCAAGAAGCGATCAAGATGCTCGGCACCAACGGTGGCGGCTTCTTCAACGTCAACTCGGCGCATCCGTTCGAAAATCCGAACGCGCTGACCAATTTCGTCCAGATGCTGTCGATCTTCGCGATCGGTTTCGGCCTGACCTGGACCTTCGGCAAGGCGGTGGGTAACCCGCGCCAGGGCTGGGCGATCCTCGCCGCGATGGTGACGATCTTCCTTGCCGGCGTGACGATCACTTATTGGCAGGAAGCCGCGGGCAACCCCATCCTCCACAATCTCGGCGCCATGGGCGGCAATATGGAGGGCAAGGAGGTCCGCTTCGGCATCGCCGCCTCGTCGCTCTTCTCGGTGGTGACCACCGCGGCGTCGTGCGGCGCGGTCAATGCGATGCACGACAGCTTCACCGCGCTCGGCGGCATGATCCCGCTGTTCAACATCCAGCTCGGCGAAGTCGTGATCGGCGGCGTCGGCGCGGGCATCTATGGCTTCCTGCTCTTCGCGATCCTCGCGATCTTCGTGGCCGGGCTGATGGTCGGGCGCACCCCCGAATATGTCGGGAAGAAGATCGAGGCGCGCGAGGTCAAGCTCGCGGTGCTCGCGATCGCGGTGCTGCCGCTGGTCATCCTCGGCTTCACCGCCATCGCGTCGGTCACCGAGGCGGGGCTGGCCGGGCCGCTCAACAAGGGGCCGCACGGATTTTCGGAAATCCTCTACGCCTTCACCAGCGCGGTCGGGAACAACGGATCGGCCTTCGCCGGCCTGACCGCCAACACGCCCTTCTATAACGGCTTGTTGGGGATCGCGATGTGGCTCGGCCGTTTCTTCATCATCATCCCGATGCTGGCGATCGCGGGCGGCCTCGCGGCGAAGAAATATACGCCGGCGACCGCGGGCAGCTTCCCTACCACCGGGCCGCTGTGGACGGGCCTCCTGATCGGCATCGTGCTGATCGTCGGCGGCCTGACCTTCCTGCCCAGCCTCGCGCTCGGTCCGATCGCCGATCATCTCGCGATGATCAACGGCCAGCTCTTCTAAGGATATCCAAATGGCTCGGTCTGAAACCAGGTCCCTGTTCACGGCCGACCTGATCGTTCCGGCGATGGGCGACGCCGTCCGCAAGCTCAACCCCAGGGAATTGATCCGCAACCCGGTGATGTTCACCACCGCCGTGGTCGCGCTGCTGCTCACCATCCTGCTCGTCGTCGGGCAGGATGGGCTCGCCCCCGGCTTCAAGCTCCAGCTCGTCATCTGGCTGTGGCTCACCGTGCTCTTCGGCACCTTTGCCGAGGCGCTTGCCGAAGGGCGCGGCAAGGCGCAGGCCGCGTCGCTGCGCGCGACCAAGGCCGAACTCTCCGCCAAAAGGCTGAAGGGCGACGGCAGGGCCTATGAGGATGTGCCCGCCAGCGCGCTCAAGGTCGGCGACCTGGTCCTCGTCGAAACCGGCGACCTGATCCCCTCGGACGGCGAAGTCGTCGCGGGCGTCGCGTCGGTCAACGAGGCCGCGATCACCGGCGAAAGCGCGCCGGTGATCCGCGAGGCGGGCGGCGATCGTTCGGCCGTCACCGCGGGCACGCGCGTCATTTCGGACGAAATCCGCGTCCGGGTCACCGTCAACCCAGGGCAGGGTTTCCTAGACCGCATGATCGCGCTCGTCGAAGGCGCCGAGCGGCAGAAGACGCCGAACGAGATCGCGCTGACCTTGCTCCTTGTCGGGCTGACGATCATCTTCCTGATCGCGGTCGGCACGATCCCGGGCTTCGCTTCCTACGCGGGTGGCGGCATCCCGGTCGCGATCCTCGCGGCGCTGCTGATCACGCTCATCCCGACGACGATCGCCGCCTTGCTCTCGGCGATCGGCATCGCGGGCATGGATCGCCTCGTGCGCTTCAACGTGCTCGCCAAGTCGGGCCGCGCGGTCGAGGCGGCGGGCGACGTCGACATGCTGTTGCTCGACAAGACCGGCACGATCACCGTGGGCGACCGCCAGGCGACCGAATTCCGCTCCGTCGGCGGCCAGTCGGTGGCGGTGCTGGCGGAAGCCGCGCTGCTCGCCAGCCTCGCCGACGAGACGCCCGAGGGCCGCTCGATCGTCGCATTGGCGCGCGAGAAATTCGGCCAGGCCGCGAGCGAATTGCCGCAGGGCGCCGAAATCATCCCCTTCACCGCGCAGACGCGCATTTCGGGGATCAGGATCGGCGAGACGGTGATCCAGAAGGGCGCGGTGGACTCGGTGCTGCGGGCCAATCCCGGCGCCGGCACCACCGCCGCCGCGACCGAACTCCGCCGCATTACCGACGAGATCGCGCGCGCCGGCGGCACGCCGCTCGCAGTCGCCAAGGACGGCCAACTGCTCGGCGCGATCTTCCTCAAGGACATCGTCAAGGCGGGCATCCGCGAACGCTTCGGTGAATTGCGCGCGATGGGCATCCGCACGGTGATGATCACCGGCGACAATCCGCTTACCGCCGCAGCGATCGCTGCCGAGGCCGGGGTCGACGATTTCCTCGCGCAGGCGACGCCCGAGGACAAGCTCGAGCTGATCCGCAAGGAACAGCAGGGCGGCCGCCTCGTCGCGATGTGCGGCGACGGCACCAACGACGCCCCGGCGCTCGCGCAGGCCGACGTCGGCGTCGCGATGAACACCGGCACGCAGGCGGCGCGCGAGGCGGGCAATATGGTCGACCTCGACAGCGACCCGACCAAGCTGATCGAGGTCGTCGGGCTCGGCAAGCAATTGCTCATGACGCGCGGGGCGCTGACGACCTTTTCGGTCGCCAACGACGTCGCCAAATATTTCGCGATCATCCCGGCGATGTTCATCGTGCTTTATCCGGGGCTCGGCGTGCTCAACGTCATGGGGCTGACCAGCCCCGAGAGCGCGATCCTGTCGGCGATCATCTTCAACGCGTTGATCATCCCGATGCTCGTGCCGCTTGCGCTCAAGGGCGTGACCTACAAGCCGATGGGCGCGGGGCCGCTGCTGGCGCGCAACCTCGCCATCTACGGGCTCGGCGGTCTCGTCGCGCCGTTCGTGGGCATCAAACTCATCGACCTGGCCGTCGGCGGCCTGGGTCTGGTCTAAGGAGGCCGCATATGAACAAGGATCTCATCTCTTCGCTGCGTCCGGCGCTCGTCATGACGTTGCTCTTCGCGCTCCTCCTCGGGATCGCCTATCCGCTCGCCATGACCGGCGTCGGGCAGGCGCTCTTCCCGGCCCAGGCGAACGGCAGCCTCGTGCGCGAGAACGGCAAGGTCGTCGGCTCGACCGTCGTCGGGCAGGCCTTCGCCTCGGAGCGTTATTTCAACACGCGCCCGTCGGCGGCTGGCGACGGTTACGACGGGCTCGCCTCCTCGGGGTCGAACCTCGGCCCGACGTCGCAGGTTCTCGTCGACCGCGTGAAGGGCGACGTCGAAAAGCTGAAGGCGGCCGAACCCGGCAAGGCGGTGCCCGCCGACCTGGTGACGGCGTCGGGTTCGGGGCTCGACCCCGACATCACGCCCGAAGCCGCTTTCTATCAAGTCGACCGCGTCGCCAAGGCGCGCGGGCTCGACCCGGCGGCGGTGCGGGGGCTGGTCGAACAGAGCGTCGAAACGCCGCTGCTCGGCTTCCTCGACGAGCCGCGCGTGAATGTGTTCGAGCTCAATCGACGACTCGATGGTTTTGGCGCTAAACCCGCCGCGTGACCGACAAGGATCGACCATCACCGGAGGCCTTCCTGCGCCAGGCAGCGCAGGAAGGCCGCGGGCGTCTGAAAGTCTTCCTCGGCGCCGCGCCCGGCGTCGGCAAGACGTGGGAGATGCTGACCGACGGCCGCCACCGGCGCGAGGCCGGGGTCGACGTCGTGATCGGCGTCGTCGAAACCCACGGCCGCCGCGAGACCGGGGCGCTCGTCGAGGGGCATGAGATCGTCGCGCGGCGCGAGGTCGATCACCAGGGCCACAGCTTGGGCGAGATGGATATCGACGCGATCCTCGAACGGCGGCCGCAGCTCGTGCTCGTCGACGAACTGGCGCACAGCAACGCGCCGGGCAGCCGCCATCCCAAGCGCTATCAGGATGTCGAGGAATTGCTGGATGCCGGCATCGACGTCTATTCGACGCTCAACATCCAGCATGTCGAGAGCCTCAACGACGTCGTCGCGTCGTTCACGCGGGTCCGCGTACGCGAGACGGTGCCCGACTCGATCCTCGAAAATGCCGAGATCGAGGTCGTCGACATCCCGCCCGACGAACTGATCGAGCGGCTGCGCGACGGCAAGGTCTATATCCCGCAGGAAGCGACGCGCGCGCTGACGCATTTTTTCTCGAAATCGAACCTCACTGCGCTGCGCGAACTGGCGCTGCGCCGCGCCGCGCAGGCGGTCGATGCCCAAATGCTCGACCATGTCCGGAGCCACGCGCTCGCGGGCAGCTTCGCGGTGGGCGAGCGCATCGTCGTAGCGGTCAGCGAACTGCCGGTGGCGGCCGAACTCGTGCGGGCGGGGAAAAGACTCGCCGATGCGCTGCGCGCACCGTGGACCGCGGTCTATATCGAGACGCGGCGCAGCCAGTCGCTGACCGACGAAGACCGCAGGCAGCTCGCCGACACGCTCGCGCTCGCGTCGCGGCTCGGCGCCTCGACCGCGACCGTGCCGGCGGCGAGCGTCGTCGAGGGGTTGCAGGCGTTCGCCCGCGACGCTCGCGCGACGCAGATCGTCATCGGCAAGTCAGCGCGCCCCTGGTGGTTCGAGATGCGCCACGGCTCGGTCGTCGACCAGCTCGTACGCATGATCGACGATGTCGCGGTGCACGTCCTGCCCGGCGAGCCCGAGGCGAAGGCCGCCGGGCGCCGCGCGGTCGCCGCCCCCGGGCGCTGGGGCACGCCGTCGGACTATATCTGGTCGCTCGCGATGGTCGCCGCGATGACCGCGCTCGGCCGCCTGCTGATCGAGGTCATCGACCTCGGCAATATCTCGCTGCTCTACCTCGTCCCCGTGATGTTTGCGGCGGCGACCTTTGGCCTCCGCGCCGGCCTGTTCGCGGGGCTCGCATCGAGCCTCGCCTATAATTTCTTCTTCCTGCCGCCGACGGGCACGCTGACGGTCAACAACCCCGAAAATGTCATCAGCATCCTCGTGCTGCTCGGCGTCGCGATCGTCACCAGCCAGTTCGCCGCGCGCGTGCGCGCGCAAGCCGATCTCGCCCAGTCGAGCGCGCGCCAGAACGCCGCGCTCGCCAGCTTCTCGCGGCTGCTCACCGCCGCGCCCGACCAGGACGCGCTGATGCAGGCGATCTGCGCCGAGGTCGGGCGCCTGCTCGACGTGCGCACGGTGATTCTGCTGCCCTCGGCCGACGGGCCGACGCTGCGCGCCGCGGTGCCGCCCGAGGACCGGCTCGAACAGATCGAACGCGCCGCGGCGCAATGGGCGATGGACAATGCGCAGCCCGCGGGGCGCGGATCGGCGACGCTCACCGCCTCGGACTGGCTCTTCCACCCGCTGCGCACGACGCGCGGGGTGCTCGGGGTGCTCGGGCTGACCCGCGACGACGCGCGCGAGCCGGTGCGCTCCGACCAGGTGCCCCTCCTGATGAGCCTGCTCGACCAGGCCTCGATCGCGCTCGACCGCATGGAGCTCGAAGAAGCGTCGCTCCGCGCGCGCCAGATCGACGAGCGCGACCGGCTGCGCTCGGCGCTGCTCTCGTCGGTCAGCCACGACCTGCGCACTCCGCTGACCACCATATTATCGGCGGCGCAGGAAATGCAGCGCCATCCCTCGCCCGCTCTCGCCGAGACGATCGAGGCCGAGGCGCGGCGGCTCAACCGTTTCGTCTCGAACCTGCTCGACATGGTGCGCGTCGAGGCCGGCGCGCTGCCGATGAAGGTCGAGGCGACCGACCTGTTCGACGCCGCCGCCAGCGCCGCGCACGACACGCGGGCGTCGCTCGCGGGGCATGACGTCAAGGTCGATATCTCGCCGAACATCCCGCTCGTCCGCGTCGACCCGGTGCTGCTGCATCATTGCCTGATCAACCTGCTCGACAACGCCGGGCGTTATGCCGATCCGGACACGCCGATCACCATCCGCGCGCGCCGCACCGCGGATGCGATCGAATTGTCGGTGATCGACCAGGGGCCCGGCATCGCGCCGGGCAACGAGAAGCGCGTCTTCGAAACCTTCACCCGGCTCGAAGGCAGCGATCGCGCCAAGCATGGCACCGGGCTGGGGCTCGCGATCGTCAAGGGTTTTGCCGAGGCGATGGGGCTGACGGTCGCGGCGAGCAACAATGAGGAACCGCACGGCGCCTGCTTCACGATCCGCATCCCCGAGGCGTTGATCATCACGAATCTGACCGACAAGGATGTCCCATGAAGCTGCGTCACAAGGTGCTCGTCGTCGACGACGAACTCCATATCCGCCGCCTGATCCGCGCCGCGCTGGAGCGCGCCGACTATGCGATCGTCGAGGCCGAGAATGCGCGCGAGGCGACCGAGAAGCTGCGCGACGAGCGCCCCGACATCACCTTGCTCGACCTTGGGCTGCCCGACCGCGACGGGCTCGAACTCGTGCCCCTGTTCAAGCAGCAGTCGGGGACCACGCTGATCGTCGTCTCGGCGCGCGACGCGACCGAGGAGAAGGTCGCGGCGCTCGACCTTGGCGCCGACGACTATCTGACCAAACCCTTCGACACCGACGAGCTGCTCGCGCGCGTGCGCGTCGCGCTGCGCAACCGGCTGACGCGCGACGGCGGCAACCTCGCGCTGACGGTGGGCGACGTCCAGCTCGACCTCGTCGCGCGCACCGTGAGCAAGGGTGGCAGGGAAGTGCATCTGACCCCCAAGGAATATGGCGTGTTGGCCCAGCTCGCGCGCTTTCCGGGCCGCGTCATCACGCACAAGCAGATCATGGCCGAGGTGTGGCCGCACGAGCATGAGCATCATGTCGAATATCTGCGCGTCCTGATCCGCACGCTGCGCCAGAAGCTCGAAACCGACCCGCAGCAGCCGCAGATCATCACCAACGAGCTCGGCATCGGTTATCGGCTGCGCGTGAACAGCGAAAGCGCCGAAGCCGGGCACTGAGCGCCCCCGGCGCCGCGATCCTATGCAATTGCTATGGAAAAAGCGGGCGCTCGCTCTCGAAATCCAACGGCCGCCGCGCCTAGATGATCGACATGGCTGGACATGATATCGAAAGCCGCGCCGCCGAAGACCGGCGTGTGTGGGACCGCATCGTCGACTGGCTGGGCGCGCAAGGTCCCCTGCTGCTCACCGTCTACATGTGCGCGATCGTCGCGCTCATCGCCTATTTCGCGGATCTGGCGCGCTAGTTTTGCAATCATATGAAATCCCAACGCCGCCCGCGATTTGTCGCTCTCGAAACCCTATGCGGCAATGCGTAGGTGAATGACCTCCTTCGGAGGTCTCCCATGAAACATCGGTCCAACAGTCTTTCCTTCAACATCGGCCTTCGCGCAGGCGGCATGGCGGTGCTCGCCCTCGGCTGGTGGGTCGCGGCGCGGCTCCATCAGATCGCGCTCGCCGCGCCGCGCGATCATGCGTCGCTGATGCTGCTGCTCGCGGCGATCGTCTTCCTGTGCGGCAGCATCGGGAGCGCGCTTCTGTTCGTCGGGCCCGGCCTTTGGGAGCCGGTCGAGGTGTCGGAGCGCTGGCGGCGGCTGCCCGGCGACGACGTCTAAGGTGCGACGCCGCGCATAGGAAAAACACTATGCGATCGCGCCGCAGCTCCTCTCGATTTCCAACGCGCAGCCGATCTAGTGGGGCCGCCTCATGAGCCCGGGCCATTCCGGCGGGGCGAGACCCAAGAGGACAAGATGAAACAGATCATTCCCGCGGCCCTTCTCGCGGCAGCCCTGACACCCGTCGCCGCTTCGGCGCAGGAGAAAGAAAAGCCGGCCGTCACCGTCTCGGGATCGGCGACGATCGCCTCGGACTATCGTTTCCGCGGCGTGTCGCAGTCGGACAAGGAGGTGGCGGTGCAGGGCGGGATCACCCTGACGCACGAAAGCGGGCTCTACGCGGGCGTCTGGGGGTCGAACCTTGCCGGTTGGGGCACGTTCGGCGGTGCCAATATGGAACTCGACCTGATCGGCGGTTACAAGCTGCCCGTGGCGGACAATGCGACGCTCGACGTCGGGCTGGTCTGGTACATGTATCCGGGCGGCGCCGATGAATCGGATTTCGCCGAGCCCTATCTCAAGCTGACCGGCACCACCGGCCCCGCCACGCTGACCGCGGGCGCCGCCTATGCGCCGAGGCAGCAGGCGCTCGCGAATGTGTCGGCGGCGCCGAACAGCCGCGGGCAGAAGGACGACAATCTCTACCTGTGGGGCGACGGCGCGCTGGCCATCGCGGGCACGCCGCTCACCGCGAAGGCACATATCGGCTATTCGGAGGGCAATCCGGGGCTCGGCCCCAACGGTACCAGCGTCGCGCCGACCGGCCGCTATTGGGACTGGTCGCTCGGTATGGACGCGACATGGCGGAACCTGACGCTCAATATTTCCTACGTTGATACCGACATCGGCAGGGGGGAGGCGGCGCGGTTGCAGCCCAATTTCAGCAAGGGCGGTGACGGGACGGGCTCGATCGCCGATGCGGCCGTGGTGGCGAGCGTTACGGCCGCTTTCTGACCCGGGGTTGCCCGGCGCCGCGCCTCATCGCTCTGCGAGCATGTCGTAGTGGCGCCCGAAGCCATAGCGGGTGAAGCGGATGAAGCCCGCGGTGCGGAGCTGCGCCTCGATGACGGCGGCGTCGGTCCAGCGGTGGTCGACCTCGTAGAAGATCGCGGCGATGCGCGGCAGGTGCGCCGAGGCCATCAGCGCGTCGATCACCGCTTCCTCATGCCCCTCGACGTCGATCTTCACGACCAACGGCAGCTCCGCGTCGATCAGCGGGTCGAATTCGGCGGCGCCGAGGATACGGATCGTATCGCCCGCGGCGTCGGCGTGGCGGAGGCTCGCGGTGCCGCTGTGTCCGCTGTCGGTGGCGATCGTCGCACTACCCGATTCGCGCGAGATGGCGGCGTCGACGGCGGTCACTTTCGCGGTGCCGGCATTGGCGGCGATGTTGCGGGCGAGGCGCGCGAAGGTTGCCGCGACGGGTTCGAACGCTGTCACCGCGGCGCAATGCGGGTTCTGCGCGGCGATCAGGCTGTAGAGCCCCTGGTTCGCGCCGATGTCGACGAAGGCGAAGGGCTGCCGCCGCTCCGCGAGATAGTCGGCGAGCACCGGGCCATAGGTGCCGTGATAGCAATATTGGAAGGTGCGGTCGCGCCAATTGGCGTGCATCGTCACGCCATAGTGCGTACGCACGGGGCGGTCGCTGACCGGACGGAGCGCCGACAGCGCGCGGGCGCGCCATTTGGCGAGCGTCTTGACGAGGCCATATTCGACGAAGGCGCCGAGCGGCGAGGGAGCGGCGACCCCGGCCATCAGGCGCGGCCCATATAGTCGAGGATCGCTTCGGCCGCGCGTTCGGACGAGGGACGCGCGTCGAGATCGAAGCTGTAGGCGAACAGATCCTGCTGGCGCTGGCGGTCGGCGGGGCCCAGCATCGGCACCTCCTCGAACGCGGCCTCGAAATCTTCGAAGGTTTCGACCACCGGGCCGGCCTGCCAATGCGCGAAATCGGCGTCGCCGCGCCATGCATGGCCGCGAGGATTGAGGAAGACGCAGGGGCGCGGGCGGCGGATAAACTCGTAGATCTGGCTGCTCGCGTCGCCGAGATAGATGTCGGCGGCGTCGGTATAGGTCATGTCGACGCTCGCCGCGCTCCCGGTGTCGATCAGCATATGGTCGAGCTCGTAGTGGCGGACGTCGGGCAGGCGGTTCCAGCCGAGCGCGAAAGGCGAGAGCGAGGCGGTGAGTTTCTTCTGGAAGAGCATGACGTGCGGCGCGAAAACGAGATTATATTTGTCGCTCTTCGCGAACCAGTCGAGGATTTGCGGTCCCATCTTGTACCAGCTCGACAACGCGGGAGAGGGGTGCGGGTTGTAGAGGACGGTCGGGCGGTCCTTGGGGAAGAGCCGCGGGCGCGGGCTGCGCGGCGGCAGGTCGAACTTGGGATAACCGACGATCGCATGGCCGTCCTGACGCAGCAGCCCCGCATCCGACAGCCGGTCGCGAATCTTCGCGCCCGACATCAGCACCAGGTCGAACTGGCCGCTCGCCTTGTCGAAACCGATCGCGCGGTCGCCCGCGCCGTGGCGCGTGTGGATCAGCTTCAGATTGTCGAGCCCGAAATGCGTCTTGAGCAGCAGCGAGGTCTTTTCGGGGACCACGAGCGCGTCGAGGTCGCGGAAATGGTCGAGATTGCGGCGCAGCACCGACAGCGTGTCGGCGGGGACCGCGCCGCCGGTCGCGCGTTTCGCGGCGCGCGCGAGCCGCGCCGGCGCGCGAAGGCGGACGATGTCGGGGCGCGGCCCGGCCTCGCGGTCGAGCATCCGCGTCACCTCGGCCTCGCTGCCCTGCGACACGAGGATGCGGATGTCGGCGCGGTTCGACAGGCGGCGCAGCGCGAGCGCGACGGGGAGCGAATGCGCGACCTGGTGGCCGACGCTGTGGTTGAAGAGGAAACCGATACGCATGGGGTCAGGCCTTTTTCGGGCGCCAATCGAGCAGCGGCCAGCCGCGCGCGGCGGCGATGGTCGCCAATTTGGGCGAGGGGTTCACGGCGACGGGTTCGTCGCTGAGGTCGAAGAGCGGCTGGTCGGACGCATGGTCCGAAAAGAAGCGGATATGCGCGTCTTCGCGCGCGATGCCGGCGCGGGCCATGAAGGCCTGGACCATCGCGCATTTGTCGGCGCCGTAGCAATTGGCGCCCGCGATCGCGGGGGTCAGCCGCCCGTCCTTCCACGACGAGGCGGTGGCGACGACGTCGGCGATGCCGAGCCGGCGCGCGAGCGCGGCGGTGTAGAAATGCGGCGCCGCCGTCGCGAGCACCACGCGGCGACCTGCGGCGCGCTCGGACTCGATCAACGCGAGGCCCTCCGCATAGAGGCCGCGTTCGACCAGATGCTGCGCGAAGCGGTCGGCGAGCCGTGCGGCGTCGCGTTCGGGGAGCGCGCTGCCGAGCGCGACCCAGTGCATCGCCTGCTTCATCCGGCAGCGCGGCAGCAGCTTCAGCGCGTAGAGCAGGGCGAACGGCAGCAGCAGTGGCACAAGCAGCAGCCGCCACGGCGCGCGCGTTCGTGCCGCGAAGAAGAGGAAGGGGGTATAGGTCGGCAGTATCGTGAGCGTGCGGTCGAGGTCGAAGACCGACAGCGCGATCTTCGCGGGCGCGACGTCCGGTTGCGGCGCTGCCGCGATGCTGATTTGTGCCCGGCCCATGACCTGCTCCTTTGCTGGGCGGAGCCATGGCGGGCGGGCTTATCGGGCGGGTGGCGCAAAGATTTGTTTTTGGCCATGTTCGTGCACCGACGCCGAACATGTCGAAAATCAAATGTTCGCGGATGTGGCGGGTGGTGCGCGGCGTGCCTAAGGGGGGATATGCAAATCCTGGTGATCGAGGACGACGCCCGCGTCGCGGAGCATATCGGCAAGGGGCTGAAGGCCGCGGGACACGTCGTTACGCACGAGAGCGACGGCCGCGCCGGGCTGCTGCGCGCTGCGACCGACAGCTTCGACCTGATCATCGTCGACCGCATGCTGCCGCAGGTCGACGGGTTGACGATCGTCCAGACGATCCGCGCGACGGGCGATGCGACCCCCATCCTGTTCCTGAGTGCGCTGGGCGAAGTCGACGAACGCGTTGCGGGGCTGCGTGCGGGGGGCGACGATTATCTAACCAAGCCCTTCGCCATGTCCGAACTTCTCGCGCGCGTCGACGTGCTCGCGCGGCGCGGGCCCGCGATCGTCGCCGAGACGAAGCTGTCGGTCGGCGACCTCGAGATCGACCTGCTCGGCCAGCAGGTGAAGCGGCAGGGGCGGCCGATCGACCTCACCGCGCGCGAATTCCGCATCCTCGTTTACCTCGCGCAGAACGAGGGGCGCGTGGTGACGCGCTCGATGCTGCTCGAGCATGTCTGGGACTATCACTTCGACCCGCAGACCAACATCATCGATCAGCATGTCAGCCGGCTGCGGCAAAAGGTCGACAAGGGGCATGATGTTCCGCTGATCCACACGGTGCGCGGCACGGGTTACATGATGCGGGCGGGCGCATGACCGCGCCGCGCTGGCGGCGGATGACGCGCAGCCTGACCTTCCGGCTCGGGCTGATCTATGTAGCGCTGTTCCTGACCTCGATGCTCGCGCTGTTTGGGGCCGCCTATTGGATCGGAGTCTATCAGCCATTGCTTCGCGAGGCCGATGTTGTCGTGGCCGAGGCTAAAAAGCTGGCGGCGATCGATCGCGGCGAGGGACGCGGCGCGTTGATCGCCGCGCTCGATGCGCGCCAGCGAACCCCGGGGCATCGCCACGCTTTCCATGCGCTGGTCGGCGCGAATGGAAGCACGCTGAGCAGCAATCTGCCGAGCTGGCCCGACGAGGCGGTGCGCGGCTGGCGGCTGCTCGAAGCCGATCTTTACGCCAGCGGTGAGGAGATCGACTATGAGGCGCTTGTCGTCGAGCGTCGGCTGGGCGACGGCGCGCGGCTGATCGTCGGGCGCGACGTCGAGGATATCGACGACCGCGACGAGCTCTTTGCGGTGAGTTCGGCCTGGCTGGTGCTGATCGCGGCATTGCTCGCGATCGGTGGGAGTTTCGCGATGGGCGCCGTAGTCGGGCGCCGTATCGATGCGGTGACGCGCACCGCGCGGCGCGTGATGGCGGGCAGCATGACCGAACGCATCCCGCTGCGCGGCACCGGCGACGATTTCGACGAACTCGCCGAGACGCTCAACCTGATGCTGGGCCGGATCGCGGAGTCCGTCGAGTCGGTGCGGCGCGTGTCGGACAATGTCGCGCACGAACTGCGCACCCCGCTGGCGCGGCTGCATGCCGACCTCGACGAACTGCGCATGGCGAAGGGCGCCAAGGAGCGCGAGCGGCTGACCGAACAGGCGATCGCCGAGGCCGCGCGGCTGCAGGCGATCTTCGACGCGCTGCTGCGCATCGCGCGGATCGAGAGCGGGCGGCATTTCGCGGGCTTCGCGCGCGTCGACCTGAGTGCGCTGCTCGCCGATGCGATCGAGCTCTACAGCCCGGACGTCGAGACGCATGGCCAAGTGCTGGAAAGCGCGATCGCCGCCGGGCTGGAGATGGAGGGCGACCGCAATCTGATCTTCCAGGCGGTGTCGAACCTGCTCGACAATGCAGTCAAATATGCGGGCGAGGGCGGGCGCATCCTGGTCGCGGCGAGCACGAAGGGCGGCCGCATCCGCATCGAGATCGCCGACAGCGGCCCCGGCATCGCGCCCGCCTATCGCGAGCGGGTGAAGGAGCGCTTCTTCCGCGTGCCCGAAACCGCGGGGGCGCCGGGGACGGGGCTGGGGCTCGCGCTGGTCGCGGCGATCGTGGCGCTGCACAAGGGGATGCTCGAGATCGGCGATGCCGAGCCGGGGACGAAGGTGGTGGTGGTTTTTTGAGGGGCGGAGCTGTTAAGCCCTCTCCCCTTCAGGGGAGAGGGTTGGGAGAGGGGGAAGCGTTCACTCCCCTCTCAACTCCGGCTAGCCAGCGAGCTGGCAAGCCTGCGTATCTCTCCCCTGAAGGGGAGAGAGCACCCCTTGCCCCCTACTTCTTCTCCACCAACTCGCGCAGCAAAAACGCATGCAGCATCGCCGCGCGCACGGCATCCTCGGCATGGTCGGCGCCGACCGAATGGCCGCCCTCCAGATATTCGTGATAATAGACGCTGTTCCTATATTCCTTCAGCCGCGCCGCGAACTTGCGCGCGTGGCCGGGGTGGACGCGGTCGTCCTTGGTCGAGAGATAGAGGAAGATCGGCGGATATTTCACGCCCTTCTTCAAATTCTGGTACGGCGAATATTTGGAGATGAACGCCCAGTCGGCGGGATCGTCGGGGTCGCCATATTCGTCGACCCACGAGGCGCCGGCGAGCAATTTGTTGAAGCGCTTCATGTCCTTGAGCGGCGAGCCCGAGATCACCGCGCCATAGAGGTCGGGGCGCTGCTCCATCGCCGCGCCGACGAGCACGCCGCCGTTCGAGCGCCCCGAGATCGCGATCTTGCCCTTGGGGCTGACCCCCGTCGCGACGAGATCCTCGGCGACCGCGTGCAGGTCGTCGAAGCTGTTCTGGCGCTTCTCGTAGAGCGCGGCCTGGTGCCACGCCGGGCCATATTCGCCGCCGCCGCGGATGTTCGCGAGGACATAGGCATTGCCGTCCTCGACCCAGAAGAGCCCCAATGGCCCGGCGCGATAGGGCTGGCCGGTGAGATAGCCCGGGGTCTGCGCCGCCTTGAACCCGCCATAGGCGTGGACGAGCGCCGGCACCGGCCCGGTCGTGCCCTTCTTGCGCGCGAGGAAATAGGGGATCTTCGTCCCGTCCTTCGACGTCGCGAAGCGCTTCTCGACGCTCATGTCCTTGGCGTCGAACACTGCGGGCAGGCTCTGGACCGTCTGCGGTGCGCCGCTTTCGCCCAAGGCATAGAGCGTCGGCGGCTGCAGCATCGTCTCGGCGGTCGCGAGCAGCTGGTTGGTCTTGCCGACCACCCCGGCGATCTGCACCGTCGCATTGGCGGCGAGCGGCACCGCCTTCTGGCTCCAGCGGCCATAAGGCTGGTCGCGGCGGAGCGCGAAGAGCTTGCCCTCGACGTCGTCGAGCGCCTTGACCCAGAGCACGTCGTCGCCCGCCGCGACATTCTCGATCGCCTGGCTCGCGCTGGGCGTCATCACCTCGATGATCGGCACCATGTCGCCGCGCGCCATTTCGAGCAACGGCATCGCGAGCAGCGAACCCGCGGGCGAACTGCCGCTGGGGTCGTTGAGGAAGACGATCGCCTGTCCGTCGATCACCGCGCGCAATTCGGCGGTCTCGGGGATGATGGTCCGGTTGTAATCGCCGTCGTTGCCGGGGCGGCGGAGGTAGAAGTCGGTGGTGTAGAAGCTCTTGTTGCGGCTGATCATCGGCCAGCGCGTGTCGCCGTCCATCTCGGCGCCGACCCCCATGCCGACGTCGGCGGTCTCGCCCTCGACGAGGGTCTCGGCGGCAGACAGCGGCGTGCCGCGCTTCCAGCGCTTGACGATGCGCGGATAGCCCGAGGTCGTCATGCTGCCCTCGCCGAAGTCGGTCGCGACGAGCAGATTGTCGGCGTCCTCCCACGTCACGCTGCTCTTCGCGAGTGGAACGGTGAAGCCGCCCTCGACGAAGGTCCCGGTACCGCGGTCCCATTCGCGCACGATGTCGGCGTCGGTGCCGCCGGGGCTCAGCGAGACGAGGCAGCGCTTGTAGTCGGGGGCGAGGCAGTCGGCGCCGTGCCACACCCAGCTCTGCTTCTCGGCCTTGCCGAGCGCGTCGACGTCGATCAGCACCTTCCATTCGGGCTTGCCGGCGAGATAGGCGGCGAGCGGGCTCTGGCGCCACAGGCCGCGCGGATTGGCGGCGTCGCGCCAGAAATTGGTGATCGTGTCGCCCATCACCTCGCCGGGCATCGCGATCTGGCGGTCGTCGTCGAGGATGGTGCGCGCACGCTTGCGGTCGGCCTCGAAGCCCGGGCGGCCGAGGATCAGCTTGTCGGTCGCGGCATTCTCCGCCTTCACCCAATCGAGCGCCTTCTTGCCCTCGATCTCCTCGAGCCAGAGATAGGGGTCCTTTTCCTCCTTCTCGGCGGCGACGGCGAGGGTCGTGAAGGAACAGCCGAGGGCGAGCGCGGCGAGCGTGGCGCGGATCATCTGGGTCTCCCTGTTACCGGCATGCGCCGGTTCGTGCCGCCGTGCTAGCACCGCGACACAGTGAAAGGGAAGCGGGCCTTATCCGGCGCTTACTGATCGATGATCATCGTGCCGGGGTGATGCTTGTCGAGATGCTTCTTGATGATCTTGAGGTTGCGCGTGTTCGAGCGGAACAGGAGGTCGAACGCGTCGCCCGCGATCGGGATCGCGCCGAGCGCGGTGTCGACGCCGAGATTGCCGATCATCCGCCAGATCTTCCACTTCGGCATGCCGAGGTTGCGCGCCTCCCAGATGAGATAGGCGCCCATCAGGCCCGAGATGACATCGCCAACGACGGGCACCAGCCCGACGATCGCGTCGAGCCCGACGGGGCGGTTGATGCCGGGGATGACGAAGCTGCGCTCGAGGATGATCTCGAGCGTCTCGACGCGCTTGCGCAAGGCCGCGGGATCGCGGCGGTTCTGGATCAAGGAATCGAACAGGGCGTCGGTGTCGGGGGTCGAAGGGGCCATCCTTGGGTCCTTTCAGGCAGCGCTCGAACTTGCAGCGCCACTGTATTAGTTGGGTAGGGCAATCATGTGATTCAAGGGGTGCTGGCCGCGGCCGTTGGCGCGAAGCCCCGTCAGCCGCTGCGACGCGACCGACCAGCGCAGCGGCGTGGCGATCGGGATGAAGGGCGAATAGCCCGCGAGCAGTTCCTCGGCCTCGCCGATCAGCCGCGAGCGTTCCGCGCTGCCGGTCGCCGCGACGGCCTCGTCGATCTTCTCCTGCGCGTCGCGGTGGCAGATGGTGTCGGCGCGGCACGACAGGCGGCGGAGGCCCCACAAGGCGTCGTCGTTGGGCATCACCTCGTCGATCAGCTTCAGGTCGGCGCGCGCCGCCAGCCCGACGCGGCGGCTCGGTACGCCCAGCCGCGCGAAGTCCGCGGCGACATAGGCATAAAGGATGCGCCCGCCCGGCGAGTCGGGGACCGCGATACGCAGCGGCGCGATCTCGCGCCCGCCCGCGCGCCAGGCATCGATCGTGCGCTTCGCCTGGACGAAGCGCGACTGCTCGTCGAACTCGGCCCAGGCGGGCAGCAGCGGCGTCGGCCCGACGTCGCGCGTGTAAAGGTCGGGGCGCAGGGTGACCTGCGACTGCCATTCCTGCAGCCCGAAGGCATCGACCAGCCGCTCGCGCCGGATCGCGCGCGACAGCGCCTCGCGATTGGCCTGCACGCCGAGCAGGCCCTCGCTGCTGGTGAAGCTCAGCCCGAACAGCCCGGGCACCGGGTCGACGACGAGGCGCGAGCGCCCGATGTTCGACGCCGCGAAATAGGGGAGGGTGGAGAAGCGCCCGCCGATGACGCCATCGGCATAGCCGTTCTTGAAGCGCGCGAGCGCCTTGGGCGCCGAGGTGCCGACGAGTTCGATCGACGCCGCGGGATCGGCGGCGGCCGCCTCGGCGGCTTCGGGATCCTCGGCCAAGGGATCGGCGACGGGGGTCAGCAGCATCGCCTTGCCGATCCGTTTCGCGCGCATCGGGCCCCAGCCGAGTCCGCGGTTGACGATCGCCATCGAGGGCTGGGCGAGCAGTTCGAGCATGCCCGGCTGCGCGATCGAGAGGCGGATTTCGACGACCGTATCGGTCATCGCGCGGATCGCCTCGACCTCGGGAAAATCGCCGCGCAGCGGGTGGCGGCTGCCGGGGCCCAGATAAGAGCGCAGGATCGCGGCGACGTCGCCCGCGGTGACCTTGCGCCCGTTCGCCCATTTGGCCTCGCGGATGCGGAAGATATAGCTGCGCCCGTCGCCGGTGACGGTCCAGCGCTCGGCGAGCCCGACGTCGATCTGTGCCTCGCCGTCGTAGCTGACGAGCCCCTGCGAGCTGGCGTCGAGCAAGGCGGCATTGGCGGCGTTGAGCTCGCCGCCGACGGGGCTGACCGCGCCGTTGAGCGTGCCGATCGCGGCGATCGTCACCGGGCCGCGCGCGCCGAACAGCCCGCAACCCGACAGCGGCAGCGCCAGGCTCGCCACCGCCGCCGTTGCCGCCGCGATGCGTCCATATCTGCCTGCTGCCGTCATTCCGCGCCTTTTCGTTGCACCCACTAAGCCAATCATAACCAAGTGCTGCGAAACGGGAATAGGGCTCCGGGGATTTTGGCGAGGATATGGACGGCCGGGACGAGGAAAAGGGCTGCGAAAGCGTCGCGCTGCGCATCGACGTCGGCGGCCGGACGCTCGGGCATCTCCGGCGGCGGCTGCGCGTGATGCCGCACGATCTCGACGCCGTGCTGGCCGAGGCGCCTGCCGCGATGCCGCCCGCAGCGCACGACGGCTGGCTGCTCCGTTCGCTCCCCGCCGCGCGGCTGCCCGAACTGGGGGCCGGGCTGGACGGCTGGCTGGTCGCGGTGCGCCAGCACTATCCGCGCCACTATATCGCGATGGAGGGGCGGAGCTTCGACGGTTGGTGGCAGGGCTTTTCGTCGAAGACGCGCTCGACGCTGTCGCGCAAGGCGCGGCGGCTGGCGGAGCAGGTCGAGGGCGGCTTGACGGTGCGCGCCTATCGCAGCGCCGACGAAATCCGTGCGTTCATGGCCTTGGCCGTGCCGCTGTCCGAGCGCACCTATCAGGCGCGGCTGATGCAGGCGGGGCTGCCGACCGGCGACGCAGATGTCGCCGCGGCGGTCGCGGCGGCGGAGGCCGACGATGTCCGCGCCTTCCTGTTGTTCGCCGGCGAGCGGGCGATCGCCTATCTCTACCTTCCGGTCGAGCGCGACATCCTGGTTTACGCGCATCTCGGCTACGATCCCGACTTCGCCGAACTGTCGCCGGGTACCGTGCTGCATGTCGAGGCGATGCGCGCGCTCTTTGCCGAAGGGCGGTTCCGCGCCTTCGACTTCACCGAGGGTGACGGGGCGCACAAGGCGCAGTTCGGCCGCGATTCGATCGCCTGCGCCGACGTGCTGGTGCTGCGCCCGACGCTGCGCAATCGTGCGGCGCTGGTGGCGATGCGGGGCGTCGACGCGGCGGCGGCGCGCGGCAAGGCGTGGCTCGACAGGCTGGGGCTGCGGGCGCGGGCCAAGGCGCTGCTCCGGCGCTGAAGCGCGCGGGATTGGCGCTGGTGCGGACGCCGGGACTTGAACCCGGATATCCAGAGGATGGCAGATTTTAAGTCTGCTGCGTCTACCGATTTCGCCACGTCCGCCCAGCCTCGCCGGTCAAGCCGAGGCGCGCGATGAGGTCAAGCGATCTTTGCCGCTTCACCGCCCCGGGCGGACCCGCTAGAGGGGCGGGATGGAAGCTGTCCTCACCATCGCCGGACTCGGCAAGACGTACAAGGGCGGCCATACCGCGCTGTCGTCCGTCGACCTCACCATCAACAAGGGCGAGATTTTTGCGCTGCTCGGCCCCAATGGTGCGGGTAAGACGACATTGATCAGCATAGTATGCGGCATCGTCACGCCGAGCATGGGGACGGTGACCGTCGCCGGGCACGACCATCAGCGCGACTATCGCGCGGCGCGCGCGATGATCGGGCTGGTGCCGCAGGAACTGCACACCGACGCGTTCGAGACGGTGCTCACCACGGTCAGCTTCTCGCGCGGGCTGTTCGGCAAGCCGCGCGACCCGGCGTTCATCGAGCAACTGCTGCGCGACCTGACGCTGTGGGACAAGCGCGACGCCAAGATCATGGAGCTGTCGGGGGGGATGAAGCGCCGCGTGATGATCGCGAAGGCGCTCAGCCACGAGCCCGAGATCCTGTTCCTCGACGAGCCGACCGCGGGGGTCGATGTCGAGCTGCGGCGCGACATGTGGAACATGGTCCGCGGGCTTCGCGAGCGCGGGGTGACGATCATCCTCACCACCCACTATATCGAGGAGGCCGAGGAAATGGCCGACCGCGTCGGGGTGATCACCGGCGGGCGGCTGATCCTGGTCGAGCAGAAGGACGAGCTGATCAAGAAGCTCGGCCGCAAGACGCTGACGCTCAACCTTGCCGAAACGCTCGCGGCGATCCCCGAGGAACTGGCGCAGTGGAAGCTCGAGCTGGCGGGCGACGGCAACGAACTGGTCTATGAGTTCGACAGCCGCGCGGAGGCGACGGGCGTGCCGTCGCTGCTGCGGCGGATGACCGACATCGGGGTGCAGTTCAAGGACCTGCACACGCGGCAGAGCTCGCTCGAGGATATTTTCGTCGGGCTCGTCCACGACAGCAACAATGCGAAGGGAGAAGCCGCATGACCGCGAACTGGCGCGGCGTGCGCGCGATCTACATGTTCGAGCTCGCGCGCTTCGGGCGCACCGTGTGGACCAGCCTGATGCTGCCGGTGATCACGACCTCGCTCTATTTCGTCGTCTTCGGATCGGCGATCGGCAGCCGGATGACCGAGGTCAGCAACGTTCCCTATGGCGCGTTCATCGTGCCGGGACTCATGATGCTGACGATGTTCACCGAGAGCATCAGCAACGCCAGCTTCGGCATCTACATGCCCAAATGGACGGGGACGATCTACGAGATGCTGTCGGCGCCGCTGTCGCCGCTGGAGACCGTGATCGCCTATGTGGGCGCCGCGGCGACCAAGTCGGTGATCATCGGCGCGATCATCTTTGCGACCGCACATCTGTTCGTCGACGTCCAGGTCGCGCATCCCCTGTGGATGGTCGCCTTCATGATCCTGATGGCAGTGACCTTCTGCCTCTTCGGCTTCATCATCGGCATCTGGGCGCAGAGCTTCGAGCAGTTGCAGGTGATCCCGCTGCTCGTCGTCTATCCGCTGACCTTCCTGGGCGGCGCCTTCTACTCGCTCGACATGCTGCCCGCGGCGTGGCGGACGATCACCCTGTTCAACCCCGTCGTCTATCTGATCAGCGGCTTCCGCTGGACCTTCTTCGGGCAGGGCGATGTCGGCATCGAGGTCAGCATGGGCGCGGTCGCGCTCTTCCTGACCCTGTGCCTCGCGGTGATCTTCTGGATGTTCCGGACGGGCTACCGGCTCAAGAACTGAGCCGGGCCCGCAGTGCCGCGGCGGCGGCGTCAGCTGCCGTTGAGCCGCTCGCGCATTTCCTTGCCGGGCTTGAAATAGGGCACGCTCTTCGCCTGCACGTCGACCGCCGCGCCGGTGCGCGGGTTGCGGCCGGTGCGCGAGTCGCGGCTGCGGGTCGAAAAGGCGCCGAAGCCGCGCAGTTCGACGCGGCCGCCCGACGCGAGCTGGTCCACGATGGAATCGAAGAAAACATCGACGATCTTTTCGACCTCTTCGAGGCGTAGGTCGCTGTTTTCGCTAGCGATCTTTTGAACCAGTTCCGACCGGATCATAGCTTCCCCTATCGTTGACGCGCATCTTTACGATGCTGGCTACCGGTCGTTGCCGGCCCCGTGCGTGAGACCCCTCCCAACGCGGTCGCCAGACTAACATGAATCAGCAGGGGCGCAAAATATATCGCCGAATCAAAAGGCCCGCCGGACGCATCCGGCGGGCCTTCTGTCTCATTTCGGTAATGAAGCGCTGGATCAGCTCTTCTTGCCGGCTTTCAGCGCTTCGCCGAGGATGTCGCCGAGCGACGCACCCGAGTCCGACGAGCCGTACTGCGCGACGGCCTGCTTCTCTTCGGCGATCTGCATCGCCTTGACCGAGAAGCTGGGCTTCTTCGAGCGGTCGAAGCCGGTGACCATCGCGTCGAACTTCTGGCCGACCTGATAGCGCTCGGGGCGCTGCTCGTCGCGGTCGCGGCCGAGGTCGGCGCGCTTGATGAAGCCGGTGGCGCCATCATCGCCAGCCTGCACTTCGAGGCCGTTGTCGCGGACTTCGAGGACGGTCACGGTGACGACGTCGTTCTTCTTCACCGAACCCGCGCCGGCAGCGGCGCCGCCGCCGACGGCCGGGGCGCCCTTTTCGAGCTGCTTGATGCCGAGGCTGATGCGTTCCTTCTCGACGTCGACGTCGAGAACGACGACCTGCACGGCCTCGCCCTTGCGATGGAGGTGCAGCGCTTCTTCGCCCGAGATGCCCCAGGCGATGTCCGACATGTGGACCATGCCGTCGACGTCGCCGGGCAGGCCGACGAACAGACCGAATTCGGTCGCGTTCTTGACTTCGCCTTCGACGACCGAGCCGACCGGGTGGGCTTCGGCGAAGGCACCCCAGGGGTTGGACTGGGCCTGCTTGAGGCCAAGCGAGATGCGGCGCTTGTCGCTGTCGACTTCGAGGACGATGACGTCGACTTCCTGGCTGGTCGAGACGATCTTGCCGGGGTGGACGTTCTTCTTGACCCACGACATTTCGCTGACGTGGACCAGGCCTTCGATGCCGGCTTCCAGCTCGACGAACGCACCATAGTCGGTGATGTTCGTGACGACGCCCGACAGCTTCGCACCGACGGGGTACTTGGCGGCGACGCCTTCCCACGGATCGCTTTCGAGCTGCTTCATGCCGAGGCTGATGCGCTGCGTGTCGCGGTTGATGCGGATGATCTGGACGCGGACGGTGTCACCGATGTTGATGACTTCGCTCGGGTGGTTGACGCGCTTGTAGCTCATGTCGGTGACATGGAGCAGGCCGTCGATGCCGCCGAGGTCGACGAACGCACCATAATCGGTGATGTTCTTGACGGCGCCTTCGATGATCTGACCTTCTTCCAGGTTCTGGATCAGGCCCGAACGCTGTTCGGCGCGCGTTTCCTCGAGGATGGCGCGGCGCGACACGACGATGTTGCCGCGGCGGCGATCCATCTTGAGGATCTGGAAGGGCTGCGGCAGGTCCATGAGCGGACCGACGTCGCGCACGGGGCGGATATCGACCTGCGAACCCGGGAGGAACGCCACGGCGCCGCCGAGGTCGACGGTGAAGCCGCCCTTGACGCGGCCGAAGATGACGCCTTCGACGCGGGCTTCCTTGTTGAATTCTTCTTCCAGGCGGTCCCAGGCGGCTTCGCGGCGAGCGCGGTCGCGCGACAGCATGGTTTCGCCATTGGCGTTTTCGACGCGGTCGACATAGACTTCGACTTCGTCGCCGACGTTGAGGTCGGCCTTCTGGCCCGGCATCGCGAATTCGCGAAGCGGCACGCGGCCTTCGCTCTTCAAGCCGATGTCGATCACTGCCAGGTCGTTTTCGATCGCGGTCACGGTGCCCTTGACGACGCGGCCTTCAAAGCCGCCATCAGCACCACCCAGCGATTCGTCGAGCATCGCGGCGAAATCGTCGCGCGACGGAAAAGCCGTAGAGGCCATAGATGTTCTTCCTTACTTCATTTGTTCCGGCCAAGCGGTTGGTTCCGCTGGTCTTGTGGCCGATCCGTCCTGCCCGCCGGATGCGAAGCAAGACATCCTCTGGACGCGCCATCGGCGAGCCATGGGCAAAGCAAAAAGGGCGCGACGAGTGCGCCCCGTCACGCCCGACGCTCGTTACAAGCGGCGGTTTGTCCATGCCTCGACCGGCTGGAGAGCCCGTCGGACGAGCGGGCCTATAGGCGCGAAGCGGCGGATTAGCAAGCCGGAAGCTTCCTTTCCCCGTCACCCCGGATCAAGTCCGGGGTGACGGGGAGGAGGGCACCGAAGCCGGTAAACCCCATCGTAAGACCTCGCCCGTATGCTCGCGGCCATTCGAGAGGGGTCTCAATGCCACAGGCGGTGCATGGTCCGTTCGCCGATCCGGCGGTCGAAGCGCGTTTCCAGGAAACGGCGCGCACGCTGCGCTTGCCCTTCGTGCGCGTTTACGGCGTGCTCTTCATGCTCGTGGCGCTCGCCTATACGATCGCCAATCCCTTGTTCGTCAGCCATGAGGATACGGCGAAGCTTGCGGTCTATTTCGGCTGCATGCTGATCCTCGCGGGCTCCTATATCGGCGCGACCTTCTGGCCCGGCTATCTCAGCCGCCCGGGGATCGACTTCGCCGCGCTGCTCGGCATCGTCTTCCTGCTCGGCCATATCAACTTGGTCCTGTTCGACGAGCTGATCGAGATGCAGGAGGAGATGCACGCGGTGGGGGTGATGAACCGCCTGTCGGTGAGCGCCTTCGCCGCGGTCGCGCTCGCCAGCCGCCCGCGGCTGTTCCTGCTGTGGCTCGCGCTCGACGTCGTCGTCTTCCTCTCGACCGTGCTCGCGGTGCAGAGCCATGGCGCGGGCCTCTGGTACGCGCTGCTCAGCTATATGAGCGGCGCGATGATCATGATCGCGATCAATTTCGCGATCGACCGTTCGAGCCGCGGCGCCTTCGCGCTCGCCGAGGCGCTCGAAGCCGAGCGCAAGCGCAACGAGGAACTCGTCTACAACATGCTCCCCGTCGCGGCGGTCGAGCGCATCCGCGACGGGCGGCTGGTCGCCGACGCCTATGCCGACGCCAGCGTGATCTTCATCGACATGGCGGGCTTCACCAAGCTCGCGCAACGCGTGTCGCCGGGGCATCTGGTCGAGCTGCTCAACACCTTCTTCAACCACGCCGACCGCTGCGCCGCCGAGCACGGCGTCGAAAAGGTCAAGACGATCGGCGACGCCTATCTGGCGATCGCGGGCGCCAACCTCACCACGCGCAACAGCGCCGACACCGCGATCGCCTTCGCGCGCTCGGTGCTCGAGGTGGTGGGCGAACTCCAGCAGCTCGCCGGGGTCGAGGTCGGGCTGCGCGTCGGCATCCACAGCGGGCCGGTGGTCGGCGGGGTGATCGGCGCGACGCGCATGGCATACGATTATTGGGGCGAGACGGTGAACATGGCCGCGCGGCTGGAGGGCACCGCGCCGGTCAACGGCATCGCGATCTCCGAAAGCACCTGGCTGCGCGCCAAGGACCGCGCCGAATTCGGACCGCCGCATGTCGAGATGCTGAAGGGGGTTGGCGAAACCGCGGTCTATCACGCCGCGCCTGCGGAGCGCGTGCCCAACGCATTGCCCGATATCAGCTGGGTCGCCTGACCTTTTCCCCGACGAAGGCGATCGCGGCGGCGATGCCCTCGGCGACACTCAGCCCGCTATTGTCGAGCAGCATCGCGTCGAGCGCGCGCAGCAGCGGTGCCTCGCTCCGCCCGGTGTCGCGCGCGTCGCGGGCGTGGATGTCGGCGAGCACCGCGTCATAGCCGATCTCGACCCCGCGCCCGAGCATTTCGGCATGGCGGCGCCGTGCGCGTTCCTCGGCGCTGGCGGTCACGAACAGCTTGGCGTCGGCGTGCGGTGCGATCACGGTGCCGATGTCGCGCCCGTCGAGCACCGCGCCGCCGGGTTGGTTCGCAAAATCGACCTGCCGCTGGAACAGCGCCGCGCGCACCGCGGGATGGATCGACGCGCGGCTCGCTAGGCTGCCCGTGCTTTCGTAGCGCAGCGCCGGATCATCGAGCAGACTGGCGGGAAAGTCGCACGCCGCCAGCGCATCGGCAGCATTGTCGGGATCGCCGTGATTGAGCTGCGTCTGATAGCCGACCGCGCGGTAGAGCAGCCCGGTGTCGAGCACGGGCAGGCCGAAATGCTCGGCGATGGCACGGGCGATGGTGCCCTTGCCCGACGCGGTGGGGCCGTCGACCGCGATGATCATGTGAAATGATATCCGTCGAAGCGTATGCGCAGCAGGTTGCCGTCGCGGTCGAAGCCGATCTGGATCCAGCCGGGATCGAGCGTGGCGCTGCACTCGACCGGGCCGACATTGCCCGAGACATGCGCGGGGTCGCAATCGACCTCGCCCTCGCCCTCGCCCTCGCCCTCGCCCTCGCCCTCGCCCAGGAACCGCCGGACATTGGCGATCACATCGGCCTGTCTGCGCGCGGTGCCGATGCCGAGGGCTTCGATGGGACGGCCGGCGAAGGCTTCGGCCTCGATGGTCTTGATGACGATGGTGAGTGCGGTTTCGTCGTCCCCCCATGCGAAATGGCCGACGCCCGACCGGTCGCGCCATTCGCATTCGTTCGACTGGTCGCATCCCCGCTCGACGATCTCGGTCAGGCGATCGCGCGCGGCGGCGAGTGCACTGTCGATCGGGAAGGCCGAGAAGCTCCGGTCGACGCGCAACTGGACCGCGCTCGGGCAATAGTCGACCTCGCCGTCGCATGGCGCATTTGCCGTTCTTGGCAGTTCGGCTTGGTCTTGTGCACCGACAGCCGGGTGGCTGACGGCAAGCAGCGCAGGGAGGGCGCCGATCGAGGCGAGACAGCGCGACTTCATCGTTGGAGCCCCGTCAGCAGCGCTTCGAAATTGGGAAAGCTCGTCGCCACCGGCGCGATGTCGTCGATCGTCACCGGCGCCTTGCTCACCAGCCCCGCGATGGCGAAGCTCATGCAGATGCGGTGGTCGAGGTGGCCGGCGATCGTCGCGCCGCCGGGCAGGGGCTCGCCACCGGTGCCGTCGATGACGAGGCCGTCCTCGCTCTCCGCGACGCGCGCGCCGATGGCCTCGAGCCCGCTCGCCATCACCGACAGGCGGTCGCTTTCCTTGACGCGCAGTTCGTCGAGGCCGGTCGTCGTCGTGCGGCCCTCGGCGAGCGCGGCGGCGACGAAGAGGATCGGGAATTCGTCGACCATGCTCGGCACGACCGCGGGATCGACCTCGATGCCCTTGAGCGTGCTGTGACGGACGCGCAGGTCCGCGACGGGCTCGCCGCCCACCTCGCGTGCATCGAGCAGCTCGATGTCGCCGCCCATCGCCCGCAGCACCTCGACCAGCCCTGCGCGCGTCGGGTTGAGCCCGACATTGGCGATGGTCACGTCGGAGCCCGGCACGACCAGCGCCGCGACGATGAAGAAGGCCGCCGACGAGGGGTCGCCGGGGACGACGATCGTCTGCGGCCTGAGCTCGGCCTCGCCCATGATCGAAATCCAGCGCGTGCCGTTCGGCTCCACCTCGACTTCCAGCGTCGCGCCGAAGCCCTTCAGCATGCGTTCGCTATGGTCGCGCGTGGGCACGGGTTCGATGACTTCGGTGATGCCCGAGGCGTTGAGCCCCGCGAGCAGCACCGCGCTCTTCACCTGCGCCGACGCCATCGGCAGGCGATAGGAGAGGGGGATGGCGGGGGCGAGGCCGCGGACCATGAGGGGGAGGCGGCCGCCGGGCGACGCGCTGATGTCGGCGCCCATCTGCGAGAGCGGATCGATGACGCGGCCCATCGGGCGTCCCGACAGGCTGGCGTCGCCCGCGAAGGTGACGGTGATCGGATGGCTCGCGACGAGGCCCATCAAGAGGCGCGTCGAGGTGCCGCTATTGCCCATGTCGAGCGCTTCGCGCGGCTGGAGCAGCCCGCCGACCCCGACACCGTGGATGCGCCATTCGCCGTCGTCCCGCCGCTCGATGTCGGCGCCCATCGCGCGCATCGCCGCGGCGGTGGCAAGCACGTCATGCCCCTCGAGCAGCCCCGTCACGCGGCTTTCACCCACCGCGAGCGCCGACAGCATCAGCGATCGGTGCGAGATGCTCTTGTCCCCGGGGATCGCGATCCTACCTTGGAGCGGAGCGGAAGCGGAAAAGCTGCGGGGCGTGGCGCTCTGATCGGTCATGACGTGCGGCTTTTGACAGCGGCCCTGCAATCTGGCAAGGCGCACGCCGATTTGACGGATAGCTATTCAACTGCCGTCGCTTTTCCGATATTTTTATCCTGTTTCCAGAAGGTTATGAGGCGTTTATGGTGAAGGCTGAATGGGGCACGAAGCGTAGCTGCCCGAAATGCGCAACGCGATTCTACGATCTGACCAAGGACGACCCGGTCGCGTGCATCAATTGCGGCTATGCGTGGATCCCGGAATCGGTGCTGAAATCAAAGCAGCCGATGCCGTTCGAAGAAGCCGAAAAGCCCGGCAAGGTCGTCAAGGAACCCGAAACGGCCGATGACGATCTGGATCTGGACGTCGATGTCGACGAGGACAGCGATTCGCCCGACAATGACGTCGATCTCGGCGGCGACGACGATCTGGGCGTCGCGACCGCGGACGACGACGACGACGAAAGCTGATCTTTTCGGCAGGGGGTCAAAAAAGCGTCACAGGATGCATTTGGCCCCTTGCATATGGGACGCGCGCTGGTAAAGGCGGCGTCCCGGTCGCACCGCTGAGGCGCGACCCCTGAATGGAACGGGGCCTTAGCTCAGCTGGGAGAGCGCCTGCATGGCATGCAGGAGGTCAGCGGTTCGATCCCGCTAGGCTCCACCATTCACCAAAAAGGCCCGCGAAAGCGGGCCTTTTTTGTTGCGCGACGGGTGGAGGCCTATTCGGCCGCTTCGGTCTCGAACAGCGGCTGCAGCTCGATCGGATCGGCGAGCGTGATGCGATCGAGGATCGCCGCGGTATCGTCGCGCACTTTCAACATTAAACTGCGCATCCGGCATTCGGATTCGGGCAGGCAGTTCTTGCAATGCTCGTGCGCGTTGCGCGCCGCGCAGGGGACGAGCGCGAGCGAGCCGCGCGTCAGCCGCACCAGGTCGCCATAGCTGATGTCGACCGGCGGCAGCGCGAGTTGATAACCGCCGTCGCGCCCGCGCTGCGACAGGAGCAGCCCTTCGCGCGCCATTTCGGACAGGATGACGGTCAGGAATTTGGGCGGGATATTCTGTGCGTCGGCGATGTCCGCAAGCTGGACCTGCCCCTTGCCCCAATGGTCGGCGAGGTGCTGGAAGGCGCGGATCGTATAGCGGGTCTTTTGCGACAGCATGGCGACGGTAGTGATGCATATTCAGCCTTAATTCAACCTGTCTGGCTGACATTGTGCGAAGAGTTGATGAAAATCACAGCGGGTGGCATGAACCCCCGTTACAGGGGTCGCCGAAAAGCCCGTGGGGGCGGATATGGCTGGAGCGATGATTATGCGGAAATTGATGGCGGCGCCCGCGGTACTGGCCGCCTGTTTGCTCGCGGTGGCGCCGGCCGAGGCGCAGTTCGGCGGATTGCTCCGCAAGGTAACGTCGCCGACTCCGACGCCGAGTCCGAGCGAGAAGGACAATGGCGGCTGTCCGAAGGGCAAGAAGGGCGACGGTACCGGCCGCAAGATATTGGGCGGCATCTTGAGCGACACGATCAGCAGCGCGGCGGGCCGCACGGGCTTCGGCAGCTATATCCCCAGCGCCGAGGTCGCAGGCACGCTGACCGACGCGATCGCCTGCCGCCTCGATCCCGGCGAGCAATTGCAGGCTGCCGCGGCGACCGAGGAGGTGACGCGCGGTGAAGAAGTCGGCGCGACAGCCAGCTGGACCAGCACGACGCGCGAGAATGTCAGCGGGACATCGACGGTGGCGTCGATCAACACCGAGCAGGGTGGCCGCAAGTGCATGAACGTCAACGACTTCATCATCGTCGACGGTGAAGAAACGCAGGTCACCAAGCGCATGTGCAAGGGCCCGGGCGATACGCGTTATGTCCTTGCGGCGTGAACTGCCCCGCCTCGCGTTGGCCGCGGTCGCCCTGGCGAGCCTTACCGGCGCGACCGGCATGGACCCGGCGAACCCGAGCTGCCCGCTCAACCCCGACTGGTCGGCCAACAAGACGATGACGCTGAAGGTCGAGAAGCGCGGCGACATGAAGGTGATGCTGGCCGAGGGGCGCGTCGACGCGGGGTTGCCCGAGCGGCTCGCCGCGGCGCTCAAGGCGAATCCCGATGTCGCCGAAATCTGGCTGCGCTCGCCCGGCGGCGACGCGCGCGCGGGCAATGCGGCGGGGCGCATCATCCGGTCGAACCTGGGTCTCGGCACTCGCATCCCCAGCGGCTGGACCTGTTTCAGTGCGTGCAATTTCGTGTTCATGGGCGGCCAGCCGCGCATGATCGATCCCGGCGGCGTATTCATGGTCCATATGTTCACTCGTACGGGTGACCGTTCGGCGATCGACATGAGCGTCGCGATGGGCACCGATGCGACCAAGGAACTGATCGGCAGTATCGAACAGGATTCGGCGCTGCTCGCCAGCGAGGATAATGATTTCCTGATCCGCATGGGCGTGTCGCGCAAATTGCTGACCGACATCATGTATCGCCAACAGGCCGTCGCCACCGAAGAGGACAAGTCGACCCGGCGCTGCCTGACGCTCGACGAGGCGCTGAAATATGGCGTGACCTACGCCGTTGAATAGCGCGCGCGCGTTTGCCGCATGCCTGATCGGCGCTTTGCTGGCGGGCGCGGCGCAGGCCGATCCGGTGGCGTCATGCCGGCCGACGTTGCCCGGTTGGGATTCGGCGACGCTGCGCATCGAGGTGCAGGGCGACACTTTGCTCGTCCAGGGACGGATCGAAGGCGATCTGCCCGCGCGGCTCAAGGCTGTGCTCGCCGCCCATCCGGATGTTGCCACGATCCGTTTCAATGCCTCGGGCGACGACCGGGCCAGCGCAATGGCGGCGGGGCTGGTCCTGCGCGCGGCGGGGAATTTCGAGGCGCATGTCCCGGCGGGCGCGAATTGCACCGATGCCTGTGCGCTGCTGTTCCTCAGCGGCCGGATCCGTTCGGTCGATCCGGCAGCGGTGTTCGATCTCGGACAATTTTACGAGCCGGCGCAGGGTTCGGCGAAGAGCGCCGATATCGCGCGGCAAAGCCTCGAAGTGTCCAACTATCTGATCCGCATGGGCGTTTCGCGGAGGCTCCTGACCGGCACGCTCGATCGCGATGCCGCTTCGGCCGCGTCCGGCGCCAGCCGCTGCCTGACGCCCGAGGAACTCCACGGCTATAACGTTGCAAATTGGAACGAATAATTTAGGCTGCCCTCAACCATAGGAGAGGCTGCCATGACCGATATGACGCACGACCACGCGTCCTTCCGCTCGATGATCGACGGGACGCAGGAGGATTGGGACATCATCGCGCGCGAGCAGAAGGAGTTCGCGCCGCAGAACGGCAAGCGCATCCTCGACCATCTGAAATTGCTCGGCGGCGATTATGGCGGCTTTCCGGTCGATCGCCTCGAACATTGCCTGCAGACCGCGACGCGCGCGCACCGCGACGGCCGCGACGAGGAATATGTCGTGATGGCGCTGCTCCACGACATCGGCGACACGCTGGGCGCGTTCAACCATCCCGATGTCGCGGCGGCGATCCTGAAGCCTTTCCTGTCGGAAGAAAATCTGTGGATCGTCCAGCACCATGGCATCTTCCAGGGCCATTATTTCTTCCACTACCTCGGCCTCGACCGCGACATGCGCGACCAGTTCAAGGATAGCCCGCATTACGCCGCATGCGCCGAATTCTGCGAGAAATATGACGCGCCGGCGTTCGACCCCGAATATAAGAGCGAGCCGCTCGAGTTCTTCGAGCCGATGGTGATGCGACTCTGCTCCTATCCGCGCACGAGCATCTACAAGAAGGTGATGGTCGAGGAAGCGGCGGAGTAAGGGATCGACTGAAAAACAAACGTCATCCCGGCGAAGGCCGGGATCTCGCCTTGGGCTCATGGCACAAGCGTCGAGACCCCGGCCTTCGCCGGGGTGACGGCTAAAGTTGTTAGCTTACTTCCCCTTGAATGCCGTCTTGCGCTTTTCCTGGAAGGCCAGCACGCCCTCGACCGCATCCTCGCTGTTGCCCGCGACGAACTGGCCCATCGCCTCGGCGTCGAGCGTTTCGGCGAAGCTCTGCGACAGGCCGGCGCGCAGGATCTTGCGCATCGTGCCCAGCGACACCGTCGGGCCGCTCGCGAGGCGCACCGCCATCGCGCGCGCTTCGGCCAGCAGTTCGGCATCGTCGACGCATTTATAGACAAGGCCCCATTCGGCCGCTTGCTCGCCGCCGATCTTTTCGCCGAGCATCATCATCTGCGCCGCGCGCGGCAGGCCGATCAGCCGCGGCAGCAGCCACGACGAGCCGCCGTCGGGAACGAGGCCGATATTCACGAAGGCCTGGAGGAAATAGGCCGACTTGCCGACGAAGGTGAAGTCGCCCGACAGGCCGAAGCTGCAGCCGACGCCCGCCGCCGGACCGTTGACCGCGGTGACGACGGGGATGTCGAGGTTCGCGAGCGCGAGCAGCATCGGGTTATAATGGTTGCGCAGCGCCTTGCGGCTGTTCGCGCCGCCGCCGACCGCCGACGCGGCGCGGTCGCCGCCGAGGTCGGCGCCCGAACAGAAACCGCGTCCCTCGCCGGTGATCAGCAGCGCGCGCGCACCGAGCACGGGCAGATGGTCGAGCGCGTCGCGGATCTCGTCGGCCATCGCGGGCGGCATCGAATTGAGCCGTTCGGGGCGGTTGAGCGTGATCGTCGCGACTTGGTCGGCGATCTCGAGCTTGATCATTTCGTAGCTGGGGACAGTCATGGGGAAGAACTCCTCTCGCGGGATTATCGGCTTTACCTTTACGTTCACGTAAAGTTGTGGCCGATTTGCGGGGGGAGCGCAAGAGGGAAGGAGAGTGGGGGGTGCGGG
>NZ_LNSB01000006.1 GCF_001468285.1 Sphingopyxis sp. HIX | reverse complement strand
GGGGGAGTCAAGCGGGGTGGGGCCATCCGGGACGGAGAGGCGGGCTTGCCCCGAGAGCTCTGTTGCGGCCGAACGCTCCGGATTTTTGTTTCGCGCAAAGACGCAAAGACAAGAAGAGGTCGTGCCGGCCGCGAAGCGGCTTTCTCCTTCAAAGTTTCGGCGATAGGCGGCGGCGATGAGCGGGCGGCCTGGCGGCCGTGAGCCGGCTTCTTCGTGCCTTTGCGTCTTTGCGCGAAATAAATCTCATCGACGCCGGCGCATGGCGCGGTTGTTGATGTCGATAAGCCTGCGCTCATTTTTCGATTCGCGCAGAGGCGCAGAGACCGCAGAGGGGATGGCGCCACATCTCTGCGGCCTCTGCGCCCCTGCGCGAAAATTTCGGACGCGCTGCGCGCGCGCCGGTGCTGGCGCGGCGGGGTGGGGGCGCCTATCTAGGCGGCGATGGACGAGACAATGGGACAGGCGAGGCGCGCGCGGCCGGTGGTCGTGATCGCGCGGCTGAAGGCGAAGCCGCTGGTCGCGGGGCAATTGCTGTGCGCGCTGGCGCTCGCCGCGCTGGTCGTGAAGCAGGCGCGCGGCGACACGGCGGGCGAGGTGGCGGCGAGCATCGTCTTCGGCGACGCGGCGATGACCGCGCTGATGGGCCTCGCGCTGCTGGGGCTGGTGTGGTTCCGGCGGCTGTGGCGCTGGCGCCACGCCTATGTGCGGCACGACGGCGCGACGCTGTATCGCGGCGGGAGCGCGCGCTGGCCGCTGGCGCTGGTGCGCGACGTGGTGCTGGTGCGGAGCGGGGCGGGGCTGGAGACGCTGCGGCTGGTGGTCGACGACGACAGCGAAGTGACGCGCGAGCTGGTGAAACTGCCGCTGCTCGAAGGCTCGGTCGAGGCGGTCCGGGGCGGGGTGCTATTCGCCGCGGCGGGCATGCGCGGGGTGCCGGGCGGGGTGACGGTGAACTAGCGGGCGGCGGTGCCGTTGCGCGCCAAAGTTCAGGGAAGTTCAGCCCAGTGGCACGGCCACTGTTTCTCCAAAGTTCAGGAAAGTTCAGCCTCGTCGCGGTCCCAGGGGGCCGGCGGGGCCGCGGGCACCGGGTCGGGCTCGTCCGCGGGGTCGCGATACCAGCGCGGCAGCTCGCCGTCGCAGAGGTCGGCGACCTCGAGCGCGACCGCGAGATCGTCGGGGGCCATCAGCGCCTCGGGCGCGGCGGGCGGCGCGGGGTGGAGATGGACCAGCGCCTCGGCGACCGGGACGGCGGTGGCGGCGGGCTCGGCGCGGCGCGCGGCGGCGCCCTGGAAACGGTCGGGGCCATAGGCGCGCAGCAGGAACATGAGGAGGCGGTCGCTCTGGCGCAGGCGGCGGCCGACGCGGCGGCCCTCGCGGTCGAACACCGGCTCGTCGGAGCCGACCAGCGCGCGTTCGAAGGCGGCGTCGAGCAATTTCTTCGACGCCGCGTCGATCGCCGCCGACCAGGCGCGGTCGAACGCCTCGGCGCCGGGCGAGCGGCGCAGGCGATAGGCGGAGGATTCGGACATGCCGACCTGTTGCGCCGCGGTGGCGACCGATCCGCAGTCGGCCAGCGCCTCGATAAAGGCGCGCTGCTTGTCGGGCGACCAGCCGTCCTTGCGGCGCTTCTTCAGCACCGGCACCCAGTGATAGGCGGCGGGGTCGTGACCATGCGCGTCGAGCGCGGTGTCGGCGGCGGGATCGGGCGAGGGGATCGGTGCTATGTGGCTCATCTGCCAGTTTGGAACATAGCGAAATAATTTAGGAAAGAAGTTTTTTGCACGCGATGTGCGAAATAGGATTTGGTGGGGTGTTAGGTTGGGGTGACGACTCGATTTAATTAGGGGTTGTTGTACCTGTCACTGTAATTCTCCAGACCTGATGAAGTATGTATCTAGCGGGAATCCAAAGGCTTATCCCGCTAGACCAGGATAGACCGCATCAGCCGGTGTGGCAGTTGGGCGAACAATAGTAGCAACCGTTCACCTGAGTATAATACTGCCGCGCGGCATCGACTGCCCCGTAGCAGGAAACGAATTCGCCCAAATAGATACGGTTCTCCGGATAGGGAAGCCACGTACAGTCGGACTTGTGGACCTCGTGATCGCCGTTCGATTGAGCGTTCATGTTGACATAGTAAGACGCCATTTTCTTACTCCTTAGCGCTTGCTGTCGGGCGTGCGGCGAACCTGCGCCCATCCGCGTCCGGGCGTGGTGGTCGGCGGGAGGCGGGTGTTATCCGGAACGGTCGAATAGTTCTCGTACCGTCCGCCCCGCGGGCCAACCTCCTGATAGATGCCGCCGTTTTGGCCGCTGTTGCTTCCGGGATTCTTCATTCTTCAATCCTTTCCGATTTGTGCCCCGAATCGAGACAGCCCAATCCTATATCGCCTTGTCTCATTGTCAATATTGCAATCATAAGTTTGCAATACAAACATTAATGGGTCCGGTTGACATGCTCCCTCTTGCCGCTCTATTCCCAGATTCCGTGGAACAGGCAGATCTTTATTCCGTGTTCGGAAAGCGTGTGGCGGACGAAAGGTTGGCGCGTAAAATTAGCCAGCAAGAGTTGGCGAAGCTGGTTGGCCTTAGCCGAGCATCAATCGCGAATATTGAGGCAGGGCGGCAGCGAGTGCTGTTGCATCAGGCAGTCGGGCTCGTCCAAGCGCTCAGGATACAAACGATATCAGATATTCTGCCTTTGAACGTCGCGCTGGCTGGCGATCTGAAAGGCAAGGCCAAGGCCGTGAACATTTCTGGGTCGGCTGTGTCTCGCAATGAGGCTGCGACGATCGCTCAGATCGTTGAAAATTCTTGATATGACTTTTGCGCAAATTTCGAAGGCGCGGCGATCAGGGGAGGCTGCCGCCCAAAAAGTTATGGACAGATGGCCCAGTCTGACGCTGCCAGTGCCAATTAAGGAAATTGCTGTGGCAGAGGGATGCCGTCTGCAAGCGATGATCTTAGAAGACGATTTATCAGGTATGGCATTCATTAAAGATGGCCAGAAAAATATCGTCTTTAATGTACTTCACCACAATAATAGGCAGAGATTTACTATAGCCCATGAACTCGGGCATCATATTATGCACGAGAGAATGTTAAAGAACTCCGTGCATGTGGACAAGGGTGTTCTCCGAAGAGACAATATATCGTCAGGAGGTTTTGACGATATCGAGATTTCGGCAAATGCGTTTGCCGCCAGTGTGCTAATGCCAGAGCATTTCGTGAGAAAAGTGTGTCCTGCTAGTTTGGATCTCGAAGACGATGCCTTGGTTCAGAAATTTGCGAAGATGTTTGGTGTAAGCAGTGCAGCCTTCACTAATCGAATTCTAAATTTGTCGATCATTTAGATCAGAAAAATTAGCGGTTGCACGGTCCTTCAGACCGAAAACCCCCCGGCATTCCTCCGGTTCGACCCCGCCGCGAGGACCTTCTTGCCCGTCGGGGTCAGGGTCCATTTCGTGCCTTGCTGCGTGACGAGGCCGAGGGCGGCGAGTTCTTCGCGGACGGCATCGCCGGGGAGCTGGGGGCGGCGGTTCGAAATGCCTTCGAGGCACGCGCGCTGGGGCTGGCTGAGGACCAGCAGTTTGAGCTTGGGTTTCTTGTCGGTCATGCCGGGTAGGATAGTCGAGATCGGCCGCGGGGTGAAGGGGGATGGGTGGGGGTGAGGGACCCAGGGCGAGATAAGGTTTCCACCGTTCGTCATCCCCGCGGAGGCGGGGATCCAGCTTTCTTCTCTTGTCCTTATCTTCGTGCCTTCGCGCCTTTGCGTGAAACCAGAAAAATCTCACGCAAAGGCGCAAAGGCGCGAAGAAGGAAAAAGCTGGATCCCCGCATTCGCGGGGATGACGGGGGGTGTTGAGTTTTGCCGGCGCGATGTTTCGCGGCGTCTGCTTTCGGCGCGGCAGCGCTTGCCCTCCCCGCGGCGACTAGGGAGCAAGCTCCCAAGTCTTGCTGCCCCTCCCGCGAGCGGGAGGGGTTTGGGGGTCGCTTATTCGGCGGCGATCCCCGCCTTGGCGAACATGTCTTCGCCGTCGGGGTCGGTTTCGGCCGCGGCGCCGTCGTCGTTGGCCTTGGCCTTCTTGCGGTTGTCGAAGCTGGACCACACGGTGTTCCAGTCGCCGCGGGTTGCGCCCTTGCTGTATTCGGTCGCGCGGGTTTCGAAGAAGTTGGCGTGCTCGACGCCGTTGAGGAGCGGGGCGAGCCAGGGGAGGGGGTGCTCGTCGATCATGTAGATCGGCTGGAAACCGAGCTGGCCCAGGCGCCAGTCGGCGATGTAGCGGATGTAGCGCTTGATCTCCTTGGGCGTCATGCCGGGGACGGGGCCCTGTTCGAACGCGAGGTCGATGAACGCATCCTCGAGCCGCACGGTCTTCTGGCAGGTGTCGATGATGTCTTCCTTCACCGCCTTGGTCAGGCAGCCGCGTTCCTTCACGAAGGTGTGGAACAGCTTGATGATGCCCTCGCAGTGCAGGCTCTCGTCGCGGATCGACCAGCTGACGATCTGGCCCATGCCCTTCATCTTGTTGAAGCGCGGGAAGTTCATCAGCATCGCGAAGCTGGCGAAGAGCTGAAGCCCTTCGGTGAAGCCGCCGAACATCGCGAGGGTGCGCGCGATATCCTCGTCGCTCTCGACCCCGAAAGTGCCCATATAGTCGTGCTTGGCGCGCATCTCGTCATATTCGAGGAACATGCCATATTCGCTCTCGGGCATGCCGATGGTGTCGAGCAGGTGGCTGTACGCCGCGATATGCACGGTTTCCATGTTGCTGAACGCGGTCAGCATCATCTTGATCTCGGTCGGCTTGAACACGCGGCCGTATTTTTCGTGGTAGCAATCCTGCACCTCGATATCGGCCTGGGTGAAGAAGCGGAAGATCTGGGTGAGCAGGTTGCGCTCGTGGTCCGAGATCTTCTGCGCCCAGTCGCGGCAATCCTCGCCCAGCGGCACTTCCTCGGGCACCCAGTGGATCTGCTGCTGGCGTTTCCAGAAATCGAACGCCCAGGGATATTCGAAGGGCTTGTAGGTCTTGCGGGCTTCGAGAAGGGACATGGGTGGACTTCCTTGGATTCGATCTCAATCTTGTTCCCCGGCGAAAGCCGGGGTCCAGTCGGGTTTGGCGTAAGGCCGCTCTGGACCCCGGCTTTCGCCGGGGAACAAGTTAGCCGCGGTCGGGAGCCTGCGTTAGCACGCAGGCGCCTAGCGACCTGATTTCTGCGAGAGTTAGTGTCTCCGGCGCTTGCATAGCGCGCGAAGCAAGGGAGGCCATGCGAGCAGAGCTGTGTTCATTCCGCCGGTCCAGAGCTTGCTTAATGGCGTTTGCGGCCGCGCTATACTGATGCGCTCCCGAACCAATCCCGCCAATGCCATTAGGATATCTATTACCGAATATACCCATCGTCTTTCTCCAACTCGATCAAAGTACCACTTTGATCGAAGCATTTATTGGCAGGCCAGACACTCGTCGTAGTCGGTGGTCTGCAGCTCGAACTTCGGCGCCTCGGCGGTGTTGTCGGCCTCGACCCCGCCCGCGAAGCCGGCGCGCTGCACCGATTTCGAGCGGAGATAATAGAGCGACTTGATGCCGAGTTCCCACGCGCGGTAGTGGAGCATGAGCAGGTCCCATTTCTCGACGTCCGCCGGGATGAACAGGTTCAGCGAAGCGGCCTGGTCGATATAGGGCGTGCGGTCGGCGGCGAGTTCGAGCAGCCAGCGCTGGTCGATCTCGAAGCTGGTCTTGAAACAGTCCTTCTCGTCCTGGCTCAGGAAGTCGAGGTGCTGGACGCTGCCGCCGCGCTCGAGGATCGAGTTCCAGATCGCGTCGCTGTTCTTCGCCTTGTCGACGAGCAAAGCCTCGAGGTGCGGGTTGCGGATCGAGAAGCTGCCCGAGAGCGTCTTGTGCGTGTAGATGTTCGCGGGGATCGGCTCGATGCACGCGCTGGTGCCGCCGCAGATGATGCTGATCGACGCGGTCGGCGCGATCGCCATCTTGCAGCTGAAGCGCTCCATCACGCCCTGGTCGGCGGCGTCGGGGCAGGGGCCGCGCTCGTTGGCGAGCAGCATCGAGGCGGCGTCGACCTGCGCGCGGATATGCTTGAAGACGCGGAGGTTCGACGATTTCGCCATCGCGCCCTCGAACGGCAGGCCGCGCGCCTGGAGGAAGCTGTGGAAACCCATGACGCCGAGGCCGACCGAGCGTTCGCGCGACGCGCTATATTTGGCGCGCGCCATTTCGGGCGGGGCGCGGTCGATATAGTCCTGGAGGACGTTGTCGAGCATGCGCATCACGTCTTCGATGAAGCGCTTGTCGCCGTTCCACTCGTCCCAGGTTTCGAGGTTGAGGCTCGAGAGGCAGCAGACCGCGGTGCGATCGTTGCCGAGATGGTCGCGGCCGGTCGGCAGCGTGATTTCCGAGCAGAGGTTCGAGGTGGTGACCTTGAGCCCGAGGTCGCGATGATGCTTGGGCATCATGCGGTTCACCTGGTCGATGAAGATGATGTAGGGCTCGCCGGTCGCGAGGCGCGTCTCGACGAGCTTCTGGAACAGGCCGCGCGCGTCGACGCTGCCGCGGACGCTGTTGTCCTTGGGCGAGCGGAGGTTGAATTCGGCGCCGTCGCGGACGGCCTCCATGAACTCGTCGGTGATCAGCACGCCGTGGTGGAGGTTCAATGCCTTGCGGTTGAAGTCGCCCGAGGGTTTGCGGACCTCGAGGAATTCCTCGATCTCGGGGTGCGAGATGTCGAGATAGCAGGCGGCCGAGCCGCGGCGGAGGCTGCCCTGGCTGATCGCGAGGGTGAGGCTGTCCATCACGCGGACGAAGGGAATGATGCCGCTGGTCTTGCCGTTGAGGCCGACGGGTTCGCCGATGCCGCGCACCGCGCCCCAATAGGTGCCGATGCCGCCGCCGCGCGAGGCGAGCCAGACATTCTCGTTCCAGGTGCCGACGATGCCCTCGAGGCTGTCGTCGACCGAGTTCAGATAGCAGCTGATCGGCAGGCCGCGGCCGGTGCCGCCGTTCGAGAGCACGGGGGTGGCGGGCATGAACCACAGCTTCGAGATATAGTCGTAGAGGCGCTGCGCGTGGTCCTGGTCGTCGGCATAGGCGTCGGCGACGCGCGCGAAGAGGTCCTGATAGGATTCGCCGGGCAGCAGGTAGCGGTCCTCGAGCGTTTCCTTGCCGAAGTCGGTCAGGAGCGCGTCGCGGTCACGCACGGTCTCGATCGCGAAGCGACGCGCGTGCACCTTGGGCTCGCCCACGTCGTTGAGCTTCGCCGCGGGCGCCGAATCATCCTTCGATTCGCCAACCGATTCCGGCGCCACCGGGGTCTCGTTCTTCGCCAATTCCATCGTCGCCACGTCGCTCGTCTCCACCCGGTCGGTCTCTCGAAAATCCATCCAATTCGCCCCCGATTCGGCGCGCCTGCAGCGCGCCTTGTTCCTGTCTTGTTCGACTCGGGGCGAAGCCCCAGTCTTAGCATTTTATCGACGTCCAGGGGCACTGTTTTTTGGGCGCAACAGCCTCTTTCCTCCGCCCATATGGGATGGGCGGCGGAAATCCGCCACTTTCGGCCAGATACAATTTATTGGGGTGCCCCCTCGGTCTACCCACCATCCATAGTGCCACGTCGGCGGAGAGACGCAAGACGGTAAATGACAGATTGAGGACTCAACTCGTCGCTATTCCGATTCGTTTCGTCGCTATCCGGGCACGCTTCACAGGGCGAAGTGACGGCTTTCCGCGGGCTGCGCTTGGGGAGGTGCGGCTGCGGCGCGGCACAAAAATTTTTCGGGCCGGCACAAGATGTGGTGGCGCCGCTTTCCAATCGCCGCGGTGCCCTCTAACCGGGGGTCGGCGCAGGGGCGCCTTGGGGGACAAAGACTTATGCTGGTGGGGATCGATCTGGGGACGACGAACAGCGCGGTGGCGGTGTGGCAGGACGGCGCGCCGGTGCTGATCCCCAACGCGCTCGGCGACCTGCTCACCCCCTCGGCGGTCAGCGTCGGCGACGACGGCGCCTTGCTCGTCGGGCTCGCGGCGCGCGAACGGCAGGCGACGCACCCCGAGGCGACCGCGACGATCTTCAAGCGGCGGATGGGGACGATCGAGGAGGCGAAGCTCGGCAAGCGGCGTTACCGCCCCGAGGAATTGTCGGCGATGGTGCTCCGGTCGCTCAAGGCCGATGCCGAGGCGTTCCTCGGCGAGGCGGTGACCGGCGCGATCGTCACCGTGCCCGCCTATTTCAACGACCGCCAGCGCAAGGCGACGCGGCGCGCGGGCGAGCTCGCGGGGCTCAATGTCGAGCGGCTGATCAACGAACCGACCGCGGCGGCGCTGGCCTATGGCATCCACGAGCTGGAAGAGGAGCGGCCGTTTCTCGTGTTCGACCTCGGCGGCGGGACCTTCGACGTGTCGCTGGTCGAGATTTTCGACGGGGTGATCGAGGTGCGCGCCTCGGCGGGCGACAACCGGCTGGGCGGCGAGGATTTCAACGCGGCGATCGTCGCGCTGGCGAAGGATGCGCTGGGTGACGCGCTCAAGGCGAAATCGGGCGAGGCGGCGATGCTCGACGAGGTGCTGCGCGCCGCCGCCGAACGTACGCGCCGCGCGCTGAGCGAGAGCGACCGCGCGCCGTTCCAGATCGTGTGGAAGGGCGAAGCGCATGAATGCGAGGTGACGGGCGAGGATTTCGAGGCGCGCGCGCAGCCGCTGATCGACCGGCTGCGCGACCCGGTGCTGCGCGCGCTGCGCGACGGCAACGTCCGCGCCGAGGGCCTGTCGGAGATCGTGATGGTCGGCGGCGCGACGCGCATGCCGCTGGTGCGCCGCGCGGTGACGCGGATGTTCGGGCGCTTTCCCAACGCGACGATCAACCCCGACCATGCGATTGCCTTGGGCGCGGCGGTGCAGGCGGGGCTGAAGAGCCGCGACGCGGCGCTGAAGGAGATCCGCCTGACCGACGTCTGCCCCTTCACCCTGGGGGTCGATACCGGGCACCGCGACGCGACCGGCAAGATCACAACCGGGCTCTTCTCGCCGATCATCGAGCGCAACACGGTGATCCCGGCGAGCCGCAGCGAGGTCTATTCGCCGCTCGACGCCGCGCAGCAGAGCGTGACCTTCGGCATCTACCAGGGCGAATCGCGCTTCGTCGCGCAGAACGTCAAGCTGGGGCAGCTCGAGGTGCCGCTGCCGCAGGGTCACCGCGGGCATATCGGCATCGACGTGCGCTTCACCTATGACGTGTCGGGGCTGCTCGAGGTCGACGTCGAGGTGCCGGGCACGGGCATGCGGCGCCAGCTGGTGATCCGCGACGAGGAGGACCGCGAGAGCGACGCCGATTTCGCGAAACGGCGCAAGGCGCTGGAGGCGCTGAAGATCCATCCGCGCGACGAGGCGGCGAATGCGGCGACCCTGGCGCGCGCGAACCAGCTGTTCGAGAACCGGCTGGGCTATGAGCGGCAGGTCGTCGGCGAATGGATCGCGCAGTTCGAAAGCGTGCTGGCGGGGCAGGACCCGCGCGCGATCGAGACGGCGCGCACCGAGCTCGACAAGGCGATCGACGGCATGGACGGCGAGCAGTTCCTGTGAGCCGCCGCCGGCCGCCGTGGAGCAGCCTCGGCATCGATCCCACCGGCGACGAGCGCGCGATCAAGCGCGCCTATGCGAAGAAATTGAAGGAAATCGACGTCGAGGCCGAGGCCGCGAAGTTCATCGCGCTGCGGCAGCAGTTCGAGCAGGCGCAGCGCGAGGCGCGCTGGATCGGGGCCGACGCGGCCGAGGATTGGGACGACGAGGACGACCGGGACAAGGAGGCCGACGAGGCCGACGGGGCCGCGGAAACGGAGGCCGCGGTCAGCGGGCCGATGGACGCCGACTTATGGGCGCTCGGCGAGATAGGGGGCGCCGCCTTCACCGCGCCGGTCGTCCCGCTGCCCGAGCGCGCGAACCCCTGGCGGCAGGGGCGCGACCGCGTCGCGGCGCATTTCGCCGATCTCGAGGCGGCGCTGCGCTCGGCCGACGCGGGGCGCGAGCGCGCGATCGACCGCGCGGTGCGCGCGCTGTGGGCCGAACCCGCGCTCGAGACGGTCGATGCCGCCGAGGATGTCGAGCAACGCCTCGCGCATATCGCGCTGAACCACGGCGCCGCTGCGGCCTATCTGCTGCGGCTGGCGAGCTGGCATTATGGCTGGGCGCGGCGGGCGCAGCAGGTGGGTACCGGTTGGCCGATCAGCGAGGCCGGGCGCCGCGCCGCCGCCGAGAACTGGTTCCAGCGGATCGAGAGCGGCAGCACCGGCTATAAGAAGACGCTGATCGAGGACCTGAAGACGCCGCCGACGGGCAATTGGGCGCGCGACTGGCGGCGCAAGCGGCGCGTGCGCGAATTCCTCGATGCGATGCGCCAGCTCTATCCCGAGGGCGCCTATCGCTTCGATCCCGATATCGTCGAGGCGTGGGAGGAAGCGCGCGACATCCGCATCCCGTGGGGCGCGCTGATCACCGGCCTTCTCGTCGCGCTGGCGATGGCGGGGCGCGCGCGGCAGGCGCCGCTCGCCGATCCGATGTTATGGGGCTGGTGGGCCGGCACCGCGGGCGGGATTTTGCTGCTCGAAAGGCTGCTCGCCGAGCGCGCGGCGGGGCGGTGGCGAAGGCCGGGTTCGGCGCGGCTCGACGCGCTCGAACTCACCGCTTTCTTCGTGCTGCTGACGATTCCGGCGATCGCGCTGCTGGCGCCGGCGACGCCGTGGACCACCGCGGGGCTGATCGTCGGCGCGCTGTTGCTGGCGCATGAAAGCGGCGCCGAGCCCGAGCCCGGCACCCGCGGGGGCTTCTGGCGCGGGCTGGCCGCGGCGCGTTACCCGCTGATCGCGGCGCTGCTGCTCGCGACCTTTGCGCTGACCGAGGCGCCGGCGGGGCGGATGGACTGGCGGCAGGCGGTGGTGCCCGCGGTGCTCGCGATGCTGGCGGCGCACTGGGTGCGGCCGCGGCTGGTCGAGACCTGGGAGGCGGCGCCGCGCTGGGTGCTGACCGGTGCGCGCGGCGTGCTGCTCGTCGCGGCGGCGGGGCTGCTGTGGATCGCGCTCGGGGCCTTGCCCGATCGGCCGGTGGCGCTGGCGGTCGCGGCGGGGCTGTTCATCCTGCTGGCGCAGGACGCCGCCGCCGACGCCTGGCGCCCGCCGCTGTCGACGCAGTGGCTGATCGCCTATGTCCTGCTCGTCGCGGGGCTGGCGATCGTGCCGCTGCCGCTCGCGATGGCGCTGGTGGTGCGGCGGCTGGCCGACCGGCTGTTCGTCAAGGCGTGATCGGGGCGGGGGCGGCTATTCGCTGCCGCGCTGGAACATCATCGCCATTTCCTCGATGTCGAGGTCGCGTTCGAGTTCGTGGAGCACCGCGTCCTCGATCAGCCCGGCGCGGTGGAGGCGGATGAGCTCGGCGCGGCTGGCGGCGATCGCCTGCAGCAGCACGTCGAAATGCGAGCGGAGGCCATCCATCGCGGCGACGGGCTCGGCGGTGTAGCGCTCCATGAAGCGCATGCGCTTCCTATGCTCCTCGAGCATCATCGGGTGGATCAGCGTGCCCTCCTCGTCATAGGCGAGGCGCTCGACGACCTCCGAGCGGGCGCGCGCCATCGCGCCTTCGGCGGCGGGCAGCGCCATCCTGGCGGGCGGGTCGGCGTCGACGGGCCGGACCTTGCGGATCAGGAGGCCGAGGCTCGACCCCTGCACGACGACGGTCACGAAGATCACCGCGAAGGCGCAGATCAGCATCAGGTCGCGCCCGGGCATTTCGGTGGGCAGGGTCAGCGGCACCGCCAGCGTGACGACGCCGCGCATGCCCGCCCAGCTCAGGACGGTCGCCTGCCGCCAGCCGAGCGGGCGGGCGCGTTCGAGGCCGAGCTTGCCCGCGATTTCGAGCACCGCCTCCGACGCGAAGACCCAGACGAAGCGCGCGACGGTGACGGTGAGCACGACCGCGGCCATCATCACGACCCACGATGTCGGGATCGCCGCGATCCCGCCGATCCGCTCGATCGCGTCGCGGAGCGAAAAGCCGATGAGGATGAAGACCAAGGCCTCGAGCACGAAGACGAGGATGAACCACGCCGAATTGGCGCGCAGGCGCACCTCGGCGGGCAGGATCTCGTGCTGGTACCAGCCCATCGCGAGCCCCGCGGTGACGGTGGCGATGACGCCCGACACATGCACCGCCTCGCCCGCGATATAGGCGGCCCAGCACAGCAGGATGGTGACGAGCATGACGAGCATGCGGTCGTTCAGCCGCTTGGCGGCGAAGATCCACGCCTTGGCGACCACCGCGCCGACGACGACGCCGCCGATCGCGACGAAGGCGAAGCTCTGCACCGCCTCGCCGGTGTGGAACACGCCGCTGAGGGTCGCGGCGACGGCGAAGCGGAAGAGGATGAGGCCGGTGGCGTCGTTGAGCAGGCTCTCGCCCTCGAGCAGCGCCTCGAGCCGGCGGGGGAGGTGCACGCCCTTCAGCACCGCGCGCGCCGACACCGCGTCGGGGGGCGAGACGATCGCGCCGAGCGCGAAGCACGCGGCCCAGGGCAAGGAGGGCAGGATCATATGCGCGACCACGCCGACGACGAGCGTGGTGAACACGACCGCGCCGACCGCGAGCGAGAGGATGCCGGGCAGGTGGCGGCGGAAGCGCCCGAGTGCGGTATAATAGGCGCCGTCCATCAGCAGCGGCGGCAGGAAGAGCACCAATGCGAGCTCGGGGTCGAGCGTGATCGAGGGGAGGCCGGGGATGAAGGCGAGCCCGCCGCCGCCGACGAGCAGCGCGGTCGCGGGCGGCCAGCGCAGCTTCATCGCGAGCCAGTGGAGCGCGATGACGAGCGCGAGCAGCGCGAGGACGAGTTCGAAGGCTTCGACCGCGTGCATGGTTCAGGTCCGGTCCTGCGAAAGCCCGTGCGATGCCGTCATGATGCACCCCCTTGCTGCCAAAGCCGCCGGCATCTTGGCGTCGTTTCGGCTGACGATCAATGTTCGGGGAGGGGGCGGCCCATTTTGCAAACCCGAGGCATGCGGCGGCGGCTTTGGGGTGGGGAGCTGCCCCAAAGATCCTCCCCACGCGAAGCGATGGGGAGGGGGACCGCCGCGAAGCGGTGGTGGAGGGGTTGCGGCGCAGCGCTGACCTTTGACGTTGCCAACCCCTCCGTCAGCCCTGCGGGCTGCCACCTCCCCATCGCTGCGCGTGGGGAGGATCTTAGCGGCAGCAACCGCCCGAAACCGGACAGGCTCGTCTGCAAGAATATCGGGAGCCAACCCTTTATCCCCCGTCCGCCGCGCTCGGCAGCCGCGACGGGGGATGAGGTTGTGTGTGCACGAGTGGAACATTAGAAGAACAAAATCGCAGCGTCAACCCCCTTTTGTTCTCCTTCGACGATCTGGCCCCCGTGCGCGGCTTGACAGGTTGACGTAAACGTCAATCGCCGCCAAGGCAGGCGCGACGTACAGGAAAGGGAGAGACGATGGCGGAGCAACCCAGGTTCGATCTGACGGGGCGCGTCGCGCTCGTCACCGGGGCCTCGTCGGGGCTCGGCGCAGGCTTCGCCAAGGCGCTCGCGGCGGCGGGGGCGAAGGTCGTGCTCGCGGCGCGCCGCGCCGACAAGCTGGCCGAGCAAGTGGCGGAGATCGAGGCCGCGGGCGGGCAGGCGATCGCGGTGAGCATGGACGTCACCGACGAGGCCTCCACGAAAGCGGCGTATGACGCCGCCGAGGCCGCCTTCGGCACCGTCGACACGATCGTCGCCAACGCCGGGGTCGCGACCGAGAAGATGGCGCTAGGGCTCAGCGTCGACGAGGTCGATTTCCTCCACGCGGCCAATGTCCGCGGCGTCTTCCTGACCGCGACCGAGGGCGCCAAGCGGCTCGACAAGGATGGCGCGCGCGAGAAGCAGCATGGGCGCATCGTGCTGATCGGGTCGATCACCGCCGACAAGGTCTTCCCCGCGACCTCGGTCTATGGCGCGACCAAGGCGGCGGTGCGCCACCTGGGCAAGGCGCTGGCGCGCGAATGGGCGCGGCGCGGGATCAGCGTCAATGTGATCCAGCCGGGCTATTTCGAATCGGAGATGACCGCGGTGCTGTTCGAAAGCGACGTCGGCGGCGCGATGGTCAAGAGCTTCCCGCGCCAGCGGATGCGCCCGCCGAGCGATCTGCACGCGCCGCTGCTTTTGCTCTGCTCGGACGCCGCGCAGGGGATCACCGGCAGCGTGTTCACGATCGACGACGGGCAGACGCTGTGAGCGGCGAGCTGCTGGTCGAGACGCGGGGTGCGGTCGAGATCGCGACGCTCAACCGGCCCGAGCGGCTGAATGCGCTGAGCGAGGGGCTGGTCGACGAACTCAACGCCTATTTCGGCGGGCTGGCCGATCGCAAGGATGTGCGCGTCGTGATCCTGCGCGGCGCGGGGCGGGGTTTCTGCGCCGGGCTCGACATCCAGGAGGACCGGTCGAGCGACGAGACCGCGGTGCTGCGGACGCTGCGCACCCAGACGAGCATCGGCAATATCTATCGCAAGATGCGCGCCTGTCCGCAGCCGATCATCGCGCTGGGCCATGGCGCCGCGGCGGGCGGCGGACTGTCGCTGCTGCTCGCCTCCGACGTGCGCTACGGGACGCCGGGCTTTCGCTGCAACGCCGCCTATATCCGCATCGGGCTCGGCGGCTGCGACATGGCGTCGAGCTATTTCCTGCCGCGGCTGGTCGGCGCGAGCCTCGCGTCGGAGATGATCCTGACCGGGCGTTTCATCGACGCCGAGCGGGCCCTCAGCGCAGGGCTGATCAGCGAGATCGTCGCGGAGGAGGCGTTGCTGGATCGCGGCTTGGCGCTCGCCGACGAGATGCTGGCGACCGCGCCCTGGGGGCTGCGGCTGTCGAAGCAGGCGCTGAACCTCAACATCGACGCGCAGAGCCTCGACGCGGCGATGGCGATCGAGGACCGGCAGCAGGTGATCCTCTCGGCGACCGAGGATCATCAGGAAGCGCTCGCCGCTTTCCTCGGCAAGCGCGCGCCGGAATATCGCGAAAGGTGACCGATATGCTGCGCCTCTATGCCTTCAACACGGGCTGGTTCCAGTGCCGCCCGGGCTATTTCATCGAGGGCGAGGAGGGCGATTATCTGAAGGGCCCGGTGCCTTCCTATCTGATCGACCATCCGAAGGGCCGCGCTTTGTTCGATACGGGCATGGGGGTGCGCTATCGCCGCACGCTCGAAACCGCGCTGCCGCCGAACAAGTTCGGGCTGCAATTTTTCGAGGGACAGGAGATCGCGGCGCGGCTGAAGAGCATCGACGTCGATCCCGCCAGCATCGACTGGGTGATCAATTCGCACCTCCATATCGACCATTGCGGGGGGAATGCGAGCCTGCCCAATGCTTGCGTGATCGTGCAGTCGCGCGAGCTGGCGGCGGCGCAGGCGAGCGAGGAGGCCGGGCTCTATGAGGCGGTCGACTATGCGACCGGCCAGCCGGTGAAGGCGATCGACGGCGAGCTCGACCTGTTCGGCGACGGCAGCGTTCGGATCGTGCCGACCTATGGGCATACGCCTGGGCACCAGAGCGTGATCGTCAAGCTGCCGAGCGGGCGCGAAATGCTGCTGGCGGCGGACTGCTGTTATACCGAGCGCAATCTCGAGCTGATGGTGCTGCAGAAGGCGGTGGTGGACCGCGAGGCGGGGCTCAGGACGATGGAATTTTTGCAGCGCCAGCGCGCGGCTGGGGTGCAGATTTTGTTCGGGCATGACGGGAAGCAGTGGGCGAGCGTCGCGGAGGGGAAGGCGATCGGGTAATTAATCCTCCCTGTCGCGAAGCGATGGGGAGGGGGACCACCCGAAGGGTGGTGGAGGGGCGGTGGCCTTTTGGGCCGACGCTTGTGGCCTCGACCCCTCCACCGCCTTCGGCGGTCCCCCTCCCCACGGCTTCGCCGCAGGGAGGATTATTCCTAAAACCCCCGCGCCACCCGCTCGGCAAAGTCCGGCGCCACGCCGGCGCTGGCGAATACCTCGTGCGCCAGCCCGGCGGCGAGCGGCAGGTCGGCCTGTTCGCGGTAGAGCCGTTTGTACGCGAACACGCTGTGCCGCGATTGCGCGGCGATGGCTTCGGCCAGCTTCCGCACCGCCGCCTCCAGCTCGCTATCCGCCACGCAATGATTGGCGAGGCCGATCCGCGCCGCTTCGGCGCCGCTCACCGGCAGCCCGGTGAAGCTCATCTCGCGGGCTTTCGCTTCGCCGACGCGGCGGGGCAGGCGCTGGCTCATACCCCAGATCGGCACCAGCCCGAACTGGCCGTGGGTGTCGGCGAAATGCGCGCTTTCGCCCGCGACGATGATGTCGCCCGCGAGCGCGAGTTCGAGCCCGCCGGTGAAGCAGCCGCCCTGCACCGCGACGATCAAAGGCTGCGGCAGCTCGGCGAGCTTGGTGACGATCGAGCCCTGATAATGTTTGCGCGGGGCTTCGAGCCCGCGTTCCTTGAGGTCGTTGCCCGCGCAGAAGGCGGGGCCGCCCGCGCGCAGCACGACGACGCCGATCGCCTCGCCCGCCGCGGCGATGGCGTCGGCGTGCGCGTCGAGCTCGGCCCAGAGCGCGAGGTTGAGCGCGTTGCGCTTGTCGGGGCGGTTGAGCGTCAGCGTCGCGATGCCACCTTCGTCCGCACGCAGGACCAGTTCGTTCATGCCTTTGCCTCCGCTGCCATGATGGTTCGCCCGTCGGGGCCGATGGCGGCCATCTCCCAGCCGTCGTCCTTTCGGCGCCCGACGAGGTGGATCGGCTCGCCGACGAAGGCGGGGGCCAACGCGCGCATCGTGAAGGCGGTGAGCGCGTTCGCGCCGAGTTCGCGCTGCGCGAGGTCGAGCAGCAGGGTCGCGGTCAGCGGGCCGTGGACGACGAGGCCAGGGTAGCCCTCCTCGTCCCGCGCATAGGGCAGGTCGTAATGGATGCGGTGGCTGTTGAAGGTCAGCGCCGAATAGCGCAGCAGCATCGCCTCGGTCGGCAGCACGTCGCGGCGCCAGGTCCAGTCCGAGAGGTCGGGCTCGCCGGTCGGCGCCGGGTTGGGCTGGGGCGCGGGGCTCTCGGCGGGCGCACGGAAGACGATGGTCTGGCGTTCCTGCACCGCGACGACGTCGTCGGCGCGCGTCTGATGCTCGACCTCGACGAAGACGAGCTGGCCGGTGCCGCCGGTCTTTTCCTTGATCGCGGCGACGGTCGAAGTGCGTGCGATGGCGGCGCCCGCCGCGATCGGCGCGAGGAAGCGGATGTCGCTCGCGGCCCACATGCGGCGCGGCAGCGGGATCGGCGGCATGAAGCTGCCGGGGTCGTCCTGGCGCAGCGGATGGCCGTCGGGGCCGAGCGCCCTTGTCGGCGCGTCGGGGAGGCAGAGGCACCAGTGGATCGCCTGTGCCGCGGCGTCGCCCGCCGCGTCGCTGTCGATCGTCGCGCGGAAGCGTGCGAGCGCCGCGGGGGTGAGCAGGTCGCGCTGTTCGATGCTGCGCCCGATCCATGCGTCCCATGCACTCATCGCCTGCTCCCGTGCCGTTTCGTTGCCGCCGCCAAAGCAGCATTTGGCGACGCTGCCAAGAGCGGGCGGGATCAATCGCCGGTGTCGAGCCGGTCCTTGAGGAACTTCGCCATCAGCATGTTGGCCTCGCCGCTCTCGGGGATGTCCATATAGGCCCAGAAGGCGTGCGGCAGGCCGTCGAAGACGACGAGCCGCGCATCGACGCCCTGTTCGACGAGCGCGCGGCCGAAGATCGACGTGCCGCTGAGCAAGGCGTCGCGCGTGCTGCTGACGAGCAGGGTCGGCGGGAAGTTCGCGAGATTGCCGTGGAGCGGCGAGAGGATCGGGTCGGTGGGGGCGGTCTTGCCGACATAGGGCGCGACGGTTTCGGCGAGGGTCTTTTCGCCGGTGGGCGAGGGCATCCAGGATTCGGAATCGCCGCTTTGGCTCAAATCGGCGCTGCCCGAGAAGAAGCCGAGCGCGGCGGGCATGGGTTTCTCGAGGCTCGTGAGCTTGGCGACGAGTTCGCCGCTGAGCACCGCGCCGGCCGAGGTGCCGTAGACCGCGATCTGCGAGGCGGGGCGATCCTTCTCCAGCGCCTGGTAGACGGCGAGCGCGTCGTCGAGCGCGGCCGGATAGGGATGTTCGGGGGCGAGGCGATAGAGCACCGCGACGACGGGCACACCGGTCAGCGCGGCGATCGGGATCGTCTCGGTCAGCGAGCCCGAATCGACGCGGAAGCCGCCGCCGTGGAGGTTGAGCAGCACGGGCCCCTTGCCGAGGGTGGTCACACCCTTGGGGTAGATAATGCGCACGGGCACGCCGGCGATGGTCGAGGCCTCGACGCGGACGCCGTGGCGCTGTTGCAGCTGCGCCCCCATCGCTTCCTGCATGCCGCCGATCAGCTGGCGCTGGACTTCGACCGAGGGCATCGGGTTCGGCATCGGCTGCGCGAGCATCGCCGCGGCCATCGCGCGGCCCTCGGGGCTGACGGTCTCGGGCATCGGCCAGGTGAGGATATTGCGCTCGGGCGCGGGCGCGGTCTGCGCCGCAGCCGGGGCGGCGATCAGCGCGGCTAGGGCGAGGGTCAGGGCAGGCTTCATGCTTTATCTCCCGATACGGACAGGGTTTCGAAGGGGTCGTCGCGCGTTTCGGCGGGGCTGCGGCGGGGCCAGGCGAGCAGGACGGCGATCGCGGCGAGGCCGGCCATGGCGAGATAGGCGACCGAGATGCCGTAGGACCAGAGCAGCCCCGACCCCGCGGTCGCGGCGGCGAGCGCGACGCCGAGCAGCACGGCGTTGAGCCCCTGCGCCGCGGCGCTCGACTGCATCGGCACGCGCGTGGCGATCACGAGCATCATGCCGAGGATCGCGCCGGTCGAGGTGACGCCGTGGAGCAATTGCACCGCGAAGAGGATCTCAATTCCCGGATTGGTCGCCATCACCGCCCAGCGCAGCACCGCGGCGGCGGCGGCGATGCAGATCAGCAGGCTCGGGTCGCGCTGGCCGAGCAGCTTGGTGCCGAACCAGAAGGCGAGGATCTCGGCGCTGACCGCCAGCGCCTGGAGCATGCCGATGGTGCCCGTCGAAATGCCCTGCGCGTCCCACTGGATCGCGCCGAAGCTGGTGAGCACGCCGTGGCTGCCCATCACCAGCGCGGTCGCGCCCATCGCGAGCATCAGCTTGCGGTCGACGAGCACGTCGCGCCATTTGCCCGCGGGGCCGGGCTCCGGCGGGGCCATCTTGCGGTCGGGGGGAAGCAGCGGCGCGGTGAGCGCGGGGAGGACCAGGATCAGCGCGACGAGCCAGGGCAGGGCTTCGATCCCGGTCAGGCCGAAGACCCAGCCCGCCGCGGCGCTCGACGCGACGACGCCGATCGAGCCCCAGACGCGCACGCGGCCGAAGTCGATGCCGTGGCTGCGCACGGCCATCACCGCATAGGCGTCGGTCAGCACGGGGATCTGGTCCCACATCATCGAGAAGGCGATGACGACCGCGACGCGCCCGGCGTGCTCGGGCTCGCCGAGCAGCAGCAGGATGATCGCCGCCGAGGCGAGCGCGGTGACGGTGACCCCGTCGCGCACGCGGCCGTGGCGCCCCGCCCAGGCCGAGACCGGCGCGACGGTGAGCACGCGCAGCACCAGCGGGATCGCGAGCAGTACGCCGATCTCGGCCGCGGTGGCGCCGGTCTTCTTGAGGTAGAGCGGGATGAAGGTGAAGAAGCCGTAGTGGAGGTAGAGCGCGAGATAGAGCCCCGACACGCCGATGGTCAGCCCGCGCCGCGCGGGGTCGGCGCCGGCCGGTATCGGCGTCGCCGCGGGGGTGTCACACTGCGTCATGGCCATTTTGCGATCCTGCTCTTGTCTTGTAAGTCATTTTGATTGATATCGATGTCATTCCAGAGGAGAGGAATGCGATGCTTGATAAAGAGATTGCGGCATTCGTCGGCGAACCCGTGCCGCTGCCGCCGCTGACCCCCGAGCTCGTCCCGATGATCCGCGCGCATATGGCGATGAGCGCGGGCGCGATGCCGGGCGTGGAGCTGGCCGACGTGCGCGACCTCGACGCCGACGGGGTGCCGGTGCGGCTGTACGTCCCGGCGGGCGAGGGGCCGCTGCCCTTGCTGCTGTTCCTGCACGGCGGCGGCTGGATGCTCGGCGATCTCGACACGCACGACGCGATGCACCGCCATATCGCCGACCGCGCGGGCTGCGCGGTGCTCGGAGTCGGCTATCGGCTGGCGCCCGAACATCCCTTTCCCGCGGGGCTCGACGATGTGACGACGGCTTTTGCCTGGGCACGGCGCGAGGCCGCGGCGCTCGGCTGCGATCCGGCGCGCATCGGACTCGGCGGCGAGAGCGCGGGGGCGAACCTCACCGCGGCGCTGACCTTGCGGCTGCGCGACGGCGGCGAGGCACAGCCCTTGTTCCAGCTGCTCGTCCATCCCGCGACCGACCTCGACATGGCGCTGCCCTCGATGAGCGAAATCGAGGTGCCGGGGCTGACGCGCGATTACCTCGAGGCCTGCCGGTCGATGTATTGCGGCGACACGTCCTTCGAGCATCCGCTGATTTCGCCGATGTATGCCGCGCGCCACGACGGGCTGGCCCCCGCGATCGTGCTCACCGCATCCGAGGATCCGCTGCGCGACGACGGCGAGGCCTATGCCGGGCTGCTGGCGCGCGCCGGGGTCGAGACATTGGTGTGCCGCCTGCCGGGGCTGCCGCACGGCTTCCTGTTCCTGCCCGTCACCATCCCTGCGGTGTCGCGGTCCTTTGACTTGATCGCGCGGCTCGTCCGCCGCTATCTGGCGGTGGATTGAGGGGCGCATGCGGGACCGAGGATCATGATCAAGCCGGGCAAGCCCGGCGAGCGGCCGACCATGGAGATGGTCGCGGCGCTCGCGGGCGTCTCCAAGATCACCGTCTCGCGCGCCTTGCGCGGCAGCGATCTGGTGCGCCCCGAAGTGCGCGAGCGGATCGTCAAGATCGCGGGCGAGGTCGGCTACCGGATGAATGTCGCGGCGCGCAGCCTGCGCACGCGGCGCACCCAGACGATCGCGGTGGTGATCGAACAGCTCGCGCGCGGCGACCGGCCGATCACCGACCCGCTGCTGCTGGCGATGATCGGCGGGCTGCTTGAGATACTGACCCCCGCCGACCATGCGATGCTGCTGACCACCCACGATCATTTCCTGGGCTCGAGCGCGATCGGCGCCGACGGCGTCGTGGTGCTGGGGCAGGGCGAGGGCGGGCGCTGCCTGGCCGATGTCCAGAGCGTCGGATTGCCCGCGGTCGCGTGGGGCGAGCCGGTGCCGGGGCTCACCATCCCCGTGATCGGCAGCGACAACCGCCAGGGCGGGCGGCTCGCCGCCGAGCATCTGGTGGCCACGGGGCGCCGCCGGCTGCTGTTCCTGGGCGATGCGCAGCATCCCGAGGTCGCGGGCCGGCTCGAAGGCGTGCGCGAGGTGCTCGCGGCGAGCGAGGCGGCGCTGGCGGGGATCATCCCTTGCGCTTTCTCGATCGAGAGCGGCGCCGAGGCGATCGAGGGCGCGCTCGATGCGGGGACGGGGTTCGACGCGATCATCGCGGTGAGCGACTTCATCGCCGCGGGGGCGTGCGATGCGCTCGCGACGCGCGGCATCGCCGTGCCGGAAAAGGTCGCGATCGTCGGCTTCGACGACACGCCGATCGCGGGCACGCACCGCCCGTCGATCAGCTCGGTGCGGCAGGACGCGACCGCCGCGGGGCGCGCGCTGGGCGAGGCGATCCTCGCGCTCGTCGACGGCGCCGACGCGCTGCCGGTCGCGACGCCCCTGCCCGTCGCGCTGGTCATACGCGAGAGCAGCGGCGGCTGACGGCAAGCGCTCGCGTCATGCGAGATGCCGGCCGAAATGCGCCGCGAGCGCGGCGAAGGTCTCGCGCGATTCGGGCAGCATGGTCGCCATATGATGCGCGTGTCCCATCCCGTCGAAATGGAGCAGCGACGCATCGGCGCCCGCGGCGTGGAGGCGGCGGTGCATCATACTCACCGAGCTCGCGGCAAAATCGCGTGTGCCGGTGACGAGCAGGCTCGGCGGGAATTGTGCGAGCATGTCGCGATGCTCGCCGGGGAAGACGAGCGGGTCGTCGGCGCGCGCGCCCATCAGATAGGGCATGGTCGCGAGCGTCGGGCCCTCGGGCGCGGCGTCGCCGCCCGTCAGGAAGGCCGACGCGGCGCGCGAATCGCCGAGCATGTCGAGCCCGGTGCCGTGCAGCATCGCGATCGCGCCGGGCAGCGCGTCGCCCTCGGCGATCAGCCGTGCGGTCGCCTGCGCGGTGAGCGCGCCGCCCGCCGAGCAGCCATAGACGCCGATGCTCGCGGCGGGCTGGTTCGCGGCGAGCGCGCGGAACACCGCGACGACGTCGTTCACCGCGGCGGGGAAGACCTGCTCGGGCGCGAGCGCATATTCGACCGCGATGACGCGGAGGCCGGCGGTCGCGGCGACGGGCACCGCCTCGAGCAGCGCGCCGGCGCCGCGCCCCCACATGAAGGCACCGCCGTGGAGGCAGAGCAGGGTGCGCGGGCCAACCTCGGCGCCCTTGGGCGTGACGATGTCGACCGCGACCCCGCCGAGCTCGCTGCGTTCGATATCGACGGCATAATGATCCTGCGCGACGGCCAAGTGGCGCCGGTTGAAAGCGTCATAATGGAGGCGTAGTCCGGCGATGTCGGTCGGCAGCGTCGCGGCGGCGGCGCGTTCGGCCTCGCGCGCGGCCGCTTCGGCGGCCTCGGCGCTCACCCAGGGCGCAAATGGCTGGAAACCCGTCATAACATCCTCATCCTTGCTACCGATAGCAATGTCGTGGTTGGCAGCGATAATAGGGGAAAATCATCGGCCTGCAAGTCATATTGACATCGATAGCATTTTTGCGTAGCAGCAGCGTCGACAGGGCCCAAGCCCCGCATATTTTGGGAGGGAATCATGAAATCCACGCGCTCGCCGCTGATCCTCGCGCTGCTCCTCGGCGGCAGCCTGCTGCCCGCCGCGGCCTTGGCGCAGGCCGCGCCCGCCGCAGCCCCCGCCGACGAGACGTCGGCCGACGCGGGCGGCGGCCTCAATGACATCGTGGTCACCGCGCGGCGCCGCGAGGAGCGATTGCAGGACGTGCCGATCGCGGTCACCGCCTTCACCGACGAGGCGCTCGACCAGAAGGGCATCACCGACCGCACCTCGCTCGCCGACAACACGCCCTCGCTGTTCACGATCAGCGGCGGTTATCCGCGCGAGTTCGCCTATTTCGCGCTGCGCGGGCAGGGCCCGGCCTTCGGCTCGACCCCCGGCGTGGTCAATTATTTCGCCGAAGTGCCCAATGCCGTGAACGTCGACGGCCGCGTCGGCACCTATTTCGACATGGCCAACATCCAGGTGCTCGCGGGGCCGCAGGGCACGCTCTTCGGCAAGAACGCCACCGGCGGCAACATCCTGTTCGAGCCCGTCAAGCCGCAGGACCGCTTCGAGGGCTATGTCCGCGTCCAGCTCGGCAATTACGACGACCGCCGCATCGAGGGCGCGCTCAACACCCCGATCGTCCCCGGCCGCGTGATGCTGCGCATCGCGGGCGAGGTCGGGCGCCGCGACGGCTATACCAAGGATGTCGGGCCCTTCTTCGCGGGAAAGGATTACGACAATCTGTCGTATGAAAGTTTCCGCTTCGGGCTGACGCTGGCGCCGACCGACGACATCGAACTCTATACGATGCTGCGCTATTATCATTCGGACAATAATGGCGGCGGCACGGTACTCGGCGCGTACAACCCGGCGGCGGGTTTCGACGCGACGCCGCTGGGGCTGGGTTTCCTGCCGGTCGCGGCCTTCTATCCGGGCGTGCTCACCGCGGTCGCCGAGCAGGCGGCGCGTGGGCCGCGGCGCGTCTCCTACGACCTCGACCAATTCTCGGAGACGAAATATTGGCAGGTGATCAACCAGGCGTCGGTCCAGCTGAGCGACACTATCAAGCTGCGCAACATCATCAGCTATTCCGAGCTGCGCACCATCTACGGCTATGATTATGACGCGATGCCCTTCCCGATCGCCGGGCAGACCGGGCGCATCCCGACGATCGCGCCCAATTTCTTCACCGAGGAATTGCAGCTGCAGGGCACCTTGTTCGACGACGCGGTCGACTTCTCGGTCGGCGGCTATCTCGACCGGCAGAGCTGGAGCGATCCCGCGGGGATCGAGCAATATATTTTCTTCCCGATCGGCACCCTGCTCCCGACGATCTCGGGCTTCTTCACCCAGACGAACAAGAGCGAGGCGGTGTTCGGCCAGGCGACGGTCGACCTCGGCAAGCTGTCGCCGTCGCTGACCGGGCTCAGCGTGACCGGCGGCCTGCGCTACACCTGGGAGCATAGCTTCACCTCGCAGACGATCGGTGGTCCGCCCGCGGTGTCGGGGTCGGTCGACAGCGATTATCCGAGCTATACCGCGACGCTCGACTATGACGTGACGCCGGGGGTGCATGTCTATGTCACCGCGCGCGACGCCTACAAGTCGGGCGGGGTCAACGGGCCGGTGCCCGTCGGGTCGCAGTTCCGCACCTATGCGCCCGAGCGCCTGTCGGACGTCGAGGTCGGGCTGAAGTCGCAATTCTCGATCGGCGACATGGACGTGCGCGCCAATGTCGCGGCCTATCGCGGCATCTACGACAATATCCAGCGCACGACGGCGGAGGCGGTGCAGACCCCCGCGGGCACGGTGCTGCTCAACGTCACGCGCAGCGCGGCGAAGGGCAAGATCCAGGGCGTCGAGCTCAACCTCGCGGTGATGCCGGTCGAAGGGCTGACGCTCAACGGCAGCTATTCCTACATCGACGCGCGCTACACCGAGGTCGCCGATGCGAGCGCGGGGGCGATCCTGAACGGCGCGCCTTTCCCCTATACGCCCAAGCATAAATTCTCGATCGGCGGGTCGTATGAGGCGCCGCTCGGCGATGCGGGCGAGCTGGTGCTGGCGGTCAATTATGCGCGCCAGTCGAAGGTTTCGACCGCGCAGACCAACGCTTCCTTCTATAATTTCCTGCCGGCGTACGGCCTGCTCAACGCGAGCGTCGGATTGAAGGATATCGGCGGGCGGCCGATCGACCTGTCGCTGTTCGCGAACAATATCACCGACGAGGCGAAGCCGGTCGGGGTGCTCGACCAATATGCGCAGTCGTCGGGCATGGTCGGGCTGACCTATACCGAGCCGCGGATGTATGGTGTGCGGATCGGATACAAGTTCGGAGGATGACATGGGTGCCGGTCCGGCTCAGCCGCCTTTCGCGATGACCGTCAGCGCGGAAGCGCGCGCGGTCATGGAACCGATGCTGAAGGGCGAGGGCGCGCCCGAAGTCACCGCGACTCTGCTGCGCAATCCGATCACCCGCGCCGCGGTGCGCGCCGCGGCGGCCAATCATCTGAAGCCGCTGAACAAGGGGCGCGCGAAGCGCTTCGGGGTCGAGGTGGAGAAGGGCAAGGTCGCGGGGGTGCCGGTGAAGTATGTGCGGCGCCAGGGTACGGATGCTGCGGACCGGCGGCTGCTGATCAATTTCCATGGCGGCGGCTTCATGGTCGATGCGGGATCGCTGACCGAGTCGATCCCGATCGCTGGGCTGACCGGGATCGCGGTGACCACCGTGCTGTACCGCATGGCGCCCGAGCATCCTTATCCCGCGGCGGTCGACGACGCGCTCGCGGTGTATCGGGATGCGCTGGCGTATCGGCCGGCGTCGGCGATCGGGATCTACGGGACGTCGGCGGGGGCGTGCCTGACCTTGCAACTGCTCGCGCGGATCAAGGCCGAGGGGCTCGATATGCCCGCGGCGGCGGGTTTCTTCTCGGGCGCGGGCGACTTCACCATCGTCGGCGATTGCGAGGCTTATCTGCCGCCGATCATGGGGACGCGTAGCGCCGCCGAGACGATGGACGAATATTGCGGCGGCGCGGACCGGCGCGATCCGCTCTTCTCGCCGACCTTCGGCGATCTGTCGGGGCTGCCGCCGATGCTGCTGATGACCAGCACCCGCGACCAGTTGCTGAGCCACACCATACTCGCCGACCTCGCGTTGCGCCAGGCGGGGGTCGACGTCGACCTGCGCGTCTACGAGGGCATGGCGCACGCTTTCTGGGCGTGGATCGAATGCCCCGAGAGCGAGGTCGCGCTCGCGGCGCAGGCCGAGTTTTTCATGAAGCACCTTGGCGCATGAGCGCGGGGCTTTCCTATGTGGTCGGCCCGGCCGAACCGCCGGTGCCCGCGGGGACGATCGGCGACTGGCTCGATCGCGCGGTCGAGCTTTACGGCGATCGGCCGGCGCTGATCCTGCCTTGGCAGGGGGTGCGGTGGAGCTGGGCCGAGCTCGGCGAGCGGGTCGATGCGCTCGCGCGCGGGCTCGACAGTCTGGGGCTCGCGGCGGGCGACCGCGTCGGCATCTGCGCGCCCAATTGCGCCGAATGGGTGCTGACCCAGCTCGCGACCGCACGGCTCGGCATCATCCTCGTCTCGATCAATCCCGCCTATCGCACCCACGAGCTCGGCCATGCGCTGCGGCTGTCGGGGGTGCGCGCGCTGGTCACCGCGGGGCGCTTCAAGACGTCGGACTATCTCGCCATGCTCGCCGAGCTGGCGCCCGCGACGGCGGGGGCTTCTTGGCCGATCTTTGATCCGGGCCTGCCCGACCTCCGCCATGTGATCGAGATCGGCGGCGCGGGCGAGGGGGCGCGGATCGGTTTCGACGCGCTGCTGCTGCCGGGCGAGCGCGTGATGCCGCGGGTGGCGCTGGGCGAGAACCAGCCGATCAACATCCAGTTCACCAGCGGCACCACCGGCGCCCCCAAGGGCGCGACGCTCAGCCATCGCAACCTGCTGCACAATGCGGTGTCGGCGGCGGCGGGTATGCGGCTCGGGCCGGGCGACCTTTTGTGCATCCCGGTGCCGCTCTATCATTGCTTCGGCATGGTGCTCGGGGTGCTCGTCTGCCTGACCAGCGGCGCGGCGATGGTGTTTCCGGGGCAGGCGTTCGACCCCGCCGTGGTGCTGAAGACCGTCGCCGACGAGCGCTGCACGGCGCTCCACGGCGTGCCGACGATGTTCCTCTCGATGCTCGACCATGAGGATTTCGCGTCGTTCGACCTTTCGTCGCTGCGCACCGGGATCGCCGCGGGGGCGCCGTGCCCGCCCGCGATGATGCGGCGGATGATCGACGCGATGAACCTGACCGACATCACCATCGGTTACGGCATGACCGAGACGAGCCCGCTCAGCACGCAGACGCGCCCGGGCGCCGACATCGAGACGCGCACCGACACCGTCGGGCAGATGCTGCCGCATTATGAGGGGCGCGTGATCGATGGCGACGGCGCGCTCGTGCCGCTGGGGCAGCCCGGCGAATATTGCTCGCGCGGGCCGGGGGTGATGCTCGGTTACTGGAACCAGCCCGAGGCGACCGCCGCCGCGATCCAGGGCGGCTGGATGCACAGCGGCGACCTCGCGACGATCGACGACCAGGGGCGCGTGCGCATCGTCGGGCGGATCAAGGACATGATCATCCGCGGCGGCGAGAATATCTATCCCGCCGAAGTCGAGGCGTTCCTGCTCGGCCACCCCGACATCGCCGACGCCGCGGTGTTCGGCATCGCCGACGCGCGGCTGGGCGAGCGCGTCTGCGCCTGGGTTCGTGTGCACAGGCCGCTCGCGCCCGAGGCGATCGTCGAATGGTGCCGCGGCAAGATCGCGCACCACAAGATCCCCGCGCTGGTCCGCATCGTCGACGAATTCCCGATGACGGTGACCGGCAAGGTCCAGAAATTTGCGATGCGCGATGCCGAAGCCGCGGATTGAACCAACCCCGGCCGAGCTCTACGGCCCGCTGTTCGCGCGGGTGCAGGAGCGCGGGATTTTGTCGGACGGCAAGATATTCGTCGACGCGGTGCCGCGGCGGCCGATCGGCGACATCATGGCCGACTTCGCGGCGCTGCCGGCGGGGGATGCCGAACTGATGCGCTTCGTCGAGGCCAATTTCCGACTGCCCGCGCGCGTCGCGCCGCTCGAGCCCGCGCTGCCGACGCGGCCGCTGCGCGAGCATATCCGCGCGATGTGGCCGACGCTCGCGCGCGGTCCGCAGCCGGGGGCGCCCGACAGTTCGGCGCTGCCCGTCGGGCACCGCCACGTCGTTCCCGGCGGGCGCTTTCGCGAGATTTATTATTGGGACAGCTTCTTCACGATGCTCGGCCTGATCCGCGACGGCGAGACGGCGCTCGCGACGGGGATCGTCGATACGCTGACCGACCTGATCGAGGATCACGGCCATATCCCGAACGGCACAAGGACCTATTATCTCGGGCGGTCGCAGCCGCCGCTTTTCCATATGATGGTCGCGCTGCTCGGCGAGGCCGCGCCCGCGGTCGCGGCGCGGCGGCTGGCGGCGATGAAGCGCGAGCATGGCTGGTGGATGGAAGGCGAGGCGGATCTGGCGCCCGGTGCGCGCGCGAACCGCGTCGTGCGGCTCGCCGACGGCAGCCTGCTCAACCGCTATTGGGACCCGCGCGGGACGCCGCGCGACGAGAGCTGGCGCGAGGATGTCGAGACCGCCGCGGCGAGCGGGCGCCCCGTCGCCGACGTCTATCGCGACCTGCGCGCCGGCGCCGAGAGCGGCTGGGACTTCTCGTCGCGCTGGCTGGGCGGCGCGGGCCTGGCGTCGATCCGCACCACCGCGATCGCGCCGGTCGACCTCAATGCCTTTCTCTACGGGCTGGAAAGCGCGATCGCCGCGGGGGGCGATGCCGACGCGGCACCCTATGCCGAACGCGCGGCGCTTCGGCGCGCGGCGATGCAGCGGCATTTGTGGAACGCGGCGGCGGGACGGTTCGAGGATTATGATCTCGAGGCGGGTGCGCTGTGCGGCCAGTTCACCGCCGCCGCGCTCGCGCCCTTGCTCGCGGGGGTGGCGACGCCCGAGCAGGCGGAGGCTACCGCGCGCGCGACCGCGGCCGAATTGCTCGCCCCCGGCGGCCTGCGCACCACGCTGGTCGCGAGCGGCGAGCAATGGGACAGCCCCAACGGCTGGGCGCCGCTGCAATGGATCGCGGTCGCGGGCCTCCGCCGCTATGGCCATGACGCGCTGGCGCAGGACATCGCCACCCGCTGGATCGCCGCCGTCGAAGCCGCCTATACGCGCACCGGGCTCTTGTTCGAAAAATACGACATCGAAACCCCCGCCAAAGGCCATGGTGTAGGCCAGGGCGGCGAATATGCGCCGCAGATCGGCTTCGGCTGGACCAATGGGGTGACGGCGGATCTGATGGATGGGGCTTGAGGTGCGGCGGCGGCTGTTATCCAATGTCGGAGCGGTTGTCTAAGGCTCCAATCTAGTTGAGAACAGTCAGCGAACCATCGGCCGTCGCCGCGACGTCAAATCATCCCGCGATAATGGTGCACGTGGAATGCCTATAGCATCACTTATCTTGTCGTCTATCCTGCGATAACTTGCCATGCTCCAGCTTCCGCAGGGATCAGATCTCCATCTAATCTTTTTACCTTTTTCATCGACATAGAATCCTCTGATGTCTTTGAAGCAATGCCGTTTTATTTTAGGATATAGATTTATTCTGGTTGCATCAATATTACGAAATACGCCTCTTTTCCATCCAAGAGAATTTGTCCAAATTGGTGGGATGAGAAGAGTGTCATCTTTCAGATCAATATCTATGTCTACAACGTTGTCATATTGATTGGAAAATATATATATATTAACTTTGAAACGGGCATGGGTGCAAATTCTCGAGGTGGATTTGCTATGATAGCTTGACCAAGTAAATACTTTCCACACGGAATTTGCATCATAAATAATTCTCCTTCGGCAGGCTCATGCCTAGATCTTTTGATGACCCGAAGGTTGGTGTCTCCATCCATATTCAGTACCCGTTTCTAACTAACCATGATTCACCCCAAATGCCTGAACTCATCAGATCGTGACGACTTCATGCTTGTCAGTGCCTTCGATCCGCCGGATGATATAGTCGCGGTGTCGCTGGATGTGCGGTCCGATCTCCCCGCGTCGAAGCGCGGCGTCCACTTCGTCGAGGCAATCGATGACTTCTCGAACCATTGCCTCGATATGCTCCTCGCGCGTCTTGCGCCACCAGCGATCAGCCGAGAAATATTTCACCCGGCGCGGATTGCGCAGCAACTCATAACCGCCGTTTGCGAAGTCCGGAATTATCGGGCCATCTTGGGGTAAAATGTCGCCGCTCGTGTCCAATATCCCCGTCGGTGGAACGGCGACGAAGCGCAAGGCGAGTGTTGCCCTGTCGAGCGTAAACATTTGCACGCTCAGAATGTGCAATATGTCATCCTCGATGCGATGGAGCAGTTTCAGTGGCTCGTGAAGTGTTGTTTGAAAGTCGCGGTACTCGCGCGGAAAACTGGCCTGAAAGAAATTGCGCTGGATGAGCGCGGGAAGCAATAGATGCTTCAGAGTTTTGCGGAGGATGGGGTGCGATGTGTCTTGGGGCATCGGGCACTTTTCCTGAAATCAGCCTCATTTCTGCTCGCGACCGTGTTCCAACCGATCGATAGCTCGCGTCATGGTGCTTCGTGGGTCCCCTCGCGTCACGGATCCGAGTTGCACGGCCTTGTGGCTATAAAATGCGATCGGCTTGGGCAGTTCGATGGAGTGAAGGCGTCCAGAATAAAATGTCGCATTCGCCCGTTGTTTTTTGCCGTCAACCAGCATCTCTATCTGGAAAAGTGCATCGTGATACAGTTCACGATCCAGCAAGTCTTTTGGATCAAGCGCATAGTGAAAGATGGGATTGATGCGGCCCTTGTTATATCTGCTCTGGAAGAAAAATTGGGAAAGCTGCCGGCACAGCCTGCTCCTATCAATTTCCGGAAGAGATAAGGCTAGGTGATTCGCTATTTTATCGGTTGGATAAGCGAGGCTCCAAGATCCTTCGAATGAAAGCCACCGCAGGATATCGCCCAACAGCTTGATCGGAATGTGAATGATTAGATTAGCGGCGTTCACATTCGCAATCCTCTCCTACGACAGTCGTGCCAGCAAAGATCGATGCCGATGTTGCTTTCATCCAATCTGGTATCCGATCCAAACCACGAAGCGGTTTCGGTAGCCGATTTCCCATCTGACCATGACCGATCGGATATCGGTCCGCGTCGTGCTTATAGTGCCGTTTGGGATCGACCCAGCTGCCATTTAATCCACCGCGTTTGTTGAGCATTCGGTTCATCCGCGGCCAGGTTTCCTTGGGGAATAGGCTATTGACCCTCTTACGTGAGATCGCGTGTGACCACTCCTTCCCCGTCACTCTCGTCAGCGACCGCGGTCCATGCCGTAGTAGCGCGAGCTTGCTGAAACCTCCTCCGATGCCTCCCAACGCGCCAGCCAAGATAATGTCGCTCGCCGACGCGCAATCGTTGGTAAAATATTCTATTCCAGCGCCGATGGCAAAACCAAGTATTATCGGCACTACTTCGCCCGTGGGATCCGTATAGCGCAGAGGATTGGCAAGCGCATAAGAATATAGGTTAACATCCCCCTCCAACCCAATCGGATCGGCCTGCACATAGCGCCCCAAGCTCACGTCATAATCGCGGTAGTAGTTGTAATAGAGCTCGGCGTGCTGCCTTGCCTGACCCGGGAAGCCCGGCATGCTGTAGCCGCCCGGCGTCACTATCGCGCCGCTCGCATCGGTGACCGCTACCGGGGTGCCGAGGTGGTTGCCCTGGACCCAGTGGATCGCGGTCGAACCGCCGGCGGGGACCACGACCGCGAGCGGCATATAGCCGCCGAGGCCGTCGTCGCCGCCGAAGGGGGCGGCGCCGCCGAGTTCGGGGAGCAGCCAGATATGTTCGGCGCGCAAGTCGGCGGTGGTCGCGCCATATTCGCCGATCAGGCGGTGGTGCTGGTCATAGGCGAAGTGGCGCGTGTCGGCTGCGCCGCCGCCCGCGGGCGTGGTGACCATCCGGATGCGCTCGTCGAAGCCATTGTAGGTCATCGCCTGGCCCGGCGCGCCGGTCGCGGCGTAGCTGGTGAGGCGGGCGTGGCCGTCATAGGCGAGCGTCACCGTGCCGCCGCCGGGCAAGGTCTCGCCGGAGAGGTTGCCGCGCGCGTCGTGGGTGAAACTGCGCGTGCCCGCGGGCATCGCCACCGACGCCAGCCGGTTGGTGCCGCTCGCCCTGGTATAGGTGTCGCTCTCCGCCGGGGTGAGGTCGCTTATGTTGGTGCGGCGCTCGACCGCGGTGCGGTTGCCGTTCGCGTCGTGCAGGAAATCCTGCCGCGCGAAGGTGCCCGCGTTGCCGTCCATGCGGGTCAGCCGGTCGACGGCATCGTAGCCGAAGGCGAGGCTGTTCGCCGGGTTCACCAGGTCGGTGATCGCGACGATATTGTCGTCGGCGTCATAGCCGTAGCTCACATGCCAGACGTCGGTCCCCGCCGCGGTGTACAGCCGCTTCGAGGCGAGGCGGCGATCGCTGCCCCAGTCGAGCGCCAGCTTGAGCCCGTTGCCGAGGTCGGCCGACTTCATCGGGCCGAGCGGCTCGTAGGCGATATTGTCGGCGAGGAGCGTCCAGGCGCCGCTGCTGTTCGGGCGCGTTTCGACGCGGATGACGCGGCCCTTGTCGTCGCGGGTGTAGGCGACGAAGCGTGCGCTCGGCAGGCGGGTCTGGACGATGCGGTCGGCGAGGTCATATTTGAGCGTCAGCGTGCCGAGCGTCGTCCCGACGATATTCTTGCCGAGGAAATTGCCGCGGTGGTCGTAGCCGAAGCGCGTGGTGCCGCCGGCGTCGGTCATCGTCGCGAGGCGGCCGACGCACCAGCAGGCGGTCAGCGTGTTGCCGTCGTAGGTGTAGCTGACGATCTCCGCCGCGGGGCGCCCGACAGGGATCTTCTGCGTCAGGCGATTGAGGATGTCGTAGCTATATTCGATCACCTGGCCGCGGCCGTCGGTCGCCCTGGTCAGGTTGCCCGCGCTGTCATATTCGTAGACGCTGGTGCCGCGGTCGGGGCTGGTCTCGCGGATCACCTCGCCGAAGCCGTTGCGCACGAAGCTCGTCTGCACCGAAGCGGCATCGGTGAAGGCGGCGATATCGTCCCTGGCGTCGTAGCCGGTGGCGGTGGTCCCGCTGTCGGGGGCGAGCGTCGAGATGAGGCGGTTGAGCGGGTCGAAGGCCATGTCGGTCGCGTGGCTGCGCGGCGACGTCGTGCGCGTGGGATTGCCGTTCTTGTCATACTCCCATGCCGTCGTCCGGCCGGGCCCGAGGGTCTCGGTCAGCATGCGGCCGAGGCTGTCGAAGCTGCGCGCGATCGTGCTGCGGTCGGTGCCGGCCGCGGTCTTGATCTTCTCCTGGACGATATTGCCCATCGCGTCGCGCTGGACGCGCCAGCGCTCGCCGTCGGCGCTCGCGACCTGCATCAACTGGCCCGCGAGGTCGTAGGTGAAGATCATCTTCTGGGTGCCGGGCAGGGTGATGCCCTTTACGCGGCCCTCGATATCATATTCATAGGCCGTGATCGCATCGAGCGCGGGCAACGCGGGATCCTTGCGATTGGTCGAGAGCAGCCGCCCGAGCGCGTCATAGGCGAAGAGCGTCACCGCGCCATTGGGGTCGGTCATCGATCCGGGGCGGCCATTGGCGTCGTAACCCGCGAAGGTCGTGACATGGCCGAGCGCGTTGGTCATCGTCTGCAGATTGCCGGCACTGTCGTGGGCGAAGCTGGTCACATCGTCCTGGCCGCCCGCGGCAGGGCGCGGGCCGTCGACCGACGCCAGGCGTCCGCCCGCCGCCCAGCTGTAGGTCTCGGTCCGCGTCTGGCCCGCGGTGGCATAGGGCAGCGTATGCGTCGTCGTGTCGGTCAGCGTTCGCGTCAGCAGCTGACCGGCGGCGTCGTAGCTGTAGTTGGTGCGCAGCCCCGGCACGTCGACCTGCTCGGGCAGGTCGAGCGCCGCGTGCCAGACGATGTTGCTGGTCTGCGCGAAAGCGGTGCCGAAGGCTTCGGTGATCGCGGTCGGTCGCAGGTTGTTGGTATCGTTGGTGATTCTGGTCACCGCGCCGCGACGGTCGGTGATCGTCTGCGGGATGCGCCCGCCGCTGACGCCGGGAACCGACTGATAGGCGATGGTTTCGCTGTCGGCGGGAACGGTGGCGGTGGCGAGGCCCTCGACCTTCGTGAGCACCGGCGGCCGGCTGATCGGCGTGTTGTAATAGAAGCGGTAGAAGCTGTAGTCCTCCTGCCGCCCCAGCGGGTTGGTCACCCGGCGATAGAGCCATTTTTCATTGGCATTGTCGGTGAAGGTGTAGCTGACCTCGACGCGGCCGACCCCGCCCGCGCGCTCGCTGCTCGAAGCGAGGCCATAGGGGTGGTAGCCATAGGTCGACAGCCGGTTGCCGTTCTGGTCCTTCGTGCCGGTCAGGGCATAGGGGTAGACATTGTTTTCGTAGAGATATTCGCGCGCCCAGAGCTCGGTCCCGCCCGCGGTCTGGCGGCTGACGCGCGTCAGCCGGTCTTCGCGGCCGACGCGATCGAGGTTCGACGTATCGTCATAGGTGTAGACGAGCTTGGTGGTGTCGGGCAGCCCGATTTCGTCGATGACCTTCAGCTTGTGCGGTGTGTCGTAGGTGAAGCTCACCGCTGTCGAGCCGCCGCTGCTGGTCAACGAGGCGAAGCCCTTGGTCTTGGTCTCCTCCCAGCTGAGCGTCATCTCGCGGCCCAGATTGTCGCGGACCTTGTCCGGATATTCGCTCGTTCCAGGATAGTCGAAATAGCGGACATAACCCCCGGGCTCGCCCTGCTCGATGGGGACCAGGTGGCGGACGCGGTCGCTGTCGATCCAGTCGTCCGCACGGCGGAAGAGGATATAGGTGCCGTCGGGTTCGGTCATGCGGAACTCGGCGGGGCCGTTGGGGACTGCTGCGCTATTGCGCAGATAGACCTGCCGCGTCGTCGTCGGCGTGCCGATGACCTCGAGCTTGCGGCGCCCCTTGCCCGAAGTGACGAAGGTCCAATTGTTCGGATCGTCGGTATCGGCCGCGGTGAAATAATCGATGCCGCCGGTGGCGGTCAGATATTCGAAGCGCGCGACGTCGTTGGTGACGCTGCTGTTGTTATAGACGGTCAGGCGGCCGGGCAGGATGCCGTGCCAGTTCGGGCCGAATCCCTGGAGCGGGGTGGTCGCCCATGTCCCGCCGCCGCGGTGCTGGCGGCTGCTGTAGTGGCGATCGACGCGCAGCAACCCGTCGGCGGTGGCATAGTCGCTTTCCGACTGGAATTTGGCGCCGCTGGTGATCGAGATCGGGTTGCCCGCGCTCGGTTGCGTGCACTTGGAAACCGGCTGTGCCGGCTCGCGGCAGCCATTTTCGCCGTCGTCGTCGCGGGCGCGCGTGCAATGATATTCCCACCAGAAACGCGTCGGCTCCCATCCGCTGGGGCAGCGGAGATCGACCCATGCCGCGATCTGGGTGCCCGAATTGGGCGGGCCGCCGAACTGTCTGGGAATCCAGTTGCAGCCATATTTGACGGGCGAGACATAGTCCGGCGATTGATAGGTGGCATTCTCGTTGAAAATCTTGTGCTGACGGCGGCAGGCGTTGTCGGGACTGGAGAAGCCCTGCGTGTCGCCGGCGGTATACCACAAGGCGGCGGGCGGCGGCGGCGGTTCGCTTCCTGGAAGGCTCTGGGCCAGCGCTGGAACGGCAAGGAATGCGATCAGTGCCGCCAGCGCGGCGACGATCCCGCGCGGCAAAACTCGGTCCATCCGAAGAATCTCCCCTGATGCCACCGCGCCGGTCGGGCGATGGTTATATTTGGAGATTACTGTTCTGGCGAGATGAAATGGTCAATCCGGATCGCTCGATATTAGCGTAGAGATAAATCCATATCGGATAATCATTTGACGATGTGACGTATTTTCAAGAAGATCATTGCCGTTTTGGCAGGGGCTTATTCCAGAATTGCCCGCTATTATGCCGCTGCTTCCGGAAGATCGGCATAAATCAGGTCATTGTCGATCCGAAATGGCTGGAAGCTGCCGAGCGCGCACGGCTTCGACGCGACGGTGAGCCGGCTGACCGCCGACGTCGCCGCCAAGGGCATCCGGCATTTCGCGACGATCGACCAGGCCGAACTGGCGCGCGGCGCGCGCCTGCCGTTGCGCCGCTCGACGCTGATACTGTTCGGCAACCCGCCGCTGGGCGTGCAGTTCCTGCAGATTGCCCCGTTTTTGGAAGGCAAAGTTCAACCGCCGGCCTGCCTTCCTCGAGGATATGTCGCCTCATCCCGGGTTCGAGATACTCGCGCAATCCAAAACGCTCCCATTTTTGCTGATGTCCGGTTGCGGGCCGGCACGATACGCTCTTCCCAAAATGACGCGAGGAGGATGCGATGGATCTGGGTCTCAAGGGCAAGAAAGTCATCATGAACGGCGGCGCGCACGGGCTTGGGCTCGCGTCGCTCAAGATTTTTGCCGCCGAGGGCGCCGATGTCGCCTTTTTCTCGCGCGATGCCGGGAAGGTCGCAGCGGCCGTGGCGGCGATCGATGCCGCGGGGCCGGGCAAGGTGTTCGGCGAACAGTTCGACATGACCGGCAATCCCGACGGCTATCGCGCCTGGCTCGAAAAGGCGCGCGACACGCTCGGCGGCTGCGACATCTTCATCCACACGGCGAGTTCGTCGGGGCAGGGGGCGACCGGCGACTGGCAGCGCGGGCTCGACATGGACGTGATGGGCGCGGTGCACGGCGTCGAGGTGCTGACCGAGGCGCTCGCGGCGTCGGGGTCGGGCTCGATCATCTTCATGTCGTCGACCGCGGCGGTCGAGACCTTCATCGTGCCGCAGGCGTTCAACGCGCTGAAGGCCGCGCTGATCACCTATGGCTCGCAGCTGAGCCAGGCGCTCGCGGCGCAGAATATCCGCGTCAACATCGTCTCGCCCGGCGCGATCTATTATCCCGGCGGCAATTGGGAGGTGATCAAGTCGGCGGTGCCGGCGCTCTATGAAGGCACGCTCGCGCAAATGCCGATGGGGCGCTTCGGCGAGCCCGAGGAAGTGGCCAAGGGCATCGTGTTCATGGCGTCGCCGGCGTGCCCCTATATGACCGGCGCGCACCTCGTGATCGACGGCGGCTTCACCAAGCGCGTCCAGTTCTAGGGCCAGGCGATGAAACTCTATCAATCGCTCGGTCCCAATCCGCGCGTGGTCCTGATGTATCTCGCCGAAAGCGGGGTGCAGGTCGATCGCCGGTTCGTCGACATCATGGCGGCGGAGAACCGCCAGCCCGATTTCTGCGCGAAAAGCCCGCTCGGCCACACACCCTTGCTCGAACTCGATGACGGGAATTGCATCGCCGAGAGCGTCGCGATCTGCGAATATCTGGGCGAGACGCTGGGCGGGCACGCCCTGCTCGGCGCGACCGCCGAAGAGCGCGGGCGGACCCGGATGCTGGTGCGCATCGTCGACCAGCTCGTCGTCGTGCCGATGACCGCGGGCTTTCGCGGCGCCGAGGGGCTGCCGATGTTCCAGAGCCGGCTGCTCTGCCTGCCCGATGCCGCCGGCGACCTGAAGCGGCTCGCCGCCGACGGGCTGGTGCAGGTCGACCGGATCGTCGGGGCGGGGCCGTGGCTCGCGGGCGAGCGCTTCAGCCTCGCCGACATCCTGCTCTACAGCTTCGTCGAATTCGGCGCGATGGTCGGGCAGCCGCTCGATCCCGCGCTCGCCAACCTGGCCGCCTGGCGTGACCGCGTCGCGGCGCGACCCGGCGCCGTCGCCAGCGCCAACCCCCAACTGGGCATCGGAGAGCCTGCATGACCGAGACGACGATCGATCGCGACACGCTGCGCGATATCTATACCCGCACGATGCGCGTCGCGCGCGCCGACGAGAAATTCCGCTCGCTGCTGATGACCGGCAAGCTCGCGGTGATCTATTATACGGTGCGCGGGCAGGAACTGGTGTCGGCGGCGGCGATGGCGGCGCTCGAACAGGATGACTATCTCGTCACCACCTATCGCGGCCAGCACGACCAGATCGCCAAGGGCGTGCCGCTGAACCCGTTGTTCGCCGAGATTGCGGGCAAGGTCGGCGGCACCTGCCGCGGCAAGGGCGGGTCGATGCACATCACGCATCCCGAAACGGGCGTGATGGTGACGACGGGGGTGGTCGGATCGGGGCTGCCGATCGCCAACGGCCTCGCGCTCGCCTCGCAGAACCGCGGCGACGGCAAGGTGACGATGGTCTGCTTCGGCGACGGCGCGACCAATATCGGCGCCTTCCACGAGGCGATGAACATGGCGCAGCTCTGGAAGCTGCCCGTGATCTTCCTCTGCCAGAACAACCGTTACGGCGAGCATACCGCCTTTGCCGACCACACCAAGGTCGATTCGATCGTCACCCGTGCCAAGGCCTATGGAATGGCCGGGGCGCACGTCGACGGCAACGACGCCATCGCGATGTACAAGACCACCAAGGCCGCGGTCGATCGCGCGCGGGCGGGCGAGGGGCCGACGCTGATCGAGGCGATGTGCTACCGCATGATGGGCCATTTCTTCGGCTCGGACTTCTCCTACATGCCGAAGGAGCATCTCGCCGAGATGGCGGCGGAGGACCCGTTGCCGCGGCTGCGCCAGCTGATGCTCGACCATCAGTTCAGCGAGGCCGAGCTCGATGCCATCGTCGCCGACCTCGACGCGCAGATGGACGCCGCCGCCGAATTCGCCGCGAACAGCCCGCTGCCGGGGCCCGAGGAAATCCGCAAGGACGTCTTCGAAGAGGAGATTGCGGCATGACCCAGATCACGATGACGCAGGCGATCAACCGCGCGATCGACGAGGCAATGGCCGAGGACGAAGGCGTGATCCTGCTCGGCGAGGATGTCGCCGCGAAGCAGGGCGGGGGCGTGTTCAAGATCTCGTCGGGGCTGACCGAGAAATATGGCGAGCATCGCATCCGCGCGACGCCGATTTCGGAGCAGGCGATCGTCGGCGCGTGCGTCGGCGCGGCGCTCGCGGGCTTCCGTCCGATCGCCGAGATCATGCTGATGAACTTCGTGACCGTCGCGATGGACCAGATCGTCAACCATGCCGCGAAGCTGCGCTTCATGTCGGGCGGGCAGACCAACGTCCCGCTGGTGATCCGTACGACGACCGGCGTCGGGGTCGGCTTCGGCGGCCAGCATTCGGACATGCTCGAAGCGTGGTTCGCGCATGTCGCGGGGCTGAAGATCGTCACCCCGTCGAACGCCGCCGACGCGCAGGGGCTGATGCGCGCGGCGATCGCGTGCAACGACCCGGTGATCTTCATCGAGAATATCCTCTGCTACGGCCTGAAATCCGACGATCCGGGGCCGGGTCATGTCGTTCCGCTGGGCAAGGCGGCAGTGGCGCGCGAGGGCAGCGACTGCACGATCATCACCTATGGCCGCACCGTGCTCGACGCGCTCGAAATCGCCGAGCGGCTGGCGGGCGAGGGGATTTCGGTCGAGGTGATCGATCTGCGCACCATCGCGCCCTATGACGAGGCGACCGTCACCGCGTCGGTCGAGAAGACCGGCCGCGCGGTGGTGCTGCACGAGGCGGTGAAACAATATGGCACCGGCGCCGAAATCGCGTCGCGGCTGGGCGAAAAATTGTTCGGCAAGCTCAAGGCCCCGGTGACGCGCATCGGCGGCGCCTTCTCGGCGGTGCCGATGGCGAACGCCCTCGAGCAGGCGTGGATCCCGAACAAGGATAAGATCGCCGATGCGGTGCGCACCGCGGTCAACTGGGAGGGTTGAGGCGATGGCGGAGGAACTGCGCATCCCGAAGATCGGCATGTCGGCGACCGAAATGACGCTCAACGAATGGATGTTCGGCGACGGCGAGCGCGTCGAGGTCGGCGACATCATCTACACGGTCGAGACCGACAAGACGACGGTCGAGATCGAGGCGCAGGTCGCGGGTACGATCCGTCCGACGGGCGTCGAGGGCGAGGTCTATCCGGTCGGCGCGCTCGTCGGCACGATCGAATGACCCCGCTCGAAGCCAGCAAGGCGATGTATGCTGCGGTCGCGCGCGGCGAGTGGGATGCGGTCGCCGGCTTCATGGCCGACGATCTCGTCATCCACGAGCCGACCTCGCTGCCCTACGGCGGCGAATGGCGCGGGCGCGATGCGCTGCAGCGGCTCTACGCGCATGTCATGGGCTATTGGGAAGAGCCGGTGGTCAAATGGATGGAACTGGTCGGCGGCGAGACATATGCCGTCGCCTTGCTCCACTTCACCGTGACCGCGAAGTCGAGCGGCAAGCGCTTCGAGACGCATATCGCGGAGGTCACCGAGTTCGACGACGCCGGCAAGATGGCGTCGATGCGCATCCATTATTTCGACACCGCGCATATGGTCGAGCAATTGAAGGCATAGAGATGAGCAAAGCGCCGCACGTCATCGTCCTTGGCACCGGCGGTGCGGGTTTCACCGCGGCGCTGTCGGCGCATGAGGCCGGCGCGCGCGTCTCGCTGTTCGAGAAGGGCGATCGGGTCGGCGGGACGACCGCCTGGTCGGGCGGGATGATCTGGATCCCGAACAATCGTCATGAAGGGGCGCTCGGCGTCGAGGACAGCCGCGCCAAGGCGCTGACCTACCTCATGTCGATGTCGCACGGGCTGATGCAGCAGCCTCTGGTCGAGGCCTTCCTCGATCATGGACCCGAGATGGTCGCGTTTCTCGAGGCGAACACGCCGGTGCAGTTCCGGCCGATCCCCGAATTCCCCGACTATCATGCCGAATTCCCGGGCGGGATGCCGAACGGCGGACGCTCGCTCGATTGCCCGCTCTATTCGTTCCACGAGCTTGGCGAATGGGCCGACAAGGTGACGCAGTCGCCCTATTATCCCTCACCGCATTTTTCGATCTACGACACGCCGCTGGGGCAGGCAAAGCCGCAGCCGCTGGCGCCCGAGGAGTTGCAGCGCCGGATCGACGGCGATTTGCGCGGCAGCGGGCAGGCGCTGGTCGGGCGGCTGCTCCGCGCATGCCTCGATCGCGGGATCGAACCACATACCGGGCACCGCGCGGTGCGGCTGCTGATGGATGGTGATCGGGTGGCGGGTGTCGCGTTCGAGACCGTCGACGGCGAGATCGAGGTCGCGGCCGATGCGGTGGTGCTCGCCACCGGCGGCTTCGAGTGGGACGCCGACCTGCTCCGCGCCTTCATCCGCGGGCCGATGACGCATCCGCTGAGTCCCAAGACCAACACCGGCGACGGGCTCAAGATGGCGATGCGCGTCGGCGCGATGCTCGGCAATATGCGCGAAGCCTGGTGGATGCCGGTCGCCGAGGTGCCGACAAGCGATTGCTCGACGGGCAAGACGCTCGTCGCGGGCCAGCGCAGCCTGCCGCATTCGATCATGGTCAACCGCGCGGGCCAGCGCTTCACCAACGAGGCGGCGAACTACAACGCGATCGGCGCGGCGTTCCACGATCAGGATGTCAGCGCCTTCGACTACAAGAACCTGCCGTGCTGGCTGATCTTCGACCAGCAATATATCGACCGCTTCGGCTTCGGCATGATCAGCGGCGAGCGCGGCGTCGCGCCGCCGCAATGGGCGATGCGCGCCGAAAGCCTGCCCGAACTCGCGGCGCGGCTCGGGATCGATGCCGAGGCGCTCGATGCGACGGTCGCGCGCTTCAACGCCCATTGCGCGAGCGGGCGCGACCCCGACTTCGGGCGCGGCGATGCGGCGCACGACCAATGGTGGGGCGATCCCGACGGGCGCGGCTCGACCGCGGCGACGCTGGGACCGATCGGCCAGGGGCCCTTCTTCGCGATCGAGATCAAGAGCGGGGCGCTCGGGACCAAGGGCGGGCCGCAGACCGATGCCGATGCACGGGTGCTGAGCGTCGACGGCGGCCCGATCGCGGGGCTTTATGCCGCGGGCAATGTCATGGCCTCGGCGATGGGCATGACCTACGGCGGCCCTGGCGGGACGATCGCGCCGGGAATGGTGTTCGGTTTCCTCGCGGGGCGCCACGCCGCGCGCGTTTCGGCAAAGCAGATGGAGGGTGCGGCATGAAGAAGGTCATCGTCCTCGGCGCGCCCGCCGATCAGGGTATCCCGCTGCTCACGGCGCTGAAGGCGCGCGGCCTCGAACCGACCGCCGGGGTGCGGCGGCCGGGCGCGATGGCGGCGACGCCTCATCGCGATGTGCCCGAGGTCGCTGCCGATCTTTACGACGTTTCCAGCCTGATCGCGGCTTTCGAAGGGCAGGATGCGCTCGCCATGCACCTGCCGTTCGAATTCGACCGCGAGCGCGCCGCGACGATGGGGCGCAACATCGCCGCGGCGGCGAGCGCGGCGGGGCTGCGGAAGATCGTCTTCAACACCAGCTGCTTCGTCGCCGACCGCGATTTGGACCTGTCGGCGCACGACGGACGGCGCGACATCGAGCGCGCGATCCATGAGAGCGGCGTGCCTTATGTCATCATCGAGCCGATGGTATTCATGGACAATATCACCCGCATCTGGTCGCGCCCGGCGATCGTGAACAGCGGGGTCTTCGCCTATCCGGCGGCCGAGACGCTGAAGATCAGCTGGATCTGCCTCGACGATGTCGCGGCCTATATGGTCTCGGCGCTGCTGCACGAGGACCTGATCGCCGACCGCATCGCGGTGGGCGGACCCGAAGCGCTGGTCGGCGCCGAGGTTGCCGAGCGGCTGTCGGTCGCGGCGGGGCGTCCGGTGCGCTTCCAGAGCCTGAGCCCCGACGAATTCGCCGCGCGGATGAGCGAGCTCGTCACCGGATCGCGCGACGTCCAGCCCGCGAGCATCTATGACGGGATGGCGAAATTCTATCGCTGGTACAACGACCGGCCGGTGTCGCCCGTCGCGCTCGACGCGGTGCCCGCGGCGCGGCTGCTGGGGGTGACGCCGACGCCCTTTTCGGAATGGGCGAAGCGGCAGGACTGGTCGCCGGCGACGGTTCCCGCCTGACCTAGGGCAGTTGCCCGCCCACATATTTGCCCAGCGTGCGGTGGAAATGGCGGATCCGGCTCTCCTGATAATGGCCGAGTTCGATTACGCCATTGGGCGAGGATTTCATCCCCTCCTGCACATAAGGGAGGTTCTCCATGTCCTGGTCGAACACGCCCGCCAGCGCGGCGCCGATCAGGTGGCTGGCGCTGGAAAAGGGCTGGTCGTCGGGGATCAGGTGCATCGGCGCCGCCTTGGGCGGCTTTTCGCCCTTGGGTGTGCGCATCAGGATGCGGACCTCCATCAGGCTGTGATCGGCATCGCCCCACGGCCGCCAGCGATAGACGATGTTCGGGGTCAGCCCGCCCCACGGCGCCCAATTGGGAAAGACGTTATAGGTGAAATTGTCGAGCATCTCGCTGTCGGTCGCGGCCGAATAATCATGCCCGTTCATCGCCGAAAAAGCGGCGCGGTTGGCCTCCGCGAGCACCTTGCGCGCCAGCATCGGATCGTCGGCATCGAAACCCTTGAGGTCGTCGGCCGACGCGGTGCTGCGCCGCGCGCGGCTATCGCCGCCGCCGATGAATTCCTCGAGCGATTTCAGGACGTAGAATTGATCCTTGCCCTTGATGTGCGGCGACATCGCGCCCGCGGGCGTGATCGCGCGGTTGAGGAAATCGCCGTAAAGGTCGTAGCGCGTGTTCGCGTCGGCGGTGAAGCCCAGGATCTGCGGATGGGTCACGATGCTGTGCCAGGCCTCCATGAAGGCCTCGGCGACCGCCTTCCAGTTCGCCGGAATGACGCGGCCGACCCACGCGCCGGTGTGACATTCGTCGAGCCGCCAATTGTCATAATGTTCGACGCCGGGACCGACCCAGTCGCGGAACGACGGCAGGTCATGATTCTCGGTGACGAGGATGAAGCCCTGCCAGCTCTCGACCTTGAGCTCGGGCAGGCTCATGTCCTTGGTTTCGAGATGCTTGAAGTCCCATGCGCACGGCGCTTCCTTGAAACGCCCGTCGTGGTGCCAGGAGAAACCGTGGAAGGGGCAGCGCAGGTGCACCGCCGGTCCGCTCTCGGTGCGCAGCTTGCGGCCGCGGTGGAGGCAGACATTGTAGAAGGCCTTGACCGATCCGTCCTTCTGGCGGACGAGCAATATGCTCTTCTCGTTGATGTCATAGACGACGGTGTCGCCAGGGTTCGGCATATCCTCTTCACGCGCGGCGAATTGCCAGATGTTCGGCCACATCCTCTCGCGTTCGAGCTTCGCCCAATCCTCGCTGACGTAGCGCTCGATCGCGATGGGCTCGTCGCCGAGTGATTGATTGGATTCGGCGAAGAGATAGTCGGGCACGCGCCGCGTGTCGGCGTTCAGCATGTCGGTGTAGCTGGTGCCCGGGCAGCGATCGTCGCGGTCCTGGTCGTGGGGCGGGGAGAGGTCGTTCATCACTGGCTCCGGAAGGTCAGGCGATCTGGTCGAGCGGCATCTTGCACGCCGCGGCGATCGAGCGGTGGACGCCGTGCAGCGCCGGCTCGTTCGCGCCCAGTACGACGTGGAAGTCGTCGGGGGCGGTGACGAGGTTCGCATAGCCGCTGCTCGCGACGCGATAATCCTCGGTCTGGACGACGGTCGCGGTCGCGTCATAGGCCATCTCGCACATCGCGCGATGCTGCTCATTCTCGACGCCGAAGGGGGCGTAGACGGCGAACTGGCAGAACATCTTGCCCGCGCCGTCGGGGAAGAGGCGGAAGAGCTGGGTGAAATAGACCCCCGGCGTCACCGCGCCGAAGAAGACGACGGTGTTGGGGAACAGGAAATGCACCCCGCCATAGTCGGTCTCGGGCCATTCGCTCTCGTCCTTGCCGACGAGATTGCCGATCGACAGGTCGGGGAAACTGACGCGGTGATGGCGTCCGATCGGTTCATAGACGTTGCGGTCGCTGTAGTGCGTGCCGCCGATCGTCGAGGCGTGGAGCATCTTGAAATGATAGCCCTCGCCATAGGTGTCGAGCGCGAATTTCCAGTTGGATGTGGCGGTGAGGATGCCCTTCTTGACCGGCTCGGCGCGGTGGAGTTCGAGCTGCGCGAGCACCGGGCCGAAGTCGCCGAGATGCGCGGCGGCGTCGATCGGCGCGCCATCGGGATTGGCGCGCACGAAGATCAGGCCGAGATGTTCGGCGCAGGGCAGTTCGATGAGGTTGCGCGCGCCGATCTCGCAATTGGCGAAACCTTCCTTGCCCGGCTGGCCGACGAGCTGGCCGGCGGGATCGAAGGTCCAGGCGTGGAAGGGGCAGACGAGACGCGGGCGTGAACCCTGCCAGGGTTCCTTTTCCTCGACCAGCTTCGCGCCGCGGTGGGTGCACATGTTGAGGAAGGCGCGCGCGACGCCGTCCTTGCCGCGGGTGACGAGGATCGACGGGCCGACCGAGTCGAAGACGAGCGTATCGCCTGCATTGGGGATGTCGCCCGACAGGCCGGCGACGATCGGCTCGTTCCGGAAAATATGCTCCATCTCGGCGGCATTGCGCGCCTCGCTCATATAGACGGACTTGTGCAGCGGCAGCGGTGCCTCCGCGCGATCGGTGCGGTTCTCGGACACGATCGCGACCAGTTTGCGCAGGCCCGCGCGCGCATTGCGCTTGCGGACGGCGAACCAGTCCTGCGGCGCGATCTTCGGATCGGACTCGGCCATGGCATTCCCTCACATTTTGCCCAGTATGACTCCGGGTCGCGAAGGGCTTATCGCACAAAGCCCGGCGCTTGTGCGCTATCGCTTTTGAGGGGAGAGACATGCCCGCAACGCTCGCATCGCTCGGCGACATCATGCAGCTCGCTTTCGTGCCGTCGGACTTCGACGCCGCGGTGAAGCATTGGACCGAGGTGATGGGCGCGGGGCCTTTCTTCCTGCTGCCGAACGTATCGCTCCCCGGCGGGCGCTATCGCGGCGAGGCGAGCAATCCGGTGTTCACCATGGCACTGGGCTATTGGGGCGACATGCAGATCGAGCTGATCCGGCCCGAGAATGACGCAAAGTCGCTCTATCGCGGCGAATATGCGGTGGGCGAAGGGCTGCACCATGTGTGCGTGCTGGTGGAGTCGATCGCCGAGGCGCGGGCGCGCTGCGTCGAGGTCGGCGCGGAGATCATCTTCGAGGCGCCGGTGGGCGACACCGGCGGGGTGATCTACGCCGATCCCGGCACGGGACCGGGGACGCTGGTCGAGTTGCTCGAACCGCAGGCGGGCACGCGCGAGTTGTTCGCGATGATGCGCGATGCGGCGATGGGGTGGGACGGGAGCGAGCCGCTGCGGTCGTTGGGGTGAAAAATCCTCCCTGCCGCGAAGCGGTGGGGAGGGGGACCGCCCGCAGGGCGGTGGAGGGGCCAGCGACCTTTGCGCCAGTGCCCCTCCGTCAGCGCTTCGCGCTGCCACCTCCCCATCGCTGCGCGACAGGGAGGATTAAAATGTCAGCTGTTCGCCCCCAGATACCCGAGCTGCCCGGCCTTGAAGATCGTCTGCGCGCGGTTGACCGAGTTCAGTTTCTCGCCCGCACGGTGGACGTGATAGCGCACGGTCGCATGGCTCAGCGAGATGATCATGCCGATCTCGCGGTCGGTCTTGCCGATCGCCGCCCAGCGCAGGCATTCGACCTCGCGCTTCGACAATTCGCAGTCCGACGGAATGCGCCGCTTCGTCCGCATCGCCGAGGCATAGCCCGCGATGAAGCGCCGTGTCGCCGCGCCCAGGATATGCCCGATCGCCGCGAACTGGTCGGCGAGGTCGGTGATCTCATGGTCCATCGGGTGATAGCTGTTCGCCGAAATCTGGCCGAAGGGCAGGTGGACCGGCACGACGATCGCCGCCTGGTAGCGCTGGTTCGCGGCGAAATAGCGCGAGAGGTCGATGTCGTCGAGATAGGGGTTGGGCACCGCGGTGCGGAAGCCCTCGCCGTTGCACCAGAAGGCCTCGCTCTCGTAGCGGCACGAGCGCGGCAGCGGCGAGTGGAGCGCGAGCCGGTGGTCTTCCCACCAGCGCTCGCCGTCTCCGAGCCAGCCGAAGAGGTCGGCGGCGAGCACCGCGCCGTCGGCATCGACCATCGTTTCCTTGGACGCAATATCGTCGCAGAGCGCGGCGCGGAGGCCATGGGCGGCGGCGAAATCGCGCAGCGCAACCGCCGCGTCGTGGATATCCTCCACGCAGCGGACCGTGACCGCTTCGACGAGCGCCCTCGTATTCATCGGCGGTGCGAACCCGTCGTCCGGCAGCCTGGCTGCTCTCTCTCCCACAGCCGGGACTATTTCACACTGATCGGCAAGTCGCAATGCATGTGTCATAGGCGTAGCACCGTCTTTGCTATGATGTTTTTCTGGACCTCGCTCGAACCGCCGAAGACGGTCCAGGCACGACTGTTGAGATAGCGGGCGGCGGCGACCTGCGCATCTTCGTCGCCGATCGGCGGCGGCGCTTCGTTGCCGTAGAGCGGGCGCCCTGTCGGCAGTTGCAGGCCGTCATAGCCGTGAAGATCCATCGCGAGTCCGTCGATCCGCTGGTGGATTTCCGACGACAGAAGCTTGACGAGCGAGGTTTGCGGCCCGGCCGGGCGGCCTTTTGCCATGTCGGCGAGAATGCGCAGCTCGGTCGTCTCCAGCGCCTCGGCTTCGAGCCGCAGCCTTGCGATGCGCGTCGCGATCCGGATATCGCCGCCGAGCGATCCGTTATGGCCGCTGGGGGCTATGCCCGCGAGCTGTTCGAGATGGTCGATCGCGCGGATCAGGCGCGGGGCGTGGAACGATCCGCCGCGCTCATTCTCGAGCAGGAATTTGGCGATCGTCCACCCCTGGCCTTCTTCGCCGATGCGGTTGTCGACCGACGTGCGTGCGCCGTCGAGGAAGACCTGATTGACCTCGTGATCGCCCGCCATGGTGATGATCGGGGTGACGGTGACGCCGGGCTGGTCCATCGGGATCAGCAGGAAGCTGATCCCCGCCTGTTTCTTCACTTCGCCGTCGGTGCGGACGAGGCAGAAGATCCAGTTCGCGTGGTGCGCATGGGTGGTCCAGATCTTCGACCCGTCGACGACATATTCGTCGCCGTCGCGGCGTGCGCGCGTGCGGAGCGAGGCGAGGTCGGAGCCGCTCTGCGGTTCGGAATAGCCCTGGCACCAATAGTCGGTGCCGGCGCGGATGGCGGGCAGGAAGCGGTCCTTCTGCTCCTGGGTGCCGAAGGCGCAGATGACGGGGCCGACGAGGCGGAGGCCGAGCACCGACAATGCCGGGGCGCCGGCGATCGCGCATTCCTTTTCGAAGAGATAGCGCTGCATCGGCGTCCAGCCGGTGCCGCCGCAATCCTCGGACCAATGATAGGCGACCCAGCCCTTGTCATTGAGGATGCGGTGCCAGACGAGGCCGATGTCGGGCTCGACGAAGACGCCGGGGGTGCGCCGCGCGCCGTCGCGCACATAGTCCGGCAGCGACGTGCGCAGGAAGTCGCGGACCTCCTCGCGAAATTCCAGTTCGTCCTTGGTAAGATCGAGATCCATAGTATTTCTAGCGTTCGAGGATCGCCACCGCCGACAGGCCGGGCGCTCCATAGACATGAGAGTAACCGACCTTGGGGTCGTTCGGTACCTGCCGCTCGCCGCCGCGACCGCGCAGTTGCACCGTGTTTTCGTAGACCTGCCGCAGGCCCGAGGCGCCGATCGGCTCGCCGCACGCGAGGCAGCCGCCGTCGGTGTTGACCGGCAGCCTGCCGCCGATCTCGCTCCAGCCTTCGGCCAGCCATTGTTCCTGCTCGCCGTCGGCGCAGAAGCCGTTTTCGGCCATATGCATGATTTCGGCGCCGCTTTCGGTGTCCTGCAATTGCGCGACCGAGACATCCTCGGGACCGATGCCCGCCATTTCGAAGGCGGCCTTGCTGGCGATTTGCGTGGGCTTGCCGCCGCCATGGACGCTGATCGACGGCGCGAACACCTCGAACGAGCCCTCGGGGCGGGTGCGGAAGGCGACGCTGGCGATGCGGACGGCGTCGGCGCCGAGTTCGCGAACCTTCCTGCCGCTGGCGAGCACGAGCGCGACCGCGCCCTCGGCGGGCGAGCAGAACATATATTTGGTCAGCGGATCGTTGACCATCGGTGCGTTCAGGATCGTGTCGAGGTCGACCGGCGACCGGCGCCAGGCATGGTCGCACAGCGTGCCGTTGCGGAAGGCCTTTTCGGCGACGAGGCCCAGCGTCCGCCGGCTGATGCCGTGGAGCGCCATATAGCGCTGGATCTTCAATGCGAAGAATTGCGTCGTCAGCATCATGCCGGTTTCGCCATACCATGAAGGCAGGCCGTAATCCGAGGGCTTGGCGTTGAAGGCGCCGCGCGGATGCTTGTCGAAACCGACCGCGAGCGCGATATCGCACGCGCCCGCGGCGATCGCATTGCGCGCGGCGGTCAGCGCGCTGCCGCCGGTGGCGCAGCCGTTCGCGACGTTGATGAAGGGGACGCCGGTCAGTCCGAGTTCGTTGACCATGATGTCGGCCGACCCCGCCGCCGCCGATCCGCCATAGGCAAATTCGACATCGCGCCATTCGATCCCGGCGTCGCCGAGCGCTTCGCGTACCGCATAGACGCCCTGATCGCGCCCCGAACGGCCGTCGGTGCGGCCGAAGGGGTGGATGCCGGCGCCGATGATATAGACGTCGTCACTCATGGCTGGCGCTCCGGACGGAAGGCATAGGTCGCGCGCGCATCGTCGAAGGGGACGACGGCGAACTCCATCGGCATGCCGATGACGAGGTCGGCCGCGGTGGCGTCGACGATACGCGTCTCGACGATCACTTCGCCGGGCAGTTCGACATAGCCGATGAGGAAGGGCTGGAAGGGCTGCGGGCCGCTGTACGGCTCCTTGGGTTCGAAGCCCTGCGTGGTCCACGACCAGAGCGTGCCCTTGCGCGACAGCGCGACGGGTTCGACCAGCGCGGCGGCGTCGCCGCCCGGAACCGGAAAGACGATTTCCCCGTCGGCGCGGCGCGCGCCGATCAGGCGCGGTTCGGCCTCGTCGGTCCACAGGCCCGGCGCGATGGGCGCGCGCGCGCTCATGCGGCCCTCGCATAGCTGCGCAGGCAATGGTCCCGATCACCGAACAATTTGTCGAGCAGCATCACCCGCTTCAGCGCATGGCCGATCGCGAGCTCGTCGGTCTGTCCCATGCCGCCGTGCATCTGCACCGCTTCGAGCCCGATGCGCGTTGCGGCCTCGCCGACGAAGGCCTTGGCGCCCGCGGCGATCCGCGGCCAGTTCGCATCGTCGGTCGTGGGATCGAGCATCGCGGTGCGCAGCATCATCGAGCGCGCCTGTTCGAGCGCGGCATAGCATTCGACGAGCCGGTGCTGGAGCGCCTGGAAGCTGCCGATCGCGGCGCCGAACTGCTGGCGTTCGCCGACATAGGCGAGCGTGTCGTCGAACATCGTCTGCGCGAGGCCGACCATCTCGGCGGCGGCGAGCATGCGGACGTCGCCGATCACGCGCCGGAATTTGGCCGCGGGCAAATCGAACAGGTCGGCGGGTGTGCGATGCAGGTCGATCGTCGCGGCGTTCGATCCGTCGATCACGGGATAGTCTTGCCGTACGACGCCTTCGGCACCCCGTTCGGCTTTCGCGAGCTTGTTTCCCGCAACCGTCACCAGCAGCGTATCGGCGAGCGGGGCGCCGAGGACGAAGGTCTTCGCGCCGGTGATCCGGTCGCCTTCGGCCTTGGTGCCGACGGCTTCGGTTTCGTACCGGCGACCCGGTTCGGCGAAAGCGACCGCGGCGAACTGCGCGCCGATGGTCAGGTCGGCGACCAGCGCATGATCGCCCGCGGCCGCCGCCAGCCGGATCGGCAGCACGCCATTTTCGAGCCAGGGATCGATCGCGACGCCCTTGCCGAGCGCTTCGGCGGCGAGCGCGAGATCGACCATCGTCCCGCCGATGCCGCCCATGGCTTCGGGTGCGGCGAGCGCGAGAAGGCCGAGATCGGCAATCTCCTGCCAGCGCGCGCGCGCATAGCCGCCGCCGGACTGGCGCATCGCATGCCGCGCCGCGATGTCGACCGGCCCCAGAAAGCGGCCGATCGTGTCGCGCGTGAGCTGCTGGTCTTCGTCGAGGTCGAAATTCATGCGCGGCGCTCGAAGGTGATGGGCAGCGTCGTGAGCCCGCGCAGCAGCATATTCGGCGGCCAGCTCGGGACATGGCCTTCGGCCACGCGGAAGGTCGTCAGGCGCTTGAGCAGTTCGGAATAGGCGACCGCCATTTCCTTGCGGCTCAGCATATTGCCGACGCACATATGGATGCCCTTGCCGAAGGCGAGGTGACTGCGTGCGTTGGCGCGTTCCATATCGAAGCGGTCGGGGTCGGGATATTTGGCGGGATCGCGGTTCGCGGCGGCATAGCGAAGCTGGACCATCGCGCCCTTGGGGATCTTCACGCCGCCGAGCTCGGCGTCCTTCAGCACCATGCGCCACATGCCCGCGGTCGGGCTTTCGATGCGCAGCACTTCCTCGACCAGGTTGATGATCGCGCGCTCATTTCCTTCGTCGGCGGCGGCAACGGCTTTCGCCATCTGGTCGGGGTTCTCGATGAGCTGGAGCAGCCCGCCGGCGAGCGCCGAAGTCGTCGTCTCGTTCCCCGCGACCATCAGCTGCTGCATGATCGACAGGATTTCGGCATCCTCGAGCGGGCGCTCGCCGTCGACCTCGGCATGGACGAGGTCGGAGAGCAGGTCTTCGGTGCGGTGGGCGCGGCGTTCGTCGATCTTGGCCTTCACGAAATGCTGGAATTCGACGACCTCGCGCGCGCATTCGAGCTCGCGTTCCTTGGGGATCATCCGTCCGAGCCGGTCGACGAAGGCATCGGACCAGCGCTTGACCTTGTCCAGATCGTCCTTGGTCATGCCGATCTGGCCGGCGATCATCGCGACGGGCAGCGGGATGCCGAAATCGCGGACGAAATCGGCTTCGCCCTTTTCGGCCATGCGGTCGATCAGCCCGGCGACGACGCCGCGCATATCCTCTTCGATCGCGGCGACGCGCTTCATCGAGAAGGCAAGGTTGACGAGCTTGCGGAAGCGCGTGTGGACCGGCGGGTCGGCGGTCAGCAGGGTGTCGACCTGCGGCCAGCCTTCGGCAAGGATCGCCGAGACGTCGCCATCCTCGGCCATCGCGCCCGACAACGTGCCCTGGAAATTGTTCGAGAAGATATCGACCTCGCCCGTCGCCTGCGAACAGAGATCATAGGAGAGGACGAGAAACATGCCGGGCGACAATTGGACGACGGGGCTCTTCGGCATCCACGTCCGATAATAGTCGAACGGGTCGGCGATGACCTGCGGCTCGAAAAAACTGCTTGCGGCGATGTCGTTCACGCGCCTCTTCCCTCGATCTTCTCTTTATACGCGCAACTATATGCAGCCGCTGCACGCGCGCGATGCACATTTTCGTTAGGCGGCGGCGACATGGGAAAGCGCATTGGCGAGGAAGTGGCGGAGGTTCGGGTCGGCGTAAGCCGTGGGCCCATCGCCGGGCTGGAGGTAGACGAGGCGGCCCGCGCCGACGGGCTTTTCCCACGCGATCAGGTCGCTTTCGGGGCCATGGTCCCAGCCATCATTGCTGAACATGCATCCCGCCACCGCCTGTGCCGCCGAATAGAAATGGTCGCGGACGAAGGCATGATCGGCACGGAGCAGCGGCTTTGCGGCGCCCCAGACCGGCGCCAGATAGAGCTCGTCGCAGAGCGGGAAGCGCGGCGGCAGGCCCGCGGTCACCGGGTGATCGGGGTCGAGCACCACGGCGTCGTACCGGACGTCGTGCCGATAGCCCGAGTCGAGATGGGGTTCGCCGTTGGCTTCGCCGGGATCGTAGAGGAAACGCCCGCCGAGCATCGCCGCCCATTCGGGCCATTCGGCCCAGCCGGCGATCGCATGATGCATCGCGACCGCGCCGCCGCCGCGCGCGAAATAGTCGGTGATCGCGCGGCGGTAGGTGAAGGAGGGCGGCCGGGTCGCGGCCTTGCCGTCCGCGAAACGATAGCCGGGCATATCGTAGAACAGAATCGCATCGGCCTCCGTCGCCGCCCCCTCGGCGACGGCGGTTTCGGCTTCGGGATGGATCAGATGGGTGACCGTCCAGCCGGTGAAGCTGCTGAGCAGCGCCGCGAAGGGTTCGGCATCATAGGGATGACCGCCCGACAGGACGAGGAGGCGGCGCGTCGCCGTCATGCGATCTTGAGGATCATCTTGCCCTGATTGCTCCCCGCGAAGAGGCGCATGAAGGCATCGAAGCTGTTTTCGATCCCTTCGTCGACATGCTCGTCGGCGATCAGTCTGCCCTGTTGCAGCCAGCCCGCCATCGCGGCACCGCCCTCGGCGAAGCGCGCGATATAGTCGGCGACGAGCAGCCCGCGGATCGAGGCGCGGTGGACGATGAGCTGCCAGATGTTGCGCGCGCCGATCTTTTCGACCGAATTATATTCGCTGATCAGCCCGCAAAGCCCGATGCGCGCGCCGTGCCGCAGATTGTTGAGGCCGGCGTCGAGGATGTCGCCGCCGACATTCTCGAAGATGATGTCGACGCCGTCGGGCGCTTCGGCGCGGATCGCATCGGTCAGCGCGGCGAGGTCCTTGCCGCGATAATCGATCGCCGCGTCGAAGCCGTAGCGACCCGTCAGCTTCGCGCATTTCTCGGGTCCGCCCGCGATGCCGATGACCTTGCTGGCGCCCTTGATCTTCGCGATCTGCCCAACCAGCGAGCCGACCGCGCCCGCCGCGCCGGTGACCAGCACGACGTCGCCGGGCTTGGGCTCGCAGACGTCGAGATAGCCGAAGTAAGCGGTCATCCCGACCGCGCCGAGCACCGAGAGATAGTTGGTGACCGACGGCACGAGCGATGCGTCGATCGGCTGGGTGAAGCCGCCGACGGTGCCGACCGAATAATCCTCGATCGCGTTGAGTCCCATCACCCACTGGCCGGGCGCGAAGCCCTCTGCCTTGCTCGCCTCGACGATGCCGACGGTCGACGCGCGCACCGGATCGCCGAGCGGGATCGGCGGCATATAGCTCGGCGCATCGTCCATCCAGCCGCGGATCGCGGGGTCGAGCGACGCATAATGATTGCGGATCAGAAACTCGCCGTCGGCGAGCTCGGGGGTCGCTTCGGTCACGAGCGAAAAGTCCGCCCGCACGGGCTCGCCATCGGGGCGGCGGACGAGCAGGAAGCGGCGGTTGTCGGGCATGGGGTTTCCTTACGCGGGGACGATGGAGACCGGGATTGCGCTCTGCAGCGACTGGCCGGTGATGGGGTCGTAGGCGACGCTCTCGCTGACGAGGCGGTTGGTCGAGGCGCCATGCTCATGGACGCCGTCGGGGCCGATGTCGGGGCCGCCGAAGGCGTGCGCCATCGACACGACGCCGGGGCGCATATTCTCCGCCGCGCGCGCGACCGCGACGACTTCGCCGACCGCCGAGCGGATCCGCACCGTGTCGCCGTCGGCGCAGGGGATCAGCGCAAGATCGTCGGGGTGCAGGAAGGCGGGGTTGGTCGTGCGCTTCGCACGCAGCGCGGGCAGATTCTGTCCGGTCGAGTTGAAGCGGTGGCGGCTGCGGCGCGAGACCATGCGCCATGGAAAGTCGGGCGTGGGCTGGGCGGCGTCGGCATAGGCGATGAGCTGGTCGGGCATCGCGCCCGCGGTCAGGTCGAAGCGTCCCGGCGCGTCGGGATCGCCCGCCTCTACGACCGGATGGAGGTCGGCGTAGATCACCGCCTTGCCGTCGACCGTGTCGCTGCGTACCTTGCTCGGCGCGACCGAGCAGCCCGCGACCATCAGGTCGAGGAAGGTCTCTTTCGTGGGCCGTTCGTCCATCGGGCAGGCGCCGCCCGCGAGCGGCAGGCCGGTGCCGATACGGTGCGCGAGTTCCCAGAGCATCTCCCACTCCTCGAGCAGCCCTTCGGGCGCTTCGATCATCGCCTCGGTATAGCGGGCGTAGGGGATTTCGTACCACCATTCGGAGAGGTTGCTGATGTCCTCGCGCTCGAGGCACATCTTGGGCGCGAGGATATAGTCGGCGCGCTTCGCGGTGGCTGAGTCGGCATTGATGTCGATCGAGACGAGCAGGTCGAGCCCGTCGATCGCGCGCGTCATCTTGTCCTGATCGGGGAAGGCGACCACGGGGTTGCCGCCGATCACGATCAGCGCGCGCACCTGGCCTTCGCCGGGTGTCAGCATCTCGTCGGCAAGGACGTTGCACGGCATTTCCATGCCGAGGTGGGTGAGGCCGCGGATGCGCGAGGCGGGGAAGCCCTCGCCATAGAGCGCCATTGGCGGCGCGACCTGCGCGCGGCGCGGGGTGACGGGGGTGAAGACACGCGGGATCGAGCTTTTCTCGCCCTCGCGGCAGAAGCGCCCGCAGATGATGTTGAGCGACGAGACGAGATATTGGGTGAGCGTGCCGTTGCCCGCCATCTCGGGACCGGTACCGGTCGAGACGACGCCCTTGGTGCCGTTCGCGAACATCCGCGCCGCTGCGACGAGCTGGCTTTCCTCGACCCCGGCGCGCGCCGCGGCGACGTCGGGGGTGAAGGGTGCGACCGCGCGCTGCAGCTCGTCGAGGCCGTCGACATAGCGCTGGACGAAGGCCTTGTCGGTGAGCCCTTCGTTCAGGATGACGTGGATGATCCCGGCAAGCAGCGCGGGGTCTTCGCCCGGCCGGACGGGCAGATGGATATGCGCGAGCGCCGCGACGTCGCTCTGGCGCGGGTCGGCGACGATCAGCTTCAGCCCGCCTTCGAGCGCGTCGCGCAGGCGCCGCGAGGGCGAGAAGGGCGGCAGACCGCCCGGCGGGCCATAGTGCGAGACGATCGGGTTGTTGCCGATGAAGAAGGCAACGTCGGCTTCGGCGAAGCTGTGCATGCCGCCCATCCAGCTGCCGTAGCGCATCGTCGTATAGACTTTCGCGGGCTGGTCGAGCGTCACCGAGGTGTAGATGTTGCGCGTGCCGAGCCCCTGCGCGAAGGACATCGCGCTGCCGACCCCGGCGCTGTTCTGGAAGGCGTAGGTACCGCCATAGATGGCGACCGCGTGCGGGCCATGCTCGGCAATGATCGCCGACAGCTTCGCGCCGATTTCGTCGAGCGCTATGTCCATCGCGATGTCCGCGAACGCGCCATCGACGCGCTTTTGCGACACCGTCAGCCGCTGCGGGCCGTTGTGCGCCTCGGCGAGCTGGCGTCCCTTGATGCAGGTATAGCCGCCGAACACCGGGTCGCTGGCGTCCCCCTGGACCTTGGTGACGCGGCCCTCGTCGATCGTGACGAGCATCGCGCAATTGGCATGGCAGAAGCGGCAGAAACTGCGGCGGACCTCGGGCATCGTCTCTCTCCCTGATGACACCCTACGCCTCGGTGCTTTCCAATCGACTGGCACTTTTGGCGGTGGCTGGCGGCGGGGCGCAGGCGCAGTTTCCCCGGCATAAACAGGGAGAGTATCGATGCCGACATCGCGCCAATGGCTGCTGAACGGACATCCGCGCGGGCGCGGGATCGAGGAGGGCGATTTCCGGCTCGTCGAAACCGGGATCGGCGCGCCCGGCGAGGGCGAACTGCTCTTGAAGACGCTCTATCTCGGCTTCGATCCGGCGCAGAAGGGCTGGATGGAAAATATCGCCGACTATGTCGCACCGATGGCGATCGGCGACGTGATGCGCGGCAGCGGGATCAGCGAAGTGATCGAGAGCAACCATCCGGGGTTCGCGGCGGGCGATCTCGTCATGGGATCGACCGGCTGGACCGAATGGCATGTGTCGAGCGGCGAAGGGTTGGTGAAGATCGACACCGCACTGCCGGCAACGGCGATGCTGTCGGTGCTCGGCACCACGGGCATCACCGCCTATTGCGGGCTGTTCAAGGTCGGGCGCCCGGTCGCGGGCGACACGGTGCTGGTGTCGGGCGCGGCGGGGGCGACGGGATCGGTCGTCGGCCAGCTTGCGAAGATCGCCGGGTGCCGCGCCGTCGGCATCGCGGGGGGTGAGGACAAGTGCCGCTGGCTCGTCGAGGAGGCAGGCTATGACGCCGCAATCGACTACAAGTCCGGCAATGTCCGGGGCCAGATCAAGGAGCATTGCCCCGGCGGCGTCAACGTCATCTTCGACAATGTCGGCGGTTCGATCCTGAACGACATGCTCGGCGAGATCGCGACCGGCGCGCGGGTCGCGGTGTGCGGCGGGATCAGCCGCTACGAGATGGGCACGCTGCCCGCGGGGCCGCAGAATTATTTCAACCTGATCTTCCGCCGCGGTTCGATGGCGGGGTTCATCGTCCTCGACTGGGCGAGCGAGTTTCCCGAAATCCGCAAGCGGCTGGAGGGCTTCGTCCTCGATGGCCGGCTGAACTACCGCGAAGATGTGCAGCACGGGTTCGAAAATGCGCCCGATACGCTGAAGCGCCTGTTCAGCGGCCAGAACCGCGGCAAGCAACTCTTGAAGCTCTAAAAGGAGGTCGACATGGGCAGGCTGGCCGGCAAGCGCGCCGTCATCATCGGCGCGGCATCGACGGGAAATATGGCGCAGGTGACCGCGCGGCGCTTCGCGGGCGAGGGCGCGACGGTGATGGTCGCGGGGCGCAAGCAGGAACCGCTCGATGCGATCGCGGCCGAGATCGGTGGGCACGCCGCGCTCTGCGACATCACCGACAAGGCGTCGGTCTTCGCGCTCGCCGACGCGGCGAAGGCGAAGATGGGCGGGGTCGATGTCGCGCTGAACGCGAGCGGCTGGGGGCTGCTCAAGCCCTTGCTCGAGGTGACCGAGGAGGAACTCGCGGCTATCGTCGCGCTGCAATTCACCGGGGTGCATCATTTCCTCCAGGCGTTCGTCGGTGCGATGCTGGCGAACGATCCGACCGGCGGGTCGATCATCCAGATTTCGTCGGCGACGACGCGCGCGCCGATCGGCAATCACGCCGCCTATATCGGCACCAAGACCGGGTCGGAGGCGCTGATCCGCTGCGTCGCCAATGATTTCGGCGCGGCGGGCATCCGCGCGAACATCGTGTCGCCGGCGTTCACCGAATCGCCGATGACCGAGGGGGCGTTCGCGACGCCGGGGCTCGTCGATGCCTTCCTGCCGCGCTATCCGCTCGGGCGGCTCAACACGGCGCTGGATGTCGCCAACGCGTGCCTGTGGCTGGCGAGCGACGAGGCGTTCGTGACCGGCGAGAATTTGCAGCCCAATGGCGGGCTGGCGCTGCGGGGGAATCCGCAGGAGCATGATATTGCTGCGGCGGTGGGCGCGGCGATGGCGAAATTGCAGAGCAACGCCTCGTAACCCAACCTCGTTCGCCCTGAGCTTGTCGAAGGGCCGTTCTTTCCTTTCAACGTCGAAGAGAAGAACGGTGCTTCGACAAGCTCAGCACGAACGGTAGAGAGGGTCGCGCGTCAGCCGATCTGCCGCTCGCGTCCTTCCCAATAGGGCGCGCGGAGCTCGCGGCGCAGGATCTTGCCCGACGGGTTGCGCGGCAGCGCGGGGATGAAGTCGACCGACTTCGGGCATTTATAGCCGGCGATGCGTTCGCGCGCCCAGCCGATGATCTCGCTCGCCTCGGCGCTCTGGCCTTCGCGCAGCACGACGCACGCCTTGACGGCCTCGCCCCATTTCGCGTCGGGCACGCCGACCACCGCGACATCGGCGACGGCGGGGTGGCCATAGATCGCATTCTCGACCTCGGCCGGATAGACATTCTCGCCGCCCGAGATGATCATATCCTTCACCCGGTCGTGGAGGTAGAAATAGCCGTCCTCGTCGGTGTAGCCGGCGTCGCCGGTGCGCAGCCAGCCGCCCGCGTCGATCGTCTCGGCGGTCGCCTCGGGCCGTCCCCAATATTCGCGCATATTCGCCTGCGCGCGGATCGCGATCTCGCCGATCGCGCGCGGGGGCAGGGCGTTGCCGCTGCCGTCGATCACGCGCATCTCGACCCCGCGCAAGGGCTTGCCGACCGAACGCATTCGCTCGTTGCCGGCGGGGTCGTGATCTTCGGGCGGCAGCGCCGCGATGGTGCCCGAGGTCTCGGTCATCCCGTACATCTGGACGAAGCCGCACTGGAAGATGTCGATGCACTGGCGCAGCAGGTCGAGCGGGATCGGCGAGGCGCCATAGGCGATGTGGCGCAGCCGCGAGAAATCGACCTCGCGCGCCCGCGGCTGACCCACGATGATCTGCATCGCCGCCGGGACCATGAAGATTTTCGAGATGCCATGGGCCTCGATCAGGTCGAGCACGCCGCCGGGGTCGAACTCGCGCGTGATCACGCCGGTCGCGCCATTGGTCATCACGGTGATGCCGTATCCGGTGCCGCCGATGTGGAAGCAGGGCATGGCCACCAGCCCGACATCATCCTCGTCCCAGCGTTCCCAGTCGGCCTGCAGCGCGGGGTCGCGATCGAGCTTCGAGCGCAGCACCGAGCCGTTGGTGAGCACCGCGCCCTTGGGCTTGCCGGTGGTGCCCGAGGTGTACATCTGGATCACCGCGTCACCCTCGCCGCGTGCGATGGCGGGATCGGTGGCGGGGAAGCTGTCGCGCCAGGCGCTATAATCGCCCTCGCTCGCGATCACATGCTCGACGCCCGGAAAGGCGGCGCGGTTGGCTGCGACGAGATCGACGAATTCGGGGCCGACGCACAAAATGCGCGCGCCGCAATTGTCGATGATCCACGCGATTTCGGGCACCGCGAGCCGCCAGTTGACCGGGGTCATCACGCCGCCGGCCTTGGCGGTCGCCATCACCAGTTCGAAATAGAGGTCGCTGTTCTTGCCGAGATAGGCGACGCGGTCGTCGGGTTTGAGGCCGAGTGCGATCAGCCCGTTCGCGGCGCGATTGCTGTTCGCGTCGAAGTCTGCGTAGCGCGTCGTGCGGCCCTCGAAATGAAAGAGGATCTTGTCGGGGCGCTCTTTCGCGTTGCGGCGCGCAACGTCCGCCACGCGTTCAAATGCTGCGACCTTCACGGACCTTCTCTCCCTATGCTGCGCCGAGCGCCTGCCGATAGAGCATGGAGTCCGCCGCATAGAAATTGCAATGGAAACCCGACGGGACGCGGAACGGGACATGCACGCGCGCGACCGGGCCCGCCGCGATGTCGAGCGCGTCGAAGATCGCGAGCTCGCTCGTCGCGGCGCCCGCGCGGTGGACGAGCGTCATGGCATAGCCGTCGCCTTCGCCCGCGGCGCCCATCTTCGGCGCGAAGATCAGTTCGCCGCACGCGGCGCCGTTGCCGAAGTGGTAAACATCCTCCTTGCCGCTGATCGTGTCGAAGCGCAGCACGCCGTCCATGCCCTCTGCACGGCCGTCGCGGCTGCTCAAGTTGATGTTGGCGAAGCCGTGGCGCGAGGCGCGCGTCATGAAGCGGTCGTCGGGGCGCGGGAACTGGATGTCGCGATCGTTGAGCGTCTCTTCCCTGATCCACGTCCCGTTGCCGCCCACGCCGGGGTCGATCGTCCAGCGGCGCAGGCTCTGCTGCGTGTCGCCATGCGTCTTTTTCACCCCCGTCTCGTCGGGGAAGAGCGCGGTGCCGTTGGCGGCGGCGACGTCGGCGACGATCTTGCCATCCTGCTCCCACACATTGAGTTCGTGGAACATGTGGCGCGGCTCATAATCGAACCAGCGGACATCGCTCGCCGATCCCTCGCGCGGCATCACCCCGAATTTGGTCGGACGGCCGTTGACCCAGGCGGTCATCGGGCCGCCCTTCATGAAGCGGCCGAGGTCGGCATCGATCGGGATCACCGGGAAGACGACCCAGTTTTCGGTGACGAAGAAAGTGTGCATCAGCGCGTTGTGCGGCATGTCGACGATCTCGGCCTTGCGCACGCTGCCGTCGGCGGCGATCACGTCGTAGCGCAATTGCGGCGCGCCCATCGGGCCGTTGATCGCCATACCGATGTTGATGAGCTCGCCCGTAACATGGTCGATCTTGGGGTGCGCCGAGAAGGTCGTGGTGATCGTCCCGCCATAATGTTCCTCGCCCAAAGTCTCGAGCGTGCGCGGGTCGAGGGTGACCGCCGGCGCCCCCTCCATCAGCGCGAGCAATTTCCCGCCATGGACGATGATATTGGTGTTCGCGGTGTTGTAGCGCTTGCCCTGCACCGACGGGTCGGCGGTCATCGGGTTGCCGAACAGCCCGAACAGGCGCTTGCCCGCCGCCTTCTCCAGCTCGAACTTTTCGGTCCGCACCCAGCGGTTGAGCATCGACGCACGGCCGCCCGCGATATGAAAGGCATAGACCATGCCGTCGCCGTCGAACCAGTGATACTCGCCCTCGCGCGTCGGATAGAGCGGTTCGGGGCCGTTGCGATAGAAGACCCCGACGAGGTCGGCGGGGATCTCGCCCTCGACGATCAGGTCGGGCGCGGTGCCCTCGAAGCGCACCGGCTGGTGATGGCCCGACAGAAAGGGGTGGTCGAAAAAGGCCTGCGTCATTCTGGTCGCTCCGCTCGTCGATCATCTATCAAACAAGGGGCGGTGCCAGGCGCCGCCCCTTGTTCTCCGGGCCCCCTTTTCGGTCCCGCCGTGCCCGTGGCGGGACCCTCCCGGCGTTCAGAAACGGAAGCCGAGTTCGACACCATAGGTTCGCGGCTCGATCGCGCCGGAGAAGGTGAAGAGGCCGGCGACCGGCAAGGTGCTGCCGATGTCCCGCACATTGGTCAGGTTGCGGCCGAAAACGGCCACGCTGACTTCGCCGCTACCCGTGAGGAAGGTGTAGGACACTTGCCCCGACAGATTTTCGCGATCCTTGGTGAAGCAGCGGAAATCATTGGTGATGGCACCGAGCACGATCGGCCGGTTGGCCGTGATGCAGGTGGCGGTCTTGCTCTGGAAACGGAGCAGCACATTGGCGTCGAAGCGGCCCGAGCCGATTTCCTTCGAATAATTGACCCCGGTCGAAATCTGATACTTCGGCGCGCGGCGCAACGTGAGCGTCGACACGTCGTCCCCGATATTGTCGCCGTTGAGATCTTTCAGGAAGGTACCATATTCGGCATCGATATAGCTCGCCGACGCGGTGAAGTTCAGCGCGTCCGAAGGCTGGATCACCAGCTCCAGTTCGGCGCCCGAGATCGTGGCCGATGCCGCGTTTCCGACCACCGTTTCCTGCGGCTGGGCCGAACCCGGCGGCGAAGGCTGGACGACCTCTTCCTGCTTGTTGTCATATTTGGTGTGGAACAGGGCGATGTTCGTGCGCAAGGTGCGATCCAGCCAGTCGGCTTTCAAACCGACCTCGAACGCATCGACGGTTTCCGGGAAATAGGGGCCAAGCGATGTCGGCGAAGCCGCGCGTCCGTTGAAGCCGCCCGACCGGAAACCGGTCGAATAGGATCCATAGACGATCTTGTTATCGCCGATTTCATAGGTGGCGTTGGCGCGCCAGGTGAATTTTCCGAACGACGCCTCGCCCGAACAATTGTTCGCCGGGCCGAAGGTCGGAAGCCCGGCCAGCGGCCCCGGCCCGAAAACCCCCGTCACGCGAACGCACGACCGTCCGTCGAATGCCGGCTGGCTCAATTCGACGAGCCCGACGACCTGTCCATAATTGTTGAAGGCTTCCTTTTTGTCGCGGGTATAGCGGCCGCCGACCGAGAATTTGAACTTGTCGCCCAGCTTGAACTGCGCATCGGCAAACCCGGCATAGGATGTCGCCTTGTTGTCGGTGTAGGCGCGCAGCGTCGCCCCCGTGGGGCTCTGCGAGGGCACGGGTCCCAACCGCGTGAATTGGTCGAGCTGGTAATTGCTGTTATAATAATATCCGCCGATCAGCAGGTTGACGGCATCGCTCAGTTCGGCGACGACGCGCAGTTCCTGGCTGAACTGTTCGAATTGCTGGATACGCCGGGTGGCGAAGAAGTCCGCCGAACTGCCATCGAAATCCTGCGCCACATTCTCGTCGTTGGTGCGATAGCCGGTGACCGAGTAGAGCGTCAGATTGTCGCCCAGCGACCAGGTGATGTTGCCGGTCAGCGCGTCGGTGTCGTTGGAGACGTCATGCGGCGCCAATTGATAGGTTGCATTCATGCCGCGATCGGGAAGGCTGAACCGGTTGCATTCGGCGACAGGCGAAAATCCGGGAACGCCTGCGGCCAGGCAGATCAGGTCGAGGCTCGTCGATGTCGGGATCGAAACCGTCTCGCCGCGTTCACGGCTGTGTTCGTAAGTGATCTCGGCCGAAAAGGCGCTGCTCGGCTCGATCAGGGCGGTCACCCCGCCGCTCAACGTTTCATATTTGCCGTCGCGACCGCCGGTGCTGATGTTGCGGATAAAGCCGTCGGTCTTGTCGTAATAGCCGAACGCCTTGATCGCGATGAAGTCGGCGAGCTTGCCGCTGTTCACGACGAGGCGCGCGCTTTTGGTATCGAATCGTGCGTAGGAAAACCGCCCTTTCGCGCCGAAGTCGTCGGTCGGCTTGCTGCGCTTCACCTCGATCACGCCGCCGATCGTGTTGCGGCCGAACAGCGTCCCCTGCGGACCGCGAAGAACCTGCAGGCTTTCGAGGTCGAAGCTGTCGAGCAGCTGGCCGGTGTTGGTGCCGATGAAGACGCCGTCGACGACGACGCCGACGGTGGGGTCGAAACTTTTCTCGATGTCTTCGAACGAAATGCCGCGGATGGAGATCGCGGCGGCGCTCGGACCCGCCGAAACGCTGTCGATGACCAGGCTGGGAACGCGCCCCGCGACGTCGCGAATGTCCTGGACCATGCCGGTGTCCAGCGCCTCGGCGTCCAGCGCGGTAATCGCCACCGGAACCGACTGCGCGCTTTCCGCGCGCTTCTGCGCGGTGACGACGATTTCGCGGATCGCGCCGCTGCTTTCTTCCTCGACCGGCGCCGCCTGCGCGAAAGCCGGAGTGGCGATGGCCAGCGCAATCAGCGACACAGTGGTATGGACGGCAGGCAGCATTCGGGCATGCGTGGTCATCGTCGTTCCTCCCTCTCGCGCCGACGCATAGCTTCGCCGGTCACGTTGGGGGGAAGGTCTGCTCAATGATGATTTTGAACAATCATCAAAAATATCAGGCATGCCGTAGCGGCGGAAAAGCGGCTGAATCCGCGGGATTCTATTGACGCTGGGTCGCGCCGCCGTCGACGAACAGGCCGTGGCCGGACATGAAACGCGCATCGTCGGAGGCGAGGAAGGCGGCGACGTCGGCGATGTCCTCGGGCCGGCCGAGACGCCCGAGCGCGGCCTTGTCGATCCACCTCTGCTTGAACTCGGGCATCGCCGAAAAGGCGGGGGCGGTCATCGGCGTGTCGATCGCACCGGGCTGGATGCAATTGACCGTGATGCCATAGGCGCCGACCTCCGCCGCGACCGATTTGGCCATGCCGAGCACCGCATGTTTCGACGCGCCATAGGCCGCCATGCCGGCCTCGCCGAAGCTCGACATCACCGATCCGATCAGGATGATCCGGCCGTGCGGCGAGCTTTTGAGCAACGGCAGCGCGTCGCGCATCAGCCGGAAGACCGCGGTGACGTTGACCGCCATCATCCGGTCGAAAAATTCGTCGTCATGCCCATCGAGCATCTGCATGCCGGTGATGCCCGCGCAGGCCACCACGATGTCGAGCCGGCCCAGCCGGCGCGCGGCCTCGTCGACCAGCGTCGCGTTGATGCCCGCTTCGGTCACGTCGGCGACGATATCGACGTCGCCCGCGCGGTCGGTGGTCAGCACGCGCGCGCCGTCGGCGGCCAGCCGCCGCGCCGTCGCAAGCCCGATCCCCGATCCCGCCCCGGTGACGAGCGCGGCGCGGCCGTCGAGGCGCCCCGCCATCAGAGCGAGCTGCCGCCGTCGACGCGAAACTCCGCGCCGGTCGCGAATGAGGACTCGTCCGATGCGAGATAGAGGACGATCGACGAAACCTCCTCGGGCTTACCGAGCCTGCCAACGGGGTGCGTGGCGACGAAGCCGGCGTAGAGCGCTTCGGGGTCGTCGACCTGCGCCATCACCTTGTCGATCATCGCGGTGTGGATCGCACCCGGATGCACCGAATTGCAGCGGATGCCATAGCCTTTGGCAGCGTAATGGAGCGCGACCGACTTGGTGAGGTGGGTGACCGCCGCCTTGGCCGCATTATAGCCGGCGAGATCGGCTTGCGCCCGCACGCCGCACATCGACGACATGTTGATTACCGAACCGCCATGCTCCTTCATCTTCGGGATGATATGCTTGCAGCCGAGGAACACCCCGTCGACGTCGATCGCGAATTCGTGGCGAAAGGCCGCGAGCGTCAGGTCCTCGATCGAACCCATGGTGGTGATCCCGGCATTGTTGACGAGGACGTCGATCCGCTCGCAGCTGCCGAGCGCCGCGAGCCAGTCGGCTTCCTGCGACACGTCGAGCTTGACGAAACGCTGGCCGAGTTCGGCGGCGAGCGCCTCGCCCGCGGCGACATCGATGTCGGCGATGACGACACTCGCCCCCTCGGCGACGAAGCGGCGGACGATGTCGAGCCCGAGCCCCGACGCGCCGCCGGTCACGAACGCGATCTTGCCCGCGATGCGGCCTTGCCCTGCCATCCTGTCCTCCCTCTTCTGTCCCGGCACTATCATGCTGCGAACGGGGCGAGGGGACTATTTATTGCGCTAGGTGCGGCGGGCGGCCGGTCGGTTCCACATCGTGGCCGGGACAGGAGAGCGCCATGGCCGGGAGCTGGGACTATATCGTCGTCGGGGCGGGATCGGCGGGATGCGTCGTCGCCGAGCAGCTGAGCGCCGACCCGCAGATCCGCGTGCTGCTGCTCGAAGCGGGCGGCGACAACGCCAGCCGCTGGGTCGCGATCCCCAAGGGGGTCGCCAAGCTCGTCACCAATCCCGACCATATCTGGGCCTATGGCGTGTCGCAGCCGCGCGGCGACGGCGGCGCGCCGGGCGAGGTGTGGATCCGCGGCAAGGGGCTCGGCGGGTCGTCGGCGGTCAACGGCATGATCTGGAGCCGCGGCGAGCCCGCCGATTACGACGAATGGGAAAAGCGCGGCGGCACCGGCTGGAACGGTGATGCCATGACCGAGGCGTTCCGCAGCCTCGAGGACCATGGCCTCGGCGCCAGCGCGATGCGCGGCGCGGGCGGGCCGGTCGGCGTCGCGCCCAAGATTCACAGCTATCCGCTGGCCGAGACGATGGTGCAGGCGGGGGTCGAGATGGGGCTGAAGCCCGTCGACGACCTCAACGGCACGACGCTCGACCGCGTCGGCTTCTATGCGCACAATGTCCGCCGCGGCCGGCGCGAGAGCGCGGCGACGACCTTCCTCGCGCGGGCGAAAAGGCGCCCGAACCTGCATGTCGTGACGCATGCGATGGCCGAGCGGCTCGTCGTCGAGAACGGCCGCGTCACCGGGGTCGCGGCGAAGGTCGCGGGCCAGCCGCGGCGCTTCGACTGCCACGGCGAGGTGGTCGTGTCGGGCGGGACGCTGGAGAGCCCGCTGCTGCTCCAGCGATCGGGCATCGGCCCCGCCGATAGGCTGCGCGCCGCGGGAGTCGCACCGCTGATCGACGCGCCCGACGTCGGCGGGCGGCTGCGCGAGCATCTGGGCTTTTCGATGCCGCACCGCCTGTCGCGCGATGTTGGCAGCAATCGCAGCTTCTTCGGCATCGGCCTCATGCGCGCGATGGCGCAATATATGCTGACGCGCGGCGGGATCATGGCGACCGGGCCGTTCGAGGTCGGCGCCTTCCTCAACCTGACGAGCCGCGACCTGCGGCCCGACCTCCAGCTTTACCTTGGCGGCTACACCTTCGCGCTCGGCGACGACAAGCATCCGGTGCCGCTGAACAGCATCGACCGCAAGCCGGGGATGACCATCTACGGCCAGCTCCTGCGCCTGACGAGCGAGGGAAGCATCGCGATCACCGGCCCCGGCAGCGATGCAGCCGCCGACATCAAGCCCAACTGGCTCTCGACGCGCGAGGACGAGCGCAGCGCGATCGCCGCCGTGCACGCGATGCGCCGCTATATGGCGCAGCCGGCGCTGGTCGGGCTGGTCGAACGCGAACTTTTGCCCGGCGCGGCGGTCCAGAGCGACGCCGAAATCCTCGCCGCCTTCCGCCGCCTCGCGACGTGCGGGCTGCACGGCGTGGGGACGTGCCGGATGGGCAGCGACAATCGCGCGGTCACCGACGCGCGGCTCCGCGTCAACGGCGTCGGCGGGCTGCGGGTCGTCGATTGTTCGGTCATGCCCGCGCCGGTCACCGGCAACACCAATGCGCCGGCGATGGCGCTGGCGCTGCGTGCGGCGGGGCTGATCCGCGAGGACCGGCGCAAGCTGCGCGCGGTTGCCTAGGCGGCCTCGCGCTCCTTCAGCCAGCCGATTCCCCGGCGCAGCAGGTCGTAGAAGACCGGCAGATCCCAGGCGCAGCGGTCGACCGTCGGCCACCAGTCCATCATCGGCTGCAGGTCGTAATGCCCCCGGCAATGGCCGAGCGTGAGGTACAGCACCGCGCCGGCGCCATGCTGCTTGATATAGAAGACGGGGTAGGTACCGGGCGCATCCGCGGCCTCGACGAAGCCGGTGCCGGGACCACTGCACTCGGTGTCCATCAGCACGTGCAGGTCGCCGTGCGTTTCGAGGTGATAGAGCTCGTCGGTCGTCTCGAACGGCTCGATGCCCTTGGTAAGCTGGTGATCGGGATCGACGACACGGACGGTATAGGGCTCGATCGCGGGGTGGCTGATGAACTGCGACCCCAGCAAGTCCATCATCAGCGGCGCCCAGCGCGGCGCGTCCCACAGCCCGGTGTCGAGCAGTCGGAGGATCGAATTGGTGCCGTGCAGCGCATACCAGCGCCCGCCCTTCGCGAGCCAGCGTTTGAGCGCCTCCTGCGCGGGCAGCGACGGGGTGACGTCGCAGGTATAGGTGATCAGGATATCGGCGGCCTCGATCGCGTCGATATGGTCGTAATTCTCGAACACCCGCGTCCGCACGCGCTGATCCTCGGCGAGCAGCTTGAGCAGCTCGAGCCGTGCGAAATCCATGTCGTGCCAGACGCCGCCGCAGATCAGCACGCAGTCGATACGGGGCGGATGTTCGCTGTCGCTCATCGCCAATCCTCTCCTCCTGTTATGGGCGCATCATGCGGGCGGAGTAAGTGCGCGTCACCTTGCTGTATTGATAGGTTCCCGAAGACCATGAAACTGGCAAGAGGGGCGGCGAGAGGAGAGGCGCGATGCAGCAGAGGCTGGGCGGCAAGGTTGCGCTGGTCACCGGCGGGACCAGCGGGATCGGCGCTGCGGCGGTCGCGCGATTGACGCGCGAAGGCGCGAAAGTGGTCTTCACCGGTTCCAACGCCGATGCCGCCGCGACCGTCGAGGGTGACACCGGCGCGGTCTTTCGCGCCCACCGCGTCGAGGATGCCGCGGCATGGCCCGCATTGATGGCGGAGATCGAGGCCGAATATGGCCGGCTCGACATCGCCTTCGCCAATGCCGGGACCGAAGCGGGCGACGCGAGCGTCGAGGATATCGGGATCGATGCCTGGAACCATATCGTCGGGGTCAACCAGACCGGCGCGATGCTCACCGTCCAGCACGCGATCCGCGCGATGGCGAAGAATCCGGGAGGGGCCGCGGGGTCGGTGATCGTCAATTCGTCGATGAACGCGCATCGCGCGATGGGCAATTATGCGGCCTATTCGGTGACCAAGGCGGCGGTGGTCGCGCTGGTCAAATCGGCGGCGATCCACTGCGCGGGCAAGGGGTATAAGATCCGCGTCAATGCGGTGCTGCCCGGCGTGGTCGAGACCGACATGATCCGCGGCGTCATCGAACGCGCGCCCGATCCCGCCGCGGCGCGTGCGGCGTTCGAGGGGATGGCGCCGATGCGGCGCATGGCGCAGCTCGATGAGGTCGCCGCCCTCGTCGCCTTTCTCGCCTCGGACGAGGCTGGCTTTATCTCCGGCGCCGACTATGTGATCGATGGCGCGACCACCGCAGGCATGATGGGGGTCTAGGGTCGCGCGAAGAGCCCGCGATGCTCGCGCGGCTCGCTGCGCTCATATTGCGGCGGCGCCTTGATCGTCGCGCCGAGCGCCGCCGCGGCGTGCCAGGGCCAGCGCGGATCGTAGAGCGCGGCGCGGGCGATCGCGATCGCATCGGCATCGCCCTTTTCGATAATCGCCTCGGCCTGTTCGGGATCGGTGATCAAGCCGACCGCGATGACGGGCATCGTGACCGCCGTCTTGACCGCGCGCGCCAGCGGCACCTGATAGCCCGGCGCCAGCGTAATCGCCTGCGCCGGGTGCAGCCCGCCGCTCGACACGTTGATCGCGGCGCAGCCGCGCGCTTCGAGCGCGCGCGCGAATTCGACCGTCTGCTCGATTGTCCAGCCGCCCTCGACCCAGTCGGTGCCCGACACGCGCACGGTGACCGGGCCGGGAAAGGCGCTCCGCACCGCGTCGAAGACTTCGAGCGGAAAACGCATGCGGTTTTCGAGGCTGCCGCCATAGGCATCCTCGCGCCGGTTCGACAGCGGCGACAGAAACTGGTGCAGCAGATAGCCATGCGCGGCGTGCAGCTGGACCGCATCGATCCCGAGCCGCGCGGCGCGCATTGCGGCATCGGCGAAGGCCGTGCGGATCCCGTCCAGCCCGCCGCGCTCCAGCGCGAGGGGCGCTGCGTCCGTGTCGAGAAAGGGCAGCGCGGACGGTGCGACGGTCTGCCACCCATCGGGCGCGTTCGCAGCGATCTGTCCGCCACCATCCCATGGCCGGGCCGTGCTTGCCTTGCGTCCGGCATGCGCGAGTTGGATCGCCACCGGGACGTCCGACCACTGCCGTACGGCAGCCAGGACGCGCGCAATCGCGGCTTCGGTGGCGTCGTCGTAGAGGCCGACGTCGGCATAGGTGATGCGCCCCTCGGGCAACACGGCTGCCGCCTCGATAGTCAGGACCCCCGCACCCGAGATCGCGAGCTGGCCGAGGTGCATCAGATGCCAGTCGGTCATCATCCCGTCTTCGGCCGAATATTGGCACATCGGCGCGATGACGATGCGGTTGGGCAGCGACAATCCACCGATCGCGATGGGCTCGAACAATTTGGCCACCACCTTCTCCCGCCATGCCTGGAAATTTCAATCGCCTTATCGGTTCTCCCGAGCCAGGGCGAGGAGCGCCTCATAGGCTGAGGAGCGGTCGTCGCGCTATTCGCAAAACTGACAGACCACGGCTGCCGGTTTGCCGGCGGCGTCGAATGTCCGCATCCAAAGTAGACCGACGCCGTCGCGAGTAACGGGTCGTCGAGCAGCGGCGCTTTCAGGCCGGCTTCATAGTTCGTGCCTTCGAGCGGATCGATCAGGCGGTTGTTGCGGTCGCGCAGATCGCCCTGCGGCTTGACGATATTGGTGTAGCTTCAGCCCGCCGAGCGCCAAGATTGTCGGTCTCGACGTGCACGAGGCGCTTGAGCAATATTTCGCAAGCACCCCTGGCGATCGGCCGCCGGCCAGCAGGCATTGCGAGGAGCAGTCCTTGGCGATCGAGTCGCGATTCGCCACGACGTCCCAACTGCTCGAGCCATTTTCCTCCATGGATATTCCGGAGCGTTGGAGAATGCCGGTTGCGGGACAAGCGACCGCCACCAGCAAAAAAGAACATCGACCCCTAAACATTCCACGCGTGCGTCGGATTTGCATTTAACGGGGCGGGGCTTTCCAGGCGGCTGATTTGGGGGCGCCCTCCGCGAACGAGCATGCGGAGCGATAGATGGTTGCGATTTTCACGGGTGTCGGCGCGGGTTATACGCGGGGTTCGGGCAACCTTCTGGGTGGCGGCGGGCTGATCGGGTCCGGCAGCTTGGGCCGTGGCGGCGACAGCGTTTCGGTCAATGCCGCGACGGGCAATCTCTTGATCAGCCAGCAGGACGAGTTCCTGATCGGCAAGGGCCTCGATATCTCGATCGGTCGGACCTACAACAGCCTGGGCCAGGCGCACGACGGCGACAATGGCGACAATTGGCAGCAATCGACGACCCGCCGCGTATTCGGTCTTACCGGGACGCAAAATACCGCCGGGAGCACGATCAAGCGCCAGGGTGCCGATGGCGCCGTCATCACCTACACCTGGAACGCGACCAGATCGGCCTATGTGACGACGGACGGCGACGGCGCGCACGACGAGCTCAAGAAGGTCGGCGCGACCTGGGTCTGGACCGAGGGATCGACCCGCTTCACCGACACCTACAGCGCTGCCGGCACCGATAATTGGCGCATCACCAGCGCGACCGAAAAGGAGTATTTCGGGCTGACCTACAGCTATGTCGACGACAAGCTCGACAAGGTGACGACCGCCGACGGCGACTGGACCCAATATATCTGGTCGACCACGGGCAACAAAATCCTCAGTATCCTGACGGGATATACCGACCGGACGACGCCGACCCCCGTCGCCCGGACGCTCACGCGCACCCACTATACCTACGACGGATCGAACCGGCTGGAAAAGGTCAAGGTGGACCTCAGCCCGGGCGACAGCCTCATCACCGATGGCGCGACCTATGTCACGACATATGCCTATGTCCTGAATTCGAACCGCATCTCGTCGATCACCCAGACCGACGGGTCGGGCCTGACGATCGAATATGATGCGTCGGGCCGCGTGACGCGGCTCAGGGAAACGGTCGCGAGCGGCGTCGAGCGCGAAACCAACCTGGCCTATGGGGCCAGCAGTACGACGATCACCGGTCCCGACGGGCAGGTGACCGAGCTCAAATATGACGGCGGCAACCGGATCGATACCGCGGCCGCCAATTGGGGCGGAGCCGGGGTCACGAAGGAAGCGGCATCCGCGATCAACGGCGAGGCGGCGACCAGGCTGACCTCGTCGGTCGGCGCCAGCGCTTCCCACGTCGCGCCGACGGTCGGCAACGTCGCGGCCGGAACGACCGTGAAGTTCGCGGTGACGCTGCAGGCGGTGACCGGATCGGCGACGCAGCAGAGCGTGTCGCTGCTCGGCGGGACGAGCGGCAATGGCACCGACGTCGTCACCGCGCGGATCATCTCGGGTCCGGGGACGCTGTCCACCACGGCCAACGGCCTGTGGCACATCAGCGGCCTGTCGACGACCGAGGCGACGCGGATCGAGATCACGCGAACCTTCGCGCAGGCCGAAGAGGTCAAGGCGAATGTCCACGTCGATTATGTCGGCGGCGCGCGCGACGGGCAACAGCTGATCATGTCCGATGCGTCGGTCACCCTGGGCGCGGAATATGCGCGGACCCAGCGGCTGACGCAGATCACCGCGCCGCCGGTCGGGGGCGTGTCGCAGACCGTCAAATTCACCTATGACGCCAGCGGCAATGTCGCCAGCGTCGAGGATCCGGCGGGCAAGCTCACCACCTACACATACGACGCCAGCGGCAATGTGCTGACCGCCACCGACGCCAACCTCAACGTCGTCACGCGCACCTACAGCGCGAAGAACGAGCTGCTGACCGAGACGCGCACCGGTTCCGACAAGACGGGCGAAACGGTCAACCACACGACGCGCTACGTCTATAACTCGCTGTCGCAGCTTCGATACATCGTCAGCGCCGAGGGCCATGTCACCGAATATGAATGGTCGGGGGCCAATCAATATTGGACGACCGAATATCCGCAGCAGACCTATAACGTCACCGCACTCGCGGACAATGTCGCGATCACCGAAGCGCAGATGACGACGTGGCGAACCACGTTCAACAATACGCGTGACAAGATCGTGGTCGATCAGTTCGACGCGCGCGGCAATCTGACCAAGCGCACGCGCTACGGCAGCGGCATTGCCACTTGGGGCAACGGCTCGTTCGCCGAAGGCTATTCCGAAACCAGCTATGTCTACGATCAGGCCGGCCGGCTGCTGTCGACCTACGACAACGGCGTTCTCGCGCAGACCTACGTCTATGACGGGATGGGCCGCGTGGTCGCGTCGTCCAATCCGGCGAGCGGGGTCACGACGTACCGGTTCGACGACGCCAACACGACGACCCTCATCCATTACAGCAGCGGGCTGACCCAGACCCAGGTCTACAACAAGGCCGGCGACCTCCTCAGCGATACGACGTCGACCCCCGGTTACCAGCCGGCCGAACTGCTGTCGGATCTGACCGATTGGGGCACGACCCGCGTGACGCGCACCAGCGCCACGGCCATCGACGGCAAGCCCACCTATACCTATACGCTGGACGCCACCGGTAACGTCGGCGTCATTGCGAAGGGCATGTCGGTCGCCGCGGGCGAAACCGTGACCTGGCGTATCGCCGTAAAAGGGAATCCGAGCGACCAGCATCGTATCGGGATCAACGGCTCGGTGACCGGCTGGGGAACGCTGGCCGGCACGGACGCGTCCGCGGTGATCATCAGCGGGCCGGGCTCGATCACAAAGGCGGGTGGGCAGCCGAGCCTGCTGACCTTGACCGGCCTGTCGGAAACCCAGGAAACGATCATCGAGCTGCGGCGGACCTTTACGCAGGCCGAGGGGGTTTACGCCTATTTCTACGTCGGGGTGGGGACCAGTGTGCCTGCGGGCACGGCCGTTACCTTGGGCGCGACCAACCTCGTGCGGACGATCACCGATGGCGAGGAAGCGATCGCCTCGACGACGGCCTTTCGCTACGATGCGCTGGGCCGGGTGCGGATGATCACCGCGCCGCTGGGCGTCAATTCGACCGGCGACGCCACGGACTACAACAGCTTCATCCTGTACGACAACGCCGGCCGCAAGACCGCCGATATCGCCGCCGATGGCGGGGTGACCGAATATCGCTACGACGCGGCAGGACGGCTGGCGGCGACCATCGCCCGTGCGACGAAGCTGACTCCGACGCAGATGGCCAATCTTGCGACCGCTGGCGGCGACGTTCTGCTGGGAGCGTCGTCGATCGGTACCGGCTGGCCGGCCGCGTCCACGAGCGACGTCTGGAACTGGAACATCTACGACGACGGCGGCCGGCTGATCCAGTCGATCGACGGCAATGGCGGGGTCGTCGACTATGTCTACGACAACTCCAACCGCCTGATCCGGACGGTCGGCTATGCCGCGACGGTCTCGGTCGGGGGATTCAAGACCACGCTCCCGACGGCACGGCAGACCGTCACGGCCGGAGAAGACGATCGCGTTTCGCGCAATTTCTACGACCGCGATGGGCGGCTGGTCGGCACGCTCGATATCGACACTTATCTCACCGGTCCCGGCACGTACCGATATGAAGGCTATCTCAGCGAGATCAAATATGACCATGCCGGTCAGAAGGTCTCCGAGATCGCCTATTCGACCGAACTCACCGGTGCTTTGAAGACGCTCAGCTTCGACCAGCTTCTCGCCAGTGCGAACACCACCGCCACGACCAACCGCCGGACGCATCATGTCTACGACGGGCAGGGGCTGCTCCGCTATCAGGTCGACAGCCTCGGCTATGTCACGAGCTTCACTTACGATCTCGCGCAGCAACTGACATCGACGATCAGCCACAAGACCGCGATCACGATCGCTCCTGACGATGTCAACTATGCGACCGTCAAGGCCGCGGTCGCCCTGATCGTCAATGATGCGACCGATCGCGCAAGCTACTCGGTCTACAACAATCGAGGCCAGGTCGCCTATGCGATCGACGCCGGCGGGCTGGTGAGTGCCTTCACCTACGACGTCAGCGGCCGCGTCATCAAGGTCGTGCAGTTCGCGACGCTGCGCGCGACCTCGACGCTCCCGACGCTCGCGACGATGGCCAGCTGGGCCGCGGGCCAGGCGAGCAACACGTCGAACCGGATCAGCCGCACCTATTATTCGGCCGACGGGCTCGCCCGGTTCACGGTCGACGCCGAGGGCTATCGCACCGAGAATATCTTCGACGCCAATCGCAATCTCGTCTCGGTGACGCGGTCGGCCAATCCGGTGACCGTCACCGACAGCACGACGATCGATCAGCTCGACGCGATGGCGGCGGGCGCGGGGATCACCACCCTCTCGGCCTATGATCAGACCGGCCGGCTGCACACGGTGACCGACGCCGAGAACGGCATTACCCGCTATGACTATAACGCGCTCGGCCTGGTCGAGAAGGTCACCGATCCGCTCAGCCGCGCGAGCTACAATTATTACGATGCCGCGGGCCGGCTGGTAAAGACGCGCGACGCCGGGGACTATGTCACGGAAATCGGCTACAATGCCTTTGGCGAGGTGAAATTCACCAAGGGCTATTATAATAAGGGGACGGGCCCCGTAACCGCGCCGCCTTCGGTCGCCGCGGATAATTCGAAGGATATCGTCGCCTTCAATATCTACGACGACCTCGGCCGTCTGACCTACACGGTCGATGGCGAAAGCTACGTCACGCGGTCCTTCTACAATCGGTTCGGCGAGGTGGAGAAGGTCGTTCGCTATGCGACAACTTTCGCCACGACGGCGGCTACGACACTGACGAACCTGAACGACCATTTTGGCGAAGAAGCCGCTCCGATTCCGGGCTCGGCGGCGGTCACCAGCTTCACCTATGACAATGGCGGCCGCGTCCTGACGTCGAAGGACGCGATGGCGTATGAAGAAAAATATCAATATGACGGTTTCGGCAACCGTATATCGGTCGAGAACAAGCTGGGCGGCGTCACCATCTACGCTTACGACAAGCGCGGTCTTCTGATCTCGGAAACGCTGCCGATCTCGTCATACAATGCCAACGGCTCGGTGCAGGACGTGATCGTCAACAGCTATGCCTATGACGCGCTCGGCAATCGCACCCAGATGATCGAGGGCGTGGGGCTGAACGAAGCGCGCACGACGACCTACGAATATGACAGGCTGGGCCGCCTGAAAAAGACGATCGGTCAGGCGCGCACGGTGCTCGACCAGAGCGACCACGTCACCGAGACGACCGGCTTCACGCCGACCCAGACCTATGTCTACGACGCGGTCGGCAACGTCACCAGCGTGACCAACGCCGCGAACCAGCGCACCGTCTATTTCTACGACGATCTCGGCCGCAAGGTCGCCGAAATCGTCCAGGTCGAAAGGACAGGCTCGCCGCTCCAGGATCGCGGCACCTACACCCGCTACGTTTATGACGCCAACGGCAATATCACCAGCACCCGGGTCTACGACCCGCTGGTCATCGTGCCGGACAACGGCGGACCGGACACGGCGACGACGGCACCATCGAGCGCCTACCGCGAGACCCTGTTCGAATATGACAGTCTGAACCGCCTGACGAAGAGCTCGGTCGTGGCCGGTTCGGGCCTTCCCTTCAAGTCGGGCTCCTACAATGTGGTCTGGTCGGGCAACACGACGGCGATCGACCTGCTCTACGAATATGATGCGTTCGGCAATGTCGTGAAGACGATCGACGGCAATGGCCGCGCGACGTGGAATTTCTACGACGAGCTCGGCCGCAAGACGCAGCAGGTCGATGCGCTCAACTATCTGACGGCATGGACCTACGACGCCGAAGGCAATGTCCTGACCGAAAAGCGCTACTCCGTGCCGGGAGCGACCCCCAACAACAGCAGGACCCCGCCCGCGGCGCCCGGCGCCGACACCGCGATGCGCGAGACGGTCTTCACTTACGATGAAAACGGAAACCGGCTCAGCGAGACGCGCAAGTCGGTCACCATCTTCAAGGATGGGACCACGCCGACCACCGAGGATGTCGATGTCACGATCCGCTGGGAATATAACGGGCTAGGCCAGGTCACCCAGCGGAATGAAGCGACCGACGACTACACCAAGCTGAAGGGCGAGGTCGGCGACGAAAGCACCTATTATAGCTATGATGTCGGCGGACGGCTGACCCGGGAAGAGCGCGCGGCGTTCACCAGCCATCAATCGACCGTCGTCACCCCCACCGTGGATTACAGCTACAACGCGCTCGGCGACCTCGTCCGCACGGTCGCGGCGGGCGCAGGCGATGCCCAGCAGCGCGTCACCACCTACAGCTATGGCGCGGGCGGCCTGCTCGCGTCGATGACCGACGCCGAGAATTACGTCCATACCTATTCCTACGACCGGAACGGCACGCTGATCCGCGACGAATATAGCCGCTCGGACTCGCAGGATCAGTACAGGCTCAACGCCGTGCTGACCAAGGTCGACGCGCTCGGCCGCACGATCGAACAGTCGGTCGCGGCCTGGACCGGCACGGCCTGGGCCAAGGGCGACATCGCGGCCACCGAATATAATGCCTTCGGCGAGGTCAAGCGCAGCGGCATCAACGGCCTGTGGCAGACGGTGAACGAATATGACGCCGCGGGCCGCCTGTGGCGGACCAACGCCGGCGACGGCGTGTGGAAGATCTTCGGCCACGACAAGAACGGCAACCAGACCGTCGCGATCACGCTCGGCGGCACGGGCGAAAATTTCGCCACGTTCAGCCTCGACGACGCGCTGAACAAGGTTCTGCAGGAAAATGTCAACGCGACCTACACGGTTTACGACGCGCGCAACATGGCGACGAGCGTCGTCGAGGAGGGGCGCCGGGTGAAAGCGGGGACCGACCCCGACGCCGTCAAGACGATCACCACCAGCCGCGCCTACAACGCGTTCGGCGAGACGCTGACCGAAACCAACGCGCTCGGCGGTGTGACCACCTACGGCTACAATCGCGCCGGCCGCATGGTCCGGTCCGAAGGGCCCGCGGTCGCGATGACGCTCGAGAACGGCAAGGAGATCTGGGTCAAGCCGTCGCAGGATTTCCACTATGACAAGGCCGGACGCCTCGTCGCGCAGCACGACGCGAACGGCAGCTATGCCGAGACCGGCACCGATGCCGGCAATGCGACGAGCAAGACGGCGAATACGGGCAACCTCACCCGGCTCACCCTGCTCGCGGGTACCGGCTACAACGGCACCCAGGCGCTCGTCACCACGGAGCGCCAGGCCGACGACGGCGTCAAGCAGACCAAATATGACATCCACGGCGACGCCCGCACGCTGATCGCGCCGGCGCCGGAGCTCCGCACGACCGAGCAGGTCTTCGACCGGTTGGGCCGGCTGGTGCAGGTGACGCATCCCGGCGCGACCGGGCAGCGGCTGATCGACAGCTACAGCTACGACATCCTCGGCCAGCGGCTGAAGCACTGGAACAATTTCCTGGAGACGTCTCCCTCGGTTCCGGACGTGGAGACGACCGATTACGACATCCAGGGCCGGGTGATCGCGACGCGCAGCTTCGGCGGCGACGTCAGTTCGACGACCTATGCCTGGGACGCGAGCATCGCGGCGATCGCGGGCACCGTCACCGGCGGCTGGACCGAGACCGTACGGCTGTCGGACAGCGCGGCGAATCTCGCAGCGTCGATCTACAAGCAGTCGAGCGACAAGAGCGATATCTTCGGCCGCGTCGTCCAGAAGACCGACATGGGCAGCCATGTCACCAACTATGCCTATGACGCGGCGGGTCGGCAGATATCGGCGACGCTGGTCGCCAGCCCCAGCAACATCGTCACCAGCTTCACCTACTATAACACCGGCCAGCTCGCGACCAACAGCGGGCTCGCGGGCACCGCGACCTATGGCTATGACGTCGCGGGCAACCGGGCCAGCGAGACGCTCGTCAACGGCAGCGGCACCGTCAAGGCGATGGCTGCCAACTACGACGCGATGGGGCGGATGATCGCCTGGTCCGCGACGGGTACGACTACCACGCCGGCGGCCAGCACGACGACCAGATACGACGCCAACGGCAACATCCGCGCGACGCTCAGCCTGTATCGCGAGATCGACGCCTATGGCACCGCCGCCACGACCGACACGTCGAAGAACTACTGGTTCCTCTACGACACGATGAACCGCGTGGTTCGCGACCGCGGCACGCTCAGTGGCACCGCGGGCGCGGTCGGTACCACGATCGTCCGCGGCACCGACGGCACCGACTATCTCTACAATGACTCGGGCGACCGGGTGAGCTCGATCTCGACGCGGCCGGTGTGGGAGACGGTCTGGCATTCGCACCCCCAGCCCGGCGAGCCCGACGCTGGCTTTTACACCTGGGAACAGGTGGACGGCGTCTCGCAGGAAACCTTCACCTACGACGCATCGGGCCGGCTGTACCAGGTGCATGAGGCGGGGGTGATCCGGAGCGACTTCGCCTATGACAAGATGGGCCGGGTGACGCTGCAGCAGGACTTCGGCGGGATCGAGCGGGGTCCGGGCGGTCTGAGCTATTCGCGGGCGGTGACCTACAATGCCAAGGGGCAGGTGGCGTCGGACAATGTGATGACGCGGCGCGACCGCAACGAGGTCTACACGCCCGGCGCGACGGTGGTCAGCGACGAGTGGCGCAACATCACGACCTATGGCTATGGGTCGGGATCGAGCTATGCGCTGGGTTCGGTGCTGACGGCGACGGTGCAGGCGTATCGCAACGGCTTCGACACGGGCGCCTCGGGGGCGCCGGACACGTCGACGACGACGAGCTACGAATGGTGGGACGGGGCGGTCCAGACCTATATCACGCACGACAGCGACACGGGGTCGGGCAGCAACCCGATCTACAACACCGACCTTCAGCTGAACGGGCTGGGCCAGCTGGTCGCGGCCGAGGTCGACGACGGGGTCGCGCGCGACGTGACCTACAAGCTCGACGAGAACGGCCAGATCATCCGCCGCGACGAGACGCGCGAGTCGACGCCGAGCCAGGCGTCGCCGCACGAGATCTTCTACCGCTTCGCGGGCAAGCAGATGGGGATGATCGGCAACAACGGCACGTCGGACACGGGCTATAGCGAGAGCGTGGTCGAGCGCAGCGCCTATGACGAGCCGCCGACGTCGAGCAACGCGGGTCTGTTCCGCAACGGGAAGAAGACCGGCGCGTCCTTCTACGCCGACTTTGCGCAGAGCCTGACGCCGGCCAACAGCAATGCGCAGGGCAGCAGCGGCGGGACCTACACGGTGCGCGCGGGCGACACGCTGGCGACGATCGCGCAGATGCTCTACGGCGACGCGAACCTGTGGTACAAGATCGCCGAGGCGAACGGCCTGAGCAGCGGCAGCGCGCTGGTCGAAGGCATGGCGCTGACGCTCCCCGCCGGGGTGACCAAGAACACCCACAATGCGGAGACGTTCAAGCCCTACGACCCGATGGACGCCATCGGCGACCTCAGCCCCACCACGCCCAAGCCGCCGAAGAAGCCGAAATGTGCGCTGCTCAAGCAGATATTGGTCGCGGTGGTCGCGATCGCGGTGGTGGCGATAACGCAGCAATATCAGGTGTTCGCGGCGCTTGGCCCGGTGCTCAGCGGCGCGGCGGGGGCGGCGCTCGGCAGCGTGGTCAGCCAGGGCGCGGGCATCGCGCTCGGGGTCCAGGACGGGTTCAGCTGGAAGAGCGTCGGGCTCGCGGCGATCGGCGGCGCGATCAGCGGCGGCATAACCGGGCTGGGCGAAGCGGCGCAGGCAACGGCGGACGCCGGCAGAGCGCTGAGCGGCATCGACAAGTTCGCGATGGCGCTGAACGGCAACGGGATCGGCATGGCGGTGCTGCGCGGCGCGGGCAGCAACGCGCTGACGCAGGGTATCGGCCGCATCACCGGGCTGCAGTCGAAGTTCGACTTCGCGGGCGTCGCGGCGGCAGGCGCGGTGTCCGGGTTCGGGCAGTTCGTCGGCAACAACATCTCCGGCGCCGCGGAATACCACACCAGCGGCAAGATGGCGGGCTTCCTCAAGACGCCTGCGTCCACCGGCAACGCCATCGCCTCCAGCGCGGCGGGGGCCCTCGCGGGCGCGGCAACGCGCAGCGCGATCACGGGCGAGAATTTCGGCGACAATATCCTGCGCGTGCTGCCCGACGCGATCGGCAATGCGCTGGTCATGGCCGGGCGCTCGGTGCTGGCACGGCAGCTCGAGGATCCGGTTAGCGGTGGCGGAGGCGGCGAGCCTATCGTTGCGGGTGGCGGGCTGCGCGGCAACTCGACGATGCGGTTCGGCGCGAACGATCACTTCTACGGGCAGGACGGCGGGCTCGCCATGTCAGGCTATGGAGATTTTGACGCGGATAATCCAATCGACGTCTTTGCCAATAAGGTGGTCAGAACGATGCTGGGACATGCGGGCAGCGTGCTCGACATGTTCGGGTTCAAGAACAACTTATGGATTTTCCGGTGGCCCGAAACCACTTTGGGCTTGAGGCTCACCAACCCGCAGCCGCTGCCGAGCCAACAGTTCCGGCAGGTCGTCAGGGCACCATCGTCTCCGCGACCCGGATTGATATCGCGATACAAGTCGTGGATTAACAACATTACGCCGTCATTGCCGACCGATCTGATCGCCGCCCACCTGCCGGGCAGCCTCATATCTCAGGAAATGCGGGAGGGCGCGCCCCCGATCGCGCAGTCCATGGCCCAGCAACGGATAGTTCGGCAGACCGAATCCGGCGGTGTCGGTCTCCTCGCCTTTGGCCAGATCGAGGCCAATGGCGCCGCGGTCGGAGGCGCGGCATTGGGTCCTTTGGCCATGTTGCTACCGGATAAATGGACCAGCAAGCCCCACATCGCAGGCGGCCTCGCAATCGGTGGAACACTCTCGCCGTGGAACCTCGTTGGGGCGGGCGAGGCGGCGGTCGCACAGAGGGCTACAGGCGCGTTCAACCCGGCGATTGTGGCGGGTGGCAAGGGTCTTGGCATCTTTGCCGAGCGCGAGTTGACGATTAGCCCTAAGGGTCTGGATTTGGTGCGCACGCATCTTTCAAATCCGCTGTTTGAAGCCGATCCCCGCAACGTTGCGATGCTTCAAAGGCTGGAGACCGCGATGCAGTCAGGGCAAAAAGTATCCGGCGCAGACGCCATCTTTTATACGCATGAAGCGGCCGAGGCCACGAAGATGGCGCGCTTGGGAGGATACACCCAACCGAACTATGATCTCGCCCATGCCGCAACCTTGGACAAATATAACGTCTCTCCGTATAGCGTTTATCATCCTGATGTGATCCGAGCGAATCCGGCTCTGTCTAACAAGAACTGGTACGCCTTTTGGGGGATTTCGAAATGACCTGCCTACTTCTTCAGGGACAGGGCGCGACCAGAGTGCGAGTCTGGATAGATGAGCTTCCGAACCACGCTATGTTGCCACAAAGCTTAGAGGCTGAGCATCGCGTGGTTGCAAACGCGAGGGCTACGGCGCGAAGGAAATCAGCTGCGATCGAGGTGTTCAGAGCTTTCGGTGCATCGTTTCACTACGGCCTTTTAGGAGGTGTCTTTCAAGAAGGTAGTTCGTCAAACTTCGACTTTGTGATCCCTGTTGCGGACCCAAGCCCAGAAATATTGATACCAGATTCGCTTGCCGGAGGATTGGATCGAGTGCTGGTCGGTGGCGGTGATGAGTTCGCGAATGCTGTTATTTCTAGCATTGCGGAACTTGATCCGCGAACCCTCCCGTTAGGGCGTATGACGTTCACTTGTATGGCTCATGGGGAAATTGGATCAGCCCCAGCGGTGTTTAGCTCTCTGGCGCGTGCGACTATCCGCATGATGACTCGTGCTGAGGGCAGCACTTCCTTCGAGGACGCTATGAGCCTCCTAGCTGCCTAGGATCGCGATCCTATTGCCGCAGAAGGAAATTACGAAATTACGGTGACAGTTTACTAAAATTACGGTGCTAAAATTACGGTGACAGTTTACTAAACTCCTAAATTCCGACCATCGTCAGAACACGCTTTCCTAAAATATTCCGCTATGCTCCAAACTGATGGATGACCCATCAGCATCGCCTCGCCGAGTCGATACCGCCTGCTGGAAATTACGGTGACAGGTGCATAAACCCCTAAACCGATCCATTCCGGCGCCGACTGCCCTCTCGCCGGATTGATCCTTCGCTTGCCTTGCCCGAGACGGGCGCATGGCCAGACTGCCCCGCATCGTTCTTCCCGGGATCGCGCATCATGTCACCCAGCGCGGCAACCGGCGCGAGCGGACCTTTTTCGAGGATGGGGACTATGCCCTCTATCTCGATCTGCTCGCCGACGCGTCGCGAAGCGCGGGGGTCGAGATCTGGTCCTACTGCCTGATGCCCAATCATGTGCATATCATCGCGGTGCCGTCCGATGAGGATGGGCTGCGGCGGGTCTTCCGCCATGTTCACCGCCACTACACCGGCTATATCAACGCGCGCCTGCGCACGACGGGGCATTTGTGGCAGGGGCGGTTCAGCTCGGTCGCGATGGACGAGGCGCACCTGGTCGCGGCCCTGCGCTATGTCGCGCTCAATCCCGTTCGGGCGAAGCTTGTGAAGACGGCAAGCGACTGGCAATGGTCGAGCAGCCGGGCGCTTTGCGGCGCAGAGGACGACGGCATCGTCATCGTCGCACCGGTGCTGGAACGGGTAGGGGATTTTACGGCCTTTCTGGACGAGGCCTTCGACGAAGCCTTCACTTACGCCGCCCTCCGCAAGGCGGAGCGTATCGGCCGACCGGTCGGTTCGTTGCAGTGGCTCGAGGATATGGAAGCGAAGACGGGCCGCACGCTCAAACCACAGAAGCGCGGGCCTCGGCCGCAGAGTATTTAGGGGTTATTGCACCTGTCACCGTAATTCCAGAGCAATCTGGATGTCCTACGAATTATCGAGCTCGCGAAATGACTGATATGAACATGCTTAAGCCGAAGCTAATTTCTGCGGTAGTGCCGTGGTCCGTGGCCACCTCGGCTCCATATTTGGACGTAGGACTTACCAGCGACGGCAGGCTGGACTGGGTCTCTTTCATTGCTTATTTCAAGCTTGCGGATCGGGGTGACGCCGATGGTTCACCGTCGATCACGGTTGTCCACCCACCTGGCCCCTTCAGGGCAAGTCCAAAGGCGATTGAAGCGCCTTATCGGCTGGTCCGCATTAAGTTTGACAACGCCCAAGCCATGCGTCGGCAGGCGGCGGCGTCCGATCATGAGGTCATTCCTGAAGACGAGTTCGACTGGAGCGGTGTACCTGGCGCACTACGTCCCGGCGAAGACGTTCTTGCAAACATGAAGAGGACTACTGAATATTGGGTTGTTTCGAGTACATCGCCTGATCCGGGTTTTTATGAGGTGCATAATTCATCGTGGCTGGATGAATCGGGGTCGTCCAACGGACGTCTCCATCACTACATAATTGTGGGACAAGACGAGTATATCGAAATTTCTGCTACCGGTTGGGATTGGGAAAGCGGACAGGCGGTTTAATGAATTAGGAATTACGGTGACAGTTTACTGAGAATTGCGGTGACAGTTTACTGAACTCCTAAATTCCGACCATCGTCAAAAACCTCTTTCCTAAAATATCCCGCTATGCTCCAAACTGATGGATGACCCATCAGCATCGCCTCGCCGAGTCGATACCGCCTACTGCGGCCGCCGAGGCCACACGGCGGTCCTGCAGGGATGCGCACGGCAAGCCCAAAGCGACAGAGGCGACATTTTCGATACGTGCATGCGGGGCAATCTTCACGGCCTCCGCGTCGTCGTTATGCGTGAAGATAGCATTGTTCCGCATGGCGGCTCCGGCCGAAAGGTGGTGCCCAATCCCTCCCGCGCGGTCGTCGCGCGCGCCAGTCCGGCACGGGATCGCCACGGGGCTGAACTTCCCTGAACTTTGGAACGCGGCGCCCGCCGTCAAAGACCCTCCCGCGCGCCCTTCGACAAGCTGAGGACAGGCCCGGTCGCGCGCCCGCGGCACAGCTCCCGCCGCGGCTGGTCTCCGCGATTGCCCTTCTCCCGAAAACGCAGCGAAGCTTCATCCGGAAAGGAGGCTCCTGACCTGAATCGCGAATGAAGTTGCGCAGTTTTCCGCGGCTTCCGCATCGCCCTTCGAAACCTTCACCTACGACGCATCGGGCCGGCTGTACCAGGTGCATGAGGCGGGGGTGATCCGGAGCGACTTCGCCTATGACAAGATGGGCCGGGTGACGCTGCAGCAGGACTTTGGCGGGATCGAGCGGGGTCCGGGCGGTCTGAGCTATTCGCGGGCGGTGACCTACAATGCCAAGGGGCAGGTGGCGTCGGACAATGTGATGACGCGGCGCGACCGCAACGAGGTCTACACGCCCGGCGCGACGGTGGTCAGCGACGAGTGGCGCAACATCACGACCTATGGCTATGGGTCTGGATCGAGCTATGCGCTGGGTTCGGTGCTGACGGCGACGGTGCAGGCGTATCGCAACGGCTTCGACACGGGCGCCTCGGGGGCGCCGGACACGTCGACGACGACGAGCTACGAATGGTGGGACGGGGCGGTCCAGACCTATATCACGCACGACAGCGACACGGGGTCGGGCAGCAACCCGATCTACAACACCGACCTTCAGCTGAACGGGCTGGGCCAGCTGGTCGCGGCCGAGGTCGACGACGGGGTCGCGCGCGACGTGACCTACAAGCTCGACGAGAACGGCCAGATCATCCGCCGCGACGAGACGCGCGAGTCGACGCCGAGCCAGGCGTCGCCGCACGAGATCTTCTACCGCTTCGCGGGCAAGCAGATGGGGATGATCGGCAACAACGGCACGTCGGACACGGGCTATAGCGAGAGCGTGGTCGAGCGCAGCGCCTATGACGAGCCGCCGACGTCGAGCAACGCGGGTCTGTTCCGCAACGGGAAGAAGACCGGCGCGTCCTTCTACGCCGACTTTGCGCAGAGCCTGACGCCGGCCAACAGCAATGCGCAGGGCTCGAGCGGTGGCAGCTACACGGTGCGCGCGGGCGACACGCTCGCGACGATCGCGCAGATGCTCTACGGCGACGCGAACCTGTGGTACAAGATCGCCGAGGCCAACGGCCTGAGCAGCGGCAGCGCGCTGGTCGAGGGCATGGCGCTGACGCTCCCCGCCGGGGTGACCAAGAACACCCACAATGCGGAGACGTTCAAGCCCTACGACCCGATGGACGCCATCGGCGACCTCAGCCCCACCACGCCCAAGCCGCCGAAGAAGCCGAAATGCGCGATGCTGAAGATGATCCTGGTCGCGGTGGTCGCGATCGGGGTTGCGGCGTGGCTCGGGCCGCAGATGATCGGCGCGGCGCAAGGCTTGTTCGCTGGGGGCGCTACTGCAGGTGGAGCCGTCGCCGGCGGCGCGGTCGCCGGTGGCGCGGTTGTAGGCGGGGCTGGTATCGGGGCGGGTATTGCCGGCTTGGGCGCCGGCGCAGGCCTTGTCACCGCCGGGATCAGCACGGCAACGATCGCCGGTGCGGTGGTCGGCGGCGCGATCACCGGCGTGATCGCATCGGCGGTATCGCAGGGCGTCGGCATCGCGATCGGCGCGCAGAACGGGTTCAGCTGGAAGGGTGTCGGGCTGTCGGCGCTGGGCGGTGGTATCGGCGCCGGTGCCGGCGCCGCCAACCTGTTCGGCAGCGGGACCGGCGCGGCGATCGGCCGCGGCATCGCCACCAGCGCACTGACGCAGGGCATTGGCCGTGTCACCGGCCTGCAGAGCAAGTTCGATTTCGCGGGCGTCGCGGCGGCAGGTGTGAATGCGGGCGTCTCGAGCTTCGTCGACGCCCGCACCGGGTCGCTGGGGAACTTCGAGCGTGACGTCGTGTCGAGCACCGCTGCCGGCCTCGCCAGTGCAGCAACGCGCAGTGCGATCACCGGCAACAGCTTCGGCGACAGCCTCCGCGCCGCCATCCCCGACATCATCGGGCAGGTGCTCGGCAATGCCGGTGCCCGGGGCGCCGCCGCGCTGGCGCGATCCGTATCGGCCAGCGCGACCGCACGGCCGTCGGAGGGAGGCGGGACCTCGACAGGAGCGCATGCCGAGGACGCCGTCGCTTATGGCGGCGCGTTCGATGCTGATGGGTTCAACAACGAGCTTATTCAGTCGAGCCTGCTCGGGTTCGGGAGCAGGGCGCCAGCAAGCGTGACAAGCCACGGAATAGCTCCGGGAGGCGATGACGGCCAATATGATGGAGAAATCATCGTCGTCGAAGCCGGTCGGCATATGAAGGCGCTGCTGAGCCGGCAGCAGATGGGCGACGCAGGATTTCTGGAATACGAGCGGTTAACTGGCGGCACGAACTCGCATTATTTGGCGCATAAGTTCCAGAATAGAACGTCTTCCGCCAGTTCACGGGGGCATGTCACGACGACGCCTCGCCCTTCGCGCGGCTTTTGGGGAACGATGGCCGATCTGTTTCCGCTTGTTAGCAACACGCTTGAGGCTGGTTATCTTCACCAGAAAATCCGCTTCGGCGGAGGAGACGCACAGACATTGCGCGACTTCCACCGTGCCAGTACCGCCACCGCTGACGGCTGGACTGGCGTCGCCCAAGGTCTGTATTCCTTGGCCACCGACTTCGCCATGATGCGGTACAACCCCGTGCTTGCATCGCAGACGGGTGTGAATGATCGTATGATCGCCCGCGGAGGAGCGATGGTAGATGGCTTGAAACGCGTTCCGGGAAATCTCCTGATCGGATTTGGCGGCTTGGCCGACGTTGCGATCACCGGACGAGGCTCGGCCTCGGAATACGCGGCCTATGCCGTGACGGGAACGATCGAAGCGGGTTCGATAGCCTTCCCTCTCACCAGAACGCGCAGCTTGGCGCCTGTCGGCGCCGCAGAAGCAATAGGGCCGCGCATCATAGAAGGGATTGATGCGAGCATCCTCGATCGTTCGCACTCGATTGGGGGAGCCCGTTCCATTAGGAACGTCAACGAAATTTCCGATATCATGCGCAAGGATGGATACGCTTTCGACCCAATTGATGTTATCGAACACGATGGGGGAATGATCATCGTTGATGGACACCACAGGGCAGCCGCTGCGATGCGCACCAACACTCCCGTGAATGTGCGCGTTGTTGGGCCGGATAGTTTCCCCATGGGGTCTGGTGGTTGGCAGTCCGTTGACGAAGTCATTTTGGGCTCGCAAACGGTTGGACCTAATCGATTGAATGCTCCTGGACGACGGCGGTGACTATGCTTGTGGAACTGATAAATGACTACATGGAGGCCGTGGAGAAGGCTCTCACGATGTTTGAAAAGACATTTGGCAGGCGAGACCTGATTAAGGCTTGGCGTGAAGGCACGATACCGCAGACTGGGGAACTATCGGGAGGAGTAGAGTATCAGATGCACGGGATAGGCTGTTGGGTGAATCTTCCCGAGGGCGAGGTCGATTTCGATTTTGCTTACAGCAATCATGTCGGTTTCGATACTTGGCGCCTGTGGTCGTACGCGAAGCACTCTCAGAATCGCTATCCGGATTATCAGAATCAAGCAGACATCGAGCGCGCATTGGCCGATGCGTCGGCAGCAGGTGTGATTGAACCTTTTGAGAACTATCCGCGCTTACTGCGACTAACAGAAATGAAGTCGGCGTAAAGCAAGGGAATTACGGGAATTACGTTGACAGGTGCATAAACCCCTCAATTACGGTGACAGTTTACTGGGTTACGGTGTGGGTTACGGTGACAGTTTAGGGTTACGGGGTTACGGTGACAGTTTACTCAATCCCCAATTGCTCCGGACCGGAGCCATCTGTGGTGGCCATGGATTGACGATCTGATGCCGCCGCGAACAATGCGCCTATGGCCCGGCTTCCCCGCATCGTCCTTCCCGGCATTCCGCATCATGTGACGCAGCGGGGTAATCGGCGCGAGCGGACGTTCTTCGAGGATGGAGACTATGCGCTCTACCTGGACCTTCTCGCCGACGCGGCGCTTCGGGCGCATGCCGACATCTGGTCCTACTGCCTGATGCCGAACCATGTGCACATCGTCCTGGTACCGCACGACGAGGATGGGCTGCGCCGGACGTTCGGCGACCTGCACCGCCGTTACACCGGCTATATCAACGCCCGAATGCGGACGACCGGGCATCTGTGGCAGGGGCGGTTCGGTTCGGTCGCGATGGATGAGGTGCATCTGGTCGCGGCGCTTCGCTATGTCGCGCTCAATCCGGTTCGCGCGGGGCTGGTCAAGCGCGCGATCGACTGGCGCTGGTCGAGCACGCGCGCCCTGTGCGAGAGGGAAGGCGACGCTTTGGTCAAAGTCGAACCCGCGTTGGAGCGCGTTGGCGATTTTGCGGCCTTTCTCGACGAAGACTTCGATGAGGCTTTCACCTATGCTGCGCTACGAAAGGCAGAGACTATCGGCCGTCCGGTGGGCTCGCCCGAATGGCTCGACGATATGGAGGTGCGCACTGGGATTCCTCTCAAACCGAAGAGGCGTGGCCCAAAGGGCGGCTTTCATTTGGGGATTAAGTAAACTGTCACCGTAATTCCTTGTCGCTTATGTTCTCGCCGCTGATCGCGATGAGTGCTGGCGCCGGCGGGCTATTGGGATGGGGAGGCGCAGGCCTCCAGACCAATCGCACGGCCCAGGCGGTGATTTCCGCGGGGGTGCAATATGATACGGTATCGCCATTGGGGCACGTCGTTCCAGGCGGCGATACAACTGTAGTCTGGACCGAAATTGCGACCGGCGGATATGGCCTTGTGCGGGGCGGGATGGGCGCATATTCTGCCCTGCGTTCGGGTAGGGTCGTAGAAAATGCAAGTGCAGCAGCCGCCCCGCTTCGGGATGGGGTCGATCATGAAGCCGCGCGATTAGCTCAATTAGGGATTCCCAAGAACAATGTCGTTTGGCGGCCGACGCAAGCCGACTTCGATAGCGCAGCGTTTAAAGTTATTGTAGGAAAGCCGAAATTTACAAGCAGTGGGTTGCCAAAAGGTACGATCTTTGATGGCGCGACGGGCGGAAATTTGGAGATCAAAGGTGGCGCTAGTATGTTGGATTCGAGCTATCAGCTTAGGCTTCAAACCTACCGTTCTTTGAAAACGAACACGCCCTTTACAATCGAAACCACCCGCCCCATCAATCCGGCTTTCAAAAGCTGGTTGGATCGATGGGGTGTTTCGGTAGCGAGACCGAAATGATAAGTGGTACGAACGCTAACCTCAGAAGGAATGGGCTGTGGAATTTATGATGACGAAGCGGCACGTCGCGAGGGGCGCGCGCGCCGATGCGGAAGTAAATAATAGAATGTATCTAATTAAGAATGTGTCTGAAATGAGGGCGACTTATCAGGTTAGGATTCTTCTTTATCGAGCGATGCAAGAGGGCATGAAACTGGTTTTAGATCTTCCGAAAGACTGTAGGTTGAGTGATAATTTGAAGGCTTTGGCAAAAGAGCATCGTCGCCATTTTGAAATTACGAGGAACTGATGGGACTTTATCTGGCGGTCTTTGATGGCGAAGAGGAGCTGGATGGCGTTGAGGTCGGTTCATATGCTGACTTCGGAACGTTTCGCTCTGCCGTCGCAACGCACATAGAAGGGGGCGTTGAGGGGTCGAGGTGTCCGACGCTCATGCTGCATTCCGACTGCGACGGGCAGTGGTCGCCTGAAGAGGCTGGCTTATTGCAAGCGGAGCTATCGGTGATCGCCGAAAGCTTCTTGGAGCTACCCACTGAGCTTCTTGATCATGGTTGGAAACCTGAGGTTGCCCAGATGTTCGGGCTTCGGCTGAATAGCCTTTATGACTGTTTTTTTGATGTAGACGGCGAGCCTCTCGTGGATCGTTTAATGGGATTGGCTCAACTGAGTATGCAGCGGAATCTTCCGATTTTGTTCCAATGAGGAATTACGGTGACAGAATTACGAATTACGAATTACGGTGACGAATTACGGTGACACGAATTACGGTGACAGTTTACTAAACTCCTAAATTCCGACCATCGTCAAAAACCTCTTTCCTAAAATATTCCGCTATGCTCCAAGCTGATGGATGATCCATCAGCATCGCCTCGCCGAGTCGACACTGCCTGCTACGGCCGCCAACGCCGCATGGCGGTCCGTTGGGGATGCGCAGGGCAAGCCCAAAGCGACAAAGGCGACATTTTCGATACGTGCATGCGGGGCGATCTTCACGGCCTCCGCGTCGTCGTTATGCGTGAAGATAGCATTGTTCCGCATGGCGGCTCCGGCCGAAAGGCGGTGCCCGATCCCTCCCGCGCCGTCGTCGCGCGCGCCAGTCCGGCACGGGATCGCCACAGGGCTGACCTTCCCTGAACTTTGGAACGCGGCGCCAGCCGCCAACGATCCCGAGCCACGCCGAAGTAGACGCTATTTATGCGCTCCACCCACCGCACCGCCATTGACTCCGCGGCCGCCTTCGTCTGTCTCGATTCATGGTTAACGCCGCGCGAATCGCGGCTTTCGGGGCGATGACGGGGGACAGGTGGAACAGGGGCAGGCGCTCGATTTGCTCGACCAGATGCTGTGGAACGCGGTGCTGCTGGCGCTGCCGGTGCTGCTCGCGACGCTGGTGGTCGGGCTGATCATCTCGATCTTCCAGGTCGCGACGCAGATCCAGGAGATGACGCTCTCCTATGTGCCCAAGATCCTGACCGCGGCGTTCCTGCTGATCGCGCTCGGGCCGTGGATGCTCGGCCGGCTCACCGACTGGGCGCGCGAGCTCTACCTCTCGATCCCGACGCTGGCGCAATAGGCGGGCCGACACGCTTCGTGGACGATTTCACCCGGCAGATATTGGCGATCCTGTGCGTGTCGCTGCGCATCGCGCCCGCGCTCGCCTTCGCGCCGCCCTTCACGCTGGTGCGCGTGCCGGTGACGGTGCGCGTGCTGATGGCTTTCGGGCTCGCGGTGTGGATGGCCGGCACCTGGCCCGATCGCACCGCGGCGCTGGTCGAGGAAGCGCCGTCGCTGATGGCGCTGGCGATGGGCGAGCTGGTGATCGGCATCGCCATTGCGCTGGCGCTGCAGCTCGCCTTTGCCGCGGTGCTCTGGGCGGGGCAGACGCTCGACATCCAGGCGGGCTTCGGGCTGGCGATGGTCGCCGACCCGACGACGCAGGCGCAGATGCCGCTGGCGGGCACGATCCTCGCCTATGCGACCGCGGCGGTCTTCTTCGCGGGATCGGGACCGTTCGACCTGCTCGCCGTGTGGGCCGCCTCGCTCGACGTCGTGCCGATGGGCGCCGCGCTGCGCCCCGATCTCGGCGCGATGGCGCAATTGATGGGGGCGCTGTTCGGCATCGCCATCGGGCTCGTCGGCATGGTGATGATGGCGCTGTTCCTGCTCGACCTCGCGATCGCCTTCATGTCGCGCACCCTGCCGCAGATGAACGTGCTGCTGCTCGGCTTCCAGGTCAAGGCGATCGCGATGCTGCTCTGCCTGCCGATCGCGATCGGCGTGTCGGCGGCGCTGTTCCTCCGCCTGATCCGCCTCGCGCTCGGCGATGCGCTCACCCTCGTCGCGGTGCCCTGAGCGATGGAGGGCCAGGAACAGAACCGCACCGAGGAAGCGACGCCCTTCAAGCTCCAGCGCGCGCGCGAAAAGGGGCAGGTCGCGCGCGGCATGGACCTGGGCTTCGTCGGCAGCCTCGTCGCGCTGATCTTCTTCGCGCTGGCCGCGGGGGCGGGGTTTGCGGTGACGCTGGCGCAGATCATGCGCCGCTCGCTCACCGTCGGCATCGACCGCGCCGGCGATACGCTCGACCTGCTGGCGATCACCGGGACAGCGCTGCGCGAAGCGCTCTATCCGCTGATGCTGCTCGGGGTGGCGCTCATCGTCGTGCTGATCGTGCTCGAGCTGATCCAGCTGCGCGGCTTCATCTTCACGCTGCAGCCGCTCAAGCCCGATTTCACCAAGCTCAATCCGGCGCAGGGCCTCAAGCGCCTCTTCTCGCTCCGCATGCTCAAGGAGACGATGAAGAATATCGTCAAGATGGCCTGCTACGCCGCGGCGACCTGGTTGGTGATCACCGGCGCGATCGCGAGTTTCGGGGGCGGGCTGGCCAGCACCAACGGCGTCGTGCGTGCGCTGACCGGCAGTGCGGGCCAGCTGATCATGGCCTTTCTGGGCCTCGCCATCTTCTTTACCATCGTCGACCAACTGATCGTGCGCCGCGAATTCCGCCGCCAGATGCGGATGAGCCGCCGCGAGCTGACGCGCGAGGTCAAGGACCGCGAGGGCGAGCCGCGGATCAAGCAGAAGCGCAAGCAGCTGCACGCCAGGATGGTCGAGCAGGCGAAGGGTCTCGGGCGCGTCGCCGGCGCCGACCTGCTGGTGACCAATCCCGAGCATTATGCGGTCGCGCTCCATTATGATGCCGAGACGATGAACGCTCCGGTCGTCCGCGCGCGGGGCCGCAACCGCTTCGCGCAGCTGATGAAGCGCAAGGCGCGCCTCTCGAACGTTCCGATCTTCGCCAACCCGCCGCTCGCGCGGGCGCTGTTCCACGGCCATCAGGTCGATCAACCCGTGGGCGCCGATCATTATCGCGCGGTCGCCGCGCTCTACATCGGCCTGCGCCGGCAAGGCGCCACCGCATCGCCCCATCAGGAAGACCCCGCATGACGCGTCTGTTCGGCCGCAACAAGGATCTGCTGCTCGTCGCGGGCTTCGTGCTGATCCTCGTCATCCTGTTCGCGCCGATTCCGCCGGCCTTTCTCGACCTCGCGATCATCATGAACTTCGGCCTCGCGCTGACGATCATGCTGCTGACCTTCTACGTCGCGAAGCCGGTCGATTTTTCGACCTTCCCGTCGCTGCTCCTCGTCGCGACGCTCTATCGCCTGTCGCTCAACGTCGCGGCAACGCGGCTGATCCTGACCGGCGCCGACGCCGGCGAGGTGATCGATTCGATCGGTGCCTTTGCGGTGCAGGGCAATTTCGTCATCGGCCTCGTCGTCTTCTCGATCCTCGTCGTCGTGCAGTTCATCGTCATCACCTCGGGCGCACAGCGCGTGTCGGAGGTCGCGGCGCGCTTCACGCTCGACTCGCTGCCCGGCCAGCAGATGAGCATCGACGCCGATCTCAACATGGGGCTGATCGACCAGAATGAGGCCGCGGCGCGGCGCAAGAATCTCGAGAAGGAAGCGTCTTTCTACGGCGCGATGGACGGCGCGTCGAAGTTCGTGAAGGGCGACGCGGTCGCGGGCATCATCATCGTGCTGATCAACATCATCGCCGGGCTGATCGTCGGGGTCGTGCAGATGGGCATGAGCTGGGGCCAGTCGCTCGAGCATTTCGCGCTGCTGACCATCGGCGACGGCATCGCGACGCAATTGCCCGCGCTGATCATCTCGATCGCGACCGGGATCATCGTCACGCGCTCGGCCTCGGACCGCGAGCTCAGCACCGAAATCTTCACCCAGCTCTCGTCGGTGCCGCGCATCCCGCTCATCGTCTGCGGCATCCTGCTCGCGCTGACGCTGCTGCCCGGCATGCCCAAATGGCCGATCCTGCTGATCGGCATTCTCGCCTTTGTCGCCTGGGTTCGGATTCGCCGGCGCGTTCGGGCCGAGGCCGCTTTGGCCGAGAACGAGGACAGCGCAGGCGACATCGTCGAGGCGGCGTCGCTCGGCGAGACGGCGCCGATCGAGATATTGCTGGGCAGCGAACTCGCGACCTATTGGTCCGACCGCCGCGCATTGCTCCTCGACCGGATCGCGGCGACGCGCATCGCGCACGAAAAATCCTTCGGTATCGCCTTTCCCAACGTACGGCTCACCGACGCTTCCGATCTGGGGTCGCAGGACTATCGCATCCTGTTGCACGGAACGGCTTACGGGGCGGGCCGGATCGTTCCCGGCAATATCTTCACGGTAAGGCCCGGCGGCGAGGGCGAACAGGTCGACGGCATCGACGCGACCGATCCCGCCTTCGGCTTGCCCGGACGCTGGGTCGACGCCGCGCGCGAAGCGGAAGCCCGCGCGAAAGGGCTCACGATCATCGACGCCGAGACCGTGCTGATGACGCATTTCGCCGAAGTCATGAAGGCCGAAGTCTCGACGATGCTGACCCGCGCCGCGACCGCGCGCCTGATCGATGCCGCGCGCGAGCGCCAGCCGAGCCTGGTCGAGGAACTGGTGCCGAACATCATGACGATTTCCGATATCCAGCGCGTGCTGCAGCATCTGCTGGCCGAGCGGGTATCGATCGCCAATATCGAGCTGATCCTCGAAGTTCTGGTCGACGTCGCGCGCACCGAGCGCGACCATGTCATGCTCACCGACCTCGTGCGCCGCCATCTCAGCACCAGCATCTGCAACGGGCTGCGCGGTAGCCACAGCCATCTCGCGGTGATCAGCCTCGACCCGCGCGTCGAGAACCAGATCGTCGCCAGCAGCACGGCGGGCGGCGCGCAAGCGGCGATCGGCCTCGAACCCAAGCTCGCGGATCAGCTGCTGCGCAACCTGGCGCCCGCGGCGGAGACGATGCTGCGGCAGGGGCGCTCGCCGGTGCTGCTCTGCGCCGCGCAGATCCGGCGCAATCTGCTGCGGCTGACCCAGCGTGCCATTCCGCAGCTGTCGATCCTCGCCATCGAGGAAATCCCGCTGCGCACCGCGCTCCAGTCGTTCCAGGTCGTGAAGCTCGACAATTGATGCAGCTTCGCGGATCGTCTTTTCACCCAACAGCAGCGAATAGGGCCTTGCCATGAGCGCCACCGAACAACAGCAGACCCTGGCGCGCTTGCTCGCCTATCTCGCGAGCGATCCCGCCAATCCGGCGCTGCTGCGCGACTGCGCCGAAGCCGCGCTGGCGGCGGGCGACGCCGCGACGGCGGACGACTGCTATGCGCGCCTCGAAGCAGCCGACGGCCTTTCCGACGGCGATGCCGCGGGAGCCGGCCTGGCCGCGATGCGCAACGGCCGGCCGGCGCATGCCGCCGCCTTGTTCGCGGATCTGAGCGGCAAGCATCCGGGCGATCCCGCGCTGCGCTTCAATCTCGCCTGGAGCCTGGCGCTCGACCGGCAGTTCGAGCGCGCCGGCGACCTGCTCGACGATGCGACCGTGGCGGCGCTGCCGCAGGCCGCGATGCTCGATCTGCAACTGGCGCACGAACGCGGCGATTTCGACGGCGCGGCCGCGAAGATCGCGCCCTATCTTGCTGCGCATGCCGGTTACGCCCCGCTGCAGGCCGCCGTGTCGGTGCTCGCCATGGACCTCGATGACGAGAACCTGGCGCGCGAGGCGGCGATCGCCGCGGGCGATCATCCCGATGCGTTGACCACGTTGGGGACGCTCACGCTCGGCGACGGCGATGCCGAAGAAGCGCGCGTGATGCTCGAACGTGCCTTGGCGCAGAACGACCGGTCGCCCCGCGCCTGGATGGGGCTGGGGCTCGCCAACCTCAGCCTGGGTGCGAGCGAAGAAGCGCTGCAGCAGATCGACCATGGCGCCGCGCTCTTCGAGGACAATCTCGGCAGCTGGATCGCCGCGGGCTGGGCCTATCTGATCGCCGGCGACCGCGACACCGCCGAGGCGCGCTTCGCAACCGCGATGGCGCTCGACGAGAATTTTGCCGAATGCCATGGCTCGCTCGCGACGATCCAGGCGCTGAAGGGCGAAGGCGAAGCGGCCGAACGCAGCATCGCGGTCGCGCTGCGGCTCGACCGGCAATGCTTCTCGGCCGCCTTTGCGGCGATGATGCTCGCATCGTCGCAGGGCGACGCCGATCAGGCCGGACAGATATTGGAGCGCGCGCTCGACGAGCCGCTCGACGAACAGGGCCGGACGCTGCGGACGTTGCTGAGCCGTATCGCGCGATAGGGGGCACCGACCGGGGCGCGGCGGCGGTCAGTCCTTCAGCTCGTCTCGCGCGGCGGCGAGCAGGGCCTTGCCCGCTTCGTCATGCGTGAGCATGTCGGTAATCCTCGATACCAGCTGCTGGAATTTCGGGTCGTTGACCAGCGCTTCACCCAGTTCCTCGACCAGCAGGCCCTGGATCATCGACCGTTCCACATCCTCGTCGCTGAGCGTGTCGATCTGCGCGAGCGCTCTTATGCGCTGGATATTCGATGGATCGTCGCGCGCCGTGCCGCCGACCGCCTTGGCCTTCTGGCCCTTCTTGAGCTCGGCGGCACGCTCCAGCTTCTGGCGAAGCAGGATCATGATATGGTCGGAGGAGGATATGCGGGTCATCGGCGTCAGTGCGTGGTGCCGGACGAAAATTGTCCAAGCAGGAAGGATGTCGCCGACTCGCTGCTGTCACCGGCGGGCGTGCCGCCGCCGCCCAGCATCTTGCGGCACTCCGCGATCAGCAGGCCGATGTCGTGGTTCATCGGCGGATTGTCCTGATTTATAGCCATGCCCGCCTCGAATTCGCCGATAGCCGCTTCGAATTCGTCGCGGATCAAATGGGTCAGCCCCTCGACGAAACGGCGCAGATAATTGTCCGTGGGGAGCATGAGCAGCGGACCCCAGGTTGCGAGCGCCTTGTCGGCTTCGCCGGACGTCAGCTCGAAGAAGCCGAGTTGATAGCGCGCGACTGCGAAGTCCGGCGCCAGCTCGACGGCCTTCTGCAGCGACAGATGGGCCTCGATCATCCGCTGCTTTCCGACGAGCGTCGATCCCTTCATGAAATGCAAGCGCGGGTCCTCGGGAAAGGCGCTCAGCAGCCGGTCGATCTTTTCGATGTCATGAACATCGTCGCCGCCGATCGTTTCGATCAGTTCGGCCATCTGCTGATCGCTGCACAATTTGCTCATCTCAAACCCTCTTTCTTCATCGGCTTTTCGCCATTTGTTTATGCAGCTTTCCGAGCGCGCGCGAATGGAGCTGCGACACGCGGCCGTTGGACAATCCCAGGATCAGGGCGATCTGCCGGAATGCGACACCGTTCAAATAATGCTGCTGCACGATAAATGCCTCGTTGGCGGGCAGCATGGCTATGCTGTCGCGCAGCGCCAATTCAGTCTGTTTCCACGCCAGTGTGTCATAGGCCGTCGGTTCGCTTGCACGAACCTGCTCGACTTCTTCCTGCCGCCATTCCTCGATGATCAGCCCGATCGCCAGCGTCGCCGCCAGCTTGGACAGTTGTTGCAGCGCGCTTCCGCCATCTTCGGGCATTTCCGCCATCAATGATTTCAACCGGTCGCGTTCGGCCCGTCTTCGATATGCGGCATTGGCGCCTGCTTCGCTGTACTTGCCAAGGCCGTTGGCGATGCTGCCGGCAATGCGGGGCCGCGCGAAAGCACGAAAAGGCATGGCGCGCAGCGGCTCGAACCGGTCGATGGCCTGCAGCAGGCCTTCGTAAGCGAATTGTTCGACGTCGCCCAATTCGTAATTGTCGGGCCGGCGCGAAAGGTAGCGATCGCGGGCGATCGCCCGTGCGAAGCGCGCATAGTGCGAGAAAATCTTCCCGCGCGTCCGTGCAAGGTCGGCCAGCGCATGACGCCACAGGGCCGCCTCCACTCTCTCGGGCCGCACCACCAGGTCCAGACCATGCCGGGGGCGCCGACGCTTCATCTGAAGCTGCCGGCCAGCCCCTGTATCACCAGGCTCCAGCCGTCGATCAGCAGAAACATCAATATCTTGATCGGCAGTGAAATCGTCGTGGGCGGGACCATCATCATGCCGAGCGCGAGGAGGATGCTCGACACCACCAGATCGATCAGCAGAAAGGGAAGCAGGATGACGAAGCCGATGCTGAACGCGACCCTGAGCTCGTTGAGCATGAAGGCCGGAATCAGCTTCTGCATCTCGACATCCGCGGCTGTGGCGGGAAGCGCCGACCCGGACAGGCTGTAGATGGTCGCGATATCCTTCTCGCGCGTCTGGCGCAGCATGAAGGTCTTGAGCGGCGCCGAGCCCGCCTCCATCGCCTGCGTCACATTGGCCCTGCCGTCGAGCAGCGGCTGCAGGCCAGCGCTGCTGACCTCGGTCAGCACGGGGCCCATGGTGAAGATCGTCATGAAAAGCGCGAGGCTGGTCAGCACCGCATTGGGCGGCGTCTGCGGCATGCCGAAGGCGTGACGGATCATTGCCAGCACCACGATGATGCGCAGAAAGCTCGTCGTGCAGATGAGCAGCGTCGGCAGGAACGCCATCAGCGTCAGCACCAGCGCGGTGCGCACGACGCCGCTGCTGCCCGATTGCGGGATGTCGGGCATGATCGCAGTGGCCGCCCAAGCGTCGTTCGGCACGAGCAAGGCCGTCGCGGCGGCCAGGAAGGCGGCCCAAAGGATCGCGCGGGTCATGCCGGCAAATCCTCCGGGTCGGCGGGCGGTGCGGCCGATCGGTCGAGCAGCGTCGTTCCGCCCGGCCCGACGGCGATCAGATAGCGCTCGCCGGCATATTCGAAGATGCACAGGTCCGCCGACGGGTTGATGCGGCGGGTTTCGATGATCGCGATCTGCCGCGTCGAGGGGTTTAGCGCGCGCGGCAGGAAGGAGGCCGCCCCGGCCGGTATCCGGCCCGCGCGGATTCGGCGCAACAGAAGGATCAACGCGACGGCGATCCCGATGCACAGCAACCAGGCGCCGAAGATGCGCCAAAGAGAGAGACCGGCGCCCAGCGTTCCGTCGTCGGGCGCGGTTGCCGCCCTCAGCACCATGCTGTTCCAGATCGTCATCGCTGAAGTTCCGCCCTGGGCGTCACTGGCTGATGCTGGTGACGCGAACGGCGAAATTATCGGCGACCGCGACGATTTCGCCGAAGCCGATGGTACGGCCGTTGACGCGCAGTTCGACCGGATCGCTGAGCGACGTCGTCAGGGGCACCAGATCATTCTCCACCAGCGCTTTGAGCTCGCCGATGGTCGTCCGCCGGCTGCCCAGCACCGCTTCGATTTCGACTTGGACATGATCAAGCAGCAATGAGGTTTCGCGTTTTTGGGAACCAGCCTCTTTTGATTTCGTCATTGGAAACTTAACCTTGCGTTATTCAGGGATGTATGGCGCCGATCACTGTAGGCACGACGGCATTGGTAAAGGCGACCTGCCCTTCAATTGTCAGATCAAAAGCGGCTGCCTCTCGACGTGTTTCCAAGACCAGCACGTCGCCAGCTGCGAGATCGGCAAGGTCGGAATGGGGCAGGCGTGCGAATCCGATCCTTGCTGCATACTCGACTTGGTGGGCAGATATGGCTTCGGCGCGAGCAATGGGGTCTGGCAATGGTCGTTGCGTGCGAATTCCGCCCCGTATGATCTCCATCAGCAATTCCGAAGAAGCAAAGAAATGTACAACGGGATTGCCGACGCTATCGTTGAGCCACATTTCGAACAGATCATCCTGCTCTTCGGTGACCAGTGGGCCGCCGGGGACATGTGACTTGCCCAAGAGCCCAGTGAGGCGATGCTTAAGGTCGGACAAGATCGTCGCTCCGGCCACACGAAGCAGCTGCTGGTCGTGGGCATTTTGCGGCGATTGCGAAGCCGGCAGCGTCAACAGGGCGTTTGCGACGGCCAAATCGGCCTCGGGCCGACACTGAAGCGCCAAGCCAGGCACGACAGCCTTTACGAGCCCGAGACGCGCGGTATCGTGAGACAGTCCCTTTTTGCGGCGCTTCCACTGATCGCTCGCTTTGAACGGCGGGCTCACGAACCAATGCGCCGACCAATCGGCGAAGACGTCCCTGAACGGCGCGACCGCGCGCTTCGAAGTCAGGCAGGAATCGGGCAGCCAGGGCCGGGCTTCGATCATCCCTGGCCCCTGATGCCGAAGAGCTGCTGAATCATGTCATTGGAGGCGCTGATGATCTGCGACGACGCCTGAAAGCCGCGCTGGATCAGGATAAGGTCGCCGAACTGCCCCGATAGATCGACGTTCGAGGCCTCGAGCCGGCGCGACAATATGGTGCCGACGCGGGTGTCGGACGCGGCGAGAAACTGCTGCTGGCCATAGTCGTCCGATACGAAGAGGCCGTTGCCGCGTTGCTCGAGGCGTTGCGGATCACGAAAATCCGCGACCGCGATCGCGCCGAGTTCCGTTTTTTCATTGTTCGAATAGCTGATCTCGAGTTCGCCGTCCTGGTTCACCGCGAGCTTCGTGATGGTACCCGTCGGACGCCCGGAAATCGACGCCGCGCGCAGCGTCGATCCCGGCCCCGAATAGGAGGTAACGCCGGAAGAAAAGTCGAAAGTCACGCTGAGGCCGTTGGCGGCGTCGGTAAACAGCAGATTGGCCGTTGTGGGGTCGACAATGTCGTTGACAAATCGCAGCTCTTTTGTGCCGATGTCGACGCCCGCGGCATTGGTGACCTTGACCGTCCATCGGTCGCTTCCGGCTGCTGGGCGCGTGAATTCGATTTTCCAGACATGCTCCGCGCCGTTCGCGTTGTAGACCTTGATGTCGGAGAGCGTGAAGGTCGTCGCGGTCGGCGACAGGTTGTCGGCAAAGCGGATCCTGTCGGTCGCCACCGGAGGATTCGTCCGCACATCGTCGATGTTCAGCGATACCGGCCGCCCATTATTGTCGAGAACAGCGAGCCGATAATCGGTCCCGCTGAGGACGATGAAGCCCTCGTCGTTGACCGAGAAACTACCGGTCCGGGCATAATAGACCTGGTCGCCGTCCTGCAGGACGAAGAAGCCGTTGCCGTCCATCGCGAGATCGAGGTCGCGGTCCGTCTGGCGAAGCTCGCCTTGGGCGAAATTGATGCTGGCACTGTTCAGCGCGACGCCGTGCCCGCCGCCGCCGAAACCATAGCCATATTCGAGGCCGCCATTGCTCCCGCTTCCGGTAATATCGGAAAAGGACACGTCCGCTGATTTGAAGCCCGTCGTGTTGAGATTGCTGACGTTGTTGCTCACGGCGCGGAGGCCGTTCGAATAAGCGGTCAGGCCGCTGAGCCCGATATAGATGGCACCGAACATATCAATTCGCCTCCCTGATTTGCGTGACCGAACTCAAAGGTATGTTGCTGATCGTCTGATTATTGGCGAGCTCGAGCGTGAGCGTCGGCACGCCATCGGCAAAGGCGATCGCCGTCACCTCGCCGCTGATGACCGAAGCGCCGGCCGGGATATCGACCCGCTTGCCGAGCAGGCTTGCGGCCTGCGCGGTCGATTGCGCCGAGACGAGCGTCTTGAGGCTGTCGCTCATCGACTGAGTCTGCTGAATCTGCGAAAATTGCGCGAGCTGCGAGACGAACTGGAAATTGTCCATCGGCTTGAGCGGATCCTGATAGGTCAGCTGTGTCAGCACGATCTGGAGCAGCGATTCGAAACTCAGTCCGAATGCGTCGGTCGCGTTGGCCGAACCCCCATTTGTTCCCGAAGATAGAGGCGCGCTGCCTCCCAACGGGTCCGCGGCTTGCAGCATCATTGTCCAACCCCTTCGAAATCGATCATGTGTTCGGAAATGTCATAGCCATAGGCGCGCATCAGCTTGACGATCCGGCCGGCCGCCTCGCCGCGATCGGCCGCATCCAGACGCAGGCCGCGTACCGCGACGCGCGGACGGGCTTCGTCGGCGCCAAGATGAATGGTGATCCCGGCGCCCAATGCAAAGGCGACGGCATCGACGGCGGCTTGAGGACGGGCGGCGCTTGCGGTTGCGCGGGGCGCCTCGGCGCTTTGCGTCTCGCGGCCTTGCGCCGAAGCGACCTGCAACGGCGACGCCGCCGGCGTTTCGCCGTGGCTGCCGTTCAACGGCGCGGCCTGTTGCGGAGCGGCCCGCGGGAGGGCCTGTGGAGCGACCTGCGGAGGGGGCGAGACGCTATTCGGCGAACTTCCGGCCGGCCTCGCGACGACCGCGCTGATCGGAAGGAAGAAGCCGCCGATAGCCGCGGCGTCAATGGGCACGGCACCGATAGCCATAGCGCCAATAGCCGCCCCCGTGTCTTGTTCCTCTTGAACCTCTTCGACCAGATCGCCGGCAGCCGCATCCGACAGGTCAAGGGCGACCCGTTCGATCAGCGCCAGCGCTTCGAAACTCGTCGGGTGCAGGGGATGACGGCTGGGATCGATCGCGCGAGCATCGCTCGCCATCGAAACGGGCAGGAGCGGCGGACCGGTGAGAAGAGCCGCAAAATCCAACCCGCCCGATACGTCGGCCATGGGCATGTTCGCGCCCGCGAAATCTGTCGTCGGCAGCGCGGGGAGGGCGTTCGTCACGATCATCGGGCAGCTTCCTTGCTCGCTGCAAGAGCGATGAGATCGACTGCGGCCTTGTCCTCGGCCGTTTGGACGAGTTTGCGATGCATCCGGCGGCGATGCTCGCCGATCGCGCGCGCGCGGAGGCGATGCCCGTGCCATTCGGCGCGCGCGGCGCCCTCGGCCGCCTCGGCCTGATGCCTGGCGTCACGCGTTTCCGCGAGCCGGTCCTCGGCGACCAGGATCGCCAGGCCCGCGCGTCGCATCGCATCGGGATCGAACGACGCGGCGGCGAGCACATCCTCGTAATATCTTTCGCTCGTCTGCAACTGCCGCCGGCTCGCTTCGGCCGCTTCCTCTTTGGTGGCCAGCGCATCCATTGCGTCCGCGAGTTCGGCCCGCGCGGCGGCGACCTGCAGCCGCTGGACTGCGCCGAGGCCGGTCAGTGCCGCGAAATGCCGCTTCCTATCCATGCCCGGCCTCGCTTCCGAGCAGAAGGCCGAGCTGTTCGCCCGCGCGCGCCGGGTCAGCGCAATCGTCCGATGTCTGGCGCAGATAGCGGTTCAGTCCCGGCAGCTTGGCGATCGCCTCGTCGATTGCGGGGCTACTGCCGGCGCGATAGACGCCGCTTTCGATCATCGTGCGCGCCTCTTCATATTCGGCGAGCAGTGCCTGCGTCCGCCGCGCGCGCGCCAATCCGTCGCGATCGAGTAGCCGCGAGGCGAGGCGGCTGACGCTGGCGCCGACGTCGATCGCCGGGAAATGGCCCTTCTCGGCGAGCCGCCGCGACAGGATGACATGGCCGTCGAGCAGCGATTTCATCAGCTCGACGATCGGGTCGTCGACATCGTCGGTTTCGCTGAGCACGGTGAAGATCGCGCTGATCGCGCCGCCGCCGCGCACCGCGCCGCAACGCTCGACGATCCGCGGCATGAAGGCGAAGACATTGGGGGTCAGCGCGCGGAGCGTCGGGGGCTCGCCCGCCGCGAGCCCGAGTTCGCGAAGCGCGAGCGCCAGCCGCGTGATGCTGTCGATGAACAGCACGACATGCTTGCCTTGGCCGCGCCAATATTCGGCCATCGCCAGCGCCTGCTCGACCGCACGTACGCGCATCGTCGCGCTCTCGTCGGAGGTTGCCGCGACGATCGTCACCGGCGCACCGTCCTTCTTCGCCTTGTGCGCGGCCCACAGCGCTTCGACTTCGCGCCCGCGTTCGCCGACGAGGCAGAGGATCACATGGTCGCAGCTGATCTGCTGCGAAAGCTGCTCGATCAGGCTCGTCTTGCCAACGCCGCTCGCCGCGAAGATCCCGATACGCTGCCCCTCGCCGATCGGCAGGATCGTGTCGATCGCCCGCACGCCGGTCGCGATCGCCCGGTCGGGCGTGACGCGGTCCAGCGTCGCCGCCATGATCGCTTGCCGCTCGACGCGATGCGTATCGGCGGGCGGGCTGCCGCGGTCGATCGGCCGCCCCAGCGCGTCGATCGCCCGGTTCGCCAGGCCATCGCCGACCATGAAGCCCGAAAAACGGCGCGAGGTGACGACCCGCGCGCCAAGCTCGACCCCCGAACTCGCACCGAGCGGCATCAGCAGCAGCCGGTCGGGTTCGACCGCGACGACCTCGGCGAGCAGGGCAGGGGTGCCGCGCTGCTCGATCTCGCAATAGTCGCCGAGCCGGGCGAGCGGGCCCCGGGCTTCGATCCGCGTCCCCGCGATGCGGCTGACGCGTCCGCTATATTCGGCAAAATCCTCGGCCTCGATCAGGCGTATGACATGCGCCGGCATCATTGCCCGTCTCCGCGCGCGGCGAGATCGTCGAAGAAGGCGAGCAATTTCGGGCCTTGCAGCGCCGGACCCACCTCCATGTCGCCGAGCCGCAGTGCAAAGACGCAGCGGCCGCTTTCGAGCTTCGAATCCGCGGAAATCTTGATCGCCTCATCCGATCCGGCCACCTGGCTCAGCGTGTCCGGATCGGGGAAGTCGGCGGCGCTGACGCGGATATGGAGCAGCAAAGCTGCATCGATGTCGGCGCTGCGCTGCGCAATGATGCCGGCGATCATCGCCGGCCATTGGTCGGTGTCGCCCAGGATCTTGCCGAGCGCTGAACGCGCCAGCATCAGCGCCGTGGTCGAGGCTCCGGCCAGCGCCTCGCGCGCCGACACGCGGGCCGCGCTCGCCGCATCGCCGATCGCCGCGAGCAGCGCCTCGCTCTCGCTCCGGCCCGCGGCGAGGCCCTCGGCATGGGCGGATTGGTGCGCCTTTTCCAGGTCGATCGCATGCTGCCGCTGCGCGGCGTCATGCCGGCTTTGCGCATCGCGCAGCGCGGCCTCGAGTTCGGCTATCCTGATATCACCCGGCGACGGGCCATCGACCACCGCGGCCTTGGGCGGGGTATGGCCCGGCATGGCGACCGGCCGCACGCGCTGCAGGCCATGATCGTCGCCGTGCTTGATCAGCGCGCTCACAGGTCGAGTTCCTTGAGCCATTGCCGCCAGCGCCGCTGCGCCGTGGCGATCCAGCTTTCCCGCGCGGGCTGCGCTGCACGGATCTCGCGCGCGCTGTCGAGCAGCAGCTTTGCGCCCGCCGATGTCATCGCCAAGGCGACCGGTGGCGATTCGGCCTGGGCTTCGATCGCGCCGAGCGCTGTCGCCATGCGCGGCGAGAAAAGAGTCCAGCTATCGGCGCGCGCCGGGTCGCCGGCGCCGTCCTTCTCGGCATCGGCCGCGATCATCGCCATCAGGTCGCCGCGCTGATCGTCCGACATGCGCGCGAGGATCGCTTTGCGATCGGCGCGCGACAGGCGGTGCCAGCGTTGGAAAAGGGGCGACGGCTCAGCCACGACGCTCGTTCCGGTAGATTTCGATTTCCTCGGCCAGGACGTCGGCGAAATGCTGGCGTTCGGGGTCGCTGAGCGAGCCGCGCTGCCGCCAGACCAGCCACAGCACGACCGCGATCAGGCCAAAGAGCATCCACAGCCAGCGATTCGTGAGGAATTCGGTGGGAAAACCCGTGCTCGATGCCGGCGCGGCGGCCGGCGTGGGGGCAGCGGGAGTGCTCCACGCCGCGTTTTGGGGCGCAGCGCCCAGGGGCGGGTCGGGGCGGATAGCGCCGGTTTCGAAACCGATGGCGTCGCCCATCCCGAGGTCGAGCCCCAGTTCGCTCACGAGACGCTCGATCGCCGCCGCCTGCTCTGCGGCGGAAAGCGCCGCCTCGGACCGGACAAGAATCTGCAGGCGTTGCGCCGTATCGCCGGTCGCCGCGCCGCCGGTCGATTCGTTCGCGCCCGTGGCGATCGCAGGCGATGAGGCCTGCCGCGCCGAGAGCCGGATTTCGAACGGCCGGTCGCCCATCAGGTCGCGAAGCGCGTTGGTCGCCTTGATCCGGCTATATTGTTCAAAGGCGCCGCGCTCGGTGATCGCCCCATGCACCATGGGGGTGGCGGGCGGGGCGCTCAGCGGCATACCCGCGTCGTCGAGGATCACCACCTGCTCGGCTGACAGGTCGGTAACGGCCGCCGCGACGAGTTGCTGCAGGCCCAGGACACGGTTTTGCGCAAGCGGCCGGCCGTCGGCGGTCTGCACCGTGATCGCGGCGGAAGGGCGCGCCTGCTCGTTCCGGAAGATGCTGCGCTCGGGAAGCGCGAGGTGAACACGGGCGAAGCGGATATTCTCCATCGCCATGATCGTGCGGGTCAACTCGCCCTGCAGCGCGCGCAGATAATTCATCTTCTGCGAGAATTCGGACAGGCCGATGTCGGAATCGTTGAACAGCTCGAAGCCGACGTCGCCGCCGCCGAGCACATTGGCGGCGGCGACCGCGACGCGCGCCGCGGCGATCTCGTCCTTGTCGACGAGCACCGTGTGGCCGTCGTCCTTCAGCCGATAGGCGATGCCCTGCTTGCCCAGTTCCGCGGTTACCGCCGACGTGTCGGACTCGCGGAGATTTTCGAACAGCACCGCATAATCCTTCGCGAAGACGAAGAAATAGAGGAGGACGAGCAGCGTCGACACGGCGGCAAAGGCCACCAGGCCAAAGCGGACATAGCGCTGCGACGGGGAAGTTTTTTGCGCGACCATGGGGGAATTCAAAGCTGCATGTTCATCAGTTCACGATAGCCTTCGACCAGCCGGGTGCGGACCTGCATCGCCAGCTCGACCGCCATGCGCGCTTCCTCGAGCGCGATCGTCACCTGGTGCACCGGCACCGTTTCATCGACCGCGAACTGGCGGACGAGCATGTCGGCGCGAGCGATCTTGGCGTCGGTCGCGGCAAAGCCTCCGGTCAGCAGGGATTCGAAACTTGCCGGAACGGCCGGGGCCGACGAGATCTGGGGCTGCTCGACGGAGGCGGCGACCGGCGACGCGGCGGCGATCGGGGCGATTTCCATCATGACTGCCGGCCGATCTGCAGGGCGCTGTTGTACATCTGCAGCGCCGCCGACATCGCCACCAGATTGGCCTCATAGGCGCGGCTGGTCTTGACCATCAGCGTCATTTCTTCGGCTTGGCTGATCGCGGGATAGCTCACATAGCCCGCTTCGTCGGCATCGGGGTGGCGCGGATCATAGACCTGCCGCGCGCCGTTCGCGGCGACCGCGACATCATAGACTGCGACGCCGCGCGGCGCCTGGCCCGACTGCAACCCCTGCGTGACCAGCCGATCGAAGCTCGCGGCGGGCCCGGATACCAGCTTGCGCGGCAGGTAGCCGCCGGCGCCGGTCCGGCTGGTGTTCACATTGGCGATATTCTGCGCGATGATCTGGAGCCGCTGCCATTCGACATCCATGCCGCTGCGGCTGATAGCGAAGGCGTCCATCACTGGCCTCCCCGGATCGCGGCGCGGTGGATCTGCATCTGCCGCCCCAGGATATCGACCAGCGCCGCATAGCGCGTCGACGTCTGCGCCGCGTCGGCCATTTCCATGTCGAGCCGCACCGCGGTGTCGGTGGTGCCCGGATCGAGGCTCAGGATGCGCGCGCGGCTGCCCTCGATCGCACCCAGCCCCTGCGTGGCCGCCGCACGCAGTTCCTGTTCGAACGACACCTTGCGCGGGGCGAAGTCGCGCGAGTTCACATTGGCGATATTCTCGGCGATGACGGTGGCGCGCAAATGCAGGCCGTCGAGTGCCTTGCTGATCAATGCTGCGGATATCGGATCCATGATTTGTCCTATTGAACGATGATTTCGGCGTGGAGCGCTCCGGCGGTCTTCATCGCCTGGAGGATGCTGATCGTGCGCCGCGTATCGACGCGCGCGCGGGCGAGCCCCTCGACCAGCGCGGCGACGCTGCTGTCGGGGAAGGTCATCGCATGGTCGTTGCCGCCCTGGTCGACTTCCAGCTTGGTGTTGCTGACGATCAGGCTTTGCACGTCGGAGGCGAAGCCGCCGATGAAGCTCGGCTGCGAGGCGTAATTTTCGGTGGTGACCGCGACCTTGATGTCGCCCTGCGAGACGACGACGCTCGACACCCGGACGTCGCCGCCCGCGACGATCGTGCCGGTGCGTTCGTTGATCACGATGCGCTGCGGCCGGTCGGGTGATACGGCGAGCCCCTCGATCGTGGCGACGAACGACGCCAGCTGGGTGCGGTTGCCGGCGAAGCGGATGACCACTTCGTCGGCGTTGCGGACCTCGGCCGTTCCGGCGCCCATCGCGCCGTTGATCCGGCCCGCGATACGCTGGGCGGTGGTGAAGCTCGGCTCGCTCAGCAGGAAGGAGATTTCGCCGCGCTCGTTCAGCACCGACGCGTCGACCGCCGCCTCGACCGTCGCGCCGCCGGGCACGATGCCCGATGTCGGATAATTGCGCTGCTGGCGATTGGCATTGGCCTCGAAATCGAAGCCGCCGACCGTGAGCGACCCTTGCGCGAGCGCGTAGGGACGCTGGTCGGGGCCGAGCAGCGGCGTCATCAGCAACGTGCCGCCGGCGAGCGAGCGCGCATCGCCGATCGACGAGATGCTGATGTCGATCCGGTCGCCGGGATTGGCGGAGGCGGGAAGCGTCGCGGTCACGATCACCACCGCGACGTTGCGGCTGTTGATCTGCTCTTCGGTCACCACCGTGCCGAGCCGTGCGAGCACATTGCGCAGCGCCTGGCGCGTCACTTCGCTGCGCCGCGTGTCGCCCGATCCGGCGAGGCCGGTCACCAGACCATAGCCGATCAGCGCATTCTGGCGCCACCCGGCGAAGCGCCCGAGCGCCGTCAACTGGACGTCGCTGGCCATCGCCGGCGCGGGCATTCCCGCGGCGACCACCGCCGCGGCCACGAAGAGGGAGAGAAGGCGCCGCATGTCAGCCGATCCCCAGAAAGCTGAAGATGCGGTTGATCAGCCCGGGCTTGGCGCTGCGGCTGACGAAGCCCTTGCCGTCGAAGTCGATCTGCGCGTCGGCGATCCGCGACGAGGCGACGCTGTTGTCGGCGGTGATGTCGACCGGCCGGATCCGCCCGCGAATGCGGATGTTGCGGTGCTCGCCGTTGACCAGCATATTATGCTGGCCCTCGATCAGGAAATCGCCGTTCGGCGCCAGTCCCGTCACCTGCGCGGTCATGCGCGCAACCAGTTGCTCCGAGCGCGACACCTCGCCGGTGCCGCTGAAGGTTCCGCCGAAGCCCAGGCTGCCGCGCTCGTCGATCGATCCCGCGCTCAGCCCGCCTTGCAGCTGGGTCTGCTTGCTCGTCCGGTTGGTCACGCGGTTCGACGCACTCGCATTCTCGAAGATGACGATGGTGACGGCATCGCCGATGCCGCCGGCCTTGATGTCGGACGCGATCGACGGAAAGGACCCGCCCCTGTACAGATCTTCGGCGGCCACGGGCCCCGCGATGGCGCACAGCGCCAGGCCCGCGAGCGCCGCCATTCCATTCCTCGTCATTGCGCCCCTCCGTCATCCGCCAGCCTGGCCGCGACGATCTCCCCGTCGGACAGCCGCACGAAGGCGCGCCGCCCGGCGCGGCCCGGCTGGATCAATGTCGCCGCGCGATCGATCGTGACCGGCCCGACGCGCGTGCGCAGTGTCATCGTGCCGCCCGCGGGCTGCGGCAGCGCCGCGGGGACCGCGACGGGGCCGAGATAGCTTCCCGCCGCCAGCGCCGTGATCGCCATGGGCGCCCGCGCCGCATGATCATAGGACAGCCGCGCGCGAGGCCTGTCCGCCTCGCAGGGCGCCGAAACGACGCGCGCCGCGTCGATCGCGTCGCCGGCCGCGACGGGCTGATTCAGGGCCAGGCAGCGCTGCGGCGAGGCGGCACGATCGCTACGGGTAAATTCGACACGCAGCGCACCGCGCCTCTGCGGCGCGAGCCTGGCCGTCGGCAGGCGGCGGTGCAGCAGTTCCACCTGCTCGGCCTCGGTCAGCTCGATGCGCGTCGTGTTGTCCGGGGCCCGAAGCAGCCGGAGGTCGCCCGGCGTTCCCGCCGGAATCCGGTCCACCGCCACCAGGTGGCGCAGCAGGAGATAGTCGCCCTGCACCGCGAGCGAGGCCCGCTCGGGCAGGGCGTCTCCGGTCGGCAGCGTGGCCGCCTGAAACCATAGAAGCCAAAGCATGATCGTCTATCGTTTCAGACTGTTGGTAATGCCGGCCAGCTGGTCGGCCGCCTGAATGATCTGCGCGCTCGCCGCAAAGGCGCGCTGGACCGTCAGCAGATCGACCATCTCTTCGCTGAGCTCGACATTCGAATTCTCGATCCGGCCTTGGGCGAACAGGCCTGCGCCGTCCTCGCCGGGGGCCGCATCGATCAGCCGTGCGCCTTCGGCGGGGCGATAGAGGCTGCGGTCGAGGCGATCGAGATCGTTGCCGTCGGTGACGCGCACCAGCGAAAGCCGGCCCAGTTCGACGCCCTGGCTTTCGGGCAGATCGGCCTTGACGGTGCCGTCGGACATGATTTCCAGATTGGTCGCGTCGTCGGGGACGGCGATGTTCGCCTGCAGCGCATGGCCGCTGTCGCTGGCCAGCAGGCCGTCGTCGCGAACCTTGAGCGTTCCGCCGCGCCACAGGAAAAGCTGGCCGTCGGGACCCATCAGCTCGATGAAGCCCGCGCCCTCGATGGCGAGGTCGAGGCGATTCCCTGTGACCCGGATATCGCCCTGATGAAAGACCATCTCGCGGGGCGCAAAGCGGACCCCGCCGGTGGGAAGATAATCCTGCGAAGCCAGCAATGCCGTCTGGCTGACCGGCTGCGCCTGCCGCGCCATCACCTCGGTGAAATTGCTGTCGACCCGTTTGTAGGTGGGCGTGTTCACATTGGCGACATTGTTCGCAATCGTGTCGAGCGCGCGCTGCTGCGCGCGCAGGGCGACCGCACCGATATCGAAGGCTCCGTTCATCGTCCCGCCCTCGCGAAGGTGGTGATCGCCTGGCCGATCAGCTGGTCATAGGCCCGAACCAGTTGAGCGGCGCCTTCGGCTTGGCGAACATTGGCCATCAGCGCGACCATCTCGTCGCTCAGCACGACGTTCGAAGATTCGAGCATGCCTTGCCGGATCTCGAATTCGGTATCGCCGACCGCGGCAGCTCCGCCTGTCGCCGGTATGAGGCCGCCGCCGGATAAGTGCAGGTTTGCGCCTTCCGGTGCCGCAAAAACTCCGATCGCGCCGACGGGAATGTCGCGCTCAAGCATCGTTCCATCGGCGAGTATCTCGATTCCATCGCCTTCGACAGTTGCATCGCCGCCGGCGGCGAGTTGGAGCACCATGTCATTTGCATCGCGGAGCGTCCCGTCTGCGCCCCGGGAAAACTGGCCAGAACGGGTAAGGAAAAATTGATTATCCTGGCGAACAAGAAAGTGGCCCGAACCAACAATCGCTATATCGAGCGGATTTCCGGTCTGCTTCAAGGTGCCGGGTGACGAATCTTGAATGAAGTTCTGCGATATCTGCGACGAGTCTGCGCGATTCGCCTTTTGAGATATATGCGAAATTTCAATGCTACGCTTGAAGCCCGGCGTAGATATATTAGAAATGTTGTTTGATAACTTTTCAGTTTTTCTTTCCGAGTTCATCAATATTGATGAAGCTGCATCAATTAAATCACCCAACTCATATCCCCCGATTTATGGTTAACAAATCGCCGCCGCCGACCCCTTGAGTCAAGGGTGCGGATGCATCAATGGGATGAGTTGAGTTGGCCGGCCATCACGACAAAGATTTGTTCTCCTGCATGACGGCGCCTTATTGGATGTCGTCTGCCTGAGGCCGGTCCGCTCAATGGCTCGGGTAAGACGGAGCGGGTTGCTCAATTCGTTCGTAGGGGTGCTGAGGGCAATAGAAAACGAGGTCGAGCTCCGACCGTTGGAGTGGGGCGGTAACGGGTTCGACGGCCCCTGTTGTCAAACGGCGTTCAAAAGGGACCCCGTTTTTTTGGATGTGACGTCGGTTTTTTGAGATTGGCCTTGCGCGGCGTACGGCGGCGGGCGGTCGTAGCCCGACCGGAGGCGCGCGCAGCGCAAGATAGATTTTTGAAGGCGCCGAAGGTGGTGGCGCGGCCTCATTCGACGCCGCCGACGAACTGGACCGAATTGATCTTTACAAAACACTGTTACGATATGCGACGATGCTCTGCATTGGATAATATTATATCAATATAATGGTCGAAAACCGCTTGGAATTGGAAGTACGGGCGGATATGCAGATAATGATCTGGTAGTCTGCATTACGCTGGGGGGCGGGGGCATGTGAGCGTTAGAGATTGCAAAAGCCAATCGAAAAAACGGGACATCTTCCGGAACTGGCCGCCAGACTTATCGCGCGACCCGGCAGAAAGCTCTAACGTCGATGGCGGCACGGCGCCGACGGGAGCCGCCGGCGCTCGCTTTGGCCGAGTCCCACGGCGGCGGCCATTCGTTACCGTTACAGCCTTGGGCGTCGCGGGCATGCTGTCCGGCTGCATGGGCGTCGGATCGGGTTCGCTCGACTTCGACTCGTCTGTCCGCAATGCGCCAGGCACGATCACGCTCGGAGACACCAAGGTCTATTCGCGCGAGATGCTGATCAACGAGCGCGCCGCCGACATCGCTTGGATTGACAGGCTGATCACAGCGAGCGAGGATCCTACCAAGACCGTATTCCAGCCCACGCTCATCCGGGAGATGGAACAGATATCTGCCTTTGCGGCCGCGCTCGGCGCGCGGTTCGATCCTGCCGCGGGCGTAAGCTATCGGCGGTCGAACGAGACTGGCGAGATATTGCAGGAAATCGATGTCCTCAAGGCGAAGGTCGCGCTTTCGCAGGTGCGCCGTGACATCGAGATCATAGAAGCCGGTTTTCCTACCCAGACCGTGCCCGTGAACACAGGTCTCGGCACACTCGGAACCGGTGGCGCCCTGACCACGGGTGCGGCAATGACGCCGCCCGACGCGGCGCAGGTCGCAGCGACGGTCAACGCACTCATCTCCAGCGTGACCGCAAGGCTCGATGCCGCAGCCAGCCCGATCGCGAAAACGGACGCGAAAAGCAATCCGGCGGATGATTTTAGAGACAGGCTCGCCTATCGGGATATGTTGAAGGCCGCGCGCAACGCCGCGGGGCTCGACGAATTGCACGATGCCGGGAACAACAGACTGATCCGGCTCAACCTGCAGGCAACGGTCGTCCCCGATCCAGACAATGCGCGTGCGCTCGGCGCGATCCAGGTCGAGATTGCGGCTTCCACAAGCGGCGGGACGGCAGCCTATCTTGGCAGCTGGCTGCGCGCAGCGAACGCGCGCGGCGACTGGCGGGTCGACACAGCGACGTTCAAGCCGAACAATACCCTCGACACGCTTGAGGACAGTGGCGATTTTGCCCGCACACGCATCGGCTCGTTCCTAACGGTGATGCCGGTGCTGGTGAACGAAAGCGGCGTCGAACTCGCGCCGCAAGATCTCTTCGATCGCGCCGAATGGACGAAGGATGATGTAGCGGACAATAAGTTCTTCGGCTCATTGCTCGCGGAACTCTCCTTGCCCCCGGCCGAGATGGATGCCGCCGTCGCCAAGGTCTGCCAGCCAGGCTCGCTTCATTCGTTCGCGCTCGACATAGCCGACGCCCGGACCAAGTCCTATGACCTGATCAGATCGGCCAATCTCTCCGCGGGCGATCTAGGTGTGCAATCGCCCGGCATGGCCTCCGGCGCCAAATATCAACGCGCGGGCGATTATCAGAAGCAGGTATTCGGCCTGATCCGAAATCGCCCCGACTGCGCGGCGCTAGTGGCACGATACGCACCCGATAAGACGACTTGGCGAGTTTTGCAGCGCCCCGATCTTGGCGGCGCCGAACAGGTCCGCATTTACGAGGTTGGCCCGCGTGAGCAGGCGCAGCAGGTCTCGACGGTGGCGCGCTCGGCGAACAGCCTCGCGCTGGCGGTATCTCTCGCGGCTTCGGCGCCCAGCGCCGGCGTCGCCGGCAATCTCGGCGCCGGGTTCCGCCGCGACATCATGAACCGGGCGTCGGCTCTCGACCGCGTACCCCAGGTGGTCGGCTATTCGGTTGGCGGAAAGAAGAAATTCGGCTGGGTCATCGGCCCGCATGCGACGACCAATGCAAAGGGGCAGGCCGAAGTGCGGCAGGTCGCTAAGTCCTACGACCTTTCGGTCGATCTTTCTGTTCCGGCCTGGTGGACCAGTCTGAAACTGAAGGCTATGACCGTCTGGGCCCCGTCCCCGCAAAAGCTTGTAAGCGGTACGCTCGGCGCACCGGGGAGCGAGACCGATTTGACGGTGCCGCTTACATCAGCCGCGGATTTTCAATCGTTCACCCAGTTCCTGGTCCGGGACAGCAAGCGCGCCGTCGCGTTGGAAGACGTAATCGGCGGCCCGGTCACCGGCTGCGCGGCGACGACGCTTCTCCTCAAAGGTCCCAACCTTTGGCGCGCCGAGAGAGTGATGCTTCTCGGCCTGTCGCTAGGGCGCGACGCCTTCGTCATCGCGCCCGACATGGCGGGGATCATCGTCACGGTGCCGGCGGTGTCGGCGATCCCAGGCGAGCGCGCATATCAGCTCGATGATCAAGTTCACATACTGACACCGCTTGGGCCGGCTAGCAAGAAATTCGAATATGATGCGTCCTTGTCGGGTGAAAACTGCAAGCCGAAACCCGCCGCCGCGTCGGATGCCGACGACGTGACCGTTACCAAGGCCGAACCCACAACCTTCGTGGTACCGTCTCTCGTAGAGATAGACGTAACGGGTAAAAATCTTGGCAAGATCGACGAAATCAGGCTCGATGGCCGCCGCGCGACGACGGCGAAGGTGTCGGCCGACGGCAAGCTCCTCACGGTGGAGTTTAGCCGCCACACTAGCGAAGGGATCGAGCAAGGCACAGTCAAGCTTGAGTTCTTTGTCAAGAAGAAGAGTGTCGGCACTGCCCAGACGATCAGAATTACTCGCGAATAGGAGACGATCCTTGCCCGAAGGTACAGCGAAAGATCTCGGCACTCCGTGGTGGTCGATCCGAGACGACGCGGGCAACCCGGTTGCCCGCTTCGATCACCGCCTCTTTCCCAGAATACGGAATGGTGCCAGGGTGAGCTTCACCGGCCCTGATACCAATGGCGTCGCCACGAACGTCCAACCAGCGGCAATGGTGGCGCGCTACACACTGCGCCTTGCCGACGAAGCAACGTTGTCCGACGATCGCAAATTGCAGTTGCTCGAGACCGTGATGCGCGAGCTTCAGGTCGCCGGCAACGAGGCCGGCGAGCAGCGGCAGAAGCGACTGCGCAGGCTGCGTACCGCCATCGATCGATACGAATTCTGAGAAATTGCGGTCCGGACATGCAAGACGGCCTGGGCGCTTAGGACCCAAACCGGATTTCTCGTTCGGCGACACGGCGGATGATTGTCGCCCATGTGTACCTAGGGTCGCGCCGCGGCTCGGCGCCCGCGAATGCCACGTCAATGCCCAATTGCTCGAAATTGCCATTTCGGTGACGGCATACAACAAACCGGCAGCAGCCGGATTCTTTCGAGAAGATGAGGATGCGCTTCTCGTCGTTCATGAAGGCATGGGTCTGGCCGAAGTTGGCAATACCGGCCGGTTCTGCACGGCGAAGCGCATGGCACCCTCCTCGCCGCCGATCTGCACGATCCGGCGCGACCGGCACGTGACCTCCGCGATGGCGTTCGGACAAAAAATGCTGGACGATCGGGTCGAGTGCGCCTGGCACCGGCGGCAGCGACGCAGGCTTGTCGGCCACTGCGCACAAAGCTTCCGGTACAATGACGAAAAGTTGCCGAGGAGTGCGTCCTAGAATTTCCGATAGGCCTCCGTTCCGAGCGGAATCCTTAAATTGCAAAGGCTTGAGACCGACGGGTTGGTCAGGTCCACAATGCGGATTATCGACGCTATTCCGGCATCGCGCACGTCAGAGCGCCGATATTCTACTGGAATCCTTCCGATCAAACGAACGTTGCGATGTCGTAAGGAAAGCAGACAACCAGCGGCCGCGAATGGCTTCGGGCCTGTGCAGAACAACTCCCAAGAATCGATGTGGGTCGCGCTACGAACGATACGCTCCAGTCCGCGCAGGCTACGAAGTATCGAATAAGGCGGCGAACGCTCGACACTATCCTCGTCAAGCCCGTAGCGAACCTGGATCGCGAAAATCTGGCGTTCAACCTTCTCGGTCATTTTTCCGTCCAACTCCGCCTCTGAGGCTAAGAGATGATAGCGATCAAAACCGGCTTCGCTCTCGAAGTAATGACTTATCAACCTCTCATCAGCGCCCAGTGCAGCAATGCAGCCGCGCCGCACCGAGGAACCGCCGTCGCCCAGCGAATGGGGAATGCTCATGTATTTTCGGACGCCTTGGTCGAATGGCCCGGCCCCGCCATCAAGATCGTAGAAGCCCGGGATATAGCCTAGGAACAGCTCGGCCATGACCTTCGAACGGAGCAGTTCGAGGATTGCCCACTGCATCATCACCTTTGGCATCGAGGTCAGATCGATAAAAATGGATCGTGGCCTGTCTGCCACCGCCTGCTCCTTGACGAGTTCCACGAGCCGGCCGACCGAGCCCTGCATGTCGAAGTGGGAAGGCAGTTCTACTCGGCGATGGTTTCCGCACGACGACAGATCGACCTGGTCGTAATAGTCATCGATGATCTCGTCGTCCGCATAGCGCAAGATCAGCGAGTTCTTGGCGGTTACAAGCTTCCTGCCGACGAAGGATTTCGAACGAGATTCCCAGCCCGAGGTAAAGATTGCGAGATCAACCGAGATCGGCGCAGCGAGATTTCCGGAGGCTTCCTCTAGGAGCAGACCGTTATAAGTCGCGCGGTCGACCAAGGCGATAGCGGTCAAAGGCCGAACTCCCCTTGTTTCAGCCCGCTTTTACCCTTCGGAAGTGCCGCTTCTGCCCATTTACCGGGATCGATCTCGCCTCCCCCGGCAATCAGCAGAGCAAAATGTGCCTCCTCGAGGCGTACCGTTCCATAGGGCCCCCGATGCGATATTTCGAGTTCTGGGTAGAGACGGTTGTGTAGCTGAAATTCGATTAATGCTGGCCTGCGCGCGGCGGCTGAATATTCGTCGGGCACGCCCAGCAAGCGGATGAAACCGTCTCGCTGCAACGTACGCATAATTTCGCGAGAGCGCACCTGAAGGCGGCGCACCTCAAGCACTTTGTCGAGCTGGACAGAGTCAAACGTGAATATCCCGCGCTCCGGGGCCGAGACTGCCTTTTTCGGGTTGGAAGGCCGCTGAAGGTTGACAAGAAGCGAGCTGAGGCCGTGTACTAGGGATACGATATCGAATGCGGATTTGATCGAGAAGTCACGCAGCGTTTTCCATTTCCGCTCAGATGACGCCAGAATGCCGGAGCGCTGTATATCCCATCGGATCGGGTTCTTCGGCTCCGCGAAATATATGAGATGGCTCAGCTTTGGGATGCGATTTGCGCTCCATTCGCGGTCGATGGCCCCTATTGCTTCTTCATAGATCGCACCCATAATATCGAGATAGTCGCGAATGCAGCCAGTCGAGAGGTTCATCACCGTTTGTGCGCCAGCATACGGCACGGGCTGACCCCGGAAATGTGATTTCACAATATAGACAAGCGCCGCGACCTGTTTACGATCCACAACCTTTGCGAATGTGTCCTGCTGCCGAATAGATTTTAACGAATCGAGTGGGGTGCTGAGCAAGCGCAGCAAGGTATGCTCGATGTAAGGCTGTTGCGGATCCTCGATTGACAGCTTTGACCAGTTCTTGCGGTCGATGATAGTGCGCAGATGGCGCTTAGTATCGCTGACTTCTCCCGCCCAAGAACTAACGCGCTGTGACATCGAAGCAGAGACCATCGTTGCGATCAGGGTGTTCGGTGCCGGGTTTCCTAAAACCTGATTCAGCTTGAAGGTAGGCAGGGGGCGTTTCAGTAATCCACCACCGTTGTTGTAATAATATTCGAGACGCGTGCGCGTGACGTGCTCACAGAATTCGACAAACTTCTCCCTAGGCTCCTCATCGAGCTTGATGGGCAGATAGTCATCATCCTTGAGGACGGTATTCGGAAGGGTTGTCGAGCTACTATCATACTGCCCGGCAATGAAGGCGAGTATGAACTTGATCCGCCCTTCGAAAGATTTGAGAATTGTGTTAAGGATGATCTGCTGTTGCGGCAGTAGGCTTTCGCAGTCGTCTATCAGAACGATCGGACGGATATGCCGGCTTTTCTGGATCATCTGCCCCCGCAACCCGCCGATCAGGGCGACGACCTCGTCGAGCAGATCGTTCGGCGTGAAAGCATTAAGTGCTTCAATCAAAGCCACCATGGTGGTTTCGGTCGGCAAGGCGGTGAAGAGCGCGCGGGTGCGTTGTAACTCGGTCGAGAGAGAATAGACATCGGCTCGCCCATATTTCTGGTCGTAACCGAGCTTTAGCAGAACGCGGGCACAGACCTCCTGCTCAAGGCGCGCCGAAACTGACAATTCCCTTCGATCGGAAATCGCGACGATGTCGGCGACGAATGCCTGAAGCAGCGTTAGTTCGAGATAGAAATCGAACACTCGGTAGGCGATCTGATCCTCGTCAATCAGATGTGCCGTCCCGAGCGAGCGGAGATATCCGATCACAGCTTTAGTGGTGTTGTCGACGACTGTCTGCAGGGTCCGATTGAATTGGATATAGGTACCGAACCAGTCGAATACGGATCGGCGATACTGATTACGCAGGGAGGGATTGGACTTGATGTCGGCCGTGCGCAGCGATCTGAGCAGAGTGGTCTTGCCGCTTCCTCGAGATCCGGCGACGTGGGCGTGCTTCATGCCGCTGGCCAATTCCTTGGCGCGACTGGAGAGCCAGAAGACCGGATCGCGTTCATGCTCGATCTTCGTTGGTTCGAAAGGATTTTGGGGGAGCTCATTCATTTCCGAATCTCCACCCGCCATGATTCAAAGGACTCTGAGAAATTGTGAATTTCGATGAAACCCGCACAGTGAAGCGCGAGTACTACCGCTTCTACTTCCGCTTCGCTGACGTTTACGTGTCGTCCGTGCTCGACCAGTTCGTCCCAGCTGAATATTCCACGGTCAGACTCTGGCAATTCTTGGGTGATGTACTTCCATAGGCGATGAACGTCCTTGCGAAGCAAATCCTCAGGACGGACAATAAGTGGGATAAGTCTCGACATGGCGGTGTTGCCGGAAATCACACGGCCCGACCGATCAACTCGGAAAAATGTCACCTTGATCAGGAACGGCCGCTTGTCGGCCGTAAAGAAGGTCGTGATTTTGTTGAATCCCGACGGAAGCGCCGGGGCAGCGATCATAAAGATCTTCCCGGTACCGGGTTCCGGAGAAGTAACGATCTCAATTGGATCGTCGTGAATGTGCCCGTGAAGATAGATTACATCTGCCCCGGACTGAAGGAAAGCTTGACGAGCATATCCAGCATTGAGAACCTCGCCAAAATAGCTGACCCGCGGAGTATATTGAGGGAGCAAATTATGATGCGACACTACCAAGGTGGCCTTTCGCGCCTCGCTCAGTTGTGTCGCAATGTCATTGAGGTCGACTGCGCGAAAATAAGGGGTATCGAGTTGTTCATAGACCTGAGTCAGCAATGTATCGACCGAATTCGCCTTAGGCAGGCTGTCGCCGAAGAGATGTTCATCGACAAGCTTGAGAGGCTCCGAAGAGGCGTCGGATTCGAAGATGCTCGAGCGCATGCCTTCTGGATAAAGAGACTTCGACCAGGAACCGACACTTGAGTTAAGTAGATACGCCGTCAAGCTTGCGCCGTCCGCGCCAGCGACCTCATACCTCACAAAAGACTGGGTTGGCGTGGGCCGCCAACGATATTTTCCGAAGGCATCGACCAGATGCTTGAACTTGCCGACGTCTCCGAACTCGACGGCGTCGGCCTTGGAGACGTCATGGTTTCCGGGAACACCGAAGATTGGAATATCGCGTCCGCCAATGGTATCGTTGATAATGCCGTCCATCACCATGACGGCGTCTTCGATCCGGTCGGTGGCGCCGATGCTAGTGTAGTCCCCCATCGTCATCACCGCATCGATATGCTCCCTCTGGCAAACGCGCCGCAGCTCCGAAAGCACTGAACCAAGTGGGCTCGTGCGGAGGTTGGAGATTATCGTTGGGGAGAAGGACGAGAGTTTTAGGTCAACCACAGCGGCCTCGTCCGACCATTCAGGGAAATGAACGTCTCCGATCTGAAGGATTGTCAGTTTGCTAAGCGGCACGCAGAATCATCCCCCACACCCCGAGCTTGCGATTAGTTCTGGGATTGGTCAAGATGTCTGCATGAAGGTACCGCGAAGCCAATAGCACAAAATCGGTTGCCTGTTCAGACAGCTTGGACCGATATCAAAGGACCGGTGCTATATTGCGGATGCAATTTTTTGGTCGTGTAAGGGTAGCCGAAGGAGTTTTTTCCTGCTCGCCGTACGCATCGTGGCGATCGGTTGGTTGCTGTCTTGTGTTCTTTTTCACGGCATCGCTTCGATCCTTGGCGCGGCAAACGCGGATTCATCCCGAGTTGCTAACCGCTTTTGGCGCTCCGGACCCGCGCCGGATGACGATCTTGCCTGCGTTGCCCTATCGCGCTCCCAATGCGCCGCGGCGGCGAGCGGAGCGTCTCCATCGCCAACTAGTCAGTGGCGTGGTGCTTCTTTGAGCTCAAACTTGGCATCAAGTCGGCGTTGCCCGGAGCAACAGCCCGCCAGCGATTCGACGCCAAGTTGCCGCGCGGGTCTGATCCGGCGACGCCATACTGTATCGCCTCCTCTCAGGCGGGTGGCATAGGCTCACTCGTAGCGGCCTCGCGAATGGCCGGATGCCGACTATCCGGTTCACGACAGCGAATAGTCGAAAGCCGTCGATAGGCTATAAACCCGGAGCTAGTCGTTCCCATTCGCGCTGGTCGACGCCCAATCTCGCTGAACGCGGTCGACCGCACTAGCCAAACCGAACAATCGGCAAGGCGCCTCGCTCTCGACGTTCGGTGCCTCACGAAATCAGCCTGGGAGCTGCCGTCTCGAAGACTATTGTGATCACAACTTTGTGTTCATTGCGAAAAGTGCCAAACTGTATAGCGAATTTTCCGAACTAGTCTTTCAGTTCGGGGGACCGGACAGCCGCATTGGAATATTTCCAAAGATCAAGCGCTGGTTGCCATTCCAAAGTTCGGTCAGTACAACTTCGGACGATAGCACCATTGTCGACGATGCGTCGATCGATCGTGCCAATCAGGACCTTCTAGCCTTGGCCACTATCGTCACGCCCGAAGAAGCCGCAGAGATCCTGCGCGATGAGAACAGCTTTCAGCGAACCCTCGAAGCGGCCCCGCGCCGCGCAGCCGCTGCGCTGATATTTGCGATCCAGGTCAATCTCCGCGCGAGCCCGGCCACGCTAGAAATGGTGCAGACACTGAGCGGCGCGCTCTCAATACTCGTCGAGGACGGGGCATTCGAGGATGCAACCGAGTGCTTGCGCTTTCTCCTTCAGATTTTCGAGGCGTCAGACTACCGCGGCGACCAGACCATCGGTCTTGAATCGATGGCTTCGCAGTTGAGCGCAGCAGGACGCGAGCACGACGTCGTGCTAGTCCGAGAAACGATCTTGCGGGAGCGGGCGCGTCGCCTCGGCGAAGGGCACGTCGGCACCACGGTTGCGCGCTGCGGGCTGGCAGAGGCCCTTTGGACGATCAAGGATTTTGACACTGCAGAGCGACACATCGCCCAAGCACTGGCTGCCGATATTGGGCGCGACAGCGGCGCCCACGCCGCTGCAGCGGAAGCGCAGCTGGCCGGGATTGCCGGTGTCATTGCACTCGATCGTGGTGATACACGAGCCGCGCTGGGGCGTCTCGATCGGGCGCGCGCACTTCTGCAGGTCGCGGGGGCCTGCCAACCAACCAAGCAGCTCGCCCTCGACGTCAACTATGGACGGGCACTCGTACTGGCTGGTAGAACGGGGGAAGCCGAGCCGCTCCTGGTCAGTCTCGTCGCGCGCCTAAAGGCAACACCGGCGGCCGACGCCGCGGAAGCCGCTTATCTCGGTAGGCTTGCCGAAGCTCTTAGCGTAGATCTCACTCGCATCGGTTTTGGCGAACTGGCGCGCGAGCTTGGCGACGCGCTCCAAGGCCGCGATGGCGCACGCGACACTGACCTCGGCGCGATTGTGTCCGAGGCGAGGATCTTGAAGGAGGCTGGACGTTTAGAGGAAGCGGCCCGGCTCTACAGTCAGGTTATCGACGCGCTGGAGGGCAGATCCGACGAAGAGTCCCGCCGGAATCTGGCAATTACGCTCGACAACGCTCTGGGTCTATTCAACATCCGTCGAAACATTGAGGCAGCCTCGTTGCTATCAACGGACGATGGCGCACCGATTGGCTCCTTCACGGAGAACGAACTCGACGCGCGCACGGAAGCGGCCTTCCGCGATGCCTTCCCGGCCGGTCACCTTGAGATGGGCCACTTCTACGGCTCTCGGGGCGTGCGGCTCAGCATGGCTGGGCAGGTGGAGGCCGCTGACTCTGCGTTCGCTAGGTGCTTCGAAATCGTCGAGGCCCTGCCCCGCGATCCGCAGGTCGAACGACTCCTGATGGCGATGCGGCATGAGTATCAAATCATGCAACGCAAACACACTTTGCCTCAAAAGGCGGACGAAGTTAGAAGCCAATCGCCTTCGGACGCTGACGTGGTAGCGGCCTTCGGATCGCACTCGAAGGAGCGCATCAACCATCTGCTATCCCTCGCTGAGGGGTGCGGCTTTGCGCCAGCACTTGAGGTATATCGACGGGCGTCGGGGATCATTGAGGCCCGGATGGCTACGCTTGCGGCCGCGGGCGCGGCCGCCTTTGTAGACCGTGAACGACACGAGGCGCGGACCTTCGCGACGGCGTTCCGCCACCACTTCATCGCGCTCTCGGTCGCACACCAAGCCGCCCCTGAAGCGGCTAATATCGAGGAAGCATTCCGGATCGCCCAGCGTTGTCTTGTGTCGTCCGCCGCTAGTGCGTTCGAGAGCGGTTTCGCCGCGCGGAGCCACGCCGACGATGCGTTAAATGCGGCGGCTGTTTCTCTCCCAGCGGCACAAGGCGCGCTTCGCGCTGGTGAAGTGATGGTGGTGATCCCGCCGGCCGAAATCGTCTCAGCCGTGGTCGTGACGCAAACGGATGCCGCGTTGGTTTCGCTGACCCTCACGGAAATGTCGCTTCAGTTACGTAACCGTATAACCAACCGGCTTTCAGACGACGCTTTGCAGCAGTCTGACCCGTTTAGCATGCGCAGCATCTCGCGCCGTATGATCCCGGCCCTAGCCCCGCATCTCGCCAACGCTTCGCACGTCATATTCGTAGTGGGTGGACCTCTGGCTGAGATGCCTCTCTCACTCTTGCGCTGGGTGCCAGATGTGGATCAGAACGAAAACGATCTGGCCGCGCCCTTCGTGGTGGACCGCTTTGCGATAAGCATGATGCCGTCGGTAGCGTCCTTCGTGGACGGTAGGGAGCGGCGGTCGCCGAGCCAGGCTTCGCGAGCCTTCTTTGGCATCGGTGACCCCGTCTTGGGTGCCACCCGGTGCGAGACACTGGACGCTGATCCCCTCGCGGCGCTCCTTAACCGACGGTTAGGTGGAGAACCGTCGCTGGCGGGATTGCGTGAAGTCCCAGAAACCGGCGCGATACTGGATCGGCTCGCCGCGACCTTCGGGCGGCGCGACAGCTTTGTCCTGTCGAGAAGCGAAGCCACCAAGGCGCGGTTGCTGGCTTTGAATGCAAGCGGCGAGTTGGCCCGTTATCGCTACATCTGCTTTTCTACCCACGGCCTCACCGCCCAAGAGTTACAGGTGGCGGGTGTGCGACAGCCCGCCTTGCTGCTGTCGTGCGCCACATGGCCCAAGGTCGTCCAAGCCGGAAATTGGAACCGGGCTCGTGAAGCGCTGCTCACCGCGGAGGATCTAAGCGGCCTCAGAATCGAGGCCGACTTGGCCCTACTCACGGCTTGCAATACCGCCGCAGGCGACGGCGAGTATGGTGCCTCAGCATTCTCGGGTCTGGCGACCGCGCTTATCCGAGCGGGGGCGAGAGCCGTTCTTGTCTCCCATTGGTCGGCAAGTGCTGCGGCCACTGAGGCCCTCGTGCGTCGGCTGTTTGATCCAAGAAACCATGGCGTCCCGCGCGCCGAAGCATTGCGTAACGCCATGATAGACCTGCGCGATGACGAACAGGGCCGGTTCTCGCAACCCGGGTTTTGGGCGGCATTTGTGCTCCTCGGCGATGGCGGAGAGCCGCTGTTCTGACGCTACGGGTCGCCACTCTGGTCGGCGAGGATGCGCTCAACGTAATTGCGTAGCTTCTGGCCGGCCGTACTTAGGCGCGTTGTGCGACCCGGAGCCGCCGCGATGAGTTGATCGATGTGGGGAAGCGCGGTGCGCCCGAGCCTGCGGCACAGAACCAACGCCATGCCAAAGGCATCGGCGTCCTCGGTCTCGACGATTCGCCAATAGCGGCCGCCACCAAACGTCGCTTCCTCCAGGATCGCGTCGCGGGCTTCCGCGGGCAATCCGAACCATGCCTGCGAGCGCAGATCGTCCAGAGCAGGGCCTGCAAAATCGCCGTGGCCGATTGCGCCGGAACTTACCTGTGAGGTGTCTATGGTCTCGACACCAGGAACAATGACCGGTTCCGCCGCATCCCCAGCGCGGTCGTAGGCCTGCAACATCGCCGATAACCACAACGCCCGATCTCGGCGAGAGGCGTAGACCGTTAAACGAGCCGCGCGCGCGGTGAGTTCACTCGCGCGGGCTGTAAAGTCAGCGCGGTCAACATCGGGAGACGCAAAGACAATCGTCTGGGCCGTTGCAGCGGCGTTTTTTTGTTGTGCGCGCTCTAGCGCCGACAAAAGAAACTGGTTGCCCATGGAGTGAGCGACAACGGTGATCGATCCGACGTCGGGGATCGCTGACAGGGCCACGAAGAGATCCGCAAGAGCATCGACATGCTCGCGGATCACATTGTTGCGGTCGACAAAATAAGACACGAAGTTTCCTTGAGAAGGCCAACTGTAGAGAACCGGAACTCCGTCAAGATCGAGGTCAACCGCCAACGTGGCGGCCACCTCAGCTGCACCTCGGAACGATACATTGAAGCCGTGGACAAACAGCAGGATCTCGCGGCGACCGAAATCCTTAAGTGCGCCTTTAAGCCGCTCGAGAAAGGCTTCGTGTCCAAGCGCTGCCACCGTCTTCAAGTAGGCGCGGTCCGTCCACTTGCGCCGAAACTGCAAGCGCCAGATGTGGACCGCGGGCAACTTCTGGAGGTCGGGATTTGGGGTGACGATGACCTCGGCCACGCCAAACTGTAGTATCCCACGTCGTCCGCCAAAGTAGCGGCACGCATCTTCTCGGCCGGTGCGGCTCCGGTGCGTGGCGTAGAAGACGTCAACCGCTTGTGTCGCGTACGCGACATCCTCCTGAGCGTAACGTGAGGAGCCACTGCCTAGCGTCTGACGGTCGCCGGCACCGAGCCGGGCTCTAATCGCTGCAATCTCTTCGCGAAGTTTGACATCGTTAAGGGCCGAGGAGATGACGTCGAGGCGACGGAGGATACCTTGCTGCTCGCCGCTACTCGGGCCAAGTCGGATTTCGAGCAGACCTGAAAGTTCTAAGAGCAGGCGAGCCGCACGGGGCAGGTCGCCGCCCCGTGTTGCCACCTCGGCCGCCAATCCGAGGATTTCGCTGGCCATACTGGTGCTGAGATGAAGAGATCCGAGGGCCACCGGTGCTAGGTCGCCGGAAATTCGCTCTGCGTTCGGCAAGTCATCGGCATCGAGGAGGACCTCGGCCCGGCTGACGACGAGACGCCAGCCGAATTCGTCGAGATCGGTAAAGGCCTCGACGGGTGGGCGCGGCGCGCCAGCGAGGCTTGCAACGACTCGAGGCGTTTCCGCCTTCGCCATGGCCAACAGCCAGTTTTCCATTGGGATTTCTCCGAACTGACGCCGCTCTGTCTCATGTCGAATGGTTGATTGCAACGCGGACATTGCCCATCCGACGAGAGCTCGCGGATTATCTCTCAGAGCACCGATGGTTTCCGGTGCGTTCAGCAGGATCCCCGACCATCATCCTCGAAAATAGATTCAAACGCATCAGCGTTTATGAGCCCGTCAGGTTCAATGACAGCCGGGGTGGCCGTCTCGGCGCGATAGCCGGTGAGCCGAGCAAACGGCCGCTGTCCGGAAAGCTGGCGGGCCGGGGTTACGACCGACATCGGCCAGTAGCAGCTGATTGCTGTGTAATCCGCAATTCTTCCCGAGCAGAAAAATCCAGAAATTTAAATGATCTAGGTCAGGAAGAGACGTTTATACGTCCGCCTGATCCTGCACAAAGGTGGACTAAAAGGTGGTCCAATAAAGTAGAGGGGTTCTCTAACTATCTGAGTTTGTGCCATAATATGGCGTTCATGGTGCGGTCGAGAAGACTCGAACTTCCACGGCCTTTCGGCCACAACGACCTCAACGTTGCGCGTCTACCAGTTCCGCCACGACCGCACATCATGATGGTCCGGAACGGGTCCGGCACCAGGTAGGAGCGGGCGCCTAGCAAAGCTTTCCGGGCGATGCAAGCGACCAACGCCGCATTTATTTTTGCAGCTGCGAAGAAGCCGCGCGGCGCAGAGCCGCGGCTGTCATCGAAGCGACTCCAAAGAGTCACCCAAATGTCATCGCTCTGGCGTCAGACCGTCACCGAATCACCCTAGTGGCGGCCCCATCGGGGGGCGGCGGAATAGTTTCGCCGTTCCGGCCGGTGACTTTCAGCAGGGGCGCCGCCCGGGCTTTGGGCGCGCACAGCGGATAACGGAGAATTTCATGGCGGCTTTCGCGCGCGTTCGTTTGGTCATGCTCAGCGGCGTGGCCTGTTCCATTCTGGCCGCTTGCGGCGCCGACGGCGTCGCCTCGCCCGGCGAAGGCGTGATCGTGATCCCGGCGCCGACCCCGACCCCCACGCCGACCCCGAC
>NZ_LNSB01000005.1 GCF_001468285.1 Sphingopyxis sp. HIX | reverse complement strand
CTCCACCACCCTGCGGGTGGTCCCCCTCCCCACGGCTTCGCCGCAGGGAGGATTAATATGCCCGTTTCCCACCCCAAGACCGCCGTCCAAGATATCGGGCCTCGTACAAGCAAAAGGGGCGCAGCCTTGCGGCCACGCCCCGTCTCTCCCGCAAGGGCGGTGTATCTGCTTAGCGCGAAGCCAGCCGTACCGGCTTGGCGGTGGCGGCCCACTGGATGCTTTCGCTGCCGCCCATCTGGCGGACGAAGCACTGCTGGCCGTCGGCGCGGAGCTCGCCGCACAGCCGCGCGGCGTCGGCCTGGCTCCTGATGCCGTTGACGGTCAGGCGATAGAAGGTGCGACCCTTGACGTTCGCGGCGTGGCTCGACGCCGGCAGCGTCGCGAGCTGGCCGTTCTTCTTCTTGAGCGAGCCCCATTTTTCCTTGGCGATGCCCAGCGTGTCATAGGCGCCGAGCTGGACTGCCCAGCCCGACGGCTTCTTGGCGTCGAAGGCGGCGATCTGCGGCACGAATTTGGCGGCAAGCTCGCGCGCCTGTTCGGCGAACGGGCGCTTGCCCGGTTCGGCGCGATAGGGCTTGGCCTCGGCCATGATCACCGGCGCGGCGGTGGGCGAGGGCAGTTCGGTCACCGGAACGACGCCATTGGCATCGCGCTGCGGCATCGGCAGTTCGACCGTGCGGATCGCAGCTTCGGTTGCGACCGGCGGCGGGGCGAAGGCGTCGACCGGCGCCGGGTCGGCGCTGGCAAGCTGCACCGGTTCGGGCGCAGCAGCCATCTGGACGTCCGAGAAATTGGCGAGCGCGAGGCGCACCGGCATGCCGCCGTCGGCCTGCGCCTTGGCGCCGATCAGGCTGGCGACGCGTAGCGGCTGGCTCGGTTCCTGGGCCAGCTTCGACCATTCGGCCATGCGGCCCTCGAGCTTCGCGAGCGACAGGTCCTGCGAGGCCAGGATACGCGCCTGTGCCCAGCGGCCCGACAGGGCATAGGCGAGCGCGAGATTCTGGCGCGTGCGGGCGCTGGCACCTTCGGCGCGCGCGGCTTCGGTCAGCACATAGATCGCCGATTCGAGGTCGCCGGCGAGCGCGAGCGCCAGCCCCGTGTCGGAAGCGGGCAGCGTGTCGCGATATTCGTTGAGCAGCGCGAGCGCGTCGCTCGTCTTGCCCTGCGCGATGTTGGCCAGCGTGAGCGCGAGAACGGTGTTGTTGTCCTTGACCCCCAGCTCCATCGCCTCGGTCAGCGCGGCGCTCGCCGAAGCGAAGCGACCGTCATTGAGATAAGCCTGGCCGAGCAGCGCGCGGTACGATCCGTCGCGCGGGCTGGCCGAAACCGCGGCCTCGGCGAGCGCGACGCCCTTGCTGGTCTTGCCGGCTTCGAGCGCGACGCGCGCCTTGTCAGCAGACTTGGCGGCGGTTTCGGGCTTGCCCAGCGTGTTCGACGGCGCGTTGGCCATCTTGTTCATGCTGCAGCCGGTGGTGGTGAGGCCGAGCACGAAGCCCGACACGGCCAGTTTCATCAGCAGATTGCGGTTCATGGAAGGTCCCCCGTTCGGCTTCAGGATTGCATCGTCCGGCGCGCGGGTCGCGCCGCGGGCAGGCGGCTGGCCATCGCGTCGATCTCGGGCAGCGAAGCCAGGTAATCGTCGAGCAATTCGGTCAGGATCAGCTGCGACGAACGGCCGGTCACCGCGCTCGCAAGGCGCAGGCGCAGGTGGCGTTCGGCGTCGAGGCGCAGCGTGAACGCCGCTTTCTCGCGGGCCCGGAGCGCGCGCGGGACGCGCGGCGCCTTGGGCTCGGCCGGCGCCTTTTCGGGGCGCGCCTCGACCTTGCGCGCGACGGCAGCGACGCGGTCGCTCAGCGATTCCTGCTGGCGCACGATCTCGGGAATTTCGACCGTTTCGGGTTCGAAATCGGCGGCGAGCGCATCGGTCAGCTCGTGGCCGAAGCTTTCCTCGACCGCATGTTCGGCCTCGACATTATGCTCGGGCACCGAACCGCTGAGCAGCGGCTTCAGGTCGATCATGTGCGCAGGTTCGCTCGACTGCACCGGATCGACGTCATAGCCCATGTCGTTCCAGCCGAGGTCGTCGTAACCGACCTGGCCCACCGGCGCAGGGCCGCTGCCGAGCGGCTGACGGCGCATGGCGGGGCGCGCGGCGCCCTTGCGGGCGAGCAGGCCGGCGCTCAGCGATGCGAGAGGTTTGGGTTCGCCCATGGCTTCCATCCCCCTTACTGGCCGGCGATGCGGCGGCCGAAGCCACCACCCATCGGGCGCACCGTGCCATAACCCGCCTGCGCCGGGATCGGCGACGAAAAGACGGTGCGGCGGAAATTCTTCTCGAGCCGGTCGTTCATATAGGACCAGAGCTGGCGGATCTCTTCGGCCGAGCGGCCGTTGGGATCGACCTCCATCACCGTGCGGCCGTCGATCATCGACGCGGCATAATCGGTGCGGTGGTGTAGCGTGACGGGTGCGACGGTGCCGTGCTGCGACAGCGCGACCGCGGCCTCGCTGGTGATCTTGGCCTTGGGTGTCGCGGCGTTGACGACGAACACCAGCGGCTTGCCGGCGCGTTCGCAAAGGTCGACGGTGGCGCCGACCGCGCGCAGGTCGTGCGGGCTGGGACGCGTCGGGACGACGATCAGCTCGGCGACCGAAATGACGCTCTGGATCGCCATGGTGATCGCCGGCGGCGTGTCGATGACCGCGAGCTTGAAGCCTTGCTGGCGCAGGATTTCGAGGTCGGACGCCAGGCGCGCGACCGTGGTCTGCGCAAAGGCGGGAAGGTCGGTTTCGCGCTCGTTCCACCAGTCGGCGAGCGAGCCCTGCGGGTCGATATCGATCAGCACGACCGGGCCGGCGCCCGCGAGCTGGGCCTGCACGGCGAGGTGCCCCGACAGGGTGGTCTTCCCCGATCCGCCCTTTTGTGAAGCCAATGCCAAAACGCGCACAGCTGTCCCCCTGATGTGACTACAATCGGGTTCGAAATGCCATGCGGGCCCCTAAGATTGGGTTAACGATGCGAAAAAGAAGGTAAACGGATCGTGGGATTGCATGGTAAACGCAGGCTTAAGCAAAGTCTGTCCCGTTCCGGATCAAGATCGGCTTGGCGGCAACGTCGCTAACGCGCTGTTAGCCAATTGGACTTAGGGCCGGGCCGGGGACTGCTGTCGCACGCGGTCGGAGTATCCGCGCGCGGCGCACGTCAGTGGAGATTTTACATGCGTTTTTTCCGCACCATCCTGGCCGTGACCGTGCCTTTGCTGGCGGCATCGATGCTCGCAGCGCCCGCGCTGGCGGCGCCCGCCGCGGCACCGGCGGCCAGCGTCAAGGACGGCGTCGACGCCTGGGAAGGCGGCAATTACCAGCGCGCAGTGGCGATCTGGCGCCCGATCGCGCTCGCCGGCGACCCCGATGCGCAGTTCAACCTGGGCCAGGCCTACAAGCTCGGCCGCGGCGTCCCCGCCGACCTGGCGCAGGCCGAGGGCTGGTATCGCCGCGCCGCGAAGCAGGGTCATCTGCAGGCCGAGGACAATCTGGGGCTCGTCCTCTTCACCGCCAACCGCCGCGAAGAGGCGATGCCCTTCATCGTCCGCTCGGCCGCCCGCGGCGAACCGCGCGCGCAATATGTGCTGGGCACCGCGCACTTCAACGGCGACCTCGCCGCGCCCGACTGGCCGCGCGCCTATGCGCTGACCAAGCGCGCGAGCGACGCCGGGCTCGGTATCGCCTCGGCGCGGCTCGTCCAGCTCGACAATCTCATCCCGCTCGACCAGCGCCAGGCGGGACTCGCGATGATCCCCGAGATGGAAAAGAGCGAGCAGCGCGAACGCCTCGCCGCGGTCAACGCCGCCGCACCGACCGCACCGGCGCCCGCGCCGTCGCCGGTGAAGACCGCCAGTCTGCCGGCTTCGGTTCCCGGCACCAGCTACACGCCGCCGCCGGTGATCACCCCCGAACGCGCGCCGCCGAAGGACCCCGTCGCGGCTAACGCGACCGCCGCCGCGACCGGCGCTATGACCGATGCCGCCAAGGCGATCGTATCGCAGCCGCTGCGCTCGCCGTCGCAGCCGATCAAGCCGGTCGAGCTTCCCGCCGCGACGCCGGAGTCGAGCGCGCCGGGTACCAGTTACGCCGCGCCGCCCGAAAGCGGTGACCTGCCGCCAGCCGCTGCGCCGCCGAAACCCGCGCCCGCACCGGTCAGGGCCGCGCCCCCGAAACCGCAGCCCGCACCGCCCGCCGCCGCACCGGTGCGCGCCGCGAGTGCCGACAAATGGCGCGCCCAGCTCGGCGCCTTCTCGAACGAGGGCAATGCGCGGAAGCTGTGGGTGGCGCTCGAAAAGAAGCACCCCGCGCTCGTATCGAACCAGCCCTATCTGGTCCAGAGCGGCAAGCTCACGCGGCTGCAGGCCGGCGACTTCGCGACTAAGGGCGAGGCGGACAAGTTCTGCGCGACCGTCGGCTCGGCGAGCCAGCCGTGCGTGGTGATGAGCAACAAATAGGTTCTGAGATCCTCCCCATCGCGCAGCGTTGGGGAGGGGGACCGCCCGCGAAGCGGGTGGTGAAGGGGTTGAAAGGTTGCACTGTCTCTCGACGGCGTCGACCCCTCCGTCAGCCCTGCGGGCTGCCACCTCCCCATCGCTGCGCGTGGGGAGGATCTTCAGGCCTGCCCTGGACCCATCCCATGAAAATCCAGCTGCTCGTCCAGCGCATAAATCCGCTCCATGACCATCCACGTCCCGTCGGCCCCGGCGGCCGGGATCGGCTGCTGGAAGCGCTTCATCAGAGCGATCCAGCGCTCGACATGCGGGTTCGCCGCATCGGCCGCAGCCTTGGCCTCGTCCGAATAAGTCTCGTCGGCGTCGATGATCATGAACAGCCGGTTGCCCGCACGGTAGATCTCCATATTGGCGATCCCTGCCTCGGCGATCGAGCGGACGATCTCGACCGGCGTCTCACCCGGCCGATGCCAGCGCTCATAGTCGGCGATCAGTTCGGCGTCGTCGACCAGGTCGAGCGCGAGGCAGGTACGGCGCGTCGCCATTACGCGTTGGTCCAGCCGCCGTCGATGATCTGCGCCGTGCCCGTCGTGTAAGCGGATTCGTCGCTCGCGAGATAGAGCGCCAGCTGCGCGATTTCCTCGGCGCGGCCGAGGCGGCCCATCGGCTGGCGCGCGGTGAAGTCGGCGCGTGCCTTCGCCGCATCGCCCGTCGCCGCGAGCCGTTCGTCGAGCGAGGGCGACTGGACCGTGCCCGGGCAGATCGCGTTGCAGCGAATGCCTTGCGCCACATAATCCTGCGCCACCGACTTGGTGAGCCCCAGCACCGCGGCCTTCGATGCGCCATAGACGAAGCGGTTGGCGACCCCGATGATCGAGCTCGCGACCGACGACATGTTGACGATCGACCCGCCGCCGCGCGCGATCATGCCGGGCAGGAAGGCGCGGATCATCCGGTACGCCGACTTGACGTTGAGGTCGAAGGAGAAGTCGTAATCTTCCTCCTCGGTGGTCAGCAGCGTCCCCGCGTGCACGAAACCGGCGCAGTTGAAGAGGATGTCGACCGCGCCGATCTCGGCCGCGAGCGCCTTGATCGCGTCGCCGTCGAGCAGGTCCAGCACGCGCGTCTCGCACCCCTCGAGCGTCGCGAGCGTGTCGGCGTTGATGTCGAGCGCGATCGTGCGCGCGCCCTCGCGCGCAAAGAGCTCGGCGCTGGCGCGGCCGATTCCCTGACCGGCGGCGGTGACGATGGCGATCTTGCCGGCGAGGCGGGGCATGGGGTTTCCTTTCGAGAGGGTCAGGCGGGGGTGGGGGCGTCGGCGCGGATCAGCCCGGCCGAGCGCAGGTCGGCCCAGAAGGCCGGAGGGATGGCGAGGCGAGTCAGCGCGACTGCCTCGGCGACGCGCGGCGCGCTGTTCATTCCCGGGATGACCGAGGCGACCTGCGGATGCGCGAGCGGGAATTGCAGCGCCGCGGCGGCGAGCGGGACATTATGGGCGTCGCAAATCGCCTCGATCGCCGCGACGCGCGTCACGATCCCGGGCGAGGCGGGCTGATATTCATAATGGAAGGGGCCGGGCCCCTTCACGCCATGCGCGAGGATGCCGCTGTTGTACGGCCCGCCGATCACCAGCTGCACGCCGCGCGCCGCGCAGAGCGGCAGGAAGCTGTCGAGCGCGCCCTGTTCGAGCAGGGTGTAGCGCCCCGCGAGCAGGAAGATGTCGAAATCGCCCGCGCCGAGCGCTTCCTCGCACACCTGCCACTCGTTGACGCCGAGCCCGATCGCCCCGACCGCGCCGCCGTCGCGCAGTTCGCGAAGCGCGCGATAGCCGCCGTCCATCAGGGTGCGGAACAGGCGCGGATGCTCGTCGCCATGCGCGTAGCGGCCGATGTCGTGGACATAGAGGATATCGATGCGGTCGCGGCGGAGGCGCGCGCGGCTGCCCTCCCACGAGCGCATGACGGCGTCATAACTGTAGTCGAAGACGCTTTCATAAGGTTCGGGGGTGACGAAGGCCTGGCGCAGCGCGGTGAGGTCGGTCCCGGGCGCGACGGGGTCGAGGCGGCGGCCGACCTTCGTCGAGATGACGACGCTTTCGCCCGGATCGGCCTCGGCGAGCGCCGCGCCGAGGCGTTTTTCGGCGAGGCCGAAACCATAATGCGGCGCGACGTCGAAATAGCGGATATCGGCATCGACCGCCGCCTGCACCGTCGCTACGGCCTCGTCGTCGCTGATCGCGCGGAACAGATTGCCGAGCGCCGCGCAGCCGAAACCGAGGCGGCCTAGGCGCTTCTGGTCGAAGGGGCAGGCGGGGGCGGCGTTCATCGCTCCGCGCTACACTGATATCTCAAATATCGCAATTCATATTTCAGAGCGCGCCGGTCAGAACATCCCGAGGATGCGCTGCAGCGCGGCCTGGAAATGCGAAGCGATCGCCGCCTCGGCGCGGTCGGGATCGCGCGCGACGCAGGCTTCCAAAATCTCGATATGCTCGGTCAGCGTGCGCAGCGCGAGCGGCGCGGTGACCAGCCGGTCGAGGCGGATCAGCGTGACGTAATTCTTCAGCCGCCGCGCGGTCGTCTCGACCAGCGGGTTCTGCATATTGGCGATCATATTGCCGTGGAGGCGCTGTTCGAGATCCTCGAGCTTGTCGAGCGCGCCGTCGGAGAGGCCGTTCTTCTCGATCTGCGCCTGCAGTTTTTTGTGGTCGGCGATCAGTTGCTTCGCCTTGTCGGCGTCGCCGGTCTCGGCGTAGCGCCGCGCCGCGGCGCGCTCGATGATCGAGCGGAACTGATAGGTGCTGCGCGCGAGTTCGAGGTCGGGTTTCAGGAACTGGATGCCCGAGCGCGGGTGGATCGTCAGCACCCCCTCGGCCTCGAGCACGCGCAGCGCGTCGCGCAGCGGCTGGACCGGAATGCCGAGCAGGCGGACGAGGTCGTTCTGCGACACGAAGGCGCCCGCGGGGACCTTCTGGTCGAAAAGCCCCTGCAAAATGGCCTTATAGGCGACGTCGCTCAGCCGTTCGGCCGCGGGGCGATCGCCCGCGCCATCCTCCGCGCCGCCGTTCGCAAATGCCGCTTGCCGTTTGCCCCTATCTGTCATATCTAATCCCGCAACTGATATTTCAAGTTTGTCATCTGGAAGATGGTAGCACCCGATATGACGATAGTCGACTTTCGAATTACCCGCTTTCAGTTCGCCCGCGACCGCGTGATCGGCGACAGCCAGGTGCGCGCCGACGATGCGCATGTCGCGGCGCTCGAACTGGTCGACGCGGAGGGCCGCACGGGGCTGGGCTTCGTCCAGTCGCTGTTCCACCCATTGCCCGCCGAGGCCGAAATGATCCGCGTTTTCCGCGAGGAAGCCTGGCCCGCGCTCGAGGGCGAAAGCGCCGCGGCGCTCGCGCACCGCGTCGTGCGCCCGCGCGGCGGCAACCAGCGCCGGCTGGGGTTGCCGTTCGAGGAAGCGCTGCAGCAGGCGCTGTGGGACCTTGCCGCCAAGGCCGCCGACCTGCCGCTGTGGAAATTGCTCGGCGCGCGGCGCAACCAAGTGCGCGCCTATGCCAGCGGGCTCGACTTCCACCTGTCCGACGCGGATTTCCAGGCGCTGTTCGCCGATGCCGCGGCGCAGGGCTATACCGCGTTCAAGATCAAGGTCGGCCACCCCGATCTCGACCGCGACATCCACCGCCTCGACCTGCTCAAACAGGCGGTCGGCAAGGACGCGACGCTGATGATCGACGCCAACGAGGCCTGGTCGCCCAAGCAGACGGTGCAGAATATCGCGGCGATGCGCCGCGCCGGGCACGCGATCTTCTGGATGGAGGACCCGATCCTGCGCTCCGATTTCGAGGGGCTGAAGATGCTGCGCGGCTCGCTCGGCGAGACCCTGCTCAATTCGGGCGAATATCTCGACGTGTCGGGCAAGCGCGCGCTGATCCAGGCGGGCGGCGCCGACATGCTCAACGTCCACGGCCATGTCACCGACGTGATGCGCATCGGCTGGCTCGCCGCCGACATGGGCGTGCCGGTGACGATGGGGAACAGCTTCCTCGAAATCGGGGTCAATATGGCGCTCGCTTTGCCCGAGGTCGAATGGCTGGAGTATAGCTTCCAGAATTTCGAGCATCTGGTCGAGGCGCCTTATGTGATCGAAAACGGCTGTATCCGCGGCAGCGACGCGCCGGGCCATGGCTTGGTGCTGAGCGAGGCGGCGCGGCGCGAGCAACGGCGCCCCGACGTGCTCGAGCGCGGCGCGCTGGGCCCCGCGCCCGAGCAACAGCGCTTTGTCGTGCGCAAGGCGGCTTGAGAATTTTCAGCCGGACGGCGAAGGCGCCGCCGGACGGGAGAGGCAGATGTCCGATTTGAATGCCGCCTTCGCGGGCGGCGCCCCCGAAGAAGCCGACTTCCTGAGCGGGGCCGCCGCGCACGCGACGGGGCGCGGCAAATGGGTGCTGCTCGCATCGATGACGACGGTCTTCTTCGTGCTGCTCGCGCTTTATGCCGCCGTGCTCGCGGTGCTGCTGCCCAACCAGATCCAGGCGATCGACCCCGCGAACAAGGCGAGCGGGCTGGCGGTCGTGTTCGCGGTCACCTCGGTCTTCAGCACGCTGACGACGCCGATCGCCGGCGCCTTGTCGGACCGCACGCGTACGCGCTGGGGACGGCGGACGCCGTGGATCGTCACCGGCTCGCTCGCGGGCGGGGCATGCCTCGCGCTCGTACCGCTGATGACCAGCCTGTGGGCGATCACCTTCTTCTGGGTCGGTGCGGCGATCGCGCTCAACGCGATGCAGGCGGCGCTGACCACCGTCGTCGCCGACCGCTTCGCGCCCGCCGAACGCGGGGTCGCCTCGGGTTTCGTCGGCGCGGGCATGACCTCGGGTCTCACCGTCGGCACGATCGTCGCGGGACTGATGGCGGGCGATATCGCGCAGGCCTATTGGCTGTTCGCGGGCGCGGTGGTCGTCGCGTGCCTCGCCTTCGTGCTGATCAACCGCGAACCGCCGGTGACCGCGGCGCTGCCCGGCCCCTTCCGACCGGCGGAATTCCTCAAGAGCTTCTGGGTCAGCCCGCGCGAGCATCCCGATTTCGCCTGGGCCTTTGCCGGGCGCTTCACCATCTACATGGGCTATCAGGGCGTGATCACCTACATGCTCTATATCCTGCAGGATTATATCGGCCTGTCGCTGAGCGACGCGAACAAGACCATCGCGACGCTGTCGACGATCACCTTCTTCGCGTTGGTGTTTGCGGCCTTCACCTCGGGGCTGCTCTCGGACCGTATCGGGCGCCGCAAGCCGCTGGTCTTCGCGTCGAGCATCATCATGGGCATCGCGCTGACCGTGCCGCTCTTCGTGCCGACGCTGCAGGGCATGCTGATCTATGCCGCGCTGATCGGCATCGGCTATGGTGCCTTCATGTCGGTCGACATGGCGCTGATGACGCAGGTGCTGCCCAAGGCCGATGGCGAGGCGACGGGCAAGGACCTCGGCATCCTGACGACCGCGGTCAACATCCCGCAAATCCTGAGCCCGGTGTTCGCGGCGTGGCTGCTCAACCTTTCGGGGGGTGACTATACCGCGCTGTTCATCGCCGCGATCGCCTTCGTCTACGCCGGCTCCTTCTTCGTGCTGCCGATCAGGAGCGTTCGGTAGCGCTCAGCGCCGGCGGAACACCGGGGCGCGTTTCTCGGCGAAGGCGGCGCGGCCTTCCTTGGCATCCTCGGTCGCGAAGCAGATCGCCTGCAAATCGCGCTCATATTCCATTGCCTTATCGAGCGGCATCGATACCGCGGCGCGCAGGTTGATCTTCGCGGTCTCGGCGGCGATCGGCGCGCGCGAGGCGATGGTCGCGGCGAGTTGGCGCGCGCGGTCCATCAGCGCCTCGGGTTCGTGCACCTCGCTGACCAGCCCCATCTGCAGCGCGCGCGCCGCGTCGATCATGTCGCCCGACATGATCATCAGCGCGGCGTTCGACATCCCGATCGAATGCGCGAGCATCGCCGCCATGCCGCCGCCGCCGATCCAGCCGAGCTTGATCTCGGGCGCGGCGAACTTCGCGTTGCTCGACGCGATGCGGATGTCGCACGACAGCGCGGTCTCCAGCCCGCCGCCGAGCGCATAGCCGTTCACCGCGGCGATGGTGGGTTTCAGGAGGTGGTGGATCGCGTCGCAATAGTCCGAGCGGTTGCGGAAATCCCAAGGCGTGGCGTAGCTGTCGAGCTCCGAAATGTCCGACCCCGCGCAAAAGGCCTTGGGCCCCGCGCCGGTGACGATGACGCAGCGGATCGTATCGCTGTCGTTGCACTCCTCGACCGCCGCGACGATCGCCTTCGCCATCTCGGGGGTCGCGGCGTTGAGCTTGTCGGGGCGATTGAGCGTGATCGTCGCGACCGCGCCGTCGACGGTGAAGAGGATATGGTCGGTCATGGCTGGCGGCTCCGGTGATAGGCGTCCTGCAAGGCGGCGAGCGTCGCGGCGTGCGGGCGGCGGTCGAGCAGGGCGGTGCGGATCAGCGCCGCGCCCTCGGTCTGGAAAGCGATTGCACGGTCGTGGCGCGGGCGGACATGCGCGGCCTCGAGCGTCGCGGCGGTGTCGCGGTAGAAATTGCCCCAGCGCGCATTGACCAGCTCGTCGTGCCAGGCGGCGCGGCGGCTCGGCTGGCCGTCGTGCGACGGGATGAAACCGCGCTGCGCCGCATCGCCCATCAGCCAGCGGAGATGCGCGAGCAGCTCGGGCGTTACGTCGCAGCGCTTCGAAATGCCGATACCCGTACCGCCGAGCGTCGACCCCGGCGGCCCGCCGAGCCGCGCGCGCGGCGCGTCCGAAAAGGCGAGGGGCTTGGCGCCGTCCGTCGGTACGGCATAATTCACATAGCCGTAGATCAGCGGGCAGAGCGCGACATCGTCCTCGCTCGCCATATGGCCGAGAATGCCGATCGGGTTCAACGCGCGCACCACGGCCGGGCTACGCGCGGCGAGCGCGGCCATGATGTCGAGCGCCTGCGCGCCCGCGGTGCCCGACACGAAGCGCTCGGGGTCGTCGGCGCCGCAACGCGCGCCGAGCGACGCGGCGATCGACTGGAAGCTGAGCATGCTGTGCGGCCCCGCGAGCGACAGCGCGACGGGGGCGCGGCGCGAGAGGACCAGTACCTCGTCCCAGCTCGCCGGCGCCTCGGGCACCAGGTCGGGCCGCCGCGCCATCACCTGCGTCGCGGCGTCGAGCGGCAGCGCCCAGTGGCGCCCTTCGGTGCGATAGCTCGCGAGGCTGGGCCCGATGCTCTCGGCCTCCAGTGCGGCAATCTCGTCGGCGCCGAAATGCTCCTCGAGCGGCTGGAGGCAGTCCGCCGCTACCGCCTCGCCGACATGCGGATGGTCGAGCACGACGAGGTCGTAGCGCGCGCAGAGGTCGGCGATCGGATGCGCCTCGAAGCCTTCGAGCGGCTGCTTGTCCCAGATCAGCTCGATGTCGGCCTGTGCCGCGGCCGCCGCCGCGAGCGCATTATAGCCGCGCGGATGGTCCCAGGTCAGCCCGCGGTAAGGCATCAGTCCTGCTTCACCACGCCGCTACCCAGCAGCCGGTCGATCGCATCGGCCGCAACCCCGGCCTCGGCGAGGATTTCGCGCGTATGTTCGCCCACCTGCGGCGCGCCGCGTTCGAGCGCTGCGGGCGATTTCGAGAAACGGATCGGGAAACCCGGCGCCTTGATCCGCCCTTCGCTCGGATGGTCGTACTCGATGAAGGTGCCGTTGTGCTTGACCTGCGGGTCTTCGAGCAGCTCGGCATAGCCGTGCACCGGCCCCGCCCAAACGCCCGCGGGCAGCAATATGTCGAGCCATTCGGCAGTGGTCTTCGCCTTCAGCGCATCGCGCGTCCTGGCGAAGATCATGTCGCGGTGCGTCCAGCTGTCGGTCTCGTCGTCCATGCCCGCGAAGCTCGGCTCGCCGATGAGCTTGCCGAAGCTGTCGAGGCTGGCGAAGGCGACGACGATATGGCTGTCGGCGGTCTCGAACACCCCATAAGGCGCGCGGATATAGCTGTGCGCATGCGGCTCTTCGGAGCGCGCCTGCGGCTTGCCGCCGATCGAATGGACCGAGATTTCCTGCATCTGCACCGCGGTCACCGCGTCGAGCATATTGACCTGCACCAGCTGCCCCTCGCCGGTGCGCTCGCGGTGGAGCAACGCGGCGAGCGCGCCCTCGAAGGCGGTGTAAGCGGTGACCGCGTCGGCGAGGAACTGCCCCGCGGGCTGCGGCGGATCGCCCGCGCGTCCGGTCGACAGCATCGCGCCCGACAGCGCCTGCAGCAGCAGATCCTGCCCCGGCCGGTCAACATAGGGTCCGCTCTCGCCATAACCCGACATCGAGACGTAGATGAGGCGCGGATTGATGGCGGAGAGCGTCTCGTAATCGACTCCCAGCCGCTTCGCGACGCCGGGGCGGTAATTCTGGATGAAGACGTCGGCGCTCTTGACCATTTCGAGCAGGATCGCCTTGCCTTCAGCGGCCTTCAGATCGACTGCGAGCGAGCGCTTGTTGCGGTTCAAGGAAAGGAAGGAAACGTTGATCCGGTTGCCGCGCGCGCCGCCCGCCGAGGCGTGGCGCTGCCACTCGCCGGTCACCGGCTCGACCTTGATCACGTCGGCGCCGAGGTCGCCGAGCCGCTGCGCCGCGAACGGCCCCGCCATCGCGATCGAACAGTCGAGCACGCGATAACCGCTGAGGATTCCCATGATATTCTTCTCTCTTCTCAGTGCATGACCCAGCCGCCGTCGACGTTGAGCGTCTGGCCGGTGATGAAACCCGCGGCATCGGAGGCGAAGAAGGCGAGCGCCTCGGCGATGTCCTGCGGCGTGCCGCGGCGCTTGACTGCCTGATGATCGAGGACGTGCCGCGTATAGCCTTCGGGGTCGGGGTGGATCTTCTCGGCGTCGGTCGGGAAGGCGCCCGGCGCGACCGCGTTGACGGTGATCCCGTCGGGCCCGAACTCGCGCGCCCAAGCTCGCGTCAGCCCGACGAGCGCGCCCTTCGACGCCACATAGGGCGAGAGCAAAGCCCAGCCGCCATAGAAGGTGACGCTCGCGATATTGACGATACGCCCCCATTGCCGCGCGCGCATCGTCGGCAGCGCGACCTGCACCGCGACGATGCCGGCGTCGACATTGACGCGCTGCACCGCCTGATGCTCCTCGACGCTGAACTCGTCGAAGGGCTTGGCGGGGTAGATGGCGGCGTTGTTGATCACCACGTCATAGCCGCCGGCGGCTTTGCCGGCGCGGATCAGGTCGGCGCGAAACCGGTCGAGGTCCGACATGTCGGTGGCGAGCAGGTGGAGCCGCTCGTGGCCGCCCGCGGCTTCGGTCAGCGCGGCGATCTTCGCCGGGTCGTGATCGACCGCAACGACGCGCGCGCCCTTCTCCAGCAGCGCGAGCGTCGCGGGCAGGCCGAGCCCGCCCGCGGCGCCGGTGTAGAGGATCGTCTTGCCCGCGACGCTCATGGCCGGCCCCCGATCGCGGGGTAGTTGCCCGAGGGCTCGGGATAATCCGCGTCGGGCTGGCCCGAAATCGCACGGATGCGTGCCTCGCTCGCCGCGATCGCGTCATTGCCGTCGAGGATGCGCAGCACGGTGTCGTAGCGCCGCTCGTCGCCATGCTCGAGCCAGATCAGCTCGCCGCGCTCGCGCGCGAAGGGCTTGCCGAGCACATGGTTGGTCGAGGGCTCGATGCCCATCGCATATTGGCCGGCCTGGAGGTTCTGCCACTGATATTGGCAGGGGAATTGCGCCTTGCGCGTGACGACCTCGAAACCGAGCTCGATCGCGTCGTTGACCAGCGCGACGGGGACCTCGCCCGCGGCATCGGCGGCGAGTTCGTGCTGCCAGACCTGCTCGTGGAAATTCAGCTGCGGCGCGGGGAGGCTATGGTAACCTACGCCCTGCTTGCGATAATCGCCGCCCGCATGCGCGGCCCACACGACATCCGAAATCGGCGCGAGATAGCGCGATCCCTCGGCCAGCACGGGGTGGCCGACGTTGATATGGTAACAATACATGTGCGGGGTACGGTAGAAGCCGTGGTTGACCACGCGGTCGGCGAGGCGGATTTCGTCGCTCCCCACCTTGGCCTCGATGCGGCGGATGAGGTGCAGGTCTTCGCCGAACACCGTCGACTGCTGGACGACGCCTTCGCACCAGAGCGTGCATTCGTCGCCGTCCCAGACCTCGCCATAGCCGGTGAGCCGCGCCGGGATCGTTCCGATGCGGCCGTGGAGCGACGAGGAGACTTTCTCGCGCGGGCCATAGACATAATGGCTCGCATCGTCGTCGTGCATGAACAGCGTATGGTCGAGCCCGCAGGTGACGATGAGGCCGGAGAAGCTGCGGAGCCAGGCGAGACCGCCTTCGCCTTCATATTCGTGCAGGCCAGGGTGGCGGAAACCCGCGGGCGAGTTCCAGCCGATCGCGCGGCCCTTGTGCTCGCAGTCGGCGATGTCGAGCGCGCGGTCGACGAGTATGGTGAAGCGCAGCCCGGTGCCGGTGCGGAATTCGAGCATGCGGATGCCGCGCTCCACCCCGTCGCCGAGCGTCATCAGGCGCACCCCGGCGAATTGCGACAGCGCCCCCGCATGCGCGGAGACGTCGCGGCGGCTCATGCTGCGGCCGTAGAGACGGGCCATCGATCATCCTCTCTCTGCTATAGCAAAACCATATACAGAGAGATCAATTCAATCAACAGATATATCAGTTGAACAGGCCGCGCTTGGCGAGATTGGCCATCAGGTCGCCGATGCCGAAGCTCCAGGGCGGTGCCGCCTTCGACGTGGTGACGCGGTTGACGAGGCGGCCCAGCGTCGGGGTGGCGATGGAGACGAGGTCGCCCTCCTTGTGCGTGAAGCCGCACCCGGGCTCGTCGCGGTCCTGCGTCGGAGCGAAGAGCGTGCCGAGGAAGAGGGTGAAGCCGTCGGGATAGTGATGCTCGCTCATCGCCTGGCGCAGCAATTCCTCGGGATCGCGGCTGATCTGGTCCATCGAGCTGATGCCGCTGAGCACATAGCCTTCGGGCCCGTCGATGCGGAGATCGACCACCGCGCGGCGGACATCATCGAGCGTGAAGCCGGCATGGAACAGCCGGATGAAGGGCCCTAGCGCGGCGGAGGCATTATTGTCCTTCGCCTTGCCGAGCAGCAGCGCCGAGCGCCCCTCGAAATCGCGCAGATTGACGTCGTTGCCCAGCGTCGCGCCGACCGCCCGGCCGTCGGGTCCCGCGATCATCACGATCTCGGGCTCGGGGTTGTTCCACGTCGAATCCGAGCGGATGCCGATATCGGCACCCCAGCCGACGCTCGCGAGTACCGGCGCCTTGGTGAAGATCTCGGCATCGGGGCCGATCGCGACCTCCAGATATTGCGACCACAGGCCTTCGCCGATCAGCGCGTCCTTGAGCGCCGCGGCCTCGGGAGAGCCAGGGACCACCGAGCGGATGCTGGTGCCGACGCGCGCCTCGAGCGCGGCGCGCAGCGCGCCTGCCGCCGAGGCGTCGCCGCGCGCCCGCTCCTCGATCACGCGCTCGACCGCCGAGACCGCGAAGGTGACGCCCGCGGCCTTCACACATTGCAGGTCGATGGGGGAGAGCAGGCGCAGCGTCGAGATGAGGTCTTCGAGGTCGCCGAGCGCCTCGCCCTTCGAGGCGTCGAAAGTGCGCGCCGCGACCAGCGCAGAGACCGTCGGCGCGACGCGGCTCATGTCGTGGACCACGCCGTTCGTGACGAGCACGGGAGATGGGCCTTCGCCGGTCTCGATGCGGCCGAGCAGGAGGGCACTGCGCCAGTCGGCGGGCAGCATGGCGGTCGAGAAGGCGAGGGTCATTGGGGAGACTCCGGTCGTTCGACCGCGATCACGCCGCGGTCGTCGTTGAGGCGAATTGTCAGGTCGGCGCGGCCGGGCATCTCGGCGAGGATATGCCGCGTCAGCCGCTCATAATGCGCGATGAAGCGCGCGATTGCGGCCGCGTCCATCAGCGCCGCGCCCGCGGGGCTATGCTTGCGAAGCTCATCCTCCTGCTGGGTGCGCCAGCGGTGGACGATATCGAACGACGGTGCGGCGAGGAGGATCAGGCGGTCGATGCGGTCGAACAATGTGCGGTAGGTTCCGGCGAGTGCCATATTGACGAAGCGCCGCCAGCGGCCGTCGGGGTCTTCGGTCCGTTCGAGGGCGTTGACCGGTGTGGCCAGCGCGTCGGGCGCCTCGGGCTGAGCGCCGACGCACCAGCCTTCGAACAGGATCAGGTCGACGGGTCCTTCGACGGGCAAAGAACCCGCCGCGCGGTCGTCGGCCGCCTTGTCGAAGCGCGGCAGTTGGGCAGTACCCGGCCGGGAGAGCGCATCGAGCATGCGGTGCGCGAGCGCGACATCGTGCGTGCCCGGCACCCCGCGTGTGCGCAGCAGCGGGTGCACGGTCTCGGCCAGTGTCGCGCGGTCGGTCGCGGTCAGATAGAGGTCGTCGAGCGACAGGATCGCGGTGCGAAACCCCTGCGCTTCGAGCCGCGGTTGCAATGCTGCTGCGAGCGTCGACTTGCCGCTGCCCTGTGAACCGCAGAGCCCGACGACGAGCGGACGCTTGGGCGAGGCGGCGAGCGCCGCGGCGAGGTCGGCCTCGACGATGGAGCGTGCGTCAGGCGACACGGTCGGGCAGTTCGCGGCCTGCGAAAAAGGCCTCCAGATTGGCGGCGGCGCGCATCCCCATCGCGGTGCGCGTCTCGATCGTCGCGCTGCCGAGGTGCGGCAGGAGCACGGCATTTTCGAGCGCGAGCAGCGCGGGGTGAACCGCCGGCTCGCGCTCATAGACGTCGAGTCCTGCCGCCGCGATCCGGCCCTCGGCAAGCGCGGCCGCGAGCGCTTCCTCGTCGATGGCACTACCGCGTGCGGTGTTGACGATAACCTGCCCGGGCTTGGCAGCGGCAAGCGCCGCCGCATCGATCATATGCCGCGTCTCGGCGCCGCCCGGCACATGCAGCGACACGATATCCGCCGCCGCCATCAGCGACGCCAGCGTCGGGTGATAGTGGGCGCCCTCGGCATCCGCCGCCTCGCGCCGCCCATGATAGGCAATCTGCATCCCGAACCCGTCGCGCGCGCGCTTCGCGGTCGCCCGTGCGATGCGGCCATAGCCGACGAGGCCGAGCGTCTTGCCGCTAAGCCCCTGGCCGATCATATGCGTCGGACGCCAGCCGCCCCATTTCCCGCTGCGCAGTTCGCGCTCGCCTTCGCCCGCGCGGCGCGTCGCCATCAGCATCAGCAGGATCGCGAGGTCGGCGGTCGCGTCGGTCAGCACATCGGGGGTATTCGTCACCGCGATCCCCGCGCGCTTCGCGGCCTCGAGGTCGATATGCTCATGGCCAGCGCCGAAATTGGCGAGGATCTTCACGCGCGCACCCGGCGTAGCCAGAATCTCCGCGTCGAAGCGGTCGGTGATCGTCGGGCAGATCGCGTCGTAGCGCGTCATCGCCGCGACCAGCGCCGCACGCTCGATCGGTACGTCGTCCGCATTGAGATCGACCTCATAATGCGCGCGAAAATGATCCTCGACCCGCTGCGGCAGGCGCCGGGTCACGAGCAGGCGGGGGCGGGGCATCTCAGGCCGGCTGGACGGGCGTCAGCGTCTTGACCAACCCGCCGTTCCGCACCGCGACCGCGGCATCGGCGGCCTTGGTCGTGCGCAGCCCCGACACCATCCCGCTCGACTGGCTGTCGAACAGCACCGCCGGGCGCGCGTCGGGGGTGTCGGTGGTGAAGGTGCAGTCGACCGCCGCGATCCGCTCGGCGTTGAGGACGTAGAGCCCGTGCGCGGGGAAGGCCTTCATGAAGCTCGGCTCGAGGCTCGAATTGCGGCGCTCGGGCGGGTTCCACGCCGCATCTTCCCTGGTGCCGCCGCCCTGGCTCGCGACATGGACGTTGCTGAAGGTTACGTCGCGGATCACCCCGTCGGGGATGCCGACGACGCCGCAGGCATAGCGCCCGTTCGCGCCCGACACATTGATATTGTCGAAGCGCACGCGCTGCACCGTCGCGACGCCCGCGCCGCGGGGTGCGCGGTTGCGCGCCGACAGGCGGACGAAGATCGGGTGGTTGACGATGTTGCGCATCACGATGTCGCTGAAGGTCACATCCTCCAGCACGCCGCCGTCGATCGCCCCCATCTGCAAGCCGCGGCTGTTCTCGCAGGTGCAGCCGGTGACCAGGATGTTGCGGAAACCCCCGACGCTGTCGGTGCCGAGCTTGATGCGGCCGAGCACCCCGACGTCGTCGGGCGCGCGATAGTCCGACATCTTGTACGTCCCGTCGAGCATCGTGCCGAGCGCATAGCCGCTGGTCTTGCACCCGATGATCGTCACGTCCTCGCATAGGATCTTGCGCTCGAGCACATAGCTGCTCTTGAGCACGATCGCGTCGTCCTTGTGCGCGTTGACGGTGCAGTTGCTGATCTTGACGTCGCGGCAACAATCGACGTCGATGCCGTCGCGGTCGGTGTCGATGCGGAGGTTGTCGATCGTCATGCCGCTGCACCCGATCGCATACATGCAGAAATGCCCGCCCTGCAGGATGGTGATGTCGCGCAGCAGGATGTTGCGGCAATTCTTGAACGCGAGCGCCTTGTTGCCCTTGCCCTCTTCGGCGAGCTCGGCTGGGTCGCTGAGGCGCGCGGCGTGCGGGTCCATGCCGCGCTCCTTGGGCGAGACCCAGCCCTGGATGCCGTGCCATTTGGGCGAGGGGCCCTCGCGCCGCAGCCCGAGGCCGTGGATCATGCCGGGGCCGAGCACCGCGGCGTCGCTGATCGCGTCGCCATAGATCAGGCTGTTGTGATAATGCGCGACGCCATAATCGCCGAACTGCTCCTCATAGACGCCCTCGGGCAGGTCGTACTGCCCCTTGTGCTTGGTCGGATCGGCGGCTTCGAGCACCGCGCCCTGCGACAGCACCAAGGTGATATGGCTCTGCAAGCGGATCGAGAAGGACAGGTAACGCCCGGGCGGGATGATCACCGTGCCGCCACCGGCGCGCGAGGCGGCCATGATCGCCTTGTTGATCGCCGGGCTGTCGACCGTCCGCCCGTCGCCCTTGGCGCCATATTTGCGCACGTCGTGAAAGCCCGAGAGCGAGCCGTTGGCGCGCACGATCGCGGGGCTCATCGCCGCGGCGACGGTGATGCCCAGCAGCGCGGCGCGCCGGCTGACGTCGGCACGGCCCAGCATATAATCCGAAACGCCGGTCATTTCTTGTTCGCTTCCTTCTTGCGATGGGGGTTGGCGCGCGCGCGGACGTCGCCATAGCTCACGTCGCCCGCGAGATTCTGGATGCCGGCGTTGCCCATGACGTCGATCGCCTCGGCGGGCCAGGCCTTGCCGGTCACCGGCCGGTCGTCCTCGATCCGGTTGTTGAGATAGGCGGTCCATTGCCCGCCGACCTTGCCGCCATTGTGCCAATTGCCGGTGGCGACATTGTCGGTCGAGATGCGCAGCCACATGCGCACCGCGGGAGTCACGGCGTTGATGTTGAGCCAGGTCCCCGCGTCCTCGACGACGTTGTCGCGCACGGTGATGAACTTCGACCCTTCGTCGAGATAGAGGCCGATGCGGTTGTTGAGGTCGAAGACATGATTCTCGGCGATCACCGTGCCCTCGCTCGCCGAGAGATTGTAGATCGCGCCGCCGTCCTCGAAATGCTTCTTGGTGTCGTAGATGCGGTTATAGGCGACGACGACGTTGCGGTGCATCGTCGGGGTCTCATAGACCCTGTTCTGCGGCCAGTCGTAGCCGTGCATGCGCGTGCGGTAATTGGCGTTGCCCCCCGCGTCGTGCATGCCCCAGCCGTAACCGATGTCGATCGCGTCATAGGGCGTGTCGCTGATGTCGTTGTGCACGATCTGCGCGCCGTCGACATAGGTCGAGAGGATCGCGCTGTTGTCGCTATAATCCTTCGACACCGAGCGGATCAGGTTGTCGACGATCGTCAGCTGGCGGTTGGTCATCCGCGGGTCGGAGGGGTGGTGCGCATCGCGCCGCACCCCGCCCGCGACGATCGCGCCGCCGGCAAGGTCGGTGAAGACATTCGCCGACACCACGGTATCGACCGTGCCCAGCCCGACGCCGGAGATGTTGGCGCTCGCGTCGTTGCCGATCCCCAGCGCATATTGGCCGAGGTGGGCGAAGACATTCTTCTCGAAGCGGATGCCCTCGGCCGCCGACACCTGCACCGCGGCGGGCATCTGCGACCATTCGTTGCGCACGCTCTCGAACTCGGGGCAGCCCCATTTGCAGGTGACCAGCGGCTCGGCGGGATAGGCCGCGGCGCAGCCGGTGAGGTAGGAGCCGCTCTGCTGGCTCGCATAGCCCTCGGCGCCGTTCGGCCCGAGCCAGCTGCTATGCGAAAAGCGCAGCCCGCTGACCGTGACATTGTGCACCGGCGCATCGTAGCTGCCCGCGATGTGGAAGAGCGTCTGTAGCCGCGGCAGCTCGACCTCGAGCTTCGCGATATCGGCGCCGTCGGCGGGGCGGTAATAGAGCTTGCCCTTCGCGGCATCGAGCGCCCACTGGCCCGCCTTGGTCAGGAGGCCGAGCCCGCCGCGCAGGTAGAGCTTGCCATCCTCGGGCTTGTAGGGGTGGGCGAGCGTGTCATAGCCCCAGATATTATTCGCCCAGGCGGGCTGCTTCATCACAAGCGTCTTGCCGTCGATCCGCTCGACCGGCGAGAAGCGCGTCGTGAAATGGCCGAGCGCCATCAGTTCGAGCCGCGATGCGCCGAGGCGCTTGAGGTCGCCCGCGGCGGGGTCGTTCACTACCAGGCCCTGGTTGGTGAAGACCACCTGTTTGCGGTCGAGTTCGATCCCCGCGACCTCGGCCATCTGGCCGTTCACGAACAGGTGCCGGCTGTCGGCGCCGCGCGGCACGTCGGCGACATAGATATGCTTCGCCGGGTCGTGCAGCTTCCACCCGGTGACCGCGATCCCGCCCGAGAGCACGGGCTTGGCGCCCGGCGCCGCGGCCCAGGTCACGGTCCAGCCCTTCTGCCCGCCGTCGGCGGCGGTGAGCGTGATCGGCTTGTCGAGGCGATAGATGCCGTCGGCGATCTGCACCGTGACGTCGCTCGTCGCGTTCGATTTGCGCACCTCGGCCTGCGCGCGGGGCAGGGTGCGGAAGGGTCTTTCGGGCGTGCCCGCGGCCGAATCGTCGCCGTCGGGCGACACCGCGATAGTGACCAGCGGGCGCCTCAGCCCCTCGGTCTGCGCCCATGCGGGGGCGGCGAGCAGCAACAGGCCCGGCGCCAAAAGCCATGTCTGCCCGCTGTAGCTGCGCATTTCGCCTCTCCGTTCTGCTGTTGGCGCGGTTATGGCTTGGCCTAACTGAAATATCAATATATGATTCTCATATTTCAACGATAGGGGAGAGCGACGTGCGGTCGGCAGCGGCGATTTGGGTATTGGCTTTGGCTCTTGCAGCCCCGGCAAAGGCGCGCGAGGCGGAGCAACTCGCCGACGGCTGGTCGTTCCGTTTCGGCATCGCCGACGAATCGCCCGCGGCGCCCGGCTACGACGACAGCGGCTGGGACAAGGTCGTAGTGCCGCATACGTGGAACCGGCTGGGCAACCCCGGCGTCGGGCGCGACGACACGATCAACGCCGACCGGGGGATGGGCTGGTACCGCCGCAGCCTCTGCGCCCCCGCCAAGGGCAAGCGCACGATCCTCGAATTCGACGCCGCGAGCATCGTTGCCGACGTCTGGGTCAACGGGACCAAGATCGGGCGGCATGAAGGCGCCTTCTCGCGCTTCCGCCTCGATGCGACCGATGCGCTGAAGCCCGGCTGCGGCAATGTGGTGGCGGTGCGGGCGGACAACAGCAAGCCCGACGAAGGCAGCGCGACCTGGCACGTCGTGCCCTTGTCGGGCGACTTCATGATGTTCGGCGGCCTCTATCGCCCGGTGACCCAGCTGACCGTCGATCCGCTGCACATCGACCTGATGGATCATGGCGGGCCGGGGGTTTACGGCCATGTCGCGGCGCTGGACGACGCCCAGGCGAGGGTGGTCGTGAAGACGCGCCTTGCCAACACCGGCGCAAAAAGGGCCGCGGCGAGCGTCGCAACGACGATCCTCGACGCCGACGGCCGCGTCGTCGCCACCGACAGCCGCAAGGCGGCGCTTGCCCCCGGCCGCACCGAAAGCGAGGCGCAGCTCAGTGTCGCCAACCCGCGCCGCTGGGACGGGCTCGCCGACCCCTATCTCTATCGCATCGCGGTCGAGCTGCGCGATGCGAAGGGCCGCGCGCTCGACCGCGTCGAACAGCCGCTCGGCATCCGCTCGATCGCGATCGACGCCGAAAAGGGCTTTTTCCTCAACGGCAAGCCGCTCAAGCTTCAGGGCGTGTCGCGGCACCAGGATCGTTATGCCAAGGGCTGGGCGATCGCCGACGCCGATCATGCCGAGGATATGGCGCTGATCCGCGAGCTCGGCGCGAACACCGTGCGGCTGTCGCATTACAACCAGGCGACGCCCTTCTACGAGCTCGCCGACAAGAACGGCATGATCCTCTGGGCCGAGCTCGGACTCGTCAACCAGACCGCGCCCAAGGGGGTCAAGGACACCCCGCCCGCGATGCTCGCCAATGCCGAGGCGCAGATGACCGAGCTCATCCGCCAGAATTACAACCATCCTTCGGTTGCGATGTGGTCGATCGGCAACGAGGTCACCAACTGGAGCTGGAAGGGGCTGACCCCGTCGAACCCCCGGCCCTTGATGGAGGCGCTCAACACGCTCGCCAAGCGCGAGGATCCGACGCGCCCGACGACGATGGCGACCTGCTGCGAACCCATGCCCGGCGACAAGGACGAGCGCCCGATCCTGTCGGGCATCGCGGACACCGTCGGCTTCAACCTCTATCTCGGCTGGTACGGCAAGGGTTATGTCGCCGAGGTCGACGGGCTCGCCGCGCACCTCACCGAACTCCACAAGCGCTTTCCCGGCCTGCCTATCTCGCTCGGCGAATATGGCGGCGGCGGGGCGATCAGCCAGCACACCGACAATGTCCATGGCGGCAAGATCATGAACGTCTCGCGCCCGCAGCCCGAGGAGATCGAGAGCTACATCCACGAACGCTCGTGGAACCAGGTCAAGGGGCTGGGTTGGCTCTATGGCGCGTGGGTGTGGCAGATGTTCGACGCCGCGAGCGAGGTGCGCGAAGAGGGCGACGCGACCGACGTCAACACCAAGGGGCTGGTGAGCTTCGACCGCAAGGTGCGGAAGGACGCCTATTATTTCTACAAGGCCGCGTGGCAGGCGAAGGAGCCGGTGCTCCACCTGACGGGCAAGCGTTATGTCGACCGCGCCTATCGCACCGTCGATGTCCGCGCCTATTCGAACCAGCCCAAGGCGAAGCTGTCGGTCAACGGCCGCGAGATCGGCTGGACCGATTGCGTCGATGCGATCTGCGTATGGCCGGGCGTGAAGCTCGACGCCGGCGAGAACAAGCTGGTCGCCGCGGCGGGCAGCCTCACCGACAGCGCAGAGTGGCGCTACGCCGGGCGGGCAGAGGATGTGCATATCCTCAGCGGCACGCTCACCGGCGCGGTGGTGGGCGGCACCCGCTACGGCTCGGACAATTTCTTCGAGGGCGGCAACGGAGCGCCGCTCAACCGCTTCCGCCGCGAAATCTACGCCGCGCCGGGGAGCGAGAAGCAGGACCCGCAGTTGGTGGTCGCGGGGGCGAGCAAACCCGAGCTCTACCGGAACTACCGCACCGGCGTCGCAGCCTATCGCGTACCCGTCGCCAACGGCCGCTACCGCGTGACGCTGCACCTGTTCGAGCCGGTCGAGGACGCGGCGGGCAAGCGCGCCTTCGACGTGACCGTCTCGGGCGGCAAGGCGACGCGCAAGGTCGATCCCTTCGCACTCGCGGGCGGCAAGCTCAAGGCGGCGACGGTTACGCTGCCCGCGGTGGTCCGCGACGGGGTGCTGGTGATAGACTTCAAAAAGGTCGCGGGCGAACCGATCCTGTCGGCGGTGGATATCGTCGCGGAATAACGCTCCCTTCGTCATCCCGGACTTGATCCGGGATCCCGCTTTTTCGCGTCGACAGCGGGACCCCGGGTCCAGCCCGGGGTGACGAGGGAAAGGGCTAGTCCGCCGTATAAACCGTCTTGACCTGCGTATAGAATTCGACCGCCGCAAACCCCTGCTCGCGCGGGCCATAGCTCGACCCGCGCGTCCCGCCGAAGGGGACGTGATAGTCGACCCCCGCGGTCGGCAGATTGACCATCACCATGCCTGCGCGAACATGGCGGCGGAAATGGCGCGCATATTTGAGCGAGCCGGTGACGATCCCGGCCGACAGCCCGAAATTGCCCGCATTGGCGAGCGCCAGCGCCTCGTCATAATCCTTGACCCGCACCGTCGAGACGACCGGCCCGAACACTTCCTCCTGGTTGATCCGCATCCCGGGATCGGTGTCGGCGATCAGCGCCGGGGCCATATAATAGCCCGGCGTATCGAGGCGCAGCGCCGCGCCGCCGGTGACCAGCCGCCCGCCCTCGGCCTGCGCGAGTTCGACATAGGACAGGTTCTGCGCGAATTGCTGCTCGCTCGCCGCGGGGCCGACCTGCGTCGCGGGATCGAGCGCGGCGCCAACCTTCAGCGCCGCCGCGCGCTCGGCGAGCGCGGCGACGAAGCGGTCGTGCACCGCGTCCTCGACGATCACCCGCGACGAGGCGGTGCAGCGCTGCCCGGTCTGGAAAAAACCGCCGTCGAGCGCGATCGCCACCGCCCTGTCGAGATCGGCGTCGGCGAGCACGACGAGCGGATTCTTGCCCCCCATCTCCATCTGCACGCGCGCCTGCCGCGCCATCGCGGCCATTCCGACCTTTGCCCCGACGCCCTGCGAGCCGGTGAAGCTGACCCCCGCGATGCCCGGATGCTCGGCGATCGCCGACCCGACCCCGCCTTGCCCCAGCACGAGGTTGAAGATGCCCGCGGGCGCATTCAGGCTCGCCGCAGCGTCATGGATGATCGTCGCCAGCGCGTGCGCGATCGCGGGGGTCGAATTGGCGGGCTTCAGCACCACGGTGTTACCGAAGGCGAGCGCGGGCGCCGCCTTCCACGCGGGGATCGCGATCGGGAAATTCCACGGCGTGATCAGCCCATAGACGCCGACCGCCTCGCGGTAGGTCGCGGCGCCGATCCCCGGCCGCGTCGATTCGAGCGTCTGCCCGTGGCGGCGCAGTGCCTCGCCGCCGAAATAGCGGAAGATGCGCGCGGCGCGCATCACCTCGCCGGTGGCCTCGGCGCGCGTCTTGCCCTCCTCGCGCGCGAGCAGTTCGCCGAGTGCCGGGGCCTTCGCCATCAGCTCGGCGGCGACGCGGTCGAGCAGGTCGGCGCGCAGCTCGGGGCTCGCCTGCGACCAGGCGGGGAAGGCGGCCGCCGCGGCATCGACCGCGGCATCGACCTCGGCCGCACCGCCCGCCGGATAGGCCGCGACCACCTCGTCGGTGTTCGACGGGTTCAGGCTTTCGAAGGGCGTGTCGGCGGCGACGGCCTGGCCGCCGATGAAGTGGGTCAGTTTCATGCGCTTTTCCATGCTGCGAGGGGAGGGCTTGTCACTCCTATAGCCGTTGCACAGCGCACTTGAAATATTAAAAATAGAATGTGATATCTTAAGGCGCAGATCGAACCCGGGGAGCGGAGCCGTGCGAACAGCATGCTGCCGGGCAGGCATAAATATGATACGCGCGCCTAATCGCGCACTTCCGGCGCGGCGCGCAAAGCAAGCCGCCTCCGCGTTTCCAATTGATTATTGGAGAACGATATGAGACGTCCCAGGCAGGATTGCAGCGTCGGATTTCGCTTCGGATTTCGTCGCGGCCGGGGCTCCGTCGCAACCAGTGGACAGGCGAATTGAACCAATATTCGGATAAGGCCGTCTTTTCGGATCGCGGCGATTTCGGCCGCTTCGGTGAGGCTGCGCGGTCGAGCCACGACCAGGTCGCGCGCGCTTTGGGCAATGAAATCCTGTCGGGCGCACTCCCCTCGGGATCGAAGCTGCCGCCCGAGGCCGATATCCTGAAACGCTTCGGCATCTCGCGCACCGTGCTGCGCGAGGTGTTCAAGACGCTGACCGCGAAGGGCCTGATCGTCGCCAAAACGCGCGTCGGCACCACCGTGCTCGACAGCAGCTACTGGAATTTCTTCGACGCCGACGTGCTGTCGTGGAAGGTCAACCAGGAGTTCGACCTCGATTTCATCCGCGAACTCGCCGAGGTGCGCGTCGCGATCGAATCGGCCGCCGCCGAGGCCGCGGCGATCCGGCGCACCGAGCAGGACATCGCCGACATGCGCCGCCACGTCGCGGCGATGGGCGCGGCGACCGACGACCCGCGCGAATTCGCCGAGGCCGATTTGCGCTTTCACAAGGCGGTCGGGCGCGCGTCGGGCAATGCGATGATGCGCTCGCTGTCGGCGGTCATCGAAACCGCGCTCGTCGCCTCCTTCCGCATGAGTTCGCCGGTCAACGAGGCCGACGAGCATAAGGCGAGCGTGCGCGGCCATGCGAAGATCGTCGACGCGATCGAGGCCGGTGATGGCAAGAAAGCCGCGCAGGCGATGCGCGCGATCATCGGCCACGGCGTCTCGCGCATCGAGGGCGCGTCGAAGGGGAAGTAGGGCTGACGACGTCGCCCCCGCGAAGGGCGGGGGCCGCCATCGGTTTACGCGGCATCGCCGAGCAAGGCAGCCAGCGGCCCCCGCCCTTCGCGGGGGCGACGGCTTAACCCATCGCAACCCGATTGCACTCCCCGATCAATTATACTATTATATTTCTAAATGCTCCCCTGTGCGGGCGGGCAGGCAAGGGAGATGAGAATGGATTCGACCGCTCCAGCGCTTTCGCGGCGCCATTTCATGCATTGTTCGGCGTGCGCGACCGCCGCCGCGGGGATGACCGCGATGCCCGCCGCCGCCTGGGCCGCGGGCGCGCGCCCGGCGCTGCGCGGCAAGGAGGCGATGCACGAATTTCCTTATGGCGCGGTCCGGCTCACCGGCGGGCGGATCAAGGAACAGTTCGACCATATCCACTCGCATTTCCTCGCGCTCGACAACGACCGCATCCTCAAGGTCTTTCGCCAGAACGCCGGGCTGCCCGCGCCGGGCCCCGACATGGGCGGCTGGTACGACAAGGACGGCTTCGTCGCCGGGCTCACGATGGGCCAGTACATCTCGGGTCTCGCGCGCTACGGCGCCGCGACCGGCGACAAGGCGGCGCACGACAAGGTGCATCTGCTCGTCCGCGAATGGGGCAAGGCGATGGTGGAGGCCAAGAACCCCTATGCCGGCCCGCGCGCGCAGGCGCAGTGGGCGGCCTATGTCATGGACAAATATGTCGTCGGCCTCGTCGACGCCTATCGCCTGAGCGGGGTCGAGCAGGCGAAGACCCTGCTGCCGATCATCATCGAGAAATGCCGTCCTTATATTTCGCCGGTCTCGCGCGACCGCATCGGCAAGACCGAGCCGCCGTACGACGAAACCTATGTCATTTCGGAAAATCTGTTCCACGTCGCCGAGATCACCGGCGACCGGAAATATCACGACATGGCCGTGCATTATATGCTCGACAAGGAGTGGTTCGACCCGCTCGCACGCGGCGAGGACGTGCTCCCCACCAAGCACGCTTACAGCCACACGATCGGCAACGCCTCGGGCGCGCAGGCCTATCTCCACCTCGGCGACGAGAAGTATAAGAAGGCCATCGTCAACGCGTGGAAGTTCATGGAGCCGCAGCGCTTCGCCTCGGGCGGCTGGGGCCCCGAGGAGCAGTTCGTCGTGCTGGGGCAGGGCAATCTCGCGAAGAGCCTCAAGACTTCGAAGGCGCATTTCGAGACGCCGTGCGGCGCCTTCGCCGACCTGAAGCTCGCGCGCTACCTGATCCGCTTCACCGGCGAGGCGCAATATGGCGACGGGCTCGAACGCACGCTCTACAACACGATGCTCGCGACGCGCCTGCCCGACAGCGACGGCGGCTACCCCTATTATTCCGATTACGGCGCGAAGGGCGAGAAGCGCTATTACCACCAGAAATGGCCGTGCTGCTCGGGCACCCTGGTACAGGGCGTCGCCGACTATGTCCTCAACGCCTATTTCCACGACGATGACAGCCTGCTCGTCAACCTCTACACCGCATCCGAGGTGACGTGGGACCGCCCCGGCGGCACCGTCGAGGTGGTGCAGGAAACCGACTATCCGGTCGGCGACACGGTGCGGCTGAAGGTCCGCAAGCCGGGCAACGGCCGTTTCGCGATGAAGCTGCGCATCCCGGCCTGGACCAAGGGCGCCAAGCTGACGGTCAACGGCAAGGCACATGCGGCGACCCCGGGCCAGCTCGCGACGATCGACCGGGTCTGGAAGGCGGGCGACAGCGTCGAACTCACCATCCCGCAGCCGCTCCGCACGCTGCCGATCGATGCCGAGAACCCGAACCTTGCGGCGTTGATGCGCGGCGCGGTGATGTATGTCGGGCTCAACCCCTGGGACGGCATCGACGAACAGGTGGTCGCGCTGCCCGGCGCGGTCCAGCCAATGCCGGGCCATCCCGAGGCCTATCGCGCCAAGGTCGGCGAGCGCAACCTGGTCTTCGTGCCCTATTATGCGGTCGATACCGAGCGCACGACGACCTATTTCAAGACCGCGTGACGCTTATGCGCCGGTTCGAGGGCCACACAGTCGTCGTTGCCGGCGGCAACAAGGGGATCGGGCTCGCCATCGCCGAGCGCTTCGCATCAGAAGGTGCGAACCTCGTAATCGGCGCGATCGAGGCCGACTTGTCGTCCGCCGAGCGGGCGCTCGCGGCCCATGGCGGCATGGTCGTCGCGCAGCGCTGCGACGTGACCCGGGCCGATGATGTGCGCGCGCTGTTCGAGGCCGCCGAGCCGCTCGGCGGGGTCGACATCGCGGTGCAGAATGCGGGGGTCATCACCATCGCGCGGGTCGAGGACCTGACCGAGCGCGAGTGGGACCTGAACCTCGCGGTCAACACCAAGGGCGCCTTTCTTTGTTGCCAGGAGGCGATCCGGCGGCTTCGCGCGCGTGGTAAGCCCGGCCGGCTGATCAACACCGCGTCGGGGCAGGCGCGCGACGGCTTCATCTACACGCCGCATTATGCCGCATCGAAATTCGGTGTCGTCGGTCTGACGCAGAGCCTCGCCAAGGAGGTCGCGACCGAGGGCATCACCGTCAACGCGATCTGCCCGGGGATCATCCACACCGACATGTGGGACTATAACGACCGCGAATGGGGCCGGCTGATGGGCGATTACGCCCCCGGCGAATTGATGAACGAGTGGGTGCAGGGCATCCCGATGAAGCGCGCGGGCAGCGGTGCCGACGTCGCCGCGCTCGTTGCCTTCCTCGCCAGCGCCGACGCCAGCTACATCACCGGCCAGACCATCAACGTCGATGGCGGCCTCATCATGTCCTAGGGATCAGCAATGGACCGCGTCACGGCGACTTATGAGATCGAGACCGCCTTTCCGCTCGAGGATGCGGCGGCGACCATGGCGGGCGAGCAGTCGACCGGCACCTTCGTGCGCGTGCCGGGCGAGACCGACGAACTACGCGAGGCGCACGCCGCGCGCGTCGAAGCACTGACCGAGCTCGAGGAGGTGGCCGCGCCGTCGCTTCCCGGATCGGGCGTCCCGAAGGGCTGGGACGGCAAGCGCGGCCGCGCGCGCGTGACCCTGTCGTGGCCGGTGTCGAACTTCGGGCTGTCGCTGCCGAACCTGCTCGCGGCGATCAACGGCAACCTGTCGGAGCTCAAGGCCTTCTCGGGCTTGCGGCTCGTCGACGTGACGCTGCCGCCCGAATTTCTCACCCGTTATCAGGGCCCGCAGTTCGGCGTCGCGGGCACCCGCGACCTCGCGGGGGTCCATGGCCGCCCGATCATCGGTACGATCATCAAGCCCAGCGTCGGCCTCTCGCCCGAGGCCACCGCCGAGCAGGTGCGCGGGCTCGTCGAGGCGGGGATCGACTTCATCAAGGACGACGAGCTGCAGGCCGACGGCCCGCATTGCCCGTTCGAGGCGCGCATCGACGCGGTGATGCGGGTGATCAACGACCATGCCGAAAAGACCGGCAAGAAGGTGATGTTCGCCGCGAATCTTACGGGCGAGATCGACGAGATGCTGGGCCGCCACGACCATGTCGTCGCGGCGGGCGGCACCTGCATCATGGCGAGCATGAACTCGATCGGGCTGCCCGCGATGAAGGTCCTCCGCGCGCATTCGGCGCTGCCGATCCACGGTCACCGCAACGGCTGGGGCCTGCTCGGCCGTTCGCCCGCGATCGGCATGAGCTATATCGCCTTCCAGAAATTGTGGCGCCTCGCGGGCATCGACCACAGCCACGTCAACGGCATCGACAACAAATTCTGCGAGAGCAACGAGAGCGTCATCGCCTCGGCGCGCGAGTGCCTGACGCCGATGTTCCCGGCGCCGCACAAGGGGTGCGAGATCATGCCCGTCTTCTCGTCGGGCCAGTCGGCGAAGCAGGCTGCGCCCACTTACGCCGCGCTCGGCAGCACCGACTGCATGTTCGCCGCGGGCGGCGGGATCATGGCGCATCCGGGCGGTCCCGCCGCCGGGGTGCGCGCGCTGCGCCAGGCGTGGGATGCCGCGGTGGCGGGCGTGCCGGTCGAGCAGGCAGCGAAGGACGCCCCCGAACTCGCCGCCGCGCTCGGCGCGTTCGGCGGGTGAGCCCGCTCTACGCCTTTTACGGCGACGATTTCACCGGATCGACCGACGTCCTCGAACAGCTCGCCGGGGGCGGGGTGCCCGCGGTGCTCTACCTCCGCGCGCCGGAGGCCGCCCTTCGCGCGCGCTTCGCCGACGTCCGCGCCTTCGGCCTCGCGGGCGACAGCCGCAGCCGCTCGCCCGAATGGATGGACGAGCATCTCCCCGCCGCCTTTGCCGCGCTCGGCGAGGGCGCGGTGGTGCATTACAAGACCTGCTCGACCTTCGACAGCGCGCCGCACACCGGCTCGATCGGCCGCGCGCTCGATATCGGCGTCGCGGCCTTTGGCGGCCCCGCGGCGATTATCGTCGGCGCGCCGCATCTCGGCCGCTACGTCGCCTTCGCCAATCTCTTCGCCGCAGCGGGTGAGCAAATCTACCGCATCGACCGCCACCCGACGATGGCGCGGCACCCGGTGACGCCGATGCATGAGCCCGATCTGATCCGCCACCTCGCGGCGCAGACACGCGCCACCGTCGGCCATGTCGCGCTCGACCGCATCCATGCGGGCGAGGCGGCCGCCGCGTTCGACGCCGCGAACCTCGGGGCCGATGCGGTGCTGTTCGACGGCATGACGATGGAGGATCTCGCCGCAACCGGCGCCGTGTTGCTCGATCGCGGCACCCGTTTCGCGGTCGGCAGCTCGGGCGTGACGCGCGCGTTGGTGCTCGCCTGGCAGGCGCGCGGCATGGTCGACGCCGTCCCGCCGACGGTTCACGCGGGCGAGGCCGAACGCCTGCTTGTCGTCAGCGGCAGCTGCTCGCCCGTCACCGCGCGCCAGATCGCGCGCAGCGCCGCCGACGGCTTCGTCGCCGCGCGCGCCGATGTCGCCGCGCTGCTCGCTGGCTCATCCGCCGAGGAAGCGCGCCTGACCGATGCGGCGACCGCCGCGCTGGGGCAGGGCGGCCGCGCACTGATCCACTCGGCCGAAGGTCCGCTCGATACCGCCGCGCCCGCCGCGGGCGAGCGGCTCGGCGAAGCGCTCGGCCGCATCGCGCGCGCCGCCGTCCTCCGCACCGGCCTTCGCCGCCTGCTCTTCGCCGGGGGCGACACCTCGAGCCACGGCGTCGCGCAGCTCGGTATCGACGCGCTGACCTGGGCCGCCCCGGTCGAGCGCGGCGCGCCGCTCGTCCGCGCGCATGCGAGCGACCCCGCGATCGACGGCCTCGAACTGGTGCTCAAGGGCGGCCAGATGGGCGGCGAGGATTTCTTCGAGATCGTGAAGCGCGGCGGTTAGGCCTTCGCCGCCGCCGCCAACTCGGGCGCCGCCTTGTGATCGAACCCCTTGGTGCAATCGATCAGCGCGAACAGTCCCGCCGCGACCAGCACCATCAGCGCGACCCCCTGCACCGGCAGGTCGTAATTGCCCGTGCCCGCGATGATATAGCCGATCGCCACCGTGCCGATGAAACCGCCGAGGTTGCCCGCAGTGTTCATCACGCCGCTCGCGGTGCCGCCATAGCGCCCCCCGATCGACATGCACATCGCCCAGGCCGCGGGCAGCATCAGGTCCATCACTCCGAAGGCTGCGGCGGCGAGCAGCACGATCGCGATTTTGTCGCTCGCCTGGCTCATCGCGAACAGCAGCACTGCGGTGCCCGTCAGACACACGCTCGCGATCAGCCGATAGGCGTTCTTGATCCCGATCCGCTGCGCCAGCCGGTCGCACAGTAGCCCGCCGATCAGATTGCTCGCGATGCCGAGCAGGAAGGGCAGCGAGCCGTAGAGCCCCATCTCGGCCTCGGTAAAGCCCGATCCCTTGACCATCCACGTCGGGAACCAGCCGAAGAAGAACCAGCTGCCGAAGGCGTAGAAGAAATAGGCGAGCGCGATCAGCCACAATTGCGGCAGCCCGAGGAGCTTGCGCCACGGCGTGCCGCTATGCCCGCCGCCCTCGTCCGCCCCGATATCGGCGATTTCCTCGGCGCCGATCCCCGGATGGTCCTTCGGATGGTCGTGATACCAGCGGCGCCAGGCAAAGGCCCAGGCGAAGCCGATCAGCCCCAGGATCACGAACACCGCCTGCCAGCCGAGCCATACGTTCATCGGCACCAGCAGCAGCGGCGCCAGCGCGCCGCCGAAGCGGCTCGCCGCCCATATCACGCCTTGGCCGCGCGCGCGTTCGCGCGCCGGCATCCAGCGATAGAGCACCCCCGACATGTTGGGATAGGCCCCCGCGGCGCCGAGCCCGAACAGGAAGCGCGCGACGGTCAGCTGCCAGAAATTGTGGCACGCCGCAGTGATCGCGGTGAAGAAACTCCACCAGATCGTGATCCGCGTCAGTTCCTTGCGATAGCCATGCTTGTCGCCCATCGCCCCCGACGGCACCTCGAACACCGCATAGGCGATGACATAGGCGCTGAGCACCCAGCCCCATTGTTCGGGGGTGATGCCCAGATCCTTCTGGATCGTCGGGCCGGTGACCGCGATCGCCATGCGGTCGATGAAGGTGATCACCGACAGCGCGGCGAGCAGGATCAGGACGCCATGGCGCTTCTTCATTTCGCGAGATCCGCGAGCAGCTCGGTGGCACGCGCCATGCCGAGCTCGGGGCTCGCGAGCACGGGTGCCGCGACTGCGCCCTCGGGCAGGCTCGCGACAACGCGCGCCATCGACGCCTGTGCGAGCACGATGACGTCGACGCCCTGCATCGCCCCGGTCAGCGCCTCGCCGACGATGCGGTCGTGCGTCGCGCCATCGCCCGCCATGACCGCGTCGAAGGCGCCGGCGCAGACATGCTCGACGATCTCGACGTCCTTGCCTTGCTCGGCGGCGACGCGGCGGATCAGGTCGGCGGTGGGTTTCAGCGTCGTGGACAGCGTCGCGATGACGCCGATCCTCGTGCCGTTCGCGACCGCCTTTTCGGCCATCGGCCGGTCGACGCGCAGCACGGGCTGGTCGTAGAGCTCGGCGGCCATGTCGACCGCGGGGCCGATCGACGAGCAGGTGACGAGCGCGAGGTCGCAGCCCGCGTCGAAGGTCGACCCCACCATCTGGATCACGCGGCGCATCGTCGGCTTCTCGAGCTTGCCCGCGGCGATCGTGTTCTTGATCGTGCTTTCGTCGACGAAGTGCAGGATGCGCACATCGGGCATCAGCCGCGCCGCGATCTCGTTGAAGATCGGCGCCAGCACCGGCGAATTATGGATGAGCCCGAGCGTCGGCATGATGGATTCTCTCCGGTCTATGGTCTGAAATCGTAGGTGCCCGATCCGACCGTGAAGCGGACATGGCTTGCGGTGCGGGCGAAAGCGCGGATATCGGGGTGCGCCTCCAGTGGCGTGCCGCCCTCGGTCCAGTCGCGCGCGGGCAGTTCGACCTCGGCGACGGCGTTGGCGGGGACGGTGAGCACGAAACGGGTAAGGCCCTCGGCGTCCCCATCGGTCTCGGTCGCGATCAGGCCCACCGGGGATTCGAAGCTCGCGGTCACGCGGCCGACGGCAGGCAGCCACAGCGGCCGTGCGGCGATCCGGCTGAAACCCGGCGCGGCGGGCGCGATCCCGGCGAGGCGGCGGTAGAAGAAACCGACCACCGCGCCGAAAGCATAATGATTATAGCTGTTCATCGCGAGGTCGCCGGTGTCGCCGTTCCAGCGCTCCCACACCGTCGTCGCGCCTTGCTCGGGCATATAGCCCCAGCTCGGATAGCCCGTCTGGAGCAGCAGACCCGCGACCGCGTCCAGCTTCCCGGCATCGGCGAGCACGTCGAGCAGATAGGGGGTGCCGAGGAAGCCCGTCGACAGCTTCATCCCGCGCGCGGCGATATCGGCGGCGAGGACCTCGGCCGCGGCGGCGCGCTGCGCGTCGGGGACCAGCCCGAACGCCAGCGACAGGATCTGGCTTGTCTGGCTGCCGTTGCCGCATATCCCGTCGGCCGCGACGAACTCCGCAGCGTAGGCCGCGCCGATCTTCGTACGCAGGTCGCGGTAGTGCGCGGCGTCACCCGTGCGCCCGCTCGCCGCGGCCATGTCGGCCATCAGCTCGGCCGACCACGCCCAATAGGCGGTGGCGCAGAGGATGCGCGGCGTGGTTTCGTCGTCGGGCTTGACCGCATCGACCGACAGCCAGTCGCCAAGGTCGAGCCCGCGGTCGTGCCGCCAGACATGGTCGGGATTGCCGCGCGCGACGAAGCCCATCCACGCCTCCATCGCGTCCCAATTCTCGTCGATCACCGCGGTGTCGCCGTAACGCTGCCACAGCTGCCACGGCAGGATGATCCCCGCCTCGCTCCACCCCGCGGTGACGACATCGGGGTAGGAGAGCGGCTGCGGCACGACGATCGGATAGGCGCCGTCGGGCCGCTGCGCCGCGCGCGCTTCGGTGAGGAAGCGGCGGATGAAGGGATCGACCTCCATGTTGAACGCCGCGGCGTCGAGGAAGACCTGGATGTCGCCCATCCATCCCATGCGCTCGTCGCGCTGCGGGCAATCGGTCGGGACCGCGAAGAAATTGCTGCGCTGGCTCCACAGCGCATTATTCCAGATCGTCTGGAGCAAAGGCGCGTCGCGGAAGCTCATCGCGCCGACCTCGCGGCAGGCGCTGTGGACGATCACGCCCTCGATATCCTCGGCCGTCGGCACCCCCGGATAGCCCGCGAGCTCGACATAGCGGAAGCCGTGATAGGTGAAATGCGGCTCGAACACCTCCTCGCCGCCGGTCCCCGCGAGGATGAAGCGGTCGGTCGCTTTCGCAAGGCGCAGGTTCGACAGGTCGGCGGTGCCGTCGGCGTTCAGCAATTCGGCAAATTTTGCGCTTATTTCGGTTCCCGCAGTCCCCTTCGCGCGGATGCGCACCCAGCCCGAGAAATTCTGCCCGAAGTCGAAGATAAAGCGCCCCGGCGCCGGCTCGGCGATCGCCACAGCGCGGCGCACGCCCATGCGCCCGACCGCTGGCGCCGTCTGCGCGACCAGTCGCGCGTCGGGTGCCGCGCCGACCTTGACCGGTGCCCAGCCCCCATCGTCGAACCCCGGCTTATCCCAGCCGGGCTGTTCCAGCCGCGCGTCATAGGTCTCGCCGTCGTAGATTTCCGACAGCAGGATCGGCGACATACCGATCGTCCAGTCCGGCCCCGTCGTCACCCAATCGCTGCCGCCGTCTTCGTAGTCGATCCGCAGCATCGCGCGGAAGCGCCGCGGCGCGGGACCGAAGCCATAGCGCTCGATCCGCCAGCCGAAGGGGCTCGCATACCAGCCATCGCCGACGATCGCGCCGAGCGCATTGTCGCCCGCGGCGATCAGCGTCGTCACGTCGTAGACCTGGTAGAGGATATGGCTCTTCGCCACGGTTATCTCGGGCGCGAGGATCGCGTCCGACACCCGCCGCCCATTGATCCGCGCGTCATAGGCACCGAGCGCCGTCGCATAGAGCCGCGCCGCCGCGACCGGCCGCTCGACCGTGAAATCCGTGCGCAGCAGCATCGCGGGCTCGCTGGGCCGCGGGTCGCCCTGCGCCCAGCTCGTGCTCGGCACGACCCGCGCCCAGCCGCTGGCTTCGAAATCTGGCGACGTCCACCCCGAAGGCGGATCGGCGAGGACGCGAAATGCCGAACCGGTGAGCCGGTCAATCCGCCCATCGGCGCGGTGCAACCGGATCAGCGCCGCAAAGGCGCCGCCATCGACCGGAAAGAAGCCCTCGACATCGGCTTCGACCAGCGCGCAGACCGAGTTGCGCCCCGCCGCCACGACGCCGTCATAGGGTGCCAGCGTCCCCCAGAAGGGCAGGTGCGTGTCCCAGCCGAACGGCCGGTCGAGCGGCGACGCCGCGCCATTGATCCATACGCCGCGGAGGTGGTCCTTGCCCGCGACGAGTATCTCGGCGCGCACGACATCGGCGGGCGCCTCGAAGTCGAGCCGGAAGCCATGCGGCCGCGCGTCGAGCGAGGTCTCGCCCCAGACCCAATTGACCCCCGCCGCACGGTCGGCTGCAGCGAGCGCATCCTCGGCCTCGATCCAGTCGCCGCGCCAGTCGGCGGGCGAGGGGAGCCCCGCCTCGAACCACGCCGGCGCGGACGGCGCGCCGCCGTCGATCTCGACCGTCCACCAGATACGCTGCATCGCCGTCAGCGCGGGTCCGCCATAAGCGATGTCGAAGCTCGCCCTCGACGCCACGGTGCCGCCGTCCCACAGCAACTCGCCTGCCTCAAGCGCCGCCACGCTCGCCGCCGCGCGGATGCGATAGCTGCGCTGCAAGACCCCGCGCCCCGCACCCTCGACGCGCCACGACAGCCGCGGATGCGCGGCCTCGGTGCCGAGCAGGCCGCGCACATAGTCGCTACGCAGGTCGACGGCGCGCATCGGCTAGAGCTCGATCCCGAGCCGGTAGATGCGGTTGGCATTGCCGCCGAACAGGGCGGCGCGCTCGTCGTCCGAAAAATCGGCGGTGATCGCGTCATAGGCGTCGAAGTGCTTGTCGAAGCTGCCGAACAATTTGTCGGTCGGGAAGTTGCTCGCGAACATCGCGCGGCCGGTGCCGAACATCGCGATCGTCTCGAGCACGTAAGTGCGTGCCTGCTCCGCGTCCCACGGCCGCCAGGTGAACCCCATGCCCGAAATCTTGCACGCGACATTGGGCAGCGCCGCAAGGCCGGCCATCCCGCGCCGCCATTCGTCCCAGCCGTCCTCGTCGCCCGGGATCGCCATCCCCATATGGTTGACGATCACCTGCGTATCGGGGTGTTTGGCGATCAGCGCGGCCAGATGGCCGAACTGCCCCGGATAGGCCTGCAAATCGAAGCTCAGCCCGAAGCGCTTCAGCAGCGCAAAGCCCCGCATCCACGCGCTCGACGTCGTGACGTCGGCGGGCGAATAACTCCGCGCCGGGTCCCGATGCCAGTTGACGATATGCCGGATGCCGCGGACGTTGCGGTGCTCGATATGCGCCGCGAGCAGCCGCTCGACCTCGGGATCGTCGAGCGCCGCGAACGCGACGATCCCGCTCGGCAGGCCGCGCGCGTCGGCCAGCCCCTGCAACCATTCGGTCTCCTTGAGCGCATCGGCCGGATCGGCCCCCGCGTCGATATGCACGATCCCGCGTACGTCCCACTTCGCCGCATCGGCCAGATAGGCATCGAGCGGATAGTCGACCGCGATCGGCTCGACGCTGCCATTGGGGTTGTCGGTGTCGAACGGCCCGGTCAGCCACGGATAGCGGATATGCGCCAGGTCCCACAGATGGACGTGCGGATCGACCAGGGGCGGGCGCGCCTTCATATCAGAAGGTCGTCCGGCCACCCGAGGTGTCGAAGGTGCTCGCAGTGGTGAAGCTGCATTCCTCGCTCGCCATGAAGCACACCATTGCCGCGCTCTCCTGCACTTCGCCCAGGCGCCCCATCGGAATCTTCGAGCGCATATAGTCGACCTGGCTCTGCGGCAATTGCGCGAGGATCGGGCTCTCGAAGGTCGCGGGGGTCAGCGCGTTGGCGATGACGCCCTTGCCGGCGAGTTCCTTGCCCAGCGACTTGGTCAGCCCGATCACCGCCGCCTTCGACGCCGAATAGGCGCTGGCGTTGGGATTGCCCTCCTTGCCCGCGACCGACGAGACGTTGACGATGCGGCCATAGCCGGCTTCGAGCATCAGCGGCACCACCGCGCGGTTGCAATAGAAGAGCCCGTTGACGTTGATGTCGAACACGCGCAGCCAGCTGTCGACGGGGAATTCGTGCACCGGCACCGTCGCGCCGGTGATCCCCGCCGAACAGACGAGGATGTCGATCTTGCCGAGCGCGGCATGGCTCGCCGCCGCCGCACCCTCGACCGCGGCGAGGTCCGACACGTCGAGCGCCTGCACGTCGCTTGCGCCAGTCTCGTCCTTCGCCGCGGCGAGCGCGTCGGCGTTCAGGTCCCACAAGGCGACCGTGCCGCCCTCGGCGACGATGCGCGCCGCGACTGCCTTGCCCAGGCCCGACGCGCCGCCTGTGACGATCGCACTGCGTCCCGCAAAACGGCCCGCATAGGCGCTCATGCCGCGGGCTTCCACGCGACGAAGTCCTGGCGCTGCGCGCCCAGCTTCTCGATGCCCAGTTCGACGACATCGCCGGCCTTCAGATACCAGGGCTCGGGCTTCTGCCCCAGCCCGACGCCCGGCGGGGTGCCGGTGGTGATGATGTCGCCGGGCTCCAGCGTCATGAACTGCGAGCAATAAGCGATGATCTCGGCGACGGTGAAGATCATCGTCTTCGTATTGCCGTCCTGCAACTTCTGGCCGTTGACCGACAGCCACATCGACAGGTCCTGCGGATCGCCGACCTCGTCGGCGGTAACCAGCCACGGGCCGACGGGGCCGAAGGTCGGGAAACCCTTGCCCTTGTCCCAGGTCATGCCGCGTTCCTGCTGCCAGTGGCGCTCGGACACGTCGTTGATCACGCAATAGCCGGCGACATGGCTCAGCGCGTCGGCCTCGGACACATAAGAGGCGCGCGTGCCGATCACGACGCCCAGCTCGACCTCCCAGTCGGTCTTGAGCGAATCCTTGGGGATCGTCACCGGATCGTTCGGCCCCTGGATGCAGCTCACCCATTTGTTGAACACCACGGGCTCGGCCGGGATCGGCAGGTTCGACTCCGCGGCATGGTCGGCATAGTTGAGGCCGATCGCCACGAAATGCCGCGTGCCGGTCACGCACGCCCCGTAGCGCACCTCGCCCTCGACCAGCGGCAGCGACGCGGGGTCGATTTCGCCGAGCGCGGCGAGGCCGGGCTGGCCGATCGCGAGCGCGTCGATGTCGGCAACATGTCCGCTCAGGTCGCGGATACGGCCCTCGGCGTCGATCAGCCCGGGCTTTTCGGCGCCCGCGGCGCCATAGCGGCAGAGTTTCATGGCTTGTCCTTGTCTCTTAGGGATCAGTCGTTGGGATAGGGGCGATGCAGCGCGATGTCGCGGTTGAGTTCGACGCCGAAGCCCGGCTTGTCGAGCTCGCTCGCGCGGATGCGGCCGTTCTTCGGCACCGGCTCGCCCAGCAGCTGCGGCGCGAACATCGGCACCACCTCGGTCGGGCCGGGGTGCATCATCAGGAATTCGGCGAAGGGCGAATTGTGCCGCGTGATGACGAAATGATAGCTGTACACCGACGATCCGTGCGGGATCATCAGCACACCCTTGCTGTCGGCATAGTTGGCGATCTTGATCAGTTCGGTCACCCCGCCGCACCAGCCGACGTCGGGCTGGATGATGTCGCAGCATTCCATGTCCATCAGCATGCGAAAGCCCCAGCGCGTCGCCTCATGCTCGCCGGTGGTGACCAGCAGCCCCTTGGGCGCGTTCTTCCTGAGCTGCGCATAGCCCCAATAATCGTCGGGCGAGAGCGCTTCCTCGATCCATTTCAGCCCGCATTCGTGCCAGGCACGCTGCGCGAGCCGCGTCGCATAATCGATGTCCAGGCTCATCCAGCAATCGTACATCAGCCAGAAATCACTGCCGCATTTCGCGCGCATGTCGGCGAGCAGCGCGATATTCTTGTCCATGCCCGCGAGCCCCTCGGCGGGGCCGTGGTGCAGCGGCAGCTTGCCGCCGATGAAGCCCATTTCCTTGGCCAGGTCGGGGCGCGCGCCGGTGGCGTAGAATTGCATCTCGTCGCGCACCGCGCCGCCCAGCATATGATAGACGGGCTCGCCGCGCAGCTTGCCGAGCAGGTCCCAGATCGCGAGGTCGACCCCCGAGATCGCGTTCACGACCAGCCCCTTGCGCCCATAATATTGGGTCGCGAAATACATCTGGTCCCAGATCTTCTCATATTCGGCGGGGCTGCGGCCGATCAGGAAGCGCGCCAGATGCTTTTCGACGATGAAGCAGGCGGGCTCGCCGCCGGTGGTCACCGCAAAGCCGATCGTGCCGTCCTCGGCCTCCAGCTCGACGACCAAAGTGCCGAGCACGTTGATGCCGAAGCTCTGCCGCGACGCGCGATATTCGGGATAGCGCGCCATCGGGGTCGCGATATGGTCGTCGATCCAGTGACCCTCCGCCTGGTCGTGATAATCGGCGCCGCCGCCGCGCACGGTATAGGCGCGGACATGCTTGATCCGGGGCAGGCTCGCCGTCGTCGTTCCGTCGATCTTGTTCACGATATTCAAAATCCGCCCCTTATTGCGCGCGACCGGGCGCGGCGAAGCCCGCCGCCGCATCGTCGAGCACGAGTGTCCAGTCATTGCCCGGCGCGGTGTCGCCGGGCGGGTCGAAGCGGCGCGAGCCGCGGTTGTCGAAGCTGCCCGCGGGGACGGCCGAGCCGTCGCGCGGCGAATACCAGGTCGCGGTGATCCTCTTGCCCGCGATCGTGCCCAGCCGCACCGTGAAGGGCCGGCCGGTGTAGCTGTAGGCGAAGGCGTAGTTCGTGCCGCGGCTCGCGAGGATGCGGTCGTAACGCACCCCATTGTCGACGATCAGCGACTGGTCGGGCACGCGCTCGAGCATCGGCCGCGCCTCGATCAGCGCGCGCAGGTGGTGCATCTGGCCGGCGCCCGCCGCACCCGGGGCTTCCAGCGCGTCGTACCAGGGCAGCGTGGGCTCGAAATTGGCGGTGTCGGCGCCGGGCAGGAACATCTGCATGACGTTGTTCTCGCCATAGGTGTGGCCGAATGCGCCCGCCATCACCGACCACCAGCCGTAACGGCGGACGTCGGCGGCGGTCCAGCGCGGCTGCTTTTCCTCGTGCAGCCCGTGCGGGATATTTTCGTAGCTCGGCTCGCCGTCGATCGTCGGTTTTGCGGGGATGCGCGCCATATCCTGCGCGACATAGCGCCAATTATCCTCGGCGATCGCGTTCGGGCCTTCCTGTGCATAGCTGCGGTGCCCCGACTGGAACATGTTGAAGTCGAGCCACGGCGCGTCGTGCCACTGCCACGAAGAGGTCGTGCGGCCGATCGGGTGGAAGGTCATCAGTTGCTTGGGCGCGATGGTCTTGATCGTCGTGCCGAGCACATCCCACACCGCGCTGCGCATCTCGGACCGCGTGTCGCCGCCGTTCAGCCAGATGATGTTCGGCTTCTTGCCATAGCGTTCGGCGAGGAAGCGGCCATAGGCTGGGGCGTTCTCGACGGTGAGCTGGCGGTCCATCGCGAGGTCGCCCCAGGCGGGGACCATCGCGACATAAATGCCATGCGCCGCGGCGCGCTCGACCACCCAGTCGAGATGGTCCCAATAATCATATTCGCCGGGCCTGGCCGGATCGGCGCCGGGGGTCGTGCGCGGGCGGCCGGGATCGCCCTCGACCAGCGCGGGCGCGGCATAGCGGCTCGTCATCTTGGGCGTGTGCAGCAGCATGACCTGCACGACGTTGAAACCCTGCCGCTGGCGCGTCGCGAGATAGCGTTCGGTCTCGTCGCGGTCGAGGCGGCTCAGGAGCAACCAGGCGGTGTCGCCCAGCCAGAAGAAGGGCTTGCCGCCCGCTTCGAGATAGCGGCCGTTGGCGGAAACGCCGAGCGGCGGGGTCTTGTCCTGCGCGGCGGCGGGGGCTGCCAGCGTGGTCGCCAAGGCGGCGAGCAGGGCAAGGCCGGCTTTCATCTTCGTCACTCTCCCCGACGCGGCGTGGCCGCTTTGCTATCGAGGAATGTTTATACATATAATAGTATTAATTGGTCAAGCGCCGTTCCCGATATTTTGCCCGGCCAGCGCCGCGGGCATGGGTCCGCCGGTGGCCCAGTCGAGCAGCTCCACCATATGGACCACCGGCGTGCCCGTGCGCAGGCCGATCTGCGTCGCGCAGCCGATATTGCCCGTCGCGATGACGTCGGCGTCGAGGCGATCGAGATGCGCGGCCTTGCGGTCACCGAGCTGCCCCGCGATTTCGGGTTGCAGGATATTATACGTCCCCGCCGACCCGCAGCAGAGATGCGCCTCGGCGGGCGTGCGCACTGTGTAGCCCGCCGCGGCCAGCAGGCGCTTCGGCGCATCGACGACCTTCTGCCCATGCTGCAGCGAGCAGGCGGCATGATAGGCGACGACTAGCCCGCGCCCGTCGCCCGCGGGCAGATCGACCTCGGCGAGAAATTCGCTGACGTCCTTCGCCAGCGCCGAAACCCGCGCCGCCTTCGCGGCATAGGCCGCATCGCCGCGCAGCATGAAGCCATAATCCTTGATCATCGTGCCGCAGCCCGACGCGGTGACGAGGATCGCTTCGAGCCCACCCGCCTCGATCTCGCGCATCCACGCATCGACATTGCGCCGCGCCGCGTCGAGGCTGTCGCCCTCGCGCCCCATATGATGGACGAGCGCGCCGCAGCAGCCTTCGCCGGGCGCAAAGATCGTATCGTAACCAATTCGATTCAAAAGGCGAATCGCCGCATCCTGGAACTCGGGCCGCAGCACCGGTTCGGCGCACCCCCGCAGCAACGCGACACGCCCCTTGCTATGCGATATGCATGAAGATCGCGCAGGTCGCTCCCCCGGCACCCGCCGCGGGGCCAGTGCCAGCATCGCCCCCAGCGGCTTCAATCCGGGCAGTTTCGCGAACAGCGGCGCCAGCGGCTTTGCGAGCGCCGCGGCATCGAGCGCCAGCCGGAACCGCCCCGGATAGGGCAGCACCGCCGCGAGCACGCGCCGCACCACCCGCTCGTACCACGGCCGCGCATAGCGCTCCTCGATATAGGCGCGCGCATGGTCGACCAGGTGCATGTAGTTCACGCCCGAGGGGCAGGTCGTCATGCACGACAGGCACGACAGGCAGCGGTCGACATGCTTGACCACCTCGGCGCTCGGCGCCCGCTCATTCTCGAGCATGTCCTTGATCAGGTAGATCCGCCCGCGCGGGCTGTCGAGTTCGTCGCCGAGCAAGGCATAGGTCGGGCAGGTAGCGGTGCAGAAGCCGCAATGCACGCATTTGCGGATCACGCCCTCGGACGACGCCATCGCCGGGTCGGCAAGCTGTTCGGGCGAAAAATGCGTCTGCATCTACAAGCGCCCCGTCTCGAACACACCTGCGGGATCGAAGGCGCGTCGCACCCGCGCTTCGAGCGCGGCAAGCGCGGCGGGCTGCGGGTGGAGCGTCGGCACCGCGGTCCGCATCGCCGCGTCGGCGCGCATCAGCATCGCGTGCCCGCCTGCCGCCTCGGCGACCGCACGCGGATCGATCTCGCTCGCGAGCCAGACGAGCCCGCCCGCCCAGTCGAACAGCCAGTCGGCGCCGGGCAGCGCGGCGACCACGCCCGGCGCGCGGCTTGGCGCGACGATGACGCGCCACAATGGCCGGTCGGCGGGCAGGGGGCTTGCAAAGCGCACCGCTTCCCACAAGGTCTCGCCGTCGGGAACCGCAGTGAAGTCCGGCAGCATCGCCGCGCGCGCCGCGATCGACGGCGGAAATCCGTCGAGCCGCAGCGCGGTGACCGCCGTGCCCTGCCAATCGGGAAGGTGGGCCGCCGCCGACACCTCGGCGGCCGAGCCCAGCGCCTCGGCCATGCGTGCCACCGCCGCCGCGGGATCGAGCCCGCGCACGACCAATGTCCGGCGCTCGCGCGGCGCGGGCAGGACTTTCAGCGTCACCTCGGTGAGCGCGGCGAGCCGCCCCCAGCTGCCCGTCACCAGCTTCGACAGGTCGTAGCCGGTCACATTCTTGACCACTTTCGCGCCCGCGACAAAACGCTCGCCGCGCCCCGACACCGCGGTGAAGCCCAGCAGATGGTCGCGCGCCGCGCCGCCGCTCAGCCGCCCCGGTCCCGACACGCCCGCAGCGATCACGCCGCCGATCGTCGCGTCGCCGGTGGTGCCGCCGAGCATCGCGCCATGGTCGAAAGGATCGAAGGCCAGCATCTGCCCTTCGGCAGCGACCAGCGCCTGCACCTCGGCAAGCGGGATGCCCGCGCCGACGGTCAGCACCAGCTCGGGCGGGTCGTAATCGACCACCCCCGCAAAGCCGCGCATGTCGACGACGGTCGCGTCGGGCGTCGGCGCGCCGATCGCGTCCTTGCTGCCCCCGCCGCGCAGCCGCAGCTTGCCGCCCGCCGCCACGATCTCGCACAATTCCTCGATGTTCGCGGGACGCAGCATCAGAAGCGCGGCAGGTCCGGAAAGGCGACTTCGCCCCGATGCACATGCATCCGCCCCAGCTCCGCGCAGCGATGAAGCTGCGGGAACATCTTCCCGGGGTTGAGCAGCAATTCGGGGTCGAAGGCGCATTTGACGCGCTGCTGGTGCGCCAGGTCAACCTCGGAAAACATCTCGGGCATCAGGTCGCGCTTCTCGACCCCGACGCCATGCTCGCCGGTCAGCACGCCGCCCACGGCGACGCACAGCCGCACTATGTCGGCGCCGAACGCCTCGGCCTTTTCGAGCTGGCCGGGCTGGTTCGCGTCGTAAAGGATCAGCGGGTGGAGATTGCCGTCGCCCGCGTGGAAGACGTTGATCACCCCCAGCCCATATTGCTCCGACAGTTCGCGCATCCGCGCCAGCACCTCGGGCAGGCGCCGGCGCGGGATGGTGCCGTCCATGCAATAATAGTCGGGCGAAATGCGCCCCGCGGCGGGGAAGGCGGCCTTGCGCCCCGCCCAAAAGGCGGCGCGCTCGTCGTCGTTCGCGGAGGTGCGCAGCGACACCGCGCCGTTCCTCCGCGCGATCGCCTCGACCTCGCCGACCAGATGCGTGCATTCGGCACCGGGCCCGTCGAGCTCGACGATCAGCAGCGCCTCGACGTCGAGCGGGTAGCCGGCGTTCACGAAGGCCTCGGCGGCGTGGATCGCGGGACGGTCCATCATCTCCATGCCCGCGGGGATGATGCCGCCCGCGATGATTTCGGCGACGCAGCGCCCCGCGCCCTCGACGCTGTCGAAACCGATCAGCAGCGCCTTCGCGGTCTCGGGGCGCGGCAATATGCGCACGATGACTTCGGTGACCACGCCGAGCAGCCCTTCGGAGCCGACGATCAGCCCGAGCAGATCGAGCCCCGCGGGTTCGAGCCCGCGCCCGCCGAGGCGGATCACCTCGCCCTCGATCGTGACCAGCTCGACCCCGAGCACATTGTTGGTGGTGAGCCCATATTTCAGGCAATGCACCCCGCCCGAATTTTCGGCGACATTGCCGCCGATTGTGCAGGCGATCTGGCTCGATGGGTCGGGGGCGTAATAGAAGCCCGCGCCTTCTACCGCACGCGTGATCGCGAGGTTGGTGACGCCCGGCTGCACCACCGCGACGCGGTCGGCATAGTCGATGTCGAGCACGCGGTTGAACTTCGCCATGCCGAGCAGCACCGCGTCGGCGAGCGGCAGCGCGCCGCCCGAGAGCGAGGTCCCCGCGCCGCGCGGCACGACCTTGACCCGGTTCTTGTGACACCAGGCGAGCACCGCCGCGACCTGTTCGACCGTCTCGGGCAGCACCACCAGCAACGGCGGCTGGCGATAGGCGGTCAGCGCATCGCTTTCATAGGGACGCAGTGCATCGTCGTCGTCGATCACACCCTCGCCCGGCACGATCGCGCGCATTGCGGCGGCGATCTCGCCGCGCCGCGCGATCGTCGCGGCATCTGGCAGGGGCATGACGAGGGACATCGCGCCTTATTGCAGGTTCACGAACATCCCGCCATCGACGAGAAGCGCCGCGCCGGTGACATAGGCCGCCATCTCGGAGGCGAGGAAGACGATCGGTCCGGCGAGATCCTCGGGCTGGCCGAGACGGCCGAGCGGGGTGCGGCTCTCCATGTAGCGGACCTTGTCGAGGTCGGCGAGATCGTCCTTGTTGATCTCGGTCAGGATCGTTCCTGGCAGCACCGAATTGCAGCGGATGCCATGCTTGCCGAGCGCGATCGCCGCCGATTGCATCAGGCTGTGCACCCCCGCCTTGGTCGGGGTGTAATGCGTCTGATATTCGCCGCCGACGAGCGCCGAGATCGACGACACCGCGACGATCGCGCCGCCGCCGCCCTGTTCGACCATGCGGTTCGCTGCCGCCTGCACCATATAATAGGCGCCGTGGAGGTTGACGCGAAAGGTGCGGTCGACCGTCTCGACGGGCATGTCGAGAAAGGCGTGGAAGGGGCAGATGCCCGCGTTCGACACCATCACGTCGACGCGGCCGAAGGCTTCGACCGCCTTGGCGACGAACTCGGTCGCGGTTTCGGGCAATGCGACGTCGCCCTTCACGGCAAGGCCCCTTTGCCCGATTGCCTCGATCTCGGCGATGCACGAGGCGGCCTTGTCGTCGCTCGACGCATAGTTGATCGCGACATTGGCGCCGTGCTGCGCGGCGCCGATCGCGGCGGCGCGGCCGATGCCGGTCGAGCCGCCGGTGATCAGCACGGTCTTGCCTTCGAGAAGCTTCATTTCATATCCTCTGCGAGGATCGAACGATCAATCGCGTCGATCCGGTTGACCCCGGTCAGCGTCATCGCGACCGTCATTTCCTTGGCGATCAGTTCGAGCAGCTTGGCGACACCCGCCTCGCCCCCCGCCGCGAGCGCCCACAGCCAGGCGCGGCCGAGCAGCACGCCTTTCGCGCCGAGCGCGAGCATGCGCACCACGTCGAGGCCATTTCGCACCCCGCCGTCGGCGAGCACGGTCAGCCGGTCGCCCACCGCGTCGGCGATCGTGGGCAGCGCGCGCGCGCTCGACGGCACGCCGTCGAGCTGGCGTCCGCCATGGTTCGACACGACGATGCCGTCGGCGCCGATCGCCGCGGCCTCGCGCGCGTCTTCGGGGTCGAGGATGCCCTTCAGGACCAGTGGACCGTTCCACTCGGCGCGGATCCAGTCGAGATCCTTCCACTGGATCGACGGATCGAAATTGGCTCCGATCCAGCCCATATAATCGTCGAGCCCATTCTTGTCGCCGAGCACCGGGCCGAGATTGCCCAGCGTGTGGGGGCGGCCCCACAGCCCGACGTCCCATGCCCAGCGCGGTTTGAGCATCGCCTGGATCACGCGGCGCAGCGGCGCATTGGGCCCCGACATGCCCGAATGCGCGTCGCGGTAGCGCGCGCCGGGGACGGGCATGTCTACGGTGAAGACCAAAGCTTCGGCTCCCGCCGCCTTGGCGGTCGCGATCAGCTCCTTCATGAAGCCGCGGTCGCGCAGCACATAGAGCTGGAACCAGAAGGGGTCGGCTGCCTTGGCGACATCGGCGATCGGGCAGATCGACACGGTCGAGAGACAAGCGGGGATGCCCGCCGCCTTCGCCGCGCGCGCCGCCTGCACTTCGCCCCGGCGCGCGTACATGCCGCTGATCCCGACCGGCGCCAGCGCGACGGGGAGGGCGATCTCGCGCCCGAACAAGCTGGTCTTGAGGTCGATCGACGCGACATCGCGCAGCACCCGCTGGCGGAGCGCAATGCCGGCAAGGTCGCCGACGTTGCGGCGTAGCGTCTCCTCGGCATAGGCGCCGCCGTCGGCATAATCGAACAGGAAGCGCGGGATGCGCCGCCGTGCCGCTTCGCGGAAATCCTGGGCCGAGGAGATGATCACGAAGTCACCCTATCAGAAGGAGCTGAAAAGCGCCTGGCGCGCGAGGTTGAGCGCGGTGATCGCATCATGCTGGTCCTGCGCCTTCTGCATCGCCTCGAAATCGAGCTTGTCGAGCGCGCGCTCGACCGCCTTCAGGAAGCCGATCGCACTGTTCGCGGTCGCGACGCTGTCCTCGCGGAAGGGGAATTGGTCGAGCTGCCACACGCCTTCCCACTTGTTCTTGCGGAGCGTGTAGAAGAATTCGAACAGCTCGATCGGGTGCACCGATCCGGCGACGAGGTCGTCGTCCCAGCTGCGGAAATTGTCGTTCACGTCCATGCCGAACAGCCGGCCATGGTCGATCGCAAGCTGCGCCGCGTCGGCGGGACTTTCGCCGCCATAGAGCGAATGGCCGAAGTCGAGCAGGATGCCGACATTGGGCTGCCCCATCTTCTCGATTCCCAGCAGCGTGCGCGCCATGCTGTCGTAGCTCATGTGGCAGCGCGGCTCGCGCGGCTTGTACTCGATCACGAATTTGAGGTCGGGGTTCTGGCTCGCGAGCTCGCCGATGCCCTCGACGCTCTGCTGCCAGAGCTTCTTGTGGTCGACCTGGAAGGGATAGTCCCAGCCGTCCTGCCCGGGCCACAGCTTGACATAATCGGCGCCGAAGCGGCGCACGACATTGGCGGCGTCGTTGCACATTTCGTTGGCGAGGCGGCGGATGCCGGGGTCGGGGCTGGTGAAGGCGCCCTTGGCGAACTGCCGCGTATAGATTTCGGGGGTGATGCCGATGACCGACAAATTGTTGCGCTTGAGCGCCGCCTCGATCGTGTCGAGCGACAGCGCGGGATCGGCGAAGGGGTAGTTGATGTCGACCACCGACAGGTCGTCGACCTGGCCGGCGAGGTCGATCATCTCGATCAGCGTGCGCGCGGGGCCGTAGCCGTCGGTCGCGTAGCGGTCCACATAGGTGGCGAAGTGCCAGATGCCGGCGCCATAGCGTTGCTTGCTCATGTTCTCAAAATCCTCTCGGGGGCTTGTCTGGATGGTCAGGCGACGATCACCTTGACGCCGGCGGCGACGAAGGCGGCGTGGCGCGCCTTGTCGATGCCATCGTCGGTGACCAATATGTCGATGAGGTCGATGCCGCCGAGCGCGGAAAAGCTGCGCGCGCCGATCTTGCTCGAATCGGCGACCAATATGACCTGCCGCGCGGCGTCGATCATCGCGCGCTTGACCGAAATGTCGGACAGCGACGGATAGGTGAGCCCGGCGTCGAGGTCGATCGCCGCGGTGGCGAGGAACAGTTTCTCAGCAAAGAGTCCGCTGAAATAATCGGCCGAGCGTTCGCCCGACAGCGACAGCGTCGGCGCCTTGAAATGACCGCCGGGCATATGGACGTCGAACCCTGGCTCGGCGCCCAGCATCAGCGCGATGTTGAGCGCGTTGGTCACGACGGTCATGTCGCGGCGGCCGAGCAGGTTCGCTGCGACCTCGGTCGTGGTCGATCCCGAATCGAGGATGATGCTCTCGCCGTCGCCGACCAGCGCCGCGGCGGCGCGGCCGATGCGCTGCTTGGCGTCCATATTCTGGTTGTGCTGCAGGGCCATCGAATGGACCTGCTGCGTCACCGATTTCAGGAAGGCGCCGCCGTGCTCGCGGACGATGTGCCCCTCGGCCTCCAGCTTCTCGAGGTCCTGGCGCACCGTGACTTCGGACACGTCGAAGGCTTCGGCCAGGCTGCGCACGCGTGCGCTGCCTTCTTCCTGCAGCCATTCCAGTATCTTGCCGCGGCGCGCCTCGCCGAGCAGTCGCGAACGCGGGCCCTCGCTCATGCACTGCCTCCCGCGATGCGCGCGGCGCCAAGCTGGGCTGCGAACGGGCCGTAGGATCTCGGCATCACCCCTCCTGCATGCTTCTCCGCCGCTTCTCATGACGGTCGCCTCTCCTAGCCTCGATTTTCGTTTCTTGTCAATTTTTGCCGATATCGCCAAAAAACGAAAAAAATCGAAAGAATGATTCGACATCGCATATAATATTACTATTTATTGCGCCGACATTCAATATGGGCTATGGGCGCCGCAGGAGAGGATGATGGAAACGGTGGGACTCGCACGGTCTGGCGGGCGCTCTGGCGCCGAAAACGCGCGCGTTGAGCGCGTTCGCGAGCGTGCGAACTGGATGCGCCGCCGCCTGCTGGGCATGATCGTCGATGCGGGGCAGGGGCATCCGGGCGGCGATCTCTCCTCCGCCGACATCCTCGCATCGCTCTATTTCGATATCTTACGGATCGATCCGAAAGCGCCGTCGGCGCTCGACCGCGACCGATTCGTAATGAGCAAGGGCCATTGTACCGGCGCGCTTTATACCGCGCTCGCGGGCGCCGGATTTTTCGCCGAGGCCGAGCTCGACACGTACCTGAAGCCCGGATCGCGGCTCAACGGCCACCCCAATCGCGCCTATCTGCCCGGGGTCGAAACCAACACCGGCCCGCTCGGCCACGGCCTTCCGGTTGCGGTGGGGATTGCGGTCGCGGGGCAGATCGACGGCGCCGACTTTCGGACCTTCGTCCTCACCGGCGACGGCGAATTGCAGGAAGGCAGCGTCTGGGAAGCGGCGATGTTCGCGGGGCACCGCGGGCTCGGCAAGCTGACCGTGATCGTCGACCGCAACCGCCTCCAGCAGGGCGCGAAGACCGAAGATACGAATAGCCTCGAACCGCTCGCCGACAAATGGCGCGCCTTCGGCTGGCAGGTCGCCGGGGTCGACGGGCACGACCATGCGGCGCTGCTCGCCGCCTTCGATGCCGCCGCCGAGCCGCGCGACAAGCCGCTCGTGATCATCGCCGACACGCACAAGGGGCAGGGGGTCAGCTTCATGCGCGACCAGGCCGGCTGGCACCACGGCGTCCCCAACGCCGAGCAATATGCTGAGGCGCTGAGAGAACTTGGCGCCGAACTCGAAGCGGAGATGAAGTGATGGCCGCCGCCAACGCCCCCGCCGGCCTGTTCGATTGCCGCGACGCCTATGTCCGCGCGGTCGAGGAACTCGCCGCCGCCGACAACCGCATCGTCGCGGTGGTCAACGACTCGGTCGGCTCGTCGAAGCTCGGCAAGTTCCGCGACCGTTTTCCCGACCGGCTGATCAACGTCGGCATCGCCGAGCAGAATATGGTCGGCGTCGGCGCCGGCCTCGCCAACGGCGGGAAGATCCCCTTCGTCAGCGGCGCGGGCTCCTTCCTGACCGCGCGCGCGATGGAGCAGATCAAGGCCGACTGCGCTTACAGCGAGCAGAATGTGAAGCTCTGCGGCATCTCGTCGGGGGTCGCCTATGGCGAACTCGGCGCGACGCACCACAGCATCGAGGACATCGCCTGGCTGCGCGCGATCGACAAATTGACGGTCATCGTGCCCGCCGACCCGTGGGAAACCGCGGCGGCGATCAAGGCCGCGGCGGCGCATGACGGCCCGGTCTATGTCAAGATCAGCCGCATGCCGGTGCCCGAACTTGCGCGTCCCGCGGGTGCGGCCTTCGCGATCGGCAAGGCCGAGACGCTCTGCGAGGGCGGCGATATCGCGCTCGTCGTCAACGGCACGCTGGTGCATCGCGCATTGGCCGCTGCAGAAGCGCTCGCCGCCGAGGGTGTCGCCGCGCGCGTCGTCAATATGGCGACGGTTTCGCCGCTCGACACCGACGCGCTCGCCGCCGCCGCCGCGACGGGTGCGATTGTCACCGCCGAAGAAGGGCTCGCGCATGGCGGGCTCGGCGGCGCGGTCGCCGAATATTGTGCGCAACATGCGCCGGTGCGGATGCGGATGCTGGGTTTTGCCGGCTTCCAGCCGACCGGGTCGGTCGACTGGCTGTTCGAACGGTCGGGGCTGACAGCCGAAGGCATCGCAGCTGCGGCACGCGAAATGCTGGCGCTGCGGGGCTGAGACGATGCGCGAGCCCGTCATCCTCGCCATCGATCAGGGCACGTCGAACACCAAGGCGTTGCTGGTCGCGGCCGACGGGTCGGTGCTGCTGTCGCGCGCGCGACCGATGCGGATCGACTATCCGCGTTCGGGCTGGGCCGAGCAGTCGGCGTCGGATATCTGGGAAGCCGTCGCGGCGCTGATCGCCGAACCGGTCGCCGCCGCGCCTGAAGCACAGATCGCCGCGCTTGCGATTTCGAACCAGCGCGAAACGGTCGTCTTGTGGGAAGCCGCCACCGGCAAGCCCGTCGCCCCTGCGGTGATCTGGCAATGCCGCCGCTCCGAAGAGCGCTGTGCGGCGCTGCGTGCGGCGGGCCATGGCGAGGAGATCGCGGCGCGCAGCGGGCTGGGGCTCGACCCGCTGTTCCCCGCGGCGAAGATCGCTTGGCTGCTCGACACCGTCCCCGACGGCCGCGCGCGCGCCGCGGCGGGCGAGCTGCGCTGCGGCACGGTCGACAGCTGGCTGCTGTGGAACCTCACCGGCGGCGCGGTGCACGCGACCGACCACAGCAATGCCTCGCGCACCCAGCTGTTCAACCTCGACACGCTGGGCTGGGACCCGCGGCTCGCCGAACTCTTCGACGTGCCGCTCGCCATCCTCCCCGAAATCCGCTCGTCGGACAGCCGCTTCGGCAGCATCGCGCCGGGGCTGACCGCGCTGCCCGAAGGGACGCCCGTGCATGCGATGCTCGGCGACAGCCACGCCGCCCTGTTCGGCCACGGGCTGACCGCCCCCGGCGGGATCAAGGCGACGATCGGCACCGGCAGCTCGCTGATGACCGCGACCGACGGCCGGGTGCGCTCGGCGCACGGGCTGTCGGGGACGATCGCATGGAGCCGCGGCGGCTCGGTGCAGCATGCGCTCGAGGGCAATATCTCGGTGTCGGGGCAGGCCGCGGCCTTCGCGACGGCGCTGCTGGGGCTCGCCGACGAGGCGGCGCTCACCGACCTCGCGCAGACAGTGCCCGACAATGGCGGTGTCGTCTTCGTGCCCGCGCTGGCAGGGCTTGGCGCACCCCACTGGTGCAGCGACGCGCGCGGGCAGATTTCCGGCATGTCGCTCGGCACCCGCCCCGCGCATATCGCCCGCGCCGCGATCGAGGCGATCGCGCTGCAGATCGGCGACGTCTTTGCGGCGATCGAGGCTGATCTCGGCACGCGCTTCGGCGAGTTGCTCGTCGACGGCGGCGGCACGCGCAACGCGCTGCTGATGCAGATGCTCGCCGACATGCTCGGCTGCGAGATCGTCCGCCCGGCGGTCGCCGAGGCCGGCGCCATCGGCGTCGCCCGTATGGCGAGCGAAGCCTTGGGCATCGCGCCCGCGGTGCGCGAGGCGGCGGCGACCGACCGCTTCACGCCCGCGCTCGCGAGCTGCGCGCGCACAGAAATCAGGACCGGATGGCGCGATGCCATCACCCGGATAACCGGCTGAGCCGGAACAACGACAAGGAAAAGGGAGAGGGAAGATGAAGAAATTTGAAGGTCAATCGGGTTCCATGCGCACGATGCGCCGCGCCATGCTGCTGGCGGGCACGAGCTTCGCGTTCCTCGGCGCCACAGTTGCGGGCGCGCAGGACGCGACGCCGCCGGACGAGGAGGCATCGGTCGACGCGCCGATCATCGTCACCGGCAGCCGCATCAAGAGCCCGACCCTCACCTCGCCCAGCCCGATCCAGGTGCTGTCGTCCGAAACGCTCGAGAACCGCGGCACGATCAACGTCCAGGACGCGCTCCAGACCAACCCCGCCTTCGGTAACGCCGGGTCGAGCCGCACGACCTCGAACAACAATATCGCGCAGGTCGGTGTCGCGACGGTCAACCTCCGCGGGCTCGGCGCCAACCGCACGCTCGTGCTGATCGATGGACGCCGCGTCGTCGCGGGCGTGCCCGGCACCTCGCAGGTCGACCTGTCGATGATCCCCTCGCCCTTCATCGAGCGCGTCGACGTACTCACCGGCGGCGCCTCGGCGGTCTATGGTTCGGACGCGGTCGCGGGCGTCGTGAACTTCATCTACAAGAAGAATTTCGAGGGCGTGCTCGTCAACGCGCAGGCAGGCATCTCGCAATATGGCGACGACGACCAATATTCGGCGAACATCACGCTCGGCCAGAATTTCGCCGACGATCGCGGCAATTTCATGGTCTATGCCGGCTGGACCAAGCAGGGCCTCGTGCTCGCCAAGGACCGCGCGCGGACGCGCGAGGATTTCTTCAGCCTCGGCAACACCCAATTGCGTGCCAACCAGCGCAACGACGTCAACCTGACCGCGGCGCAGAATCTGTTCACGCCGGTGATCCAATATTCGGGCGTCGTCCCGGCGGGCACCTTCACCGCGGGATCGACCAACTTCACCGTCGATGCCAATGGCGTCGCGCGCCCCTTCAATTCCGCGACCGACGGCTTCAACCGCGAGCCCTTCCTGGGACTGAGCTCGCCGGTCGAGCGCCGGATGTTCGCGGCGCGCGCCAATTATGAGGTCAGCGACCAGATCAACCTGTTCGTCGAGGGCACTTACGCCAACACCAAGTCGACCTCCTATTTCGAACCGAGCCCGCTGCTCTCGGCCGGCGCGCTTGGCGTGTTCCGCGGCACCAGCGGCTTCTTCGGCATCGAGCAGAATGTGGTGAACCCCGCCAACGGGCAGGTCGTGCGCGTCGCCAACCCGCTCGTCCCGACGGCGATCTTCAACGCCGCGACCGACCGCACCGGCGACGGCTTCAAGGACATCTCCTTCTCGCTCCGCCAGGCCGATTTCCCCCCCGGCCAGCGCATCGCGCCGACCGACCGCGACAATTTCCGCGTCGTGCTGGGTGCCGAGGGCGACCTCAGCGACCGGTGGAGCTATAATGTCTATTATCAATATGGCATGACGAAGCTCAATCAGGAGATGCAGGGGCTGGTGAACCAGTTCCGCTTCGCCAATGCGATGAACGTCATCACCGACGTCTTCGACTTCGACCGCGACGGCAGCACCACCGACGCGGTCTGCGCCAGCGCGGAGGCGCGCGCCGAGGGCTGCGTGCCGATCGACATCTATGGCCGCGGCAGGATGTCGCCCGAGGCGGTCAAATATGTCGCGGCCAGCCTGCTCCACAACGCCAAGCAGACGCAGAATGTCGCGTCGGCGAACCTCACCGGCTCGCTGTTCGACCTGCCTGCGGGGCCGATCGCGATCGCCGTCGGCGCCGAATATCGCAAGGAGTCGAGCCGCGACATCTTCGACCCCTTGTCGAACATCGCGCGCAACGGCTTCACCCAGCAGACCGACACCGCGGGCAGCTTCGACGTCAAGGAAGCCTATGGCGAAATCCAGATCCCGGTGTTCAAGGAATCGGCGGTGGGCAGCCTGACGATCCGCGGCGCGGGCCGCGTGTCCGACTATTCGACCGTCGGCACGGTCTACGCCTACAACGGCGGCATCGAATGGTCGCCGATCCGCGATATCCGCCTGCGCGCCGTCTATGCGCATGCGGTGCGCGCGCCCAATATCGGCGAGCTTTTCGCGCCGGGTGCGGTCGGCATTGCGACGGTCAACGACCCGTGCGTCGGCGTGACGCTGACCAGCAACGACGCGAAGAGCATCAAGTGCCGCGCCGATGCCTCGATCCTCGCGAACATCAACGCCAATGGCGGCACCTTCACGCTCAGCCAGTCGGATACGCAGGGCGTCGCGGTTCTCGGCACCAGCAATGCCAATATCCAACCGGAGACGGGCAAGACCTACACGCTGGGCGTCGTGATCAACCCGGTGTCGATCGACGCGCTGCGCAACCTCGTCTTCACCGCCGATTATTTCAACATCAAGCTGAAGGGTGCGATCGCGCGGCCGTCGGCTGACGTCTATCTCAGCAAATGTTACGTCGCGGGGATCGACGATTTCTGCCAGTTCATCGATCGCCGCGACGCGGCGGCGGCGCCGTACAGCGTCGGCTCGATCGAACTGATCACCCGCGACCTCGTCAACAGCGGCGGTGCCTTCACCGAGGGCCTCGACTTCACGCTCGGCTATCGCCAGCAGCTCTTCGGCGGCACGCTGACGATGAGCGCGGCGTGGACGCATCTGCTCAAGAACGGCGGCCGTCCGCTCGAGGGCGACCCGATCGACACCACGCTCGGCGAAGTGGGCACGCCGAAGGACAAGGGCAGCCTGACCTTCGATTACGAGATCGGCGAATTCGGGATCACCTTCTCGAACCAGTATCTCGGCCCGCAATATCTGGACGATCAATATCGCAACCGCTTCCTGCTCGCCGACGGTTCGCTCGCCGACAAGAAGTTCTTCCGCATCGCGCCCAAGGTCTACACCGACCTGCAGCTCAAATGGAATGTGTCCGAGGCCTATCAATTCTATGTCGGCTCGAACAATCTGTTCAACGTGAAGGCGCCGGCGATCTGGCAGGGGCTGCCGGGCAATGTCATCAACGCCGCGACCGCGTCGGGGACCTATGACGCGATCGGCCGCCGCTTCTATGCCGGCGTGCGGGCCAAGTTCTGACCCTGTCCCTTGCACCGGGGCGGCGCGCGTCGCCGCCCCGGCTGCTACAGACTTTTCAAAGAATCGACGGGCGGAGAGGCGAAAATGAGTGAAGCGGCTGGCGCAGCGCCGGAACGGAGCGAGCGCGAGGACTGGAAAAACACCATCCTCGCCGGCCTCGCCAATTATATCGACGCGGGGTCGATTGTCGCGGGATCGGCGGCGCTGGCGCTGTGGGCCGAGGCGTATCGGCTCGACACCGACCTGATCGGCATGATCGGCGCCTTTGGTCCCAATGCGATTTCGGCGGGGGTCGGCGCGCTGATCGGCGGGCGGCTCTGCGATCTTCTGGGCCGCAAGAAGATCTACCAGTACGACATGCTCTTCTATGCGTTCGGCATGCTCTGGCTGGTCTTCGCGATGAACGCGTGGATGGTGATCATCGGCTTCTTCCTCGTCGGCCTCGCGGTCGGCGCCGACATTCCCGCCTCCTGGTCGCTGATCGCCGAAATGGCGCCCGACGACAAAAGGGGCAAGCATAGCGGCGTCGCGCAGGTGCTCTGGTATCTGGGCCCGGTCGCGGTGCTGGTGATGTTCCTCATCCTCGAACCGCTCGGCATGCTTGCGGCGCGCATCGTCTTCGCGCATCTCGCGATCCTCGCGATCGCGCTGACCTTCCTGCGATCGAAGATGCAGGAATCGCGGCGCTGGCTCGAAGCGCAAGAGGTCGACGCCAAAGAAACAGGGGAGCGCGGCGAGGCGAAGGTGAAGCAGGGGCGCATCCGCGACCTCTTCACGCGCCAGCATATCGGATCGATGGCCTTCCTCAGCGGCATGTATCTGTTCTGGAACCTGTGGGCGGGAACCAACGGCTTCTTCTTCCCCTATATCCTGCGCACCGTCGGCGATCAGAGCCAGGCGACTTCGGTCGCGGTGCTGGCGCTCAGCTTCCTGCTCGGCATGGGATCGATCTACTTCATCTTCATGAAGCTCGCCGACCGGGTGAACCAGCGGCTGCTGTTCGGCATCTCGGCGGTGACGCAGGTCGTCGGCATGGCTTTGCTCGCGCTCTTCCCGCTCACCTTGCCGCTCGCGATCGTCCACGTCTTCCTGATGTCGGTCGGCGGCGGGTTCGGTGCGCAGAGCTTTTTCCAGCTGTGGAGTTCGGAGATGTTCCCGACGATGCTCCGCTCGACCGCGCAGGGGCTGATGTTCGCGGTGGTGCGCATCGCGCTCGGGGTGTTCAGCTTTTTCGTGCCGTGGCTTACTGCCACCGGCTTTACCACGCTGGCCTGGATCCTCGTCGGTTTCCTCGCGATCAGCGGCGTGATCGGCTTCGTCTGGGCGCCGCGCAACGAGGGCAAGTCGCTCGAACAGCTCGAGGCGGAACGCGCGGCATGAGTATTTCGCGGCGGCAGATGCTCGCGGCCGGGCTCGTCGCCGGCGCGGCGGCGGCGAGCCCGGCGCTTGCGCAAGGGGCCAAGCGCGCCGAGCGCTGGGGTGTGTACGAACTGGTCTTCGATGGGCCGTCGGCGGGCAATCCCTTCGACGAGGTCGAACTGTCGGCGACTTTCGAAAGCGGCGGCAAGGCGATTGCGGTCCCGGGCTTTTACGATGGCGAGGGCGTCTATCGCATCCGCTTCAGCCCGCCCGAGACGGGTCGCTGGACTTGGCGCAGCGCCAGCAACGCCAGCGCGATGGATGGTCAGACGGGCAGCTTCGACAGCATCGCGCCAGCGAAGGGCAATCGCGGCCCGGTGCGGGTGACCAAAGACGGCTATCATTTCGCTTATGCCGACGGCACGCCGTTCCGCCAGATCGGAACGACCTGCTACGCCTGGGCGCTGCAGTCCGACGCCAAATGCGCCGAGACGATTGCGACGCTGAAGGGCGCGCCCTTCAACAAGATGCGGATGCTGGTGACCCCCAATGTGGAATCGGTTGCGACCAATCCTTTCGTGCGCACGGGCGATGGCCCGCGCGACTGGGACCCGGCGCGCTTCGACCCCGCCTATTTCCGCCGCTACGAGGACCGCATCATTCGCCTCGGCGAATTGGGGATCGAGGCCGACGTCATCCTCTATCACCCCTATGACGAGAAGCGCGGCTACAACGACATGCAGCGCGCCGACGACGAGCGCTATGTCCGCTACTGCGCCGCGCGCTGGGGCGCGTACCGCCATGTCTGGTGGTCGATGGGCAACGAGTACGACCATATCAAGACCAAGACGATGGCCGACTGGGATCATCTGTTCGAGATACTGGTCGCCGCCGACCCGCACGACCGTCTGCGTTCGATCCACCAGATCAACACCTATTACGACCACCGCAAGCCGTGGATCACCCACGCGAGCATCCAGAACGGCGCCGCGGTGCTCGACGACATCCGTGCCGCGCTGCACCGCGATTTCGCGCTCAAGCCCGTGATTTTCGACGAGGTCGTCTATGAGGGCAATTCGGACAAGCGCTGGGGCCGACTGACCGGCGAACAGATGGTCGAGCGCTTCTGGTGGGGGCTGGTCGGCGGCACCTATGTGGGGCACAGCGAGACCTATGACCCCAATCGCAATGCCGATTATTCGTGGCTGGGGCAGGGCGGCAGGCTGCAGGGGACGAGCCCGCCGCGGCTGGCGTTCCTCAAAAAGATCATGGAAGAGGGGCCGGTGCCCGGGATCGACCCGATCCAGCACTGGTGGGACTATCATATCGGCGGCCAGGAATTCGCTTATTATCTCAAATATTTCGGCGCGAACACGCCCGCCGAATGGCCGGTGGTCCTGCCCGGACGCGGCGAGAAGGCGCTGCAGAGCTATCGCATCGACATCATCGACACCTGGAACATGACGGTGACCCCGGTCGAGGGGCTGTTCCGGATGGCGCGGCGCAACGAATATGACGTCCACGACCCGGCGCGGCCGAGCATCAAGCTGCCCGCGAAGCCGTGGATCGCGCTCCGGATCGTGAAGGCCTGATCAGGCGGGGACGAGGTCGAACGCGGTTTCGGCCATCGTCTGGCCGTTGACGATCAGCTCGATGCGGTGGCGTCCCGGATGGTGGCGCCGGGTGCTGAAATCGCGGATCGTCTGGCGGATCGACAGCGCGGCGGTCTCGCCCGCGGCAAGATCGATTGCCTTCCATTTGAACACTTTGGCGGCACTCTTCCCTCCCGCGCGGGCATAATGGACGCGGTAATCGACCACGAGCGGCTGCATTTCCGTCGAAGTCGAGGCGAGTTCAGCTGCGATCGCAATCTGCTCGCCCAGCCGTACCGTCGCCGGATCGACAGCGAAGCGATGCACCGCGACCTCGGCGCCATGCCCGACCCCGATCAGCGCCAGCGCGCGCGGATCGCCCGCCTTGATCAGCGTGCGGAGCGCGTGGCGGACGATCCAGCGCGTTGCGGGATCGTCCTGCGACCAGCCTGCCAGCCGATCGAGCAGCCAGTCGGGGCGGTCCTTGGCGATGTCGTTGAGATGGTTGGCGACCGACTTGCGCACATAGACGGCAGGATCGGCCTTCAGCGCCTCGAGGATCGGCGCGCCGAGCACCGGGTCGGCCTTGAGCGCGGGCACGCGCGCGGCCCAAGGGAGGCGCGGGCGGCAGCCTTCGCTGGCGAGGCGGCGGACATGCTCGTCGTCGCTCGCCGTCCAGCGCTGCATCGCGGCGAGCGTGCGCGGCGTGTCGGCGGCGAGGAAGGGCCGGATCGCGAATTCGGCGGTGCCGTAGCGCGTGAGATCGGCGAGCGCCGCCAGTGACGCGTCGAAATCGCCTAGGCCCTGCTGCGCGACATAGTCGGTGATCGCGACCGTCTGGAAGCCGCCCGACAGCCGCGGCGCCATCGCGCGCAAAATGTCGAGCGCGGCGGAATAGTCGGCGGGCAGCGCGGGGACGAGTGCTGCGGCGATATGGCGCACGCGCTCCATGATCGACAGCGCGTCGATCCCGTCGGAGGCGGCGGTCAGGAAAGCGGCGCGGTCGAAGCGCGGCGAGGCGGCGGTGCCCGCATCGGCGATGCTGGCGAGCGCCGCCGGGCCGAGCAGGTCCTTGAGCAGCGGTGCGGCGCCGGTTTCGCTCACGACGCCTTCGGCTTCAGCACGGCGGCCGCCCAGTCGGCGCCGTCAATCGCGGCTTCATAGGCGGCGAGATGCGCGGGATCGGCCTCCAGCCACTTGGTCAGCGCATCCCAGTCGTCGAAAGCGGGGTCGCCGACGCGGATCGCCCAATGCCGGGCGGCCTCGTTCAGCTCAGATGGATGCGTCGGCATTCCCCACTTCCCTGTTTCGACGGGATTTACCCCATGACGAAGCGGGCAAGCCTATTCCGCATCGAAACGCGCCTTTAGTTCGGTCAGCGTGCGATACGCCTTTTGCAGGTCCTTTTCGACCGAGCTCAGACTGATCCCCCATTCCGCCGCGATATCGGCCTGACCGACGCCGTCAAGCCGGTAGCGGCGAAAAATGGCATCGACGCGCGGTCCGAGCCCGGCGAGCGCGGCCTCGATCGCCGCGAGCTGCTCGCGCGCGACGAGCGCGCGCTCACCATGGGGACGCTCGGCGGGCGCATCGGCGAGGTCGTGCCAGTCCTGGTGCCGGCGGCCCCGGCTGGCGGCGGCGCGGCGCACGTCGCGGACCAGATTTTCGGCCGCGCGGAAGAGATAGGATAAAGGTTCGCCGACCGGCCTGTCGGTCAGCGCGCCCACCTTCTGCCACAGCTCGTGGAACAGATCCTCGGCTTCGTCGCCTGCGCCGCGCGCGGCGAGGAAGCGGATCAGCCGGTTCCGCTCGCACTGGAGCACCTGCTGCAGGCTCGTCGCCGTGGCCCCGCCGGTCATCGCTCAGCGCGCCTGCTCGCCGCCGGGGAGGGCGGGGGTCGAGGAAGCCGCCGGCGTACGCCGGCTGGCGAATTGCGAGACATGCGGCGCGGCGGGCGCCTGCACGGTCATGCTGCGGGGTGTGGGCGCCGGCGGAGCGGCGCCGAACCAGCCGAGCGGGTCGGTGGGACGTCCGTTCAGCCGCACCTCGAAATGCAGATGATTGCCCGTCGAACGGCCGGTCGAGCCCATCAGCGCGATCGGCTGTTGCAGCGAGACCGCCTGACCGCGCGCGACGAGGATCTGCGACAGATGTGCGTAGCGCGTTGCGAGCCCGCCGCCATGGTCGATCTCGACCATGCGACCGTAACCGCCCGCGGGTCCTGCGAAAGCAACGCGCCCGGGCGCCGAAGCGAGGATCGGGGTGCCCGCGCCGCCGGGAATGTCGAGCCCGTGGTGCGCGCGGCGCCCGCCGTCGATGGGATCGGTGCGCACGCCGAAACCCGACGACAGGCGGATCAACCCCTTCGTGGCGACCTGCTTGGCGCGGGGTTCCTGGATCACGATCGGGGGCGCCGGAGTGGGTTCGGGAGCGCTCCATCCGGCCATAAGTTGCCCGCTGGTTTCGCCCGAGGGGAGGGTGGTCCCTTCCGCATAGGAGGCGCCGCCCAATAGCGGGAGCAGCATCAGCGCGAGGGTCGGGCGAAGGGCCGGGGGCACGGGCATTTCCTGTAATGACGGAGCCGTTCGACGCCACCCTTGGATCGGCAGGAGGAAATATTTTTCTGACGGAATCGTTACGGAAAGTGCGGCGCTCGTTCGTCTTTACCGATGACAACAGCCTTTTCATCGAAGGGAGACGCCCACATGAATGCCACCGAGAAACGCATGCTCGACATGCTGAAAAAGGGCCGCGACCATTATGGGGTCGTCGCCGTCAAGGCCGAGTTCGAGGCCGAGGGCACGCGCCCCGACGAGCTGCTCCGCCTGCTCGAACTGACGTGGCGCGCCGACCTCAAATTCGCGCTCAAGATCGGCGGCTGCGAGGCGGTGACCGACCTGCACGCGTCGAAGCTCTATGGCGCCGACTATATCATCGCGCCGATGGTCGAGACGCCCTATGCGCTGTCGAAATTCGTCGATGCCGGCCGCAAGGTCTATGGCGCCGACCGCGGCGACACGAACCTGCTGTTCAACCTCGAGACCGAGACGACGCTGCAGAACCTGGATGCGATGCTGCCGCTGGCGCGCGAGATCGACGGCATCGTCTTCGGGCGCGTCGATTTCACCCTGTCGCGCGGGATGGCGCGCGATGCGATCAACGACCGCGCGATCACCGACGCGGTGCTCGTCGCCGCGCAGGCCTGTGCCAGCCATGACCTCGAGCTGGTCGTCGGCGGGTCGGTCGCGGTCGCGGCGGCCGCGGCGCTCCGCGAAATCCGCAGCGTGCGGCTCGACCGTTTCGAGACGCGCAAAGTCGTGTTCGACGGCGCCGCGGTCGAAAGCGCTGGCTTCGAGGCCGGGGTCGCCAACGCCGTCGCCTTCGAACTCGCCTGGCTGCAGAACAAGCGCGAATATTACAGCGTCATCGCCGACGAGGACCTGCCGCGCATCCGCATGATGGAAGAACGCAGCAGTGCCGCCAAGCGTCCGCGCCTGACGGTCGCGGCCTGACGCCGATGCCGCTTCGCGAGCAGGTTTCGCTCCTCTTGCGCGAGGTCGCGGGCGACGTGGTGATGCCGCGTTTCCGCCTGCTCGCACCCGAGGAGATCGACGAGAAGAGCCCCGGCGAGATCGTCACGATCGTCGATCGCGAAAGCGAAGTGCGATTGGCCGACGGCCTCGCGGCGCTCGGGCTCGGCGCGCGCATCGTCGGCGAGGAAGCCGCGGCGCGCGACGCGGGGCTGCTCGCGAATATCGGTGAAGGGCTGGTGTGGCTGATCGACCCGCTCGACGGCACCGCCAACTTTGCCGAAGGGCGGGCGCCCTTCGGCATGATGGTCGCGCTGGTCGAGGATGGCGAGCCGCTGAGCGCGTGGATCTACGATCCGCTCGCGGGGCGCCTGTGCCATGCCGAGCGCGGCAAGGGCGCGACCTGCGATGGCGCGCCGGTGCCCGCGCGGCGTGCGTCGCGAACGCCCCCGCGCGCCGCGCTCGGCACGCATTTCATGGATGAAGAACGGCGCGCGCGCGTCCATGCCGCCGCGGCGCAGCTTGACGTGCGCCCGGTGCCGCGCTGCGCCGCCGAAAGCTATCCGCGACTGGTGCTGGGGCAGGACGATATCGCGCTGTTCCAGCGCATCCTGCCGTGGGACCATGCCGCGGGCGCTTTGTTCCTGACCGAGGCGGGCGGCAAGGCGACGCATTGGGACGGCCGCCCCTACCGCGTCGGCGGGAGCGGGCAGGGTATGCTCGCCGCCGCGACCCCCGATCTGTGGCAGGCGGCCGCCGACCTGCTGCTCGGCGCCGAAGCCGGGCTGGCCGAAATGGAAGTAGTGGACCGATGATTTCGAAGTGGAAGCCGCTGGCAGCGGGGCTGCTGGCGCTGATCGCGCTGACGCCCGTGTCGGCGCAGCTCGCCCCGCCCGTCGGCGGTGGCGCGATCGACAATGCGGCGAACCGCGGCGCGGCCGAGCAGATCGCGGTGCCGCCGGTCGAGATCGCGCCGGTCGAGCCCGCGGTGATCGACACCCCCGCGCCCGCGGATGTGCCCGCCGACCCGGCGCGGCGCCCCGCGGCCATTCCGCCCGCACCGATGGCCAATGAATTCGAAACCTGGGTCTCGCGCATCGCGGGCAAGCCGCTGCGCCGTTTCGGCTCGGAACTGTTGACGCCGGCATCGCGCGATTTCACCGCGCCGCCGACGACCGCGATCCCGCCCGACTATCGCATCAATCCGGGCGACGAGCTGCTGCTTGGGCTTACCGGATCGGTGCAGGCGTCGGGGCTGCGGCTGGTCGTCGATGGTGAGGGGCGCATCTTCGTTCCGCGCGTCGGCGCGATCCGCGTCGGCGGGGTACGTTACGGCGACGTCCATGGCGTGATCGAGCGCGAAGTGTCGCGCCAGTACCGCGGCTTCCACCTCGAGGTCGGGGTGGCGAAGCTGCACGGTATCACCGTCTATGTCACCGGCTTCGCGGCGCGGCCGGGCTCCTACACCGCGAGCAGCCTGTCGACGCTCGTCAATGTCGTGCTCGCGGCGGGTGGCCCCGCTTCGGGCGGCAGCTATCGCTCGATCCAGCTGCGCCGCGGCGGGCAAATCGTCTCGGACTTCGACCTCTACGACCTGCTCTTGAAGGGCGACAAGCGCGGCGACGCGATGTTGCAGAACGGCGACGTCATCCATGTCGCGCCGGTCGGTGCCGAGGTCGCGGTGATCGGCAGCGCCAATCGCGAGGCGATCTTCGAGCTCGCCCCCGACGAGACGCTGACCGACGCGATCGTCTATGCCGGCGGCGTCAACAGCGTCGCCGACGACGGGCGGCTGATGCTGCTCAACGCGATTAACCCAGACAGTGCCGGCTGGCGCGAGATTTCGGCGACCGAGGCGGGCAGCCGCCAAGCGAAGCGCGGCGATGTCATCCGCCTGCTGTCGAACATCGGCATCGCACGGCCGCTGCGCCAGCAGCCCGTGCTCGTCACGCTGAGCGGCGAGGTGGTCAAGCCCGGCCATTATTATGTCCAGCCGGGCACACGCATGGCCGACGTCGTCGCGCAGGCGGGAGGGCTCACGAGCGAAGCTTTCCCCTATGCCAGCGTGATCACGCGCGAGAGCGTCAAGCACCAGCAGCGCCTGAGCTACGACCGCGCGATCGACGATGTCGAATTGCTGCTCGCGGCGCAGCCGGTGACCTCGGTCCAGCGCGCGCAGCTCGTCCAGCCGGGCAATCTGGCGTTGATCGAGAATATCGTCGATCAGCTCCGCCGCCGCGAGCCCGACGGGCGGCTGGTCTTCGACCTGCCGGTCGACGCCGCGGCCTTGCCTGCCGACCTGATCCTCGAGAATAACGATGTCGTCCATGTGCCCGCGCGGCCGGTGACGGTCGGCGTGTTCGGCGCGGTGCCGAGCCCGGCGTCCTTCGCCTACCGCCCGGGCGCGACGGTCGGCGATTTCGTGACCTCGGCGGGCGGCATCCAGACGATCGGCGACAAGAGCGAGGTGTTCGTCGTGCGCGCCAACGGCACGGTGCTGGCGGGCGGCAAGAAGGCGCTGCGCGCGCCCGCGCTGCCCGGCGACCTCGTCTATGTGCCGATCGACGCCAATCGCGGCGAATTCTGGGCGCGGCTGCGCGACATCACCGGCACCTTGTTCAGCGGATTGGTCGGGGCGGCCTCGGTCGCGGCGCTCGCGAAATGAGCCGCGTTCTCGTGATGGTCGCCGATCCGAGGTGGCGCCGCCGCGCCTATGCGATCGCCGCGCTGGTGCTGGCGGTGCTCACCGTCTTTCCGCAGCCCTATGTCGCGCGCGCGAAAATCCTGCCGCAGGACAGCAACAGCATCGGGCTCGGGTCGATGATGAATGCGCTCGGCGGCCAGCTCCAGGGCTTCGCCTCGCTGTTCGGCGGCGCGAAGCAGCAGATCGACATGTATCTCGCGGTCGGACGCAGCGACGAGGTCACCGACCGGGTGATCAAAAAGCTGAAGCTCGCCGGGCCGGGCGCTTATGGCTCCGAACGGAGCGCGCGCGTCGCGCTGGCGAAGAAGGTCGACGTCCACTCGCTGACCGGCGGGATGATCGAGATCGAAGTGCGCACGCGCGACGCCGATGAGGCCGAGAAACTGACGGGCGCCTATGTCGAGGCGATCAGCAACCGCATCGTCGCGCTGGGCAAGGACCGCGTCGAGCGCAAGCGCGCGGTGGTGATGCAGCGTTTCCGCGAGGCCGCCGACCGCGTCACCGCGACCGAAAATGCGCTGAACGAATTCCGCCGCCGCAACCGGCTGGCCGAGCCGCAGGCCGAGCTCGGCTCGGCGTTGTCGGTGCGTGCGGGGCTGGAGGCGCAATTGCAGGCGAAGCAGGTCGAACTGACGACACTCCAGAAATTCCAGGGCCCCGAAAATCCGCAGCTGATGGCGGTGCAGTCGCAAGTCGCCTCGCTGCGCGCGCAGATCGCGCGCAGCGCGACCCCGGCGGCGGGCGCGGCGGGCCCCAATGTCGCGGGGCTCAGCGAGGTGTCGGGCGAATATCTCGACCGCTACCGCGACTATCGTTTCGCGCAGGCGCTGTACGAGGTCTATGCGCGCTCGTCCGAAGAGGTCGCGGTCGAAACGCTGGCGGGCGAGACCGCGTCGAGCGTGCAGGTGCTGGAAGCGCCGCGGCTCGATGCCGATCGCAAATACAACATCGCCGCGCTGGCCTTGCTCGCACTGGTGATCCTCGGCGCGATCTTCACTGAAATCTATGCGCCCGCGACGGGGATCAGGCTGTTCGGAAAGCGCGCGGCATGAGCGACGGGGAGGGGCATCCCGAACTCTCGATCGTCATTCCCTGCTTCAACGAGGCGGAGAATGTCGCGGCGATCGTCGCCGCGGTGAATGCCGAGGCCGAGCGTCATGTTGCGCGGCACGAGGTGATCCTGATCGACAATGGCTCGACCGACGGCACGCGCCATATCATGCGCGCGCTGTGCGCGGCCGACCCGCGGGTGCGTGCGATCCTCAACAACCGCAATTATGGGCAGATGCGCTCGCCGACCTATGGCCTCTACCAGGCCGAGGGGCGCGCGGTGATCGGCATGTGCGCCGATTTCCAGGATCCGCCCGAGCTGATCGGCGCCTTTGTCGCGCAGTGGCGCGCGGGGGCCGAGGTGGTGTTGGGGCAGCGGCGCTCGGAGAAGGCGTCGCCGGTGCTGCTCGCGGTGCGGCATATCGGTTACGGCTTCCTGCAGCGCTTCGGCGATTATCCGGTGATCCCGGGCGCGACGGGTTTCGGGTTGTTCGACCGCGCGGTGATCGACACGCTGGCGGCGTGGAACGAGCCCGAGCCTTTCTTTCGCGGCATGGTGGTCGAAAGCGGCTTCCGGCTGGCGCTGGTGCCCTTCGACCGGCCCGAGCGCGCGGCAGGGGAGAGCAAGAATGATTTTGCGGCGCTCGCCTCTTTCGCGCTGTCGGGGCTGGCGGGGTCGGCGAAGTCGCTGCTGCGGTTGCCGCTGTTCCTGTCGGTTTATATCGGACTGCTGGCCTTCGCCTTGCTTGCGGGCGGGCTGATCGCGGTGCCGTTCGGCGGCCCGGTGTGGGCGCTGCTCGGGCTTGCGCTCGGCTTCGCGCTCTTCGCAGTGCTGCTGCTCTTCCTCGGGCTGATCGGCGAGCAGGTGCGGATGCTCGGCGAGCGCAGTCGCAACGTGCCGCTGGTGATCGAGGAAGAACGGCTGGGTTTCCCCGCCGACCGCGCGTTGCCCGCGGCGCGCACTTTGATCCGCCGCCCGTGAGCGCGCCGCGCGTCCGTCTGCTTCCGCTGGTCCCGGAAGCCCTGCTCGCGCTCGCCGTCGCGGCGAGTTTTGCGTGGACGCTGCGCTTTTTCGTTGAGTTCGGTTACCTGCCGCAGCCCTTCGTGTTCGACACCAACGATAGCTTCATGGACTGGTTCAACACCGCCTATTGGGCAAACAACCGCGGCATCTACGACGTGTGGCGGAGCATCTATCCGCCCTTGTCCTTCGTCTTCCTCGATGCGACGAGCCTGCCGGGCTGTTACCTGCAATCGCCCTTTTACGCGCGCGATTGCGACTGGCTGGCGCGCTCGACCATCTATGCCTTCTACGTCATCGACGTGGTGCTGGCGTGGATATGCTTCCGCCGCCTCGACCGCCGCACCGCGCCGATGCGGACGGCGGCGATCGCGCTGGGGCTGCCGATGCTGTTCACGCTCGAGCGTGGCAATTTGATCCTCGTCGCCTTCGCCTTCTTCATGATCGCGCATGGCCCGATCACCGCGTCGAAGCCGTGGCGCTGGTTCGCGGCGGCGGTGACGATCAATTTCAAGCCCTATCTGGTGCTGCCGATGCTCGCGCATGCGCTGAAGCGCGACTGGCGGACGCTCGAAATGGCCGGGATTGCGACGATCGCGCTCTATCTGGTCACGCTCGCGCTCGTCGGGTCGGGGACGCCGATGGAACTCGCATCGAACACCGCCAACTGGGTCGTCTTCCAGGGCGGGCAGGTGTGGAACGAGGTCAATTATTCAACGAGCTATGCGCCGCTCCTCATGTTCCGCACGCTCGACATTCCGCTGCTGCAATTCGTGCCGTCGCGGCTGATCGAGACGATCGAATTTCTGGTGCCGATCGTGATCCGTTCCGCACAGCTGCTCGCCCTCGCGGCGCTGGCGGCGGCATGGCTGCAGCCCAAGACGCTGCCCGCGCACCGCATCGCGGCGATCCTGCTCGGCGCCTATCTGGCGACGCAATCGCCCGGCGGCTATACCCAGCTCTTCCTGATCTTCCTCGTGCTGCTGGAGCCCTGGAAGGGCGCGGGGCCGATCATAGCGATCGCCTGCGCCTATCTGCTCTGCCTCGTCGGCGACTGGCCGCTCGCGACGGTGCTCGACGTGACCGGCACCAGCTGGCTCGGCGAGCGCACGGTGACCGCGAGCTTCGGGCTGACCGCGGGGCATTTCATCCGGCCGGGGCTGATCGTGATTTTGGTCGGCGCGCTGGCGCTCGACAGCATCGCGCGCGTCGTGCGTGCGCATCGCAGCGACCGGCCGTCGCTGGGGCTGGTGGCGGCATGATCCTGGCCGAAGATTTGCTCGCCGAAGACCTGGCCGCGATCGACCGCCAGCTCGCGCCGTACTGGGCGGGGCTGAACGGCGCGCGCATCTTCATGACCGGGGGGACCGGCTTCATCGGGCGCTGGATGCTCGAAGCTTTGGCGCAGGCGGACTGCGATGCCGAGGTGGTGATCCTGAGCCGCGATCCTGCCGCTTTCGCCGCGAGGGCGCCGCACCTGGCCAAGCGATTCCAGTTCGTTACGGGCGATGTCTGCGATTTCGTCGCGCCGCCGGGTAGCTTCACCCACGTCATCCACGCGGCGACCGATGCCAGCGCTTATCTCAACGCCCATGACCCGCGGCGGATGTTCGACACGATCGTCATGGGTACGCGGAACGCGCTCGACCTCGCGGTCGAGCGGGGGGCGCGGCGGATGCTCTTCCTGAGCTCGGGCGCGGTCTATGGCGCGCAGCCGTGGGAGGTAACCCATGTCGCCGAGGACTGGTTCGGCGGTCCCGATCCGCGCGACCCCAAATCGGCCTATGGCGAGGGCAAGCGCGCCGCCGAACTGCTCTGCGCCATTTATGGCAAGCAGTTCGGACTCGACGTCGTGACGTCACGCATCTTTGCGCTGCTTGGCCCCTTACTCTCTCTCGACATCCATTTCGCCGCGGGCAACTTCATCCGCGACGCGATGGCGGGACGCGCGATCCGCATCGAAAGCGCGGGAACCGCGGTGCGCTCCTATCTCTACGTCGCCGACCTCGCCGCCTGGCTGTGGCTGATGCTGCTGCGCGCGCCGCGCGCCGCGACGTGGAACATGGGGTCCGAGGAGGCGGTGTCGATCGCCGATCTCGCGCGCCGCACCGCCGCGGTGCTCGGCGGGCCCGGGGTCGAGGTTCTCGGTCGCGCGGACGCCGGGTGGAACCCCGGGCGCTACGTGCCCTCGACCGCGCTGGTCCGCGATCGGCTCGGCGTCGCGCCGACAACCTCCCTCGATGCGGCGATCCGCCGCACCGCAATCTTCAATGGATGGAAACAATGAGCCAGATCAAGCTCTCCGACTGGGTCGCCCAGTTCCTTGCCGATAAGGGCATCGCCGACGTCTTCATGCTGACCGGCGGGGGCGCGATGCACCTCAACCATTCGCTGGGCACGCATCCCGCGCTGACGACGACCTTCACGCATCACGAACAGGCGCTGTCGATGGCGGCCGAGGCCTATTACCGGCTCACCAACCGGCTCGCGGTCGTCAACGTCACCTCGGGGCCCGGCGGTACCAACGCGATCACCGGTGTCTATGGCGCCTATGTCGACTCGATCGGCATGCTGGTGATTTCGGGGCAGGTGAAGACCGAGACGACGGTGCGTCACACCGGCCTGCCGCTGCGCCAATATGGCGACCAGGAACTCGATATCGAAGAACTGGTGCGGCCGATCACCAAATATGTCCATATGGTCACCGATCCGCGGTCGATCCGCTATCATCTGGAAAAGGCGCTGCATCTGGCGACCAGCGGGCGGCCGGGGCCGGTGTGGCTCGACATCCCGCTCGACGTGCAGGCGGCGAAGATCGACCCCGAGGATCTGCTGCCGGGGTTCGATCCCGCCGAACTCGACGAGCCCTGGAAGCGCGACGATCTGGACGCGGTCGCGGCGGCGATATTGGCGCGCATCGCCGAGGCCGAGCGCCCGGTGGTGTTCGCGGGAAGCGGGGTGCGGCTGAGCGGCGCGCATGCCGAATTCCTGACGCTGATCGAGCGGCTGGGTGTGCCCGTGGTGACCGGCTGGAACGCGCATGACGCGCTGTGGACCGAGCACCCGCTGAACTGCGGCAAGCCTGGCACCGTCGGCGACCGCGGCGGCAATATGGTGACGCAGAGCGCCGACCTGCTGCTCGTGCTCGGCAGCCGGCTCAACATCCGGCAGGTCAGCTACAACTGGAAAAGCTTCGCGCGCGAAGCATACAAGATCTGGGTCGACATCGACCCCGTCGAACTGGCCAAACCGACCGTCGTCCCCGACATGCCGGTGACCGCGGACCTTGCCGAGCTGATCCCGGCCTTGCTCGCGCAGCCCTACGCCGGGCCGAGCGACACGCAGCGCGAGTGGCTCGGCTGGGCGCGCGGGCGCGTCGCGGCCTTCCCGGCGGTGCTCCCCGAATATCGGGGTCATGACGTGCTCGTGCATCCCTATGTCGCGATGGACGAATTGTTCGCGCAGCTCGGCGCCGACGATATCGTCGTGACCGGCAATGGCAGCGCGTGCGTCGTCGGGTTCCAGGCGGCGCAGCTCAAGCACGGCCAGCGGCTGTGGACGAATTCGGGCTGCGCGACGATGGGCTACGACCTGCCCGCAGCGATCGGCGTCTGCGCCGCGACCAAGGGCCGGCAGCGCGTCGTCGCGATCGCGGGCGACGGCAGCATCATGATGAATTTGCAGGAGATGCAGACGATCGCGGGCTATAATCTCCCCGTGAAGGTCATCCTGATCAACAACAGCGGCTATGTCTCGATCTTCCAGACCCAGCGCAATTTCTTCAACGGGCAGGAAGTCGGCGGGGGGCCGAAGAGCAACGTCACCTTCCCCGATTTTGCGAAGATCGCGACGGCCTTCGGCTTCGCCTACACGCGCGCGGCGAGCCATGCCGAACTCGGCGATGCCATTGCGGCGACGCTCGCCGCGGACGGCCCGGCCTTTTGCGAGATCATGGCCGACGAGCATGTCGGCTTCGCGCCCAAGCTCGGCGCCAAACAGCATCCCGACGGGCGCATCACCTCGCCCGCGCTCGAGGACCTGTCGCCCTTCCTGCCGCGCGAAGAACTCGCGGCGAACATGCGCATCGCGCTGATGGACGAGGCATGAGCCAGATCATGACGGTGCGCTTCCTCCGCCTGGGCAAGCCGCTACGCTTCCTCGCCGCGGGGGCGCTCAACACCGCCTTCGGGCTCGCCTTCTATCCGCTGCTGCTTTGGGCGGTGCCCGAGTTCCGCACCCATTATCTCGTCGCGCTGGGCGTGGCGCAGATCGTCTGCCTGTGCTTCGCCTTCGCGACGTACAAGCTCGGCGTGTTCCGTACGCGCGGCGATTTGCTGCGCGAATTCGGGACCTTCTCCAGCTTCTATGCGGTGAATTACGCCGCCAACTGGGCGGCGCTGCCTCTGCTCGTCGAGCTGGGCGGGGTGCCGCCGGCGATCGCGCAGATCGGCTTCACATTGGTGCTGATCGTGGGCAGCTGGTTCTGGCACAGCCGCGTCACCTTTCGCGACCATGGCGTGCGATGAGCGCGCCGGCCATTCGCGACCGCGCCTGCCCGCTCTGCGGATCGCACGACGCGCGCGAGGAGGTCGCGAGCGCGCCGCGCGCCGAGGCCTGCTCGTTCCGCGAGCTGCATCCCTATTGGTACGGCATCGACCAGGAGCGCCGCTTCTTCACCTATCATCGCTGCGCGGATTGCGAGCAGCTCTACAACCGCCACTTCTTCGACCAGCGCCAGCTGACCCAGCTCTATTCGGCGATGCTGCCGAACATGGCGGTGGTCCCCGAAAGCGCGATCGTCGCGACCCAGCGCGGCTATTATGACGATATTGCGCCGTCGGTGGTCGCGGGCGGCGCCTATCTGGAGATCGGCCCGGACGTCGGTCATCTGACGCGCGAAGCCGCGCGGCGCGGGCGCTTCCGCCATTTCTGGCTGTTCGAGCCCAATCGCTCCGTACATGCCGAACTGCGCCGCGCGGTGGGCGCGATGCCGACGACGATCCAGCCCGATATGACCGACCTGTCGGCGGTACCCGATGCTTCGGTGAGCCTCGCCGCGATGGTGCATGTGCTCGACCACCTGCTCGACCCAGCGCCGATGCTGCGCGCGGTGCGGGCGAAGCTGCGGCAGGGCGGGGTGCTGATGATCGTGACGCACAACGAGCGCTCGGCAATGCGCCGCCTGCTCGGGCGCCGCTGGCCGGTCTTCTGCCTCCAGCATCCGCAACTCTATAACCCGCGCACGATCGGGCGACAGTTGCGGCAGGCGGGCTATGGCAGCGTTCGCGTCAAGCGCAGCCGCAACGTCTTTCCGGTCGACTTTCTCGGGCGGCAGGCGTTGCAGGCGGCGGGGCTGCGCGAGGTGCGGCTGCCGCTGCCGCGCTGGCCGGTCGGGCTGCGGCTCGGCAATATGCTCACGCTCGCCAGCGCCGACTGAGATGGCGGCCCCCGCTTCCCGGCAGCGCTGGCTCGAACGCGCGGCGCTGCTCGCGATCCTGCTCACCGCGCTTGTGTTGCGCCTCGACGGCGTGGGTTTCGGGCTGCCCGCGCTCAACGATCCCGACGAAGCACTGTTCGTCACGACCGCGCTCGAGATGCTCGACAAGCAGAGCCTGAACCCCGGCTGGTTCGGGCATCCGGGGACGACGACGCTCTATTCGCTCGTGCTGGTCATCGCGAGTGTCGCCGGGATCGGTATCGCGACGGGGCGCTACGCCGACGCCGATGCGCTGGCGGCGGCGGTCTATGCCGACCCGGGCATATTGTTCCTGCCCGCGCGCCTGATGATCGTCGCCTGCGGATTGCTGTGCGTCTGGCTGACCTGGCGGCTCGGCAAAAGGCTGGGCGGAACGCGAGTCGGGCTGGTCGCGGCGGCTGTGCTGGCGGTCAATCCGGTGCATATCGAATATTCGCAGATCATCCGCACCGACGTGCAGGCGAGCGTCTTCATCCTGCTCGCCGCGCTGGCGGCGCTGACGATCGCCGAACACGGGCGGCGGCGCGACTATCTGGTCGCGGGGCTATGCGCGGGGCTGGCTTGCGCGACCAAATGGCCCGCGGCCGCGGTCGGCGTAACCGCGCTCTGCGCCTGGGCCGGACGCCGCGCCGGGGGCGAGCGTGACTGGCTCGGGCCCTTGTTGCTGATGGTTTCGGCGGCGCTCACGCTGGTCGTCGTGTCGCCCTATCTGCTGCTCGACCACGCGACGGTGGTGCAGAATCTGTCGGGCGAGGCGCGGCCGCTGCATCCCGGCGCGACCGGGGAGGGGTTTTTCGGCAATCTTGGCTGGTATGTCGGGGGGGCGCTGCTGTCGTCGTTGGGCTTTGCCGGGCTGGCGCTGGCGGCGCTCGGGATGGCCTGGGGCGCGGGCAGCAGGCGGCGGTGGACGATCGTGATGCTGCCCTTCGGCCTGTTGTTCCTCGCGATGATCAGCGCGCAGTCGCTGCGCTGGGAGCGCTGGATCGTGCCGCTATTGCCCTTTGTCGCCATCGCCGTGGCGCGCGCGCTGTGCGGGCTGGCGGATTTGCTCCCCGCTCACCGGATGCGGAGCGCGGCTTTGCCGCTTGCGCTGGCGCTCCTGTTGCTGCCGATGATCGGCACCGCGCGCAGCGAAGCGACCGAGCGCCGGCACGACACGCGCCAGATGGCTTCGGCCTGGCTGCGGGCCAACGCTCCGCCCGGCAGCAGCATCTTGATCGAGCATGCCGCGTTCGACCTGCTCGGCGACCCCTTTGCTTTGCGCTTTCCGATGGGGTCGGCCGGCTGCGTCGAGGTGCGCGACCTTCTTGCCGGGCGGGTGAGCAATTCGAAGGTCGACCGCACGCGCGGCGGCGGGGCGGTCGTCGATGTCGGGCATGTCGCGATGGCGCGGATCGAAAGCTGCCGCGCCGATTTTGCGATCGTCACGAACCATCTGCGCTATCGCGCCGACCGCATCGGTTATCGCGCGGAACTCGCGCGCTACGACCATTTGCTCGCCGGCGCCCGGCTGCGCTTCACGGCGCGCGCGGTACCGGGCGAGAGCAGCGGACCGACGGTGCAGGTCTTCGAACTAGTCGACCGAGCGGCTGGCGGGCCGCGTCCAGATCTTGGTCCGGCAGAAGACCGCGACGCAGCCTTTTAGCTCGAGCGTGCCGTTGGCGAGCAGCTTGAGTTGGCCGCGCCCCGCGCCGTCGCCCGATTCGGGGTCGTAGACGGGACCGCCCTTCCATTCGCGCGGGCCGCCCGAGAAACCCTGAAGCACGACCAGGCCCTTGAGCTTGCGCTGGCGGAGCTTCGGATCCGAATTGCGCACATCGCGCAGATCGGGGTTGGCGCGCAGCCGCTTGGCATCGACGATCTTGCCGCACAGCGCCTTGCCGCAGCGATAGATTTCGACGCGTCCGCCTTCGCTGCCGGTCGCCCAGACTCCCATGATGTCGGTGGCCGATGCGCCAGCAGGAACGGCGAGAGCAACAGCGGCGAGCGAGACAAGGATCCGCTTCATGCTGCGAGCCCTTTCGGCTTCGCGGCTTCGAGCAGCGCCAGCGCCTCGGCGAGCAGCGGTCGGTCGTCGACGTGCCACGGGTGGAAACCGGGCTTCATATAGGTGAAGACGCCCTTCAGCAGCGCGCGCATCAGCCCGTGGCGGCCATAGAGCCAACCGAGCAGCACCCGCCAGGTCGCGAAATCGTTGCGGTCGTCCTGGCGGAGCAGGTCGGCGGTGTTGCGGAAGATGACATAGTGGAAGCGCATCGTCGTCACGCACATCACCGCGCAGCGCTTGAGCCAGCGGCGGAACCGCGTCATGCGCCGCGCGGCGTGGAGATAGGTGTCGAACGCCACCGCCTTGTGCTCGATCTCCTCGATCGCGTGCCAGCGCCAGAGCTGTCGCGCTTCGTCGGCGGCGCCGCCGAGATGTTCGGGATTGGCGAGCGCGTCGTGCGCGAGCGTCGCGGTGAAATGCTCGAGTGCGCAGGTCGCGGCGAGCTGTTGGATCGGCGAGCGGCGCTTGACCCAGGCGATCGTCCGGCGCGCGCGATCCTCTGCCGAGGCGATGTCGAAACCGGCGTCCTCGGCCTGGCGGTTGAACACGACATGTTCGCGCGAATGCATCGATTCCTGGTAGAGGAAATCGTCGATCTGGGCGCGCAGCGGCTGCGGTGTATCGTCGCGATAGTGGCGCACAGAGGTCATGAAGAACTTCTCGCCGACCGGGAAGGTCGAGGAGAGGGCGTTGAAGAAGGCGGTGCGGCCGGGATCGCCGCTGTGCCACCAGCGCGGTGGCGGCGTATCGCGCCCGAATTTGAGGTCGCGCTTTTCGATATGGAGATCGGACGGGGTGGGAACGGCCGACGGCATGGAGCATCTCCTGCGAATCAACTTACTTTGACATCAATGTTTATATAGGAAATGGGAGCGGGACGCAAGCGCGGGTTGCGGCGGCTCCAAAAGCGATGTCGGGGCTTGCTTTCGCTGGGTTTGCAGGCGGTTTCACACCAGTCCGCCGGGGCACGGCTAGGCGGGTGGATTGTGGCAGGCGCCTGCTTTGCGCTAAGGCCGCCTTCGGGACGCGCGCCGCCAGGCAGGCTGCAGGGGACGAGACTCATGTATAAACAGGCGCGCCCGCACCAGAAGCGCCGCAAACGGCTGGGTGCCGAGGTCCGCGAGGAGGGGCTCGTTGCGGCACGGCGGCTGCTCCTCGCAGGCGGCCCTTCGGCGGTGACGCTGGCGAATATCGGCGACGAGATCGGCATGTCGCACGCGAATGTCCTCCACCATTTCGGCTCGGCGGCGGCGCTGCAGTCGGCGCTGATGGGGTCGATGATCAACGACCTCAACGCCGCGCTCGACGATGTCGTGACCCTGCTCAAGACCGACGCCGCAGCGCCGCGCACCGTCGCCGACCGCGTGTTCGACGCCTTCGACAAGGGCGGCGCGGGGCCGCTGGCGGCGTGGATCATCCTGTCGGGCGACCTCGGCCAGCTCGAGCCGGTGCGCGACGCGGTGCGCGCGCTGGTCGATGCGATCGTTGGTCAGTCGAAGGACGAGGCGGCGCCCGAGCGCGTGCGCACCGCGGTGCTGCTGATGGCGGTCACCGCCTTCGGCGACGCCGTCATCGGCCCCAGCGTGCGCGGCATGCTCGACCAGAAGGACGATGCGATGCGCGACCTGATCGCGCGTATCCTGCCCCTGTTCCTGATCCCCAGCGGCATCCCTCCGGCCTTGCCGCCCGCCGCGGCCTGACGCTTAGTTGCCCGATAGCAGGATTTCGTCGCCCGAGGTTTCGACGCGGTGCGCGATGCCGTTGAGTTCGATCGCCTTCACGAACCCGTCGACGTCGCCCGATTTGAACACGCCGACCACCTCCTTGTCGGGGATCGCGCCGTCCTTGAAGACCAGCTTGCGCTCCGAATAGCGGTTCATTTCGGCGACGGCATCGGCGAGCGGATCGCCCATGAAGATCAGCCGCCCGTCTGTCCAGCTGGTTTCCTTTTCGACGTCGACGCGGCTCAAGGTCCAGTTGTGATCGGCGCCGATCGACAACTGGCCGCCGGGCACCATGTCAGTGCTGTTGCCCGAGCCGCGCCCCGGCACCGCCTCGGCGACGCGGACCTTTCCTTCGGCGAGGGTGACGACCATGTTGCCATGGTCGAAACTCACCTCGAACGCGGTGCCGAGCGCGCGGACGCTCTTGCCGCCCGCGACGACGACGAAGGGGCGGCCCGGATCCTTCGCAACGCGGAAGAAGGCCCGGCCGTCGACCAGCTGGACGCGGCGTTCGGTGCCGCTCAGATCGATCTTGATCATCGTTTCGGCGTCGAGCGTCACGACCGACTTGTCGGGAAGCGTGATCATCGTCCGCTGACCGGTGCCGGTCTTGAAGACCTGTTCTTGGGTGTCGAGGGCGACCGGGCCGAACAAGTCCTTCGGCAGCAGCGTCCAGCTCAGCGAGACCACCAGAACGAGCGAGGCGGCCATCGCCAGGAAGCGCCAGCGCTCGCGCCGCGGTGGCGGCGCCTCTTCGGCCGGCGCGGAATCGGTGGCCGCCCGAAGCTCGGGATCTTCGGCCGCGGTCCCGGCGATCGCCCAAGCGCGGCCGATGCGATCATAGGCCGTTCGGTGGCTTTCGGACAGGCCGATCCAGTCCTGGAACCGCTGCTCGTCGTCGACCGTCATGTCGCCCGATAGGCGCAGGTTGAACCACCCCGCGGCGTCGGAGCGGATCGCGGCGCGCGTCGAGGTCTGGCCGCCGCTCATGCGTCGGCCTCCATCGTTTCGGCGAGCCGGACGAGCGCGCGGTGCATCAGCTCCTTCACCGATTCCTTCGAAATCCCCATGCGCTGCGCGATCGCCTGATAGGTGAGGTTCTCGAAGCGATGGAGCTCGAACGCTTCGCGCGCCCGCGGCGGCAGGCGGAGGATCGCGTCGACGACGCGCAGATATTCCTGCTGGCCGATCGCGATGCGCTCGGGCGACAGCTGGTCGGCGATTTCGAGGCCCTCCTCGAATTCGTCGTGCAGCATCGCCGCGCGCGCGGTCTGCGCGCGGTGGCGGCTGATCAGCACGTTGCGCGCGGTGGTGAAGAGATAGCGTTCGACATTGTCGATGGGCGCGCTGATTTCGGCCGCCTGCAGCCGCAGGAACACGTCCTGCACCAAGTCGTCGACATCGGCGTCGCCGACGCGGCGGCGGAAGAAGCGGCGCAGGCCCGGGCCATAGGCGGTCATCCAGTCCGCCAGATTCCGGTCCTGACGCGGCAGCGCCATCGTCAGCGAAAATCCGGGCAAGGCAAGCGCCGATACTGCAGGCATAGCGAGCCGCTCCCCATTTCAGGCGTCATTCCGGCAGCATCCTCTCGATCGTCGCTCTCCATTTTTCCTGGAGTTGACCGGACAGACGCGGGCCCGGCCAAAAAGGGGGGATCGCGTATATATTTTTTCCGAAGTGCGGCTTTTCGCATCCAATCCAAATTGTGCAAACCGCAATTTTCATTAACATCGATGAAAATTACAGGGACCATCCCCCCGGCGCCGGGATCGTGGCGTCTGATCCAGTGGCGCCGTTATCGCGGCGCGAGACAGCGGGACAAAAGTTCCCGTGGAAAAACAGGGGAGAGAGGGGAATGCGTTTCCGGACCGGTGCTTTGCGTAAGGTATTTCTGAGCGGCGTGGCGGTGGGGTGCCTCGCTCTGTCCGCGAATGCGGCATCGGCGCGCGATCGCGTCACCGCCTACAAGATTCCTGCCCAGTCGCTCGACCGCGCGTTGCGCGACTTCGGCCTGCAGAGCGGCATGACCATCATGGGCGAATCGGTTGTAATCAGCGGCAAGACGAGCGCGGGTTTCAGCCAGCGCGCCGACGCCGAAACCGCGCTCCGGACTCTGCTCCGCGGCACAGGCCTCAGCTATCGCCGCGACGGCGACGTGTTCGTGGTCACCCAATCGGGAAACGCAAATCCGGCGGCGAGCGCAGCGCCCGCCGCCGCCGAGATTGAGGACGACAACGAGATCATCGTGACCGCGCAGAAGCGCGAGGAAAAGATCATCGACGTGCCGATCGCGATGACCGCGATGTCGGCGCAGGCGCTCGATGACCGCAAGATCGAGGGCGGGTCGGAACTGCTGCGCGCGGTGCCGAACGTCAGCTTTTCGAAGAGCAATTTCAGCATGTATAATTTCTCGATCCGCGGGATCGGGACCAAGGCGATCTCGGCGTCGAGCGACCCGGCGGTCGCGGTGAGCTTCAACAATACACCGCTGATCCGCAACCGCCTGTTCGAATCCGAATTTTTCGACATGCAACGCGTCGAGGTGCTGCGCGGGCCGCAAGGCACGCTCTATGGCCGCAACGCGACCGGTGGCGTGGTCAACCTGATCCCGGCGCTGCCCGACGCCTCCGATTTCGGGCTCGATGCCAAGGTCGAGGTCGGCAATTACAAGACGATGCGCGCGTCGGGCATGATCAACGTGCCGCTGAGCGACACGCTGGCGGTGCGCGTCGCGGGGGCGCTGACCAGCCGCGACGGCTTCGACTACAACAGCTTCACCGAGCAGCGCGTGAACGGCCGCGACCTCTGGTCGAGCCGCGCGTCGATCCAGTGGGAGCCGAGCGACCGCCTGACGATCAACGCGATCTGGCAGCATTTCGAGGAGGACGACAACCGTTCGCGCACCGGCAAGCAGCTCTGCACGCCCGATCCGGGCCCAACGATGGTGGGCAACACGCCGATTCCCGAATCGCTCCGCGGGCGCCTGAGCCAAGGGTGCCTTCCCGGTTCACTCTATGATGATGCGGCCTATGGCACGCCCAATGCCAGCGGCTATGCTCCCATCGTCGCGGGCAACGGTCCGGCGCGCTATGTCCAGATGGGCTATCCGCGCGGCGGGACGGTGGCGAGCGTGGTCCTCGGCCTGCGCCCCGGCGACCCGTTCGCGGGATCGGTGCAATCGCGCAACCTGCGCGAGATCGCGACGAGCATCGATCCGGTCTTCCGCGCGAAGAATGACGTTTTCCAGGGGAATATGGAATTCGATATCAGCGACGGACTGACATTGGTGTCGCAGACCGCCTATGCGCGCGACCGCTATTTCTCGATGCAGGATTACAACCGCTACGTCTCGGCGCCGATCTTCAACGACACCACGGGGCTGCTGGACCGGCCGCGCGTGCTCAATCCCAATTCGCCGCAGCCGCAGCCGATCGACCAGACCCACGCCTCCCCGGGCGGCATTTTCTGCGACCCGCAGCTCGGCTGTTCGGACCGGATGCTCTCGGCCGACCTCAGCCGGTCGCGCAACCGGCAGTGGTCGCAGGAATTCCGGCTGCAGTCGTCGTTCGACGGTCCGTTCAATTTCAGCCTGGGGACCAACTATCTCGATTTCAAATCGCAGGACGATTATTTCGTCTTCAACAACCTCTACACTTTCATCGCCTACAACCGGAACAACCGCTTGCTGGACGGTACCCCCGGGGCGGCGTTCCGCTATCGCGACTGTCCGGTCGACGAGACCACGCGCGACTGCGTCTATGTCGATCCCAATCCGATCGGCTCGCTCGACGAGCAGGGGCATAATTATTTCCGCAGCCGCAACAATGTCCGCACCAAGTCGCTCGCGATCTTCGGCGAAGGCTATTGGAACGTCACCGACAGGCTGAAGATCACCGCCGGCATCCGCTTCACGCGCGACAAGAAGCGCGCGGTCCTCTATCCCAGCCAGCTCCTGCTCGGCGGCGGCGTCACCGGTGCCAGCGGCGGAACGATCAGCGGCGGCTATCCCGCCAACGATCCGATCGTCCAGCGCTGGTCGAAACCGACCGGGCGGCTGGTCATCGACTGGAAGCCCGATTGGTCCTTTACCGACGACAGCCTGGTCTATGCCTCGGCGTCGCGCGGCTACAAGGGCGGCGGCGCCAACCCGGCGCGACCCGGCATCGCGCAGGGCAATGTCCAGTTTTCCGACATCTCGCCGACCTTCAAACCCGAATATATCAACGCCTTCGAGATCGGCACCAAGAACAGCTTCGACGGCGGGCGCCTGACGTTCAACGCCACCGGCTTCTTCTACGACTACAAGGATTATCAGGTCTCGCAGATCGTCGACCGCATCGCGCTCAACGAAAATTTCGACGCGACCGTCTGGGGTCTCGAATTCGAGGCCGCGTGGCGGCCCTCGCGCGCGTTCCGCCTCGATGCCAATCTGGGGTATCTGAAGACGCGGCTCAAAGAGGGGTCGCAATCGATCGACGTCATGAACCGGACGCAGGGCAATCCCGACTGGGTCCTGCTGCGTCCCTTCCTGCAGGTGCCGTCCAACTGCATCGCGCCGCGCGCCTATGTCGAACAGATATTGCGGCTCAACCCGACGGCGAACAACGGCGACAGCTTCTATTCGCTGTGCGGCCAGTCGCGGGGGTTCGGCAGTTTCAATCCCGCCGACCCGCTCGGCGTCGGCAACGCCACGCGCTTCGGCTTCGCCTATGATCCCTTTGCGCCCTATAATCCCGCGACGGCCGGCGCGCTGGTACCCTATGATCCGGCGAACCCCGATGCCTGGCGGAGCCAGGTGAGCGGAGCGCCCAATGGCGGGCGCGGCTTTTTCGCCGATCTTGGCGGAAACGAGTTGCCCAACTCGCCGCGCGTCACCTTCAACACCGGCGCGCAATATACTTTCTTCCTCGGCGATTGGGATCTCACGATCCGCGGCGATTATTATCGCCAGTCGAAGAGCTTTGCGCGCATCTACAACACCAACTACGACCGGCTCAAAGGCTGGGACAATGTCAATGTCGCGGTGACGCTGACGCGGCCGGAATCGGACCTGACCTTCCAGCTCTACGTCAAGAATCTGTTCAACGACGCGCCGATCACCGACTTCTTCACCAACAGCGACGACTCCCTGCTCAGCACCAACGTCTTCACGCTCGACCCACGCATCATCGGGTTCAGCGCGATGAAGCGGTTCTGAGGGGAGCGGTAGACCGGCACCCCTGCGGCGAGCGGGGTGCCGGTTGGCAAAAGCAGAGGAGATTTTGTCGCCCCGATGCGGCGACGGAGTAAATTTATCCCCCCGATCTGAAAAGTCGGCACATCGATTGTAGTTTCAATTAGAAATAGGCGCCCTTGCGCTTATTTCATTAGTTGTGCTTTGTTTTCATGAGATAAGTAAACAATAAATAAACTATCAATATTTCTATTTAGTGTTGACGAAATTTATAATGACAATAATGTTTATTTGCATCGACTCGGTCGATGTTGGATAATAATTGAAACAGTCAACAGGAGAGATGAAATGAGAAAGATTGTTGCTCTTTGCGCAACCGCGCTGACTCTGATGACTCCGGGAATCGCCCACGCGACCGATTTCGGCGACAACGGCACCTATGAGTTCGAGGGCGATGTTTCGGTGATCAAGAATCTGCCCTTTCCGACGGCCTGCACCTTGAAGGTTACGATCGTCGTGACCGGCGGCGGCTCGGCCGCGACGGCCGATCCGGAGCTGAGCGGCAGCACGCTGTGCGACGACATCAACACGGCGAGCTTCGCGAGCGCGCCCTATGCGGTGTCGGCGAACACCGGCGTGTCGCCGATCCGCCTGTCGATCTCGGGCGTGACGATCGGCATTCCGCCGGTATCGATCTTCCCGGCCGACGGCTGCGCGGGCAGCCTGACCCACGAATGGGGCGGCAATTCGGCGTCGCCGCGGTTCCTGGACTTCACGACCCCGCTGTCGGACGTCCCCGACGGTCCGCCCGACAATTTCGGCGGCACCGAAAACCCCTGCAAGATCGAAGGAACGCTTGTGCAGATTTCGGGTGCCTCGGGGGGCCTTGTCATCACCCCCTGACGCTCTTGTCTGGAAGCGCCATTTTTGCGAATGGCCTTCAAGAACCGGCGGGCACTCTCACGGGTGCCCGCCATTTCTGTCGACAGGATGATGCGATCGAGGCCGTCCTTTGCCGCTGAACCGCCGCGCTGCCCGACCGGACCCGGTGCATAGCAGGGGTATGCCGGGACCCCGCCCGGGACTTTTTTGCCGCGCGGCGCGGAGCAGCGCGGCCGTAGCGATGATCGTCGCGGGTGCTTGTCGCGCCGATGCCCAAGATATGTCGCCTCCCGCCAATGCGGAACGGGTCGCCGCCGCTTCGCCCGAGGATCCGCGCGAGATCGTCGTGACCGCCGCCCGCCGCGGCGAAGCCGAGGTCGCGGCAGAGAGCGAGTTCGGCGAGGAGGAGATCGCCGGCCAGGGCACCGACAGCATCGAGGAACTGCTGGCGCGGCTGGCGCCGCTCATCGGCGGCAGCGGCGAAGAGCCCGTCATTCTGATCAACGGCAAGCCCGCGGGGTTCGACCGCTCGATCCTCGCTTACCCGCCCGAAGCGCTCGACCGGGTCGCGGTGCTGAAGCCCGAGGCCGCGGCGCATTATGGCGAGCCCGCCGGCAAGCGCGTCGTCAATCTGGTGCTCAAGAAGAATTTCGCGATGCTCGATGCCGATGCGAGCGCCGATTTCGCGACCGCGGGCGGCCAATATGGCGGCACGCTGTCGGCGCGGCGCACCGCGATCAGCGGCGAGTTTCGCTGGAATGTCCAGGCGCGGCTCGGCGCCGACAGCGCACTCCGCAAGGATGCACGACACATTGCCCCGCGCGACGGCGTGTTTGACGGCGTCGGTTTCGCCGCAGCGCCGGGCGGCGGCGAGATCGACCCGGCGCTGAGCCTGATCGCGGGGCGGCCGGTGACCGCCGCCGGCATTCCGCCGGGCGCGTCGGCGGCGATGCCCGGCCTCGACGATTTCGCTGCGACCGCTGACACGCTCCATCCGGTCGACCCCAACCGCTTCGAAACCCTGCAGTCGGCGCGCCGCAACGCCGCGCTCACCATCGGCGTCACGCGTCCGGTCGGGGATTTTTCCGTCGGGATCAACGTCAACGCCAGCCGGAACAGCAGCGCGGGGCGGCGCGGGTTGCCGATGGTTTCGGTGCTGATCCCCGCGGGGCACAGCTGGTCGCCCTTTGCGCAGGACGTGCTGTTGACCCGGCCGTTCGCGGGCGACCGCGCGTTGCGGGTCGACAATGACATGACCGCGTTCAGCAGCTCGCTGACGCTCAACGGCAAGATCGGGACCTGGCAGACGGGTCTCGCGGTCAACTATGCGCGGGGCTGGTCGAACAACCTGCTGGAAGCGGGTGTCGACCGGACGCGTGTCCAGCAGGCTATCGATGCCGACGCGGGCTTCAACCCCTATGGCGTATGGGACGAATCGCTGCTGCTCGCCACGCGCAGCCGGACGCGGAGCGAAAATCTGAGCGCGCGGCTCAACCTCCGCAAGGCGGTGATCGAGCTGCCGGCCGGGCCGCTGGTGTGGAATTTCACCACCAACGCCAGCCGGAATCGCGCGCACAGCCGGCGCGACGATGGTGTCACGGGCAGCGACACGCGGCGCCGGACGCGCCATCAGGCGAACGGCCAGATGACGCTCAGCGTGCCGCTCACGCGCCGTGGCGCCGCGGGGCCGGCGTGGGTCGGCGACCTGTCGCTCGACCTGTCGGCCAGCGCGCAGGCGATGACGGGCAGCCGCCTGCAAAAGCGCTATGGGGCGGATGTCAGCTGGGCGCTTTTGCCGACGGTCCAGCTTCGCGGGTCGATCGAGCGGGCCGAGGATGCCCCGTCCTTCGACCAGCTCGATGCGCCGGTCGTCACCACGGTTGGCCGCGTCTTTGACTATACGCGACAGGAGGTCGCCGAGCCGCTCTGGATCACCGGGGGCAATCCCGACCTGCGGCGCGGCAGCCGGCAAAGCCTGGCGCTGTCCGCGATGATCCGCCCGCTGGGCGGCGAGCTGTTGACGCTCGATTTCGGCTATCGCCGGTCGGTCGCCAAGGGCGGGGTCGCCTTTTTCCCCGAGCTGACCCCGGCGATCGAGGCGGCCTTTCCCGAGCGCGTGACGCGGGGCGCAGACGGGCGGTTGCTCGCGGTCGATGCCCGCGCGATCAACATCGCGCGCGATACCAAGGCCGAATTGTCGAGCGGCGTGGCGCTGCGGCTGCTGCCGGGGCGCGGCGGCGGGGAGGGCAAGGTTGTGGCCGATCCCCTTCAGTTCAGCGTCGCGCTCAACCATCGCTGGCAGCTGCAAGACACATTGTTGACCCACCCAGGCCTGCCGGTCATCGACCGGCTCTCGGGCAGCGGGCAGTCGCGCCACAATCTGACGTTGCAGGTCACAGCGGGAAAACGGGGGATCGGCGCCACGCTCGACGGCAATTGGAGCAACCCGGCCACGGTGACGAGCGGCGACCGCAGTTTCCGCTCGAAGCCGCCGCTGCAGTTCAATCTGGCGCTCTTCGTCGAACCCGCGCAACTGTTCGGCCGGCCCGAGGCGCGCAAGCGGGCGAACGGGTTCAAGCTCGCGCTCAACGTCCAGAATCTCTTCAACGGCTACCGCCGCGTCACCTTCGCCGACGGCAGCGTTCCTGCGGGCTACAGCCGCGACGAGATCGACCCGCTCGGCCGCACCGTGCAGCTGTCGGTGCGCAAGCGCTTTTAGACGCTTGGACCAAGGTTGCTGTTACGTTGCGCGCCGGAATGTCCTAGTCTTGTCCCCGAAGCAGTGGACGGACGAGAGACGATGGCGGTTAAGTCCCCCAGATACCGCACCTACAATCACCCGGCGGGCGGCTGGGGCGCTGCGGCGGCGACCGCGAAAGTGCTGATGGAGCAGAGCGTGGTCGGCAAGGGATCGCGCGCGCTCTTGTCGATGAACCAGCCCGGCGGCTTCAAATGCCCGAGCTGTGCCTTTCCCGACGCAACTTGCACCAAGAAGCTGGAATTCTGCGAGAATGGCGCGAAGGCGCTGGCGCATGAGGCGACGAAGTTTCGCGTGACGCGCGAGTTTTTCGCGGCGCACAGCGTCACCGAGCTGATGAAGCAGTCGGACTATTGGCTCGAGATGCAGGGGCGGCTGACCGAGCCGATGCGCTACGACGCGGCGAGCGATCATTATGTGCCGGTGCGCTGGGACGACGCCTTCGCGCTGATCGGCCGGCACTTGCGCGCGCTCGAAGATCCGAACCAGGCCGAATTCTACACCTCGGGCCGCACCGCGAACGAGACCGCCTTCCTCTATTCGATCTTCGTGCGCGAATATGGCACGAACAATTTCCCCGATTGTTCGAACATGTGCCACGAACCGACGAGCCGTGGGCTGCCGCATTCGATCGGCATCGGCAAGGGCACGGTGATCCTCGACGATTTCGAGCATGCCGAGGCGATCTTCCTGATCGGCCACAACGCCGGAACGAACGCGCCGCGGATGATGACCCCGCTGGTCGAGGCGCGCAAACGCGGGGTGCCGATCGTCGCGGTCAACCCGATGCCCGAACGCGCGCTGATCCAGTTCACCGAGCCGCAGGACATTGTCCAGATGGCGACCTTCGGGTCGACGGCGATCACCAGCGAATTCGTGCATATCAAGGTCGGCGGCGACTTGGCGCTGCTCAAGGGCATGATGAAAGTGCTGTTCGAGCGCGAGGCGGCGGGGGAAGCGGTGCTCGACCACAACTTCATCGCGGAACACACCGATGGGTTCGCCGCGCTCAAGGCCGATATCGAGGCACAGGCCTGGCCCGATCTCGCCGCTGCGGCGGGAATCGACGAAGCGCAAATCCGGCGCTGCGCCGAAATCTATATAGCGTCGAAGGCGACGATCATCTGCTACGGCATGGGCATCACCCAGCACCAGCAAGGGTCGCAGCTGGTCCAGCAGATCGCTAACCTGCTGCTCCTCAAGGGCAATTTCGGCAAACCAGGCGCGGGCATCTCGCCGATCCGCGGCCATTCGAACGTCCAGGGCGACCGCACCGTCGGCATCGACGAGAAACCGGGGCAGGCCTATCTCGACAGGGTACGCCAGGTCTTCGGCTTCGAACCGCCGCGCGATCATGGTCATCATACGGTCGAATCGGTCGAGGCGATGCTCGCGGGGACGGCGAAGGTTTTCATCGGCCTCGGCGGCAATTTTGTGCGTGCGGTCCCCGATACCGAGCGGTCCTATGCTGCGATGCGAAAGCTCGACCTGACCGTCGGCATCGCGACCAAGCTCAACCGCGGGCATCTGGTGCACGGCAGGGAGGCGCTGATCCTGCCCGTCGTCGCGCGCTCCGAGCGGATCGAGACCGCGAAGGGCGAGCAGTTCGTGACGATCGAGGATTCGATGTCCAACGTCACCGCCTCGCGCGGCGTGCTCGACCCGGCGAGCGAAAATCTGCGGCCCGAGACTGAGATCGTGTGCCGCATGGCGATGGCGACGCTGCCCGCGAGCAAGGTCGACTGGGCGAGCTATATCGAGGATTACGGCCTGATCCGCGCCAAGATCGCCGCGGTCTATCCGGCGCTCTACGAAGGCTTCGCCGAGCGGATCGCGGCGCCGCATGGCTTTCATCTCGACATCCCGCCGCGGCGGCGCGTGTGGGCGACGCCGAACGGCAAGGCCAATTTCCTCATCCTGCCGGGGCTCGCGGTGAACGCGCCGGTCGACGATCCGGCGATGCTGCGGCTCGCGACGGTGCGCTCGCACGACCAGTTCAACACGACGATCTACAGCTACAACGACCGCTATCGCGGCGTGTACGGCGACCGGATGATATTGTTCATGAACGCTGAAGACATCGCCGACCGCGGGCTGTCGGCGGGGGCGAAGGTGGCGCTCGAAACGATCGGCGGCGATGGTATAGCGCGGCGCGTCGAGGGCCTGACGATCATCGACTATCCGATGTCGCGCGGGTCGGTCGCGGGCTATTATCCCGAGCTCAACCCGCTGCTGCCGCTGGCCTTCTACGACAAGATCAGCGGCTGTCCGGCGGCCAAGTCGATCCCGGTGCGCGTCGTGGCGAGCGATGGCGCGGCCTGAGGCCTTCGCGCCCGGCCGGCATATCGCGCCGGTGCGCTTCCTGATCTTTGCCGCGGTGCTGATCGTCGCGACCGGCGCGGCGAGCGCGTGGGGCTATGATCCGCGCACGGCGTTGCTGCTCGGGTTCGACATCGCCGCCATCGTATTTCTCGCCGCCGTGGTGCCGCTGCTGTCGTCGGATGCCGACGCCATGCGGCGGCGCGCGGAAGAAAATGATGCCAACCGTGCCGGGCTGCTCGCGATTTCGGCGCTGCTGTCGCTGGTGATCCTGTTCACCGTCGGCGCGCTGATCGCCGATCCGGGCAGCCTCGGGCGGAAGGATGTGATCCTGATCGTCGCGACGCTCGCGCTCGCCTGGCTGTTCGCGAACATGATGTTTACCCTTCACTATGCGCATCTTTTCTATCTGCAGGTGAAGGGGCGCGACCAGGGCGGGCTCGATGTGCCGGGTACAAACGAACCCGATTATTGGGACTTCCTCTACTTCGCCTTCACGCTCGGCATGACTTTCCAGACGTCGGACGTCAGCGTCACGGGCGCACATATGCGGCGCGTCGTGCTCGGCCATTGCCTGGCGGCGTTCGTCTTCAATATGGGAATCCTGGCGTTCACCGTGAACGCGCTCGGCGGGCTATAGGTCGGCCAGCCGATCGAGGTCGGCGACGCTGTTGACGTTCGGCGGCGCGAAGTCGCAGGCGATCGCACGCGCACCGATGCGGTAGCCGAAGCGGCGCACCGAGCGGTCGTCGCTGGTCGTGAATTGCGCCTCGATTTCGGGGCGCAGCGACACCGGCCAGAGGCCGATCACCGGCTGGCTTGCGAGATAGGCGGGGCCGGGTTCGAGTAGCGCGCGGAGATCGTCGGGGAGGCGAACGCAGTCGACCGAGATGCAGAGCAATTGGTCGAAGCCTTCGCCTTCCGCATAGCGCAGCGCGCCCGCGATGCCGCCCATCGGGCCGAGGTCGGGCGCGGGCCAGTCCGAAATCAGCGGCTGGCGGGGCATGGCGCGTCCGGCGACCATCACCGTATCGACATGCGGTTCGAGCGCCCGGATCGCGTGATCGAGCAGGCTCTGGCCTTCGAGGAGCGCTTCGGCCTTGTCCGATCCGAAGCGCGACGAGCGGCCGCCGGCAAGCACCGCGCCGAGCGTCTTCATGCGATCATCCCGTGCGGGTCGCTGACCACCAGCGCCGAGTCGGGGCGCGCAAGGCTGACGAGGGCCAGCCCGGCGGCGGCGGCCCGCTCGGCGGCGAGGCTGGTCGGGGCCGAGATGGTGACGAGCATCGGGCATCCCGCGCGCACGGTCTTTTCGACCAGCTCGTAGCTGCACCGCGCCGAGAGCAGGATGAAGCCTACAGCGGGGTCGATACCCGCCCGCGCCAGCGCGCCGATGAGCTTGTCGAGCGCATTGTGGCGCCCCACATCCTCGCGCGCGAGGCGGATCGACCCGTCGGGGTCGCAGAAGGCGGCGGCGTGCGCCGCGCCGGTGGCGAGCCCGAGCGGTTGATGCCCCTCCAGCCCCGCCAGCGCCGCGGCAATCGCGGCGCGCGTCGTCGCAATCTGCGCGGTCACAGGGGGCAGGGGGCGCAGCACTTCCTCGATATTCTCGATCCCGCAGAGGCCGCAGCTGCTTTCGCTCACGCGCTTGCGCGCGCGTTCGAGCGCCCGCTCGCTATGCTCGGGGGGCAGCCAGATGCGGAGTGCGAGGCCGCCTTCGAGCGGGTGGATATCGATACTGCGGATTTGCGCGGGGCTCTCGACCAGCGCCTCGCCGAGCGCGAAGCCGGTGGCGTAATCCTCGAGGTCGGCGGGGGTCGCCATCATCACGGCATAGCCGATGCCGTTCACCTCGACCGACACCGGCGCCTCGACCGCAACGTCGCGGACGAGCGCGTCGTCGGCAGTGCCGGCGAAACCGATGCGGCGCATCGACAGGGGGACGCTGGTCGTCATCCAGTCCGACATAGGCGCCTCACGGTGCGGCGCAAGCTGGGCGTCAGTCGTCGACGCTCTCGGGCGGCAGGCCCTGCTGCATCGCGCGGTAGCGGGCGATCGACTTGTCCATATGCGCGCGCGCGGCGTCGCGCGCGGCGGCGGGGTCGCCCTTCTCGATCGCGTCGTAGATCGCGCGGTGATCGCGGTTGATGGTGCGCGCATATTGCCGGTGCCGCGGCTTGTCGCTGCCCTGCAGATAGAGTTTGCGCGAAGGCACGAGGCGCACGCCGAGGAACTGGGTGAAACGCAGGAAATAGCTGTTCGCGGTCGCCGCGGCGATCGCCGCGTGGAAGGCGGCGTCTGCGTTGACCGAGGCGTCGACGTCGGTGCTGTCCTCCATCGCGTCGAGCGCGGCGCGGATCGCCGCGAGGTCGGCGTCGGTGCGGCGACGCGCGGCGAGATCGGCCATCTCGGCTTCGAACCCCATGCGCATTTCGAGCAGTTTCAGCACATCCTCGATCTCTCCGACCTCGTCGGCGGCGATCTGGAAGGCGCGATATTGCGCGCCGTCGGGGACATAGGCGCCCGAGCCGCGGCGCGAAACGAGCAGGCCGCGCGCCGACAGCCGCGAATAGGCCTCGCGCACCACGGTGCGGCTGACCCCGAAGCTTTCGGTGATTTCCTTTTCGGTCGGGAAGCGCGAACCGGCGGGCATGTCGCCCGTCTCGATCTGCTCCTCGAAGCGCTGGACAAGATCGTCGGCCAGCGAAGCCGCCTTGGTTACCCTCATGCCGATAGCGTTATCATCGCGGAGAAGGGCTGGCTAGGGGCGGAAGTCGGGGCGTTGTGCGGCGACGTGCGCGGTCCAGCTGTCGCGGGTGGCGAAGTCGCCGCCGCGGTCCCACGCCGCGCCGCTGTAATAGACGAAGGGCTTGCCCGGGTCGACGCGGACGAGGATCAGATAATTGTCGGCGTCCTCGGCAAAGCCCGCGAAGGAGGCGGGGTCGACCATGACGGCTGCGGCCATATGGCCTTTGTCGCCGTCGGCGGGGCCCCACCAGCTCATGCGGGCGCCGGCTTCGTCCTTGGCGATTTCGCCGAGCTTGGCGCCATTGATCGGGCGTTTGGAGATGCCGATGCCGACGATGAGTTCTTCGGCGCTGCTCGACGCGATCGTGGAGGCGAGGCGCGTGAAGTTGGTGCCTGCGGGCAGGGTGAAGCGCCGTGTTTCACGCACCGTGCGCAGCGTGTCGACCGGCCAGGGTTCGTAATCGACGGAGAAGTCGGCGATATCGGGACCGGCGTTCAGGATTTGCGGGCGGACATAGTTGCGCGAGGTCCAGAGCTTGTTGTCGTACCAGATGCCGAGCCCGCCGGTACCGCGCCCGGTGCCGACATTGTAGAAGTCGATGCCCTCGCCATGATCGGCGTGCTGGTCGCCGGTGCGCAGCTGGCGGTCCATGAAGGGCCAGCGCACCGCTTTGCCCCAGGCGTCGATACCTGAGGAGGAGGGCGGCTCGGCTTTTTCAAGCGCGCGCGCATAGATGCGGAAGGCGATGCGGTCGTTCTCCCAGAGGAGGTCGCCGTAGCGATAGTCGGCGATCGCCACGGCGGCGCGCGCCTTCTGCTCCTCGGCGGTCGCGGGGCGCAATGGAGTCTTTTCCTGTGCAGCGGCGGCGCTCCCGAGCAGGAGCAGGCCGAGCAGCGTGGCGCGCATCACCAGCTCCACATCGTCCCGTCCTCGAGCCGATTCACCGGCAGATAGGCGCGGGCATAGGGGAAGGTTTCGGCGAGGCTTTCGTCGATGTCGATGCCGAGTCCGGGCGCGTCGCCCGGGTGGAGCATTCCGTTGGCGAAGCTGTAGGCGTGGGGGAAGACTGCGTCGGTCTCCGCCGTGTGGCGCATATATTCCTGGATGCCGAAATTGGGGATGCTGATGCCGAGGTGGAGCGCGGCGGCCATCGTCACCGGCGACAGATCGGTGGCGCCGTGGCAGCCGGTGCGCACCTGGTGCAGCTCGGCGAGCGACGCGATCTGGCGCATATGGGTGATGCCGCCGGCGTGGAGCACGGTCGCGCGGATATAGTCGATCAGGCGGTTCTCGATGAGCGCCTTGCAGTCCCAGACGCTGTTGAAGATTTCGCCGACCGCGAGCGGCGCGGTGGTGTGCTGGCGGATCAGGCGGAAGGCGTCCTGATCCTCGGCGGGGGTCGCATCCTCGATCCAGAAGGGGCGGTAGGGTTCGAGGTCCTTGCCCAGCCGGCCGGCCTCGATCGGGGTCAGCCGGTGGTGGACGTCGTGGAGCAGGTGGACGTCCCAGCCGAGCGCCTCGCGCGCGGCGGCGAAGAGTTCGGGCACGATGCGCAGATATTTCTCGGTCGACCAGCGATTCTCGCTCGGCAGCGCAGCGTCGGCGGGTTCATAGAAATAGCGGTCGCCCGACACGCCATAGGTCGAGGGCAGGCCGGGCACGCCGCATTGCAGGCGGATCGCCTTGTAACCCTGGCGCTGATAATCGAGCGCGGCCTCGATCGTGTCGGCGATCGTCTCGCCATTGGCGTGGCCATAGACCATGCAGCCGTCGCGCGCCGCGCCCCCGAGCAACTGGTAGACGGGGAGCCCCGCAACCTTGCCCTTGATGTCCCACAGCGCCATGTCGACCGCGGCGATCGCGGTCATCGTCACCGGCCCGCGCCGCCAATAGGCGCCCTTGTAGAGATAGTTCCAGATGTCGTTGATCGCGTGCGCGTCGCGCCCGATCAGGCAGGGGACGACATGTTCGGAAAGATAGGCCGCGACCGCCAGCTCGCGCCCGTTGAGCGTCGCGTCGCCGACCCCGGTGGTGCCGTCGTCGCACTCGATCTTGAGCGTCACGAAATTGCGCCCCGGGCTGGTAACGATCACCCGCGCTGACACGATCTTCGGCATTCCATCCCCTCTTTGGCGTAGTTGTCTGACAACCTTATTGACACGCTCGCCGGAAAAGGAAAGATATTGTCACCGGTGTCAAGGTCAAAAAGTACGACAAATTTTGAGGGAGAGGGATGTGGGTCGAGCCGTGAGGCTGGCGATGGCGGGCGCGTTGATCCTCGCCGGCTGTGGCGCGATGACGGGTGCGCAGGCATCGGGCGTCGCCGATCCGGCGCGCTGGCCCACGCGTCCGGCGGCTGCGCCCGAGGCCGCGATCGAGGCGCGGATCGATACGATTCTGGCCGCCATGTCGATCGAGCAGAAGGTCGGGCAGGTGATCCAGGGCGACATCGGCAGCACGACCCCCCAGGATGTCGCGGCCTATCATCTGGGCTCGATCCTCAACGGCGGCAGCTCGTCGCCCGGCGGCGACGAATTCGGGCCGGCGTCGAACTGGGTCGCCGCGGCCGATGCCTATTATGACGCGTCGATGCGCCGGAACGGCGAGCTGCCGCGCATCCCGGTGATGTGGGGCGCCGACGCGGTGCACGGCCACAACAATATCGTCGGCGCGACCTTGTTCCCGCACAATATCGGGCTCGGCGCGGCGCGCAATCCCGCGCTGATGGAGAAGATCGGGCAGGTGACCGCGATCGAGATGCGCGTCACCGGGCTCGACTGGACCTTCGCTCCGACGATCGCGGTCGCGCGCGACGATCGCTGGGGACGGACGTATGAGAGCTTTGCCGAGGACCCCGCGATCGTCCGCGACTACGCCACCGCCTTCGTCCACGGGCTGCAGGGGCGGCGCGGCGATGCCGATTGGCTGAAGGGGCCGCATATCGTCGCGACCGCCAAGCATTTCATCGCCGACGGCGGCACCGCGGGCGGGCGCGACCGCGGCGATGCGCAGGTGGGCGAATCCGAACTGATCCGCCTGCACGCACCCGCCTATGTCGCCGCGCTCGACGCCGATGTGCAGAGCGTGATGGCGAGCTTCTCGGGCTGGAACGGCGCCAAGATGCACGGCAATGCCAGCCTGCTGACCGATGTGCTCAAGCGCCGCTGGGCTTTCGACGGGCTGGTCGTCGGCGACTGGGATGGGCATGCGAAAGTGCCGGGCTGTACCCCGACCGACTGCCCCGCGTCGCTCGCCGCCGGGCTTGACCTCTATATGGCGCCCGCGAGCTGGAAGGGGCTTTATGCGTCGACTTTGGCCGCCGCCAAGTCGGGCGCGCTGCCGATGACGCGGCTCGACGATGCGGTGCGGCGCATCCTGCGCGTCAAGCTGCGCGCGGGGCTGTTCGAGGCGGGGCGGCCGTCTTCGCGCGCTTTTGCCGGGCGCTACGAATTGCTGGGCTCCGCCGAGCATCGCGCGGTGGCGCGGCAAGCGGTGCAGGAGTCGCTGGTGCTGCTCAAGAATGACGGCGTGCTGCCGCTGAAGGCCGGCGCGCATATCCTCGTCGCGGGCGACGGCGCCCACGATGTCGCCAAACAATCGGGCGGCTGGACGCTGAGCTGGCAGGGGACGGGCACCAAGCCCGAGCATTTCCCCGGTGCGACCTCAATCTTCGCAGGCGTGCGCGCGGCGGTAGCGGCAGGGGGCGGCACCGCGACGCTGGCGATCGACGGGCGCTATGCCGTCAAGCCCGACGCCGCGATCGTCGTGTTCGGCGAAGACCCCTATGCCGAATTCCAGGGCGACCGCGCCGACCTCTATTTCGACGATACGCGCGGCAATCTGGCGATCCTGCAGCGGCTGCGCGCCGCGGGCGTGCCCGTGGTCGCGGTCTTCCTGTCGGGGCGGCCTTTGTGGGTGAACCGCCATATCGATGCCGCCGACGCCTTTGTCGCCGCCTGGCTGCCGGGGTCCGAGGGCGGCGGCGTTGCCGATGTCCTCTTCGGCAAGGCCGACTTCAAGGGGCGGCTGCCCTTTTCATGGCCCGCCGATGCCAAGGGGGCGCCGCTCAATGTCGGCGATAGCGATTACCGGCCGCTCTATCGCTTCGGCTACGGGCTGACGCTCGCCGACCGCAGCGTGACTGCGCCGCTATCCGAAGACCCGGGCATCGCGGTCGAGCAGGCGCTGACCGGCACCTTGTTCGCGCGTGGACGACCGACGGGCACGCGCCGTCTGCTGATCGACGCCGCCAACGACAGCCCGCAGGCGATCGACGGCGCCGCCGACAATGGCGCGGTCGCGGTGCGCCCGGTCGACCGCGACGCGCAGGAGGATGCGCGCGAAATCATCTGGTCGGGACGCGCGCGCGGCACGCTGATCATCGCCAATGCGCGCGCCGCCGACCTGTCGCGGGCGGGGCCGCTGGCGATCGCCTTCGACCTTCGCGTCGACGAAGCGCCCAAGGGCCCGGCGATGCTCGAACTGCGCTGCGGCCCGGGCTGCAGCGCGCGGCTCGACATCGCGCCGCGGCTTGCTGCGCTGGCGGGACAGGGGTGGCAAAGCCTGACCGTCCCGCTCGCCTGCCTGCCCGGCGCGCGCCTCGACCAGGTCACCGCGCCCGCCGTTCTCTCGACAAGCGGCGCGATGCGCCTCACCCTTTCCTCCGTCGCCCTTTTGCCCGCAAAGGAAGTGCCATGTCCCTGACCCTGCTTGCCCCGCTGATGCTCGCCTCGACGCCCGCCGTCGTGGCGGAGGCCGAACCGCAGATGCCGCGCGCCTCGGCAATCCTCGCCGACACGCGCCGCGTCGCCGACTGGCAGCTTGCCAATCGGACGAATTGGGCGACGATGCCCGCGGCGCGCAAGAGCGTGCAGAACCCGCGCGACTGGCAGCAGGCGACCTTCTGGGTCGCGCTGACCGAGCTTGCGAAGCGCGACAAGGCCTATGCGAAGCCCTTGCTCGACCTCGGCCGCGAGCAGGGATGGAAGCTCGGCGACAAACCTTTCCACGCCGACGATCAACTGATCGCGCAGGCGTGGATCTGGGCATCGAAGAACGGCGGGGGCAAGGCGGCGATCGCGCCAGCGCGCGCCTATTTCGACCATGTGCTCGCCAATCGCCCGACGATCGGGCTGGAGTTCGTTCCACATGCGCCGGGCAAGGGAACGTCGGACTGTACCGATCGCTGGTGCTGGTGCGATGCGATCTTCATGGCGCCGCCGACCCTGCTCCAGATGAGCAAGGTGACGGGCGACAAGCGTTATGCCGATTTCGCGCATGAAGAGTTCAAGGCGACCACCGATTATCTCTACGATCCGACGGAAAAGCTCTATTTCCGCGACAGCCGCTTCTTCGACATGCGCGATGCCAAGGGGCGGAAACTCTTCTGGAGCCGCGGCAACGGCTGGGTGATGGGCGGGCTGGTGCGCATGCTCCAGACGATGGACCGCAAGGACCCCAAGCGGGCCTATTATGAAGGGCTGTTCAAGGAGATGGCGGCGAAGCTGCTGACGCTGCAGAAGCCCGACGGCTATTGGTCGCCCTCGCTGCTCGACACCGACCCGGGCACGCCGCCCGAGACGAGCGGGACCGCCTTTTTCACTTACGCCTTCGCCTGGGGCGTCGATACCGGGCTGCTCGACCGCGCCGCCTATGAGCCCGCGGCGATCCGCGGCTGGAACGCGGTGGTGCGCGGGGTGCAGAGCGACGGCATGCTAGGCTGGGTGCAGCAGGTCGGCGACCGGCCCGACAGCGTGTCGGCGACGGAGACGCAATTCTACGGCAGCGGGGCGTATGTCCTGGCGGGAAGCGCGATGTATGATCTGGCGCGGAAGCGCGGGCGGTATTGAGGGTGGTTTCGGGGGTGGGGCGCGGCCTTTGCCTTGTTCCAAAGTTCAGGAAAGTTCAGCCCAGTGCGCCTCCCGAATAGAGACCTCGGAGACCGCTGTATGCGCCGAGCGGAAGAGTCGAGATCGACGCTGGCATAGCCGGATTTATTAGGAAAGGCTTTTTTTGAGGGCGGTGGTTTTGGGGTGGTTTCCAGACCTGTCTCTGCTTCCGTTCGTGTCGAGCGAAGTCGAGACACGTAAAGGCGCGCGCGCACTCGGCGTGTCTCGACTTCGCTCGACACGAACGGAATCTATAGGTCGGCTTGACCGCTAACGCTCGAAACCAGCTGCACTTTGCCTGGCAAATTAATGCGCGCAGAGGCGCAGAGGCCGCAGAGAGGAAAGGCGCAATCTCTCTGCGGCCTCTGCGCCTCTGCGCGAATCTGAAAATAGCCTGCGGCAGCTCCCGCCCGTTTCCCGACATTCCCCCTCCTCAGCGATAACACGCCCCACCCTCAACATCCCCGTTGACTCCAAGTTGTCCGACAACTATCAAGTTGTCATACATTTGAGTTTGACACCGGTATCAACCGGGTCGCGCCGTCTGCCCGGCGGCACCACAAGGGGAGAGGAATATGAGGTCATCGTCGCTTTCGGTCGCGCGCGGCGCGCTCTTGGCATCGGCTGCTCTGTTCGCCGCGGTGCCGGCATCGGCGCAGGAGGCGCCGGCTGCCGATGAAGCCGAAAGCCAGCCCGCCGATCCGGTCGCCGCGGCCGCGGCCGCGACCGACGACGACGCGATCATCGTCACCGGCGCGCGCGCGACGCAGCGCAGCTCGATCGAGTTCAAGCGCGCCGCCGACGTCGTCGTCGACGGGTTGGTCAGCGACGAGATCGGCGCCACCCCCGACAATTCGATCGGCGACACGCTCGAGCGTATCGTCGGTGTCTCGGCCGACCGCTTCAAGGGCAATGCCAACGAGCTGTCGGTCCGCGGGCTCGGCCCGACGCTCAGCTTCTCGACCTTCAACGGGCGCGAGGTGTCGACCGCGGGGCCCGATCGCTCGGTCGCCTTCCAGCAATTCCCTTCGGAGCTCGTCAACGGCGTGCTCGTCTACAAGACCCAGCGCGCCGACTTCCTCGAAGGTGGGGTCGGCGGGGTGATCGAGCTTCGCTCGATGCGCCCACTCGACTATGGCAAGCGCCGCATCCAGTTCGAAGTGCGCGGCGATTTCCAGCCGCAGGACAATGACGTCTATCAGCACGACGGGCTCGGATATCGCGCGAACTTTTCCTACACCGACCAGTTCGAGACCGGGCTCGGCGATATTGGCGTGTCGATCGGCTATCAGCGGCAGGACACCACCGCGCCCGAGGATTATTATAACGCCAACGCGACCTTCCAGCTGTGCAACACCGCGGCGACCAATGGTCTGACCAACACGGTGAATTGCACCTTCGCCGCCGCGCCGCGCAACGCGAACGAGATGATCGTCGATCCCTATTTCGCGAACAGCTCGCGCAGCTTCCGCACCCAGACGACCTCCGAGGTGCGCGACGGGCTGATCGGCGCGATCCAGTGGCGCCCGTCACCCGATTTCGAGATCGCGATCGACGGTCAATATTCGAAGCGCGCGAGCCTCGAAGACCGCAACGTGCTCCAGATCACCGAGGGGCTGCGCGGGGTCCAGCCCTTGCTTATCGGCAACGGCAGCAACGGCTATTCGGCCAATGCGCTGATGAGCTATCGCGGCAATTCGAACCTCGAGAACCAACTCGAAACGCGCCAGCGCAACGAGGAATATATCGGCGGCGGGGTCAGCCTGATCTGGACCCCCGACCGCTGGAACATCGCCTTCGACGGCTCCTATTCGAACAGCCACCGCACCGAGACGCAGAAGCAGACGCGCATGCGCTCGACGCGGCGCGTCGGCTATACTTTGACCTATGTCGAGGACGACGTCGTACCGGTGGTCGAATTCGACAATTTCGACATCACCGACCATGGGCTGTTCCTCGCCAACGCCGCGAACGCGGTCTATGCGCGCAACCGCTTCGTCACCGATCGTCAGGATCGCATCTGGGCGGCGCGGCTCGACGCCGAGCGCGAGTTCGACGGCTTCATCACCAGCGTGAAGATCGGCGGGCGGGTGTCGGACCACCACCGCACCAACGACAATGCGCGCAACAGCGACCTCAACACGCTGGTCGCGATCAACGGGGTGACCCCGGCGCAGCTGATCGGGCAGGCGAACCAGAATTGCCGCGTGCCCTTCACCACCACCAGCTACATGCAGGGGATGGGGACGAACGTCACGCGCTGGGCGACGTTCGACAACGACTGCCTGTTCCGCACCTTCACCGGCAGCGACGATGCGCTGCCCTATCCCGCCGACGGCCGCGACCCGAGCGACATTGACGTCACCGAGCGGATTTACGCGGCTTATGCGATGGCCAATTTCGAAACCGACATGGGCAGCGTGCCGGTCAGCGGCAATGTCGGGCTGCGCTGGGTCAAGACCGACATCAGCTCGACCGGTTTCCGCCAGGCCTATCGCCTGACCATCGACACGGTCGGCGACGATTACTCGATCGCGGTCGACCCGACGCAGCCGCTGTCGACCAACACCGCCAAGGGCAGCTATAATTATTTCCTGCCGAGCGCGAATATCGCCTTCGACCTGTCGCAGCAGGTCAAGCTGCGCCTCGCCGCCTATCGCGCGATCGCGCGCTCGGGGATCGAGAGCTTCGGCGCGGGGATCAGCCTGACCCCGACGGTCGATGCGATCGGCGTCGACAATATCATCTTCAACGCGACGACGGGCAACCCGAACCTCAAGCCGCTGCGCGCATGGAATATCGATGCGAGCCTCGAGCTCTATGCGTCGAAGGACACGCTGGTTTCGGTCGCGGGCTATTATAAATGGGCGAAGGGGACCGTGATCGGCCGCTCCGAACCGATCCCGACCGACATCACGGTGACGACGATCCGCGACGGCGGCGCGCCGATGACCGAGACCTTCACGATCAACCCCGTGGCGCCGTCGAACGACCTCGAGACGCGCGACCTTTACGGCGTCGAGGCGACCGCGAGCCATGCCTTCACCTGGCTACCCGACCCGCTCGACGGTTTCGGGGTGCAGGGATCGGTCAACCGCGCCTTCGCCAATTTCGAATATCCCGACACCTCGCCCGTCGCCGCCTATGTCGATCCGGCCAATCTGATCGGGCTGTCGAAATGGACCGCGAGCGGGTCGGTCTGGTTCGAGAAATGGGGGCTCTCGCTGCGCGCGAACCTCCGTTACCGCTCGGGCTATTACAAGCCCAACGGCGGCACCAACCGCGAGATCCGCGGCGGCACCTATCTCAACCTGTCGGCGCAATACGACCTGACCAAGAACGTCCAGCTGAAGCTGCAGGCGCTCAACGTCACCGGCACCCCCGACATCATGTATAAGGGCAGCTACGACAGCATCGCCGAGGTGTCGCGTGGCGGCACGCAATATTTCTTCGGGTTCCGGGTCCGCCTGTGATCCGAAAGCGCTTCCGGCCGGGCCAGCACATCCTCCCGCTGGTCCTGGTCGCCGCCGCCGCCGCGATGCCATCCGCGGCGGCGGCTTTTTCTCCGGAGAGCGGCGTGGCCGTCTGCCGGGGCGAAGAGGGTTATGCCGCGGCGTTCGAGGGGCGGCGGGTCTTCGGGCTGCATCCCGACGAGCTCACCGCGATCAAGGCGAGCCTGGCGAGCGATACCGTGGTCGCAGCCGCCTATCGCGAGCTGATTGCGCGCGCCGATCAGGCGCTGGCGGCGAAACCCGCGTCGGTGATGGACAAGCGCAGCATTCCGGTCTCGGGCGACCGCCACGACTATGTCAGCCTCGCGCGCTATTGGTGGCCCGACCCCGCCAATCCCAAGGGCCCCTATGTGCGCCGCGACGGCGATACCAATCCCGATGTCGAGTCGAACCGCTTCGACCGCGTGGCGCTGAGCCGCATGGCGCGCGAGGCCGATGCGCTGGCGCTCGCTTATTATTACAGCGGCGAGGCGAAATATGCCGAAGGCGCGGCACGCGTGGTGCGGACCTGGTTCCTCGACCCCGCGACCGCGATGAACCCTGGGCTCGACTATGCACAGGCGGTGCCGGGCATTTCGAACGGTCGCCCCGAGGGCGTGCTCGACGGCGCCGCCTTCATCGGGGTGATCGACGCGGTCGGGCTGATCGCGCCCTCGGGGGCGCTGACGGCCGAGGAAAATGCGGCGCTCGAAAACTGGTTCGCGCGCCATCTCGACTGGATGCTGAAGAGCGCGAACGGCAAGGCCGAGGGCGCCAAGCGCAACAATCACGGGCTGTGGTACGACGCGCAGGTCGCGCGCTTCGCGCTGTTCGCGCGGCGGCCCGCGGTCGCGCAGCGCATCGTCGCGGCCTTTCCGAAGGCGCGCCTAGCGAAGCAGGTCGATGCGCAGGGCGCGTTGCCCGAGGAGCTGACGCGCACGCGCAGCTTCCATTATTCGCTCTATGCCTTGGACGCAGCCTATGGCGTCGCCGACAGCGCGGCGTGCCTCGGCATCGATCTCTACGATGTAGAGGAAAAGGGGCGCTCGCTGCGCCGGGCGACCGACTATGTCGCCGCCTATCGCGGGCGGAGCGCCGACTGGCCGTATAAGGAGGGGCGCTGGCCCGCCGAGGCGCTCGACGAACTGCTCGTGCGCGCCGATGCGGCTTGGGGGCCGGGCGCCTATCCGCGCAGCGTCGCGGGCGACCTCGCGCTGCGCCATCGGGCGCGCTAGGGCAGGGCATGATCGCGCGCCGTTCCCTGTTGCTCGCAACGCTGTTTGCCTGGCCGACGGCGGCGATGGCGCGCAAGGACGGCTTCGATATTGCGGCGATCGAGCGGGCGCGGGTGGTGCCGCGGGCAATCGCGCTGCTGGGCGAGGAACCGCGCACGATTGCGGCCATTCCAGCGCCGCGCAGCCCGGCGGGACCGCAGGACTATTATTCGGAGGGCGATTATTGGTGGCCCGATCCGGCCAATCCCGGCGGGGCTTACATTCGCCGCGACGGGCGGTCGAACCCCGACAAATTCGACGGGCATCGCGACGCGCTGATCGCGTTCGGGCGGACGGTGCCGATGCTCGCGGCGGCGTGGAAGCTGACGCACGATGATCGCTTCGCCGTCGCGGCGATGCGGCATCTGGCGGCGTGGTTCGTCGATCCCGCGACGCGGATGAATCCGAACCTCAACCATGCGCAGGCGATCATCGGGGTGAACCAGGGCCGCGCGATCGGGGTGATCGACACGCTGCAGATCGTCGAGGTCGCGCGCGCCGCGCAATGCTTCGCCGAGACCGGCGCGCCGGGCTATGCCGCGATCCGCGCGGGGGTCGAGGGCTGGTTCGCGGCCTATCTCGACTGGCTGCTGGCCTCGCCGTTCGGGATCGAAGAGCGCGACCAGAAGAATAACCACGGGACGTGCTGGCTGCTTCAGGTCGTGTCTTTCGCCGCGCTGCTCGGCCGCAAGGATGTGCTGGCCGACGCGCTGGCGCGGCTTCAGGCGGTGATCATCCCCAACCAGATCGAGCCCGACGGGCGCCAGCCGCTCGAACTCGCGCGCACCAAGCCCTATGCCTATGCGCTGTTCAACCTCGACGTGCTCGCCGCGACTGCGTGGCTGCTTTGCGAAGGGAAGGGCGATCTGATCGCCTGGGCGACGCCCGACGGTCGTTCGATCGGGCAGGCGGCCGCATGGATGGCGCCCTATATCGATGACAAGGCGCGGTGGCCGCTGCCGCCCGACATCGAATATTGGGACGGCTTTCCGGTGCGCCAGCCGAGCCTGCTCTTCGCCGGCCTCGCGCTGGGCCGCGCCGACTGGCTCGCATTGTGGCGTCGACTCGATGCCGATCCGGCGACGGGCGAGGTCGTGCGCAACTTCCCCGTGCGCCAGCCGATCCTGTGGCTCGCCGACGCGAATAGCGGCCCCTTGTCAGCCCCTTAGCTGGGCGACCCTGATTTCGAGGTTGTCATACAAGTTTTTTCTTGACAGGATGGATGCGAAATTCGATCATGCTGACACCGGTTACCAAGATCGGGACATAAGAAACTGAAAATCAAAAGGCCGCCGCGCGCGTGACGCGATATCGAGCGGCGAGGGTGGGAGAGACGACATGGCTATCGGACCGACGCGCGGCACTTTTTTCCTGGCAAGGCTGGCGGGCGGGGTGTCGCTCGCGGCGCTCGCCATCGCCCCGGCCGTAGCACAGGACACGGCGCCGGCGCCCGAGGAAGAAATCGTCGTCAGTGGCATCCGCGCCTCGCTCGAACAGGCGGCCGAGATCAAGCGCGAGGCCGACCAGGTCGTCGACGTCATCACCGCCGAGGATGTCGGCAAGCTGCCCGACGCCAACGTCGCCGAAGCCTTGCAACGCGTCACCGGCGTCCAGATCACCCGGGTGTTCGGCGAAGGCCAGTCGGTGTCGGTGCGCGGCCTTCAGCAGGTCCGCGTCGAGGTCGACGGGCGGACGCTCCTGGGCTGGTCGGCGCGCCTCTCGCCGCCCGAAAACGACCAGCTCGGCCGCTCGTCGGGGCTCGACTCGGTGCCCTCCAGCCTGTTCGGCCGCCTCGAAGTGCGCAAGTCGCCGCTCGCCAGCAATGCCGAGGGCGGGCTCGGTGGTACGGTCAACCTCGTCACGCCCAAGCCGCTGTCGTTCAAGGAGCCGACGATCTCGGTTCGGGCGCAGGGCGTCTATTCGGAGAATAGCGAGAAGTTCGAACCCGCCATCACGGGCTTCGCGACCACCAAATTCGCCGATGGCCGCATCGGCGTCATGCTCGCCGGCGAATATCAGAAGCGCACCTCGACGACGCAGACCTTCGAGCGCAACAATTTCCTCAACCGCACCTATACCGGCACCGGCGGCGGGGTGTTCCCGACCCCGGTGCTGCTGCAATATGAGCAGTTCACCGTCGACCGCTCGCGGCTCGGGCTCAACGGCGCGATCCAGTTCGAGGTGACCCCCGAGTTCACGATCACCGCCGACGCGCTCTATTCGAAGCTCAAGACCGGGCGGCGCCAGGATTTCTTCGCCTTCCGCCTGCCCACCGGCAGCAATCCGGTGAGCAACCGCGTCGTCGAGGACGGCATGGTCGTCGCGGGCAACGCCAACGGCACCGTCACCACCGCTGGGCAGATCCGCAACGAGCCGACCGAAAGCTTCCTCTATGGCCTCAACGGCAAATATGAGGGCGACAACGGGCTGACGATCGAGGCCGACGGCTATTACAGCAAGGGCACGATCGACCAGACCATCCAGATCATCACGCTGCAGGCGACCGCGCCGGTGCCGGGTGCGTTCGATTTCCGCGGCGGGGGCATCCCGTCGCTGACGCTGGGCGGCACCTTTAACCCGACGAACTACGCGTCGTACAATCCCGCCACGAACGGCGTGCGCAGCAACCGCCTGATCGGGCTGCTCGAGGAATGGACTGGCAAGCTCGACGTCAGCTACGAAACCGCGGGCGGGGTCACCATCTCGGCGGGTGCGCGCTACACCGACCTGCATGCGCGCTCGAACGCCTTCCGCAGCCAAGTCACCCCGACGCGCGCCGAGATCGAGCCGTTCCTCAAGTCGATCGACATGGCGGATTTCCTGCCCGACATCGCGGGCACCTTCCCGCGCAGCTTCCTCAGCACCGCACCGACCTTCGACTATGTCTTCACCCGCGCGCAGGCGGCCGAACCCAACCCGAACGCCAACGGGCTGTCGACCCTGCTCCCCAACCTCCAGCGCGACTATGACTTCAGCGAAAAGACGCTCGCCGCCTATCTGATGGTGGCGGGCGAGGGCGAGATCGCGGGCATTCCGTACAAGGCCAATGCGGGCGTACGCATCGCATCGACGCGGCTGTCGGTCGACAGCTATGTCAATGTCGGCACCGTCAGCACGCTGCGCAACGACCAGAATCGCTACACCAATGTGCTGCCCAGCGCGAACATCGCGTTCAACGTCACCGACGATTTCCTGATCCGCGTGTCGGGGTCGCAGACGATGCAGCGCGCGTCGATCGCCGACCTCGCGCCCTCGACCTTCTTCAACGCGACCAACCTGTCGGTCACCGGCGGTAACGTGAATCTCGAACCGCCGATCTCGACCCAGGCCGACATCAGCTTCGAATATTATACGGGCAAGAGCTCGCTGATCTCGGGCGCGCTCTTTTACAAGGACGTCAAGAATTTCATCGCCAGCTTCGTGACCACCGGGGTCGACACCACGCTCGACCCGCAGGGCCGCGAGCTCGTCTTCTCGCGCCCCGAGAATCTTTCGAGCGCGAAGATCAAGGGCTTCGAGGTCGGCGTGCAGCAATTCTTCGACTTCCTGCCGTCGCCGCTCGACGGTTTCGGGATCATCGCCAACTACACCTATTCGGACTCGGAGGATGCCGCGGGCTTCCCGCTCGTCGCGGTGTCGAAGAACAGCTACAACCTCGTCGGGCTGTACGAGAAGGGGCCCTTCTCGGCGCGCCTTGCGTATAATTATCGCGACGAGGCGGTGTTCGAATTCTCCGAGGGGCGACCGAGCTTCGTCGGCTCGCGCTCGCAGCTCGACGCGCAGGTCGGCTTCGACATCACCGACAATTTTGCGTTGTCGCTGCAGGCGCAGAATCTGATGCCGAAGAAGTCGGCGACGAGCGAATATAGCGTGAACCCGACCGCGCTGAACAGCTATGCCCTGTCCGAGCGCCGCTTCTCGGTCGGGCTGCGCGCGAAGTTCTGAAGACCCCGCGGCACGGCGGCGCCGGTCCACTGGGGCGCGGCCGTGCCGGGGGGACCGGTGTTATGAGGATATGATTTTGAACAAGCTGTTCCGGCGCGCCAGCTGCCTTGCCCTGTCGGCGTCGATGCTGAGCGCGCTGCCCGCCCATGCCGAGCCGCTGCCGAAGATTCTGAGCGACCGCGCGACGATGGCGGCGAACCCGCTGCCCGATTTTTCCTACGCCGGCTATGGCTTCGGGCTCGCGCCGATCCCCGACGATGCGGGCACGGTGGTCGATGTCACGACCTACGGCGCAATCCCCGACGACGGGCTCGACGACAGCCAGGCGGTGCTGCGCGCGCTCGACGCCGCGAACAAGGTCGCGGGCAAGGTCACCTTGCGCTTCCCCAGGGGGCGCACGCAGATCACCGAGATTTTGCGCATCACGCGCAGCGACATCGTCCTCGACGGCGCGGGGGCGGGGCCGGGCGGCAGCGAGCTCTGGTTCCCGCGGCCGCTGAAGATCATCGACAAGACCGCCGATTACGACGAATTGCGCGACTATCTGGTGCGCGAGAAGAAGCAGCAGGTCGAGCCCGAGCATAATATCGACTATCTGTTCACCGAATATAGCTGGGCCGGCGGCATGATCTTCGTCGCGCCCGCGGGCAGCCGCCCGGTGTCCTACGATGGCAGCAAGGACGTCCGCGATCCGGTGCTGGCGAACGGCGCGGTCGGCAAGCAGTTCGCGCGCGAGCTGAGCGTCGACGATGTATCGAAGCTGCGCGTCGGCGACGTCGTCCAGCTGCAGTGGTTCTCGGTCGACGGGGACAAGAGCAAGATCCTGAAATCGCTCTATGGCGACACCGACCTGCCGATCGGCTCGCACCACTGGACCTCGCCCGACCGGCCGGTGGTGGTGCAGGCGACGCGCATCGCGGCGATCAAGGGCAAGAAGGTGACGCTCGGCGACCCGCTGCTCCACGACGTCCGCGCCGATCAGCCCGCGGTGGTCGCGCAGTGGCAGCATCTGACCAATGTCGGAATCCAGAACCTCCGCCTGCAATTTCCCGAGGCGCCGTCCTTCGGCCATCATCTCGAGCAGGGTTACAACGGCATCTATATGACCGGGGTGTTCGACGGCTGGGTCCGCGACCTCGTCATCGACCGCTCGGACAGCGGCATCCTCACCGACAATGCCGCGAGCCTGACGATCGCCAATGTTACGACCACGGGCGACCGCCGCGCCCATTATTCGGTGCATGTCGGCTCGGCGCATAATGTGCTGGTCAAGGACCTCAAGGTCGAGAACCCCGTGATCCATCCGCTCAGCGTCAACACGCGTTCGACGCGCGCGGTGTTCCTGCGCCCCGAGGTGATGAAGGACGCGATCATCGACCAGCATAGCGGGTCGAACCACCAGAATCTGTTCGACCGGATCGTGATGCATATCGCGCCGAAAGAGGCGAAGGGCGGCTGGGGCTACCAGCTGTGGGTCGGCGGCGGCGCGCCATACTGGAAGCCGGGGCACGGGCTGTACAACACGCTGTGGAACGCGCGGCTGGTGATGCCCGATGCGGTGCCCGCCGACGCGAGCGTGACGATTTCGAGCGGGCTCGAAGGGCCGGGCGAGCGGATCGTCGGCCTGCACGCCAATCGCAAGATCGCGGTCGAGTATAACCCTGCGCCCTATATTGAGGCGACCGGGCAGGCGGTGGATGCTGTGCCGTCGCTCTACGACTGGCAGCTGGCGCGCCGCCGCCGATGATCGACATGGGGGCGGCTAGCGAACAGGACAGCATCGCACGAGCCTTCGTCGCGGCGCGGGTGGCGGGCAGCGCGCTCGCCGCCTATCCGGGCGCGATGCCGACGACGCTGGAAGAGGCGTACCGGATCCAGGACGCCGCCATCGCGCGCGACGGGCGGCGCATCGGCGGCTGGAAGGTCGGACGGATCGCACCCGGGCTGGTCGAAGCCTATGGTGACAACCGCATCGCAGGGCCGATCTTCGTCGACGAGATCGCCGGTGATGGCGCGACCATGCCGGTTTTCGTGGGCGGCTTCGCGGCGGCCGAGGCTGAGGTGCTGCTGCGCTTCGGCGAGGTCGGCGATGGCGATTACGATATCGAGACGGTGCGCGGCTGCATCGACGAGGTGCGCACCGGGATCGAGATCGCGAGCTCGCCCTTCGCCGAGATCAACAAGCACGGCCCCGCGGTGACCGCGTCGGACTATGGCAACAACAAGGGGCTGGTGCTCGGTCCGGCGATTCCCGACTGGCGCAGCCGCGACCTGATTGCGATGCCGGTCGAGTTCCGCATCGACGGGGCGGTCGTCGGCGCCGCGACGATGGAGGCGATGCTCGACGGGCCCTTCGGTTCGGCGCTGTTCCTGATCCGTAACCTTCGTGCACGCGGTATCGCGATCGCGCCGGGGACGTGGGTCTCGGCGGGGGCGATCACCGGGGTGCATGACATCGACCCCGGCCAGCGCGCCGAGGCGCTGTTCGACGGGCGGATCGGCGTCGGCTGCACCATCGCCGCGGCCTGACCCCCGCCGACTACCTATTCGTGAAATAGCGGCGGCGCATCGCGGTGCGAAGCCTTATAGGGGGGCGATGTCCGATCTCCTTCCCCCCGTTCCCGCCACTTTGCCCATCGGGGCGAGCGGCCTGTCCGTCTTCCCCATCGCCTGGGGCATGTGGCGCTTCGCCGATAACGACGTCGCCGCGGGCCGCGTCCGGATCGAGGCGGCGCTCGCAGCCGGCGTGACCTTGTTCGACACCGCCGATGTCTACGGCGCCGACACCGCGGGCCGCTTCGGCGCGGCCGAGGAATTGCTGGGTCAGGTCTTTGCCGAAGCGCCGGGGCTGCGCGACCGGATGGTGCTTGCGACCAAGGGCGGGATCATCCTCGGCACCCCCTATGATTCGAGCGCTTCCTATCTCGCCAGGGCGATCGACGCCTCGCTGGCGCGGCTCGGCGTCGAGCATGTCGATCTGTGGCAGGTGCATCGCCCCGACCTCTTGACCCACCCGCAGGAACTCGCGCGCGTCATCGAGGATGCGCATGCCGCGGGCAAGATCGGGGCGATCGGCGTGTCCAACTTCACCCCGGCGCAGACCGCGGCGCTCGCCGCGCATCTGTCGCTGCCGATCGTCAGCCACCAGAGCGAATTTTCGCCGCTGACGCTCAATCCGCTGTTCGACGGCATCTTCGACCAGGCGATGGAGCGCGGCATGGGGTTTCTCGCCTGGTCGCCGATGGGCGGCGGGCGGCTCGGCGATCCCGCCGACGAACGCGGCCGCGCGGTCGCGGCGCTGCTCGATGCCAAGGCGGCGGAGCATGGCGTGTCGCGCGCGGCGGCGACGTGCAGCTGGATCCTCGCGCATCCCGCGCGTCCGATCCCGATCGTCGGTACGCGCCAGCCCGAACGGATCGGTCAGATCGCTGACGCGCTCAAGCCGCGCTGGACGCGCGCCGAATGGTATGACGTGCTGCAGACGTCGATGGGCGAGAATCTGCCCTAGCCGTCCCAGACCTGCGCATAGAGCATCGCCATCTCCTCGGCGTTCGGCACACGCGGATTGTTGGCGGGCGAGCCTGAGGCGGCGGCTTGCGCGCACATCGTCGGCACCAGCGCCTCCCAGCGCGCGGCGTCGATGCCCCAGGCAGCGGGCCCGGGCACTTCGAGCTCGCGGTTGAGCGCCGCCAGTTCGTCGAGCAATCGCGCGACGGCGGACTGGTCGCCCTCGGCCTCGTCGGCGATGCCCATCGCGCGCGCGCAGTCGCCATAGCGATGGAGCGCCGCGGGCGCCGACCAGGCGGTGACGGCGGGCAGCAGCATCGCGTTCGACAACCCGTGCGGGACGTGGAAATGCGCGCCGATCGGGCGGCTCATCCCGTGCACGAGGGCGACCGAGCTGTTCGAGAAGGCGATCCCGGCCTGCGTCGCGCCGAGCATCATCGCCTCGCGCGCGGCGGCGTCCATCGGGTCGGTGCAGACGCGGCGGAGGTTCGGCGCGAGCGCGCGCATCGCGAGCAGGGCCATGCCGTCGCTGAACGGATTGGCGCGCTTCGACACATAGGCCTCGATCGCATGGACGAGCGAGTCGATCCCGGTGTCGGCGGTCAGCCTTTTGGGTTTGGTGAAGGTCAGCTCGTAATCGACGAGCGCCGCGACCGGCAGATAGGCGAGGCCGGGGCAGAGCATCTTTTCGTCGGTCACTTCGTCGGTGATGATCGTGAAGCGCGTCGCCTCCGACCCCGTGCCGGCGGTGGTCGGGATCGCGATGATCGGCAGCCCGGGTTCGTCCTGGACATGCGGCGCCTTGTAATCGGCCATCGCGCCACCATGTTCGGCGAGCAACGCAAGCGCCTTGGCGCTGTCGAGCGGGCTGCCGCCGCCGAAACCGACGACGCAGTCATGCTCGGCTTCGCGGAGGAAGGCGAGGCCTGCGTCGATCGAGGCGACGGTGGGGTCGGGGACGGTGTCGGCGAAGATGCGTGCGACGACGCCCGCCTTTGCCAGTTCATCGGTCAGTTCGGCGACGCGCCCGCTGGCCGCGAGATAGAGGTCGGTGACGATCAATGGCCGCGACAGGCCGAGCGACGTCAGCACCTCGGGCAGCTGCTTCGATGCGCCGCCGCCGATGCGCAGGATGCGCGGCAGGGCGATGCTGGCGATGCTCAATAGACCTCTCCCGGACGACGTTCATACGACCCTAGCTCGATCGGGGGGGCGTGCAAATTGACGATCGTTGCGCATATCGCCCATGTTGATCTTGACACCGGTTACCATGAGCCGTAGCACGGCGCTCAACCAGCAACGTCAGCGAGGATGCCCCCGATGTTTTCCAAGACCTATTACGCCACCCATCCGGTGATGATGGAGGAGGTGTCGAACGCCGAACTGCGCGACCGCTACCTGATCCAGGACCTGTTCCGTACCGGCGAGTGCGTGCTCAATTACACGCACGCCGATCGCTTCGTGATCGGCGGGGTCGCGGTGGGCGCGGCGCCGGTCAAGCTGCCCGCGCAGACCGAGCCGCCCTCGGCGGCGGGGCACCCCTTCCTCGAGCGCCGCGAGATGGCGATCGTCAATGTGTCGTCGGTCGAAGGCACCGTCACCGTCGACGGCGAAGCCTTCACGCTCGGCAACAAGGATTGCCTCTATGTGACGATGGGCGCGACCGACGTCAGCTTCGCGGGCGAGGGCGCGCGTTACTATCTGGCGTCGTGCCCGGCGCATAAGGCGTTCACGACGCGCAAGCTCGGCATCGCCGACGCCAACAAGCTCGACCGCGGCAGCCTGGCCGAATCGAACGAGCGCAGCATCTACCAGCTCGTCATCCCCGGCGTGTGCGACAGCGCGCAGCTGGTGATGGGCCTGACGGTGCTGAAGGAAGGCAGCGTCTGGAACACCATGCCGCCGCACATCCACGAGCGCCGCAGCGAAATCTATTTCTATTTCGAGCTCGACAATGTGGATAGCGACCGCGTGATGCATTTCATGGGCGAGGGCGAAGCGACGCGCCACATCGTGATGCAGAATGAGGAAGCGGTGATCTCGCCGCCCTGGTCGATTCATATGGGCGCGGGCACCAAGGCCTATGCCTTCATCTGGGCGATGGCGGGCGAGAACCAGGATTATACCGATATGAACGTCCTCGACATCTGTCAGCTGTCGTAATGGCCGGGCTGTTCGACCTTTCGGGCAAGGTGGCGCTGGTCACCGGCGCCAACACCGGCATCGGGCAGGGCATCGCGCTCGCGCTCGCCGAAGCGGGCGCGGACATCGCCGCCGCCGGGCGCTCGGCCGCCGACGAAACCGTCGGCAAGGTGCGCGGGCTCGGGCGGAAGGGCGAAAATTTCGCCGCCGATCTGTCGAGCGTCGGCGCGGTCCAGCCGCTGGTCGACGCCGTGCTCGCCGAGTATGGGCGGATCGACATCCTGGTCAATAACGCCGGCATCATCCGCCGCGCCGATGCGGTCGACTTCACCGAAGCCGACTGGGACGCGGTGATGGACACCAATCTCAAGACGCTCTTCTTTCTCTGCCAGGCGGTGGGCCGCCACATGATTGCGCGCGGGTCGGGCAAGATCGTCAACATCGCCTCGATGCTGACCTTCCAAGGCGGCATCCGCGTGCCGAGCTATACCGCGTCGAAATCGGGCGTTGGCGGGCTAACCAAGCTGCTCGCCAACGAGTGGGCGGCGAAGGGCGTGCAGGTCAATGCGATCGCGCCCGGCTATATCGCGACGAACAACACCGCTGCGCTGCAGTCGGACGAGACGCGCAACCGCCAAATCATGGAACGCATCCCCGCGGGCCGCTGGGGCGACCCGAAGGATATCGGCGGGGCGGCAGTGTTCCTGGCGTCGAGCGCATCGGACTATGTGCAGGGCCATATCCTCGCGGTCGACGGCGGCTGGCTCGCGCGCTGATTTTGTAAGATACTGACCGCGGCAGGCGGCGAATGGAGTGGGGATGGCAGAGGGTAGACTCGTCTTTTTCGGCGAATTGCTGATCCGCCTGACCGCGCCGGGCAACGAATTGCTGATGCAGTCGCCCGCGCTGTCGCTCCACGTCGGCGGCGCCGAGGCGAATGTCGCGATCGGGCTCGCGCATCTCGGCCATGATTGCGCGATGGTCAGCAAGATTCCTTCGAACGCTCTGGGTCGCGGAGCGGTGGCGGCGGTGCGCGGCGCGGGCGTCGATTGCACCGCCGCCACGCCTTATCCGGGGCGCATGGGGCTCTATTTCCTGAGCGTCGGTGCGGGGTTGCGCGCGTCCGAGATCGTCTACGACCGCGCCGGATCGAGCTTCGCGGCGACCGGGCCCGAGGATTATGATTTCGACGCGCTGCTGGGCGGCGCGCGGCTGCTCCACCTGTCGGGCATCACCCCCGCGCTCGGGCCGCGCTCGGCCGAGGCGGCGCTGGCGGCGGCGCGCGCGGCGAAACGGCGCGGCGTGCCGGTGAGCTTCGACGGCAATTACCGCGCGATGCTTTGGGAGGCGTGGGACAGCGATCCGCGCGCGGTGCTCTCCGAACTGATCGGGCTCGCCGACATCCTGTTCGGCAACCACCGCGACCTGTCGCTGGTGCTGGGCCGCGACTTCAGCGGCGAGGGCGAGGACCGTCGGCGCGAGGCCGCCGAGGCGGGCTTTTCGGCCTTCCCCGATCTCAAGCTGATCGCCTCGACCGCGCGGCATACGGTGTCGGCCGACCATCATCGCATCGCGGCGCGGATCGATCTGCGCGAGGGCTCGCACCAGACCGACGAGGTCGACGTCACCGGCATCGTCGACCGGATCGGCGCGGGCGATGCTTTTGCCGCGGGGGTGCTCCACGCGCATCTCGGCGGCGGCGATGCGCGCGCGATGGCCGCCAGCGGCCTCGCGCTGACCTGCCTCAAACACAGCTTGCCCGGAGACGCGAGCCGCTTTAGCCAGGCGGATATCGACGCGTTTCACGGGGGAGGGCTCGATGTCCGGCGCTGAGCCGATTGGTCGTCGCAAGCTGCTCGAAGGAGCGGCGGGTCTGGTCTTGCTGTCATACGCCGCCCCGTCGTGGGCGCAGGCCGGTAATGCGGCCGTCGCCGCAGCCGACGGCATCTATCGCAGCAAGCCGCGCAAGGAGAATGAGCCGCTGTGGGCGGCCACCTACCTTGGCATTCGTTATGCGCGCGCCGAACGCTTTCGCGCCCCGGTGCCGGTGACCGCCGCCGAACAGCCCTTTGCCGAGCAGGGACAGTTCGGCCCCGCCTGTCCGCAGGCCGGCGATCGCTACCAGCCGCAGTCCGAGGACTGCCTGTTCCTCAACGTCTGGGTGCCGACGACCGCCGCGAAGAAGCCGCGCGCGGTGATGGTCTATTTCCATGGCGGGGCCTATTCGTCGGGCAGCGTCACCGACCCGCTCAACGACGGCGCGCTGTTGGCGATGCGCGGCGATGTCGTGGTGGTAACGGTCAATCACCGGCTCAACGCGCTCGGCTATCTCTACCTGCCCGAGCGCTTCCCCGACAGCGGCAACGCCGGGCAGCTCGACCTGATCGTCGCGCTCCGATGGGTGCAGCGCAATATCGCCGCCTTCGGTGGCAATCCCGCCAACGTCACATTGTTTGGCCAGTCGGGGGGCGGGGCGAAGATCGCGACGCTGATGGCGATGCCCGAGGCGGCGGGGCTGTTCCACAAGGCGATCACGATGAGCGGGCAGCAGGTCACTGCCTCGGGCCCGCTCAACGCGGCCAAGCGCGCCTCGGTGTTCGTCGACAAGCTGGGCAAGGGCGTCGATCCCGCGACCGCGCCGGTCGGTGATCTCGTCGCGGCGCTGTCGGCGAGCGATCCGATCATCGGCGGCAATGTGTATATGGGGCCGGTGCTCGACATGAAAAATCTGACGCGCCACCCCTTCTGGCCCGATCCCGCGCCGCAGTCGCTGGGCATCCCGATGATGCTGGGCAATACGGTGATGGAGACGCGCGCCTTCTACGCCGCCGACGGCAAGCAGCTGGGCGGGCTCACTTACGACAATCTCGCGGGGCGGATCGGGCCCGAGATGCGGGTCGATATCGATCCCATGTGGGTCGTGGCGCAATTCCGTGCGCGTTATCCGGGCGCGCAGCCGCTCGAGCTGTTCCACCGCATCGTCACCGCGGCGCGCAGTTGGCGCGGGCAGGTCGAGGAGGCCGAGGCGCGCGCGCGGGCGGGGGCGCCGGCCTATGTCTACCAGCTCGACTATATGGACGCGAAGCACGCCGACGATATCGCGCTGGTGTTCGGCACCGGGCCGGACCAGTCGACGTGCAAGCACCAGGTGAGCATGGCGATGGTGACGGCCTTCACGCGCTTTGCGAAGACGGGCAATCCGGGCTGGGCGGCCTATGATCTCAAGAAACGGCGGACGATGATCTTCGACGCCTATGCGCGCGTCGAGGATAATCCGCGCGCGTGGGAGCGCGAGCTGTTCGCGCGCGTGCCCTATATCCAGCCGGGCAGCTAGACGATCTTCCTGGCGCCGAGCCAGTTCCATAGCAGTTCTGGCCAGATCGCGACGGGCAGCCCCGCGGTCTTCATCAGCCCGAAGCCGTGTCCGCCTTCGGCGAAATAATGCGCCTCGCAATGCGTGCCGATCGCTCGCGTGGCTTCGTGGAGGCGGAGGCTGTTCTCGACCTTCACGACCTCGTCGTCCTCGGCGTGGAGCAGGAAGAGCGGCGGCATGTCGGGACGGACCTGGTGTTCGGGCGAATGGAGCGCCTCGCTGGCGGCGTCGGGGGCCGTGCCGAGCAATTTCTCGCGGCTGACCGCGTGGGCGATGGCGGGATCCATCGACACCACCGGGTAGATGGCGGCGAGGGCGTCGGGGCGTGCCGACAGCGCGTCGGCGGCGTCGAGCGGCGCATAGGCCCTGGCGTCGAAGCGGGTCAGCAGGCTGGTCGCGACATGGCCGCCCGCGGAAAAGCCGCCGAAGGCGACGCGCGCGGGGTCGACGCCGTCTAGGCTTGCGCGGCTGCGTACCAAGCGCACCGCGCGCTGCGCGTCGGCGAGCGGGACGTTCGAACGATCGGCCCAGCCGTCGCCGGGCAGGCGGTAGAAAAGGACATAGGCTGTGACGCCGCGGTCCTTGAGCCAGCGCGCGAGCTCATAACCTTCCTTGTCGATGACGACATAGCGATAGCCGCCGCCGGGGGCGAGGATCACCGCGGCGCCATTGGGCCTGGCCGGGCGGAAGATGTCGAGACGCGGGTGGGTGATGCCCTGCAGCATGCGGTCGCTGGCCTGCGGATCGTCGCTGCGCTGGACGATGCTCTCGGCCAGGCCGGGCGGAATGCCGAGATGGCCTTCGGGCCAGAGGGGGATGCTCGCGTCGGGCGCGATGCCGGCGGGGCGCGTCCATGGCGCCTTTGCCTGCGCGGCCGCAGCGCCCGCCAGCGGCAGAGCCAGCCCGGCTGCCAGAACTGCGCGGCGGTCGAGTGTCATCGCGCTACTCCGCCGGCTTGTTGGGATAGGCGATGATCAGCACCAGCGGGGCGTCACCGGTCTGGCGGATGCCGACCTTCGCGCCCTTGTAGAGCCAGGCGGCGGTGCCTTTGCGGAGTTCCTTTTCCTCGCCGTCCGAATGGACGACGCCGGTGCCCGACAGGACGTAGTAAATCTCGTCATGGTCGATCGGGTGGATACCGATCGCCGCGCCCACATGCAGCGCGCGCTTGCGGAATTCGAAGCTGCGCGGCGCGGGGATGGCGTCGCTGATCCGGTACGCGGTCGACATCCCGATCGCGCCGTGCGGCGGGGCTTCCTCGCGCACCGTCTCGGCCTCGTCGATCACGACCATCGCTGGGGCGCCCGCGGCGAGCAGCGCGGCGAGGAGCATCGTCATTGCGCCCGCGACGCGCGGTCGCGCGGCGAAAGCACTTCCTGCGGCATCGGCGCGGTCTGGCCGGGATAGAGACCCGATCTGGGCTCCATGGTCGCGAGGTCCCATTCGGCCTCGACGAAGGGCGCGCGGACCGGCGGCCCGGCCTTCGGATAGCCGCTGACTTCCTTCTCGTCGTCGATCACTTCGCCGCGGCCTTCGGCGACGAAGAAGAGCACGCGAATCTCTTGGGCATCGCGCGCCCAGGGCCGCGCGCCCGCCGTCGCGAGCACCGAGGTCTCGACGTCGCGTACCGGCAGGATCTTGTACCCACCCAATGGCGCGAGCGGCGCCTTGGCGCGGATGAGCTGCGCGCGCGTCTCGCCGTAGCGGCCGAATTCGGGCAGCGCTTCGCCGTGGCGGTCGACCGCCAGATTGTCCTTGCCATAATATTCGAGGTCGCCGTCGCCGCCGAGCATCAGGAAGGGCAGCCGCGCGTCGGTGTCGTTGCCGCCGCGCATGACATTGCCGACCGCGGTGATCTGGCCGGTGACATAGTCGTGGCCGACCCATTCGAGCGCCATCAGGTTGTAGTGCACCGCGCGGTGCTGCGGATTGTAGATCAGGTTGTTGATCATCAGCGCCTGCCCGCCGCCCTTGATCAGCGGGTTGCGCTCGACATTGTGGGCCCAGAGGTTGCGGTAGAAGACGATGCCCGTCGCATTGTCGTGGATCAGCGATCCCTTGCTGTGCTCGCCCTTGGGGTGGCTCGCGTCGGCGAGCCCCTCGGCGGCGAGATTGTTCGAAAAGGTGATGTTGCGGCTGGTGCCCGCGCGCCAGTCCTCGACGCTCTGGCCCGTGAAGCGCGGGCCCGACGCCGACATATTCTCGTCGATCCCCCACATGAGCGTGCAATGGTCGACGATGACATTGTGCGCGGCGACGGTCGAGAAAGTGTCGGCCTCCCACCCGCTGCGCTTGGGCTGGCCGTCGACCCCGGTGAAGACGCGCAGGTGGCGGATCACGACGTCGTGGGTCTTCACGTCGATGCCGGTGCGGATCAGCGTGATGCCGGGGCCGGGGGCGGTCTGGCCGGCGATGGTCAGGAAGGGATGTTTGATCTCGATCCCCTGGCGCCCCATGTCGATCACGCCGCCGACCTCGAACACGATGATGCGCGGGCCCGGCGTCTCGATCGCCGCCTTCAGCGATCCCGGACCGTCGGGCGCGAGCGTTGTCACGCGCAGGATTTCCCCCCCGCGGCCGCCGACGGTATGCGCCGCGGGGCCGACCGCGCCCGGGAAGGCGAGGGGGGCCGACTCGGCGGCGAGCGCGCCGCTCATGGGCAGGGCCGGGGCGATCAAAAGCGCCGCAAGCCACAGCTTTTTCAGCATCCGTCTCTCCTTTTCATTGGGGTATTGACAGCTCTGTCCATATCCTTCAATCTTCCTGACACCGGTTACCCCAACCGGTCAACGAGAAAATATCGACGGGGAGAGGTCAATGGATGGCCCGCCGCAGACATGCGGCGGCATTGCACCCCTCTCGAAAATCATTCGGCAAACCGGCGCACCGCTTTCGTTTGTCAGGCAAAGTAACCGGTGTCATTTGTGTCAACGAGCGCGAATGGCCCTGGTCAAAGGGAGGAATTTGATGGCTATTCACGCAATGCAGGGCGTCCGCAATCTGGCGAGATTGGCGTGCGGGGTTTCGCTCGCGGTGCTGGCGGTGTCGCCGGCTCGGGCGCAGGACGCGGCCGACGCCGCGGCGCCCGCCGACGAGGTCGCCGCCGAGGACGAAATCGTCGTCACCGGCTTCCGCGCCTCGCTCGACAAGGCGCTCGACGTCAAGCGCGACTCGGTCTCTTCGGTCGACGCGATCGTCGCCGAGGACATCGCCAAATTCCCCGACCAGAATCTCGCCGAATCGCTGCAGCGCATCCCCGGCATCACGATCCAGCGCGACGGCGGCGAAGGGCGCGCGATCACCGTGCGCGGGCTCGGCTCGCAATTCACCCGCGTGCGCGTCAATGGCATGGAGACGGTCGCGACCTCGACCGACGGCGCCTCGGCGAACCGCGACCGCGCTTTCGACTTCAACGTCTTCGCCTCCGAATTGTTCAGCTCGATCGTCGTGCACAAGACCGCCGAAGCCTCGCTCGACGAGGGCTCGCTCGGCGCGGTGGTCGACCTCAACACCGGCAATCCGCTCGCGGGCAAGAGCGGCTTCACCGCCGCGCTGTCGGCGCAGGGCAGCTATAACGACCTGTCCGAAAAGGTCGGCCCGCGCGTCGCCGGCCTGCTGAGCTGGGTGAACGATGCCGGCACCTTGGGCGTCGCCGTCTCGGCCGCCTATTCGGACCAGAAGACGCTCGAACTCGGCAACAACAGCGTGCGCTGGGCGCAGGCGCGCTTCGATTCGGTCGACGGCACGCCCTGCTGGACCACCGCCAATTCGGGCGGCACCTATGTCCCGAGCGCCGCGTGCAACGAGGTTGCGCTCGCCTTCCACCCGCGCATCCCGCGCTACGGCGAAATCGCGCACGACAAGAAAAGGCTGGGCATCACCGGGTCGATCCAGTTCGCGCCGACCGACGCAACCAAGATCTCGCTCGACGGGCTCTATTCGAGCTTCAAGCACCAGCGCCGCGAGCGCTGGGCCGAAGTGCTGCTGCGCAGCAACGAGCGGTCGATCAACGTCAGCGATTATGAAATCGACGGCGACAACAACCTGATCTCGGCGACGCTCGACGACGCCTGGGTGCGCACCGAACATTATCTGCGCAAGGCGAAGACCGAATTCTATCAGTTCGGCGCGACCTGGGATCAGGATGTCAGCGACAGCTTCCGCTTCACGCTGCTGGGCGGCATGTCGAAATCGACCGCGTCGATCCCGCTCGAAACGACGATCGTGTTCGACGACCGCGATGCGCAGGACTATCGCTACGACTATAGCGACATGGCGCGGCCGGTGCTGACCTTCGGCACCAGCGTCACCGATCCCGCGAACTTCCAGCTCGCCGAAATCCGCGACCGTCCCTCGGAGGTGGTGAACAAGTTCCGCACCGCGCAGCTGCGCACCGAATGGGACGTGACCGACGGCTTCACGGTCAAGGCGGGCGGCGTCTATCGCCGCTTCGACTTCAGCAGCATCGCCTTCACCCGCGACACGGTGGTGTGCGGCAATGGCGGGGTCGACCGCGTGCTCGGCACGCTCAACTGCTCGCCGAGCTCGGCCTTCGGCCCGAACGCGGTCTATGGCTTCGCGGTCACCCCGGCGCTGGCGGAAATGTTCACGCTCGGCAGGGCGGGGCAGCCCGCGGGTACGACCACCGAATGGCTGGTCGCCAACCTCGACGCGACGACGGCCTTCACCAATCTCTACGGCCGTACCCCCGCGCTCGACGCGGGCAATAACCGCGCGGTGCGCGAAGAGGTGACGGGCGGCTATCTGCAGTTCGACGCCAAGGGCGAGCTCGCCGGGCTGCGGTACGCGCTCAACGCCGGCGTGCGCTATGTCCACACCGACCAGACGTCGGCGGGCCTCAACAGCGGGACGGCGGTGACGGTCGGGCGCAAATACGAGGACTGGCTGCCGTCGATGAACCTCGCGCTCTTCCCGCACGACGATTTCATCATCCGCGCCGCGGTCGCCGATGTCGTGACGCGGCCGACGCTGGGCAACCTGACCCCGGGCGGCTCGGTCGACGGGTTCAACTATCGCATCAACTATGGCAATCCCTTCCTCGATCCGTTCCGCGCGACGTCGTACGACCTGGCTTTCGAATGGTATTTCGCGCCGCAGTCGATCTTCTCGGTCGCGCTGTTCAAGAAGGATATCGCAAGCTTCCCGGTCGCCACGACGACCAGCGGAACCTTTGCGTCGACCGGCCTGCCGCTGTCGGTGATCCCGCCGAGCAGCCCGGGCTCGATCAACCCCGAGGGCCAGCTGTGGACGATCACCTCGATCGGCAACGGCGAGGGGGCGAAGCTGAAGGGCATCGAGGTCTCGGTGCAGGCGCCGTTCAAGTTCCTGCCGGGTTTCCTGTCGAACTTCGGCGGCATCGCCAACTTCACCTATGTCGACTCGAGCGCCGACTACAACGTCGCCGGGCCGGCGGTGGTGCCGGGCGGGCCGAACCCCGGCTCGGTAAGCAACAGCACCCTGTTCAACCTGTCGAAAAAGGCGTTCAACGGAACGCTCTATTATGAAGACAGCAAGTTCAGCGCGCGCGTGTCGATGAGCTATCGTAGCGCCTTCAACGACGCCACGAGCGCGACGGGCAATGTCTTCGAAGGCTATGGCTCGACGATCAACGTCGATGCGTCGGTGCGCTATTCGATCACCGAGAATATCGACCTCTCGGTCGAGGGCATCAACCTGACCGACGAATATCGCTATCGTTTCACCGATGCCGCGACGCGGCGCAATTACGAGAATAACCATTTCGGCCGCACCATATTGTTCGGTGCGCGCGTCAAGATCTGACGCGATGGGTTAGTCCCGGTGAGGCCCGGCCTGCGCTTGCGGGGGCCGGGCCTTTCTTTTTGGAGGAGAGACAAGTGACCGATCGGCGCGCGCTGTTGAAACTGGCGGGGACGGGGCTGTTCGGGGCGGGGCTGTCGGGGCTTTCGGCGCCCGCCGCGCTCGCCGCGGCGGCGGCGCCCGGACAGGCCGCGCCGCCCTGGGCGCGGGGTTTCGACGGGCAGCGCGTCCCCGACCTCGGCGACGGGCGCTTCCTCAACCCGATCATGGCGGGCGACCATCCCGATCCGTCGATCCTGAAGGACGGCGCCGATTATTATATGACCTTCTCGACCTTCGAGAGCTATCCGGGGCTGGTCATCTGGCATTCGCGCGACCTGGTGAACTGGCGCCCGATCGGGCCCGCGCTGCACCGGAATATCGGCTCGGTCTGGGCGCCCGAGCTGTGCAAGCACGGCGGGCGCTATTTCCTGTACATCCCCACCAAGGCGCCGAACACCAGTTGGGTGATCTGGGCCGACCGGATCGAGGGGCCGTGGAGCGATCCCGTCGATCTGAAGCTGCCCAACCATATCGACCCCGGCCATGCGGTGGGCGAGGACGGATCGCGCTGGCTGTTCCTGTCGGGCGGCGACCGCGTGCGCTTGTCCGACGACGGGCTGTCGCGCATCGGCGAGCCCGAGCATGTCTACGATCCCTGGCGTTATCCATCGGACTGGGTGGTCGAGGGTTTCGCGCCCGAGGGGCCGAAGATCACGCGCCATGGCGACTATCATTACATGATCACCGCGGTCGGCGGGACGGCGGGGCCGCCGACGGGGCATATGGTGATCGCGGCGCGCTCGAAGTCGATCCACGGCCCGTGGGAAAATTGCCCCGCGAACCCGCTCGTCCACACCAAGTCGGCGGGCGAGAAATGGTGGTCGCGCGGCCATGCAACCTTGGTCGAGGGGCCCGCGGGCGACTGGTGGAGCGTCTATCACGGCTATGAGAACGGCTATTGGACATTGGGGCGGCAGGCTTTGCTCGACCCGATCGAATGGACCGCCGACGGCTGGTTCCGGATGAAGGGCGGCGATTTGTCGGCACCGATCGCCAAGCCCAAAGGCGGCAGCATCGCCGGGCCGCACGGCATGGCGCTGTCCGACGATTTCAAGGCGCTGGCGCTCGGGGCCAAATGGAATTTCTTCAAGCCCGCACCCGACGAGACGGCGCGCGCGCGCGTCGAGGGCGGGGCGCTGGTGCTGAAGGCGCGCGGCAAGGCGCCGTCGGATTCCTCGCCCTTGCTGCTGATCGCGGGCGACCAGGCGTATCGCTTCGAATGCGACATCGAGATCGCGCCGGGCGGCACCGCGGGGCTGATCCTCTTCTACGACGACCGGCTTTATTGCGGCCTCGGCTTCGACGGCGAGCGCTTCGTGACGCACCAATATGGCATCGAGCGCGCGCGGCCGGTCAATCCGCACGGGCGGCAGATGCGGATGCGCGTGACCAACGACCGGCACATCGTCACCTACGACACCAGCGGCGACGGTGGTAAGACATGGGTGCGCTTCGACCGCGGCATGGAGGTTTCGGGGTACCACCATAATGTGCGCGGCGGCTTCCTGATGCTTCGGCCGGGCTTGTATTCGGCAGGGGAAGGGGAGGCGCGGTTTCGCGATTTCCGGTTCGAGGCTCTGGTGTAGCGTTTTTGTTTCGCGCAAAGACGCAAAGGCACAAAGAAGTCGCCTCAGGTTTCGAAGTCTGTTGCCGCCGCAGGCGGCCTTTGAAAGCGCTTCGCGCGAAGGAGGGCGAGGCGCCGATGCTTGGTGCCTACCTCTTCGTGTCTTTGCGTCTTTGCGCGAAACTATTCCGTACGCAGCGGTGGCCCTAAAGCGTCACGCCCGACTTCCAGATCGCGATCTCGCGTTCCTCATTGGCCTCGGCGCGCGTTTCGGCGCCCGAGGCGGTCGCGGCGATGAGGTCGAGCAGCGCATCCGACGCGGCGTCGAAGCCTTCGCTGAGCACCTGCCCGGCGTCGAAATCGATCCAGCCCGACTTGCGCGAAGCGAGCCCGCTGTTCGATGCGATCTTCAGCGTCGGCGCCGGAAAGCCGAGCGGGGTGCCGCGGCCGGTGGTGAAGAGGATCACCGTGGCGCCCGCGGCGGTGAGCGCGGTCGACGACACCGCGTCGTTGCCCGGCGCCTCGAGCAGGGTGAGGCCGGGCAGCGCCGCCTCGCCGCCGTAGCGCTGGACGTCGACGAGCGGCGCCTGGCCGCCCTTCTGCACCGCGCCGAGCGACTTTTCCTCGAGCGTGGTGATCCCGCCGGCGATGTTGCCGGGGGAGGGGTTTTCGCTGACGGGCTCGCCGTTGCGGATGAAATATTGCTTGAAGTCGTTCACCAGCCGGGCCGTCTCGTCGAACACTGCGCGCGAGACCGCGCGGTCCATCAGCATCTGTTCGGCGCCGAAAATCTCGGGGATTTCGGTGAGGATCACCTTGCCGCCCGCCGCCGCGACGGCATCGGCCATGCGCCCGACGAGCGGGTTGGCGGTGAGGCCCGAGAGGCCGTCCGACCCGCCGCATTTGACGCCGAGCGTCAGTTCCGACAGCGGCACCGGCGTGCGTTCTATACCGGCGCAGGCCTCGACCAGCTCGTCGACCAGCGCCACGCAGGCCTCGACATCGTCCTCGACCGCCTGCGCCGACAAGGTGCGGATATGGCCGCGGCGTTCGGGCGCGACGCCTTCGAGCAGCGGCGCGAGCTGGTTGCTTTCGCAGCCGAGCCCGACGATCAGCACGCCGCCGGCGTTGGGATGCTGCGCGAGCGCGGCGAGCAGCCCGCGCGTATGGCCGAGGTCGTCGCCGAGCTGCGAGCAGCCGAAGGGGTGCTTGAAGGCGTGGACGCCGTCGATGCGCCCGGCGTGGCGCTCGCCCGCGATCCGCGCGACGCGCGCGGCGAGATTGCCGACGCAGCCGACGGTGGGCAGGATCCAGATCTCGTTGCGCGTGCCGACGCGGCCGTCGGCGCGGCGATAGCCGGCGAAGCTGCGCGGGGCGGGGGCGGGCGCGGCGTCCGTGGCTTCGTGCTCCGTGTAGCGATAGTCGCCTTCGCCGCTGAGCGCGGTCGCGAGATTGTGGCTGTGGACGTGCGCGCCGACCGCGATGTCGGCGGTCGCGCGGCCGATTTCGAAGCCATATTTGATCACCCGCTCGCCGCGCGCGATCGGGGCGAGGGCGAATTTATGGCCGCGGCCGACCGCGTCGCTGAGCATGATCGCGGCGCCGTCGACCTCGATCCGGTCGCCCGCTCCGGCATCGGCGAGGCAGGTCGCGACATTGTCGCCGGCGTGGATGCGCAGCGCCGCTACCGGTGTCATCGGCGGGGCGAGGGAGACGGTTTCGCTCATCGTTTCGCCGCCGCCACCGACTGGCGCTCGACGAAGGTCGAGGGCAGGACGTGCGACTCCTCGTCGGCCGCGCGCGTGTTGATGTCGAGGAAGTCGGGCACCAGCGCGCGCGCGGCGCGCATGCCCATCTCGCGGATCGGCCAGCGCACCGTGCTGAGCGCGGGCCAGATGTGCGTCGCGGTCGGGCTGTCGTCGAAACCGATGATCGAGAGGTCTGTCGGCACCGCGATGCCCTTGCCATGCGCGACGCTCATCACCCCCGCCGCCATCTCGTCGTTCGAACAGAAGATCGCGGTCGGCGGCTCGGCGAGCGACAGCAAGGCCTCGCCCGCATCGATCCCGGCGGTGTAGCGATAATTGCCCGGCGCGAAGAGTTCGTCGGGGAGCGCCAGCCCGGCGGTGGTCAGCGCTTCATGGAACCCCTTTTCGCGCTCGGCGGCCGAGCGGAAACCGACCGGGCCGCGCACGAAGCCGATGCGGCGATGCCCGAGTTCGACGAGCTTGCCCACCGCCTCGGCGACGACTTCGCGGTCGTTCGACGAGACGCAGTGGCGGACGTCGTCAAGCGGCGCCGACCCGACGCGGACGTAGCGGACGCCGAGTTCCTCGCACAGCGCGGCGAGTTCGTCATTCTCCGAAATCGGCGGCAGCAGCAGCGCGCCGATCGGGCGCTGCTTTTCGAGGAAGGTGCGGACGTCGTCGAGCAGCCGGTCCGACCCGCGATCGACGGGGCGGACGAGCAGCGCGAGGTCGCTGTCCTTGATCGCGTCGAGCACGCCCTGCTGGAAATTGAGCACCGTCTGCGCGTTGGGATTGTCGTGGAGCAGCGCGATCAGGAAGTTGCGGCGAAATGCCAGCGCGCGCGCCTGGGGGTTGGGCACGAAGCCGAGCATCTTGATCGCCTGCTCGACCGCCTGGCGCGTCTTGTCGGTAATGAATTCGGAGCGGTTGATGACCCGGCTGACCGTTTTTTTCGACACACCGGCCAGCGCCGCGACGTCGTTGATCGTCGGTTGCTTGCCGCTTTTTTCCCTCGTGCGTGGCGCCATGAAGTTTCGACTTTTCCTGTGCATGCCCGGTTGGTCCGGCATGCCATTTCCTAGTGAGCGCACTCCGCCATAAAATCAACCGGGCTTGACGGCTAAGCGCTTGCTTTTGACACCGGTGTCTCTTACAGGATTTTCCGGAAGAGGGAAATGACAAAGATGTCGGCATTGAACGAACAAGAGAATGTCGCCCGGGCGTTCATCGCGGCGCGCGCGGAAAAGACACCGCTTACCGCCTATCCCGGCGTCATGCCGCAGACGATGGTCGAGGCCTATGCGATCCAGGACCGCGCGATCGCGCTCGACGGGCGCCGCATCGGCGGCTGGAAAGTCGGGCGCATCGCCGCCGACCTGGTCGACCAATATGGCGACAATCGCCTCGCGGGCCCGATCTTCACCGACGAGATTTTCGACGGCAGCAACGGCGTCGAGCCCGCAATGCCCGTCTATGCCGCGGGCTTCGGCGCCGCCGAGGCCGAGGTGCTGCTGCGCTTCGGCGAGGTCGGCGAGGGCGATTATGATATCGACACGGTGCGCGGCTGCATCGACGAGGTGCGCACCGGGATCGAGATCGCGAGCTCGCCCTTCCCGGCGATCAACCGCCACGGCCCCGCGGTCACCGCGTCGGACTATGGCAACAACAAGGGGCTGGTGCTCGGGCCGGTCATCCCCGACTGGCGGAGCGCCGACCTGATCCGCATGCCGGTCGAATTCTTCATCGACGGCGCGCGCGTCGGCGCCGCGACGATGGAAGCGATGCTCGACGGGCCCTTCGGATCGGCCTTGTTCCTGATCCGCACGCTGCGCGCGCGCGGCATCGCGATCCCGCCCGGCACCTGGGTGTCGGCGGGCGCGATCACCGGTATTCACGAGATTCGCCCCGGCCAGTGGGGCGAGGCGCTATTCGACGGAAAAATCCGCGTCGGCTGTTCGATTACGGGCTACTAAAGCTCACCACGGGAGAGAGATACATGGCACAGGCAATCGCGGACGGAGGTGCGGCGGCGCCGGTGCCACGCTCGGGGCGGTATCGCTGGATGATCGTCGCGCTGCTCTTTGCGGCGACGACGGTCAATTATATCGACCGCACCATGCTCGGCCTGCTCGCGCCGACGCTCGGCACCGAGCTCGGCTGGAGCGAGAACGACTATGGCAACATCGTCACCGCCTTCCAGGCGGCTTATGCGATGGGCTTCCTGTTGATGGGCTGGCTGATCGACCGCTTCGGGCCGAAGGTCGGCTATGCGATCGCGATCAGCATCTGGACCGTCGGCCATGTCGCGCACGGTTTCGCCTCGTCGGTGATCTCCTTCATGATGGCGCGCGTCATCCTCGGCGTCGGCGAGGCGGGGCATTTCCCGTCGGTCGTCCGCGCGTCGAGCGAATGGTTCCCGCAAAAGGAACGCGCCTATGCGATCGGCTGGGTCAACAGCGCGACGACGATCGGCGTGATCCTGACCGCACCGACGATCGCCTTGTTCATGCGCGTGCTGGGCTTCGACTGGCGCGAGACCTTCATCTACACCGGGGCCTTCGGCGCCGTGCTGCTGCTGCTCTGGCTGTGGCTCTACAGCAACCCGCGCGAGAGCGGGAAGGTGAGCGAGGCCGAACTCGCGTGGATCGAGCACGACCCGCCCGAAAAGATCGAACGCATCGGCTGGAGCAAGATCGTCACCAAGCGCGAGGCCTGGGCCTTTGCGATCGGCAAGTTCCTGACCGATCCCGTGTGGTTCCTGATGCTCTTCTGGCTGCCCAAATATTTCAGCTCGACCTATGATGTCGACCTGAAGGTCGTGCTGCTGCCGATGATCATCATGTACCTCTTGTCCGACGTCGGCAGCATTCTCGGCGGCTGGGTGTCGTCGAAGCTGATCCAGCAGGGGCATAGCGTCAATTTTGCACGCAAGGTCACGATGCTCGGCGCGGGCTGCTGCGTGCTGCCCTTGCTGTTCGTCACCGGGCTCGACAATATGTGGCTCGCGGTGGTGCTGATCGGTATCGCGCTCGCGGGGCATCAGGCCTTTTCGTCGACGATCCTGTCGATCCCGCCCGACATGTTCCCCAAGCGCGCGGTCGGCTCGGTGATCGGCCTCGGCGGCTTTGCCGGCGGCATCGGCGGGATGATCATGGCCAAGTCGACCGGCCTCGTGCTCGACGCGACGAACGGCAATTACACCGTCATCTTCGCGGTCTGCACGACCGTCTATTTCCTCGCGGTGCTCGCGATCCACTTGCTCAGCCCGCGGCTGACCCCCGTAACCGTCGAAAGCGAACCGAAACCGTCATGACGCGCCCGCTCTCCCTCAATCCCGACCGGCTCTTCCCATCCGACCCTACGCAGCGCGACATCGCGCGGCGGCTCTATGCCGAGGTCGCGGAACTGCCGATCATCAGCCCGCACGGGCACACCGACCCCAGCTGGTTCGCGGGCAATGCGGCCTTCGGCAATGCCGCCGAACTGCTGCTGCACCCCGACCATTATGTCTTTCGCATGCTCTATTCGCAGGGTGTGCCGCTCGACGCGCTCGGCATCCGCAACAAGGCGGCGGATCCGCGCGAGAGCTGGCGGCTGTTCGCGCAGAACTACCATCTCTTCCGCGGCACGCCGTCGCGGATGTGGATGGATTGGGTCTTTGCCGAAGCCTTCGGGATCGACGTGCAGTTCGAGGCGGCAACCTCGGACCTATACTATGACCTGATCACCGAAAAGCTAGCGACCGACGCTTTCCGGCCGCGCGCCTTGTTCGACCGCTACCGGATCGAGGTGATCGCGACGACCGAGAGCCCGATCGATACGCTCAAGCATCATGCCGTGATCCGCGCCGCCAATGCCAGCGGCGAGTGGGGCGGGCGGGTGATCACCGCCTATCGTCCCGACCCGGTGGTCGACCCCGAGTTCGAGGGTTTCCGCAGCAACCTCCAGCGCCTGTCCGAGCTGTCGGGCGAGGATGCCTTGTCCTACGCGGGCTATCTCGCCGCGCATCGCAAGCGCCGCGCCTTCTTCGCCGAGATGGGCGCGACCTCGACCGACCATGGCCACCCGACCGCGGCGACCGCCGACCTGACGGCCGCCGAGGCCGAGGCGCTCTTCGCGCGCATCACCGGCGATCAGGTCAGCGCCGCCGATGCCGAGCTGTTCCGCGCGCATATGCTGACCGTCATGGCGGGGATGAGCCTCGACGACGGCCTCGTCATGCAGATCCACCCCGGTGCGTTCCGCAATCATAACCCGTGGCTGTTCGACCAATATGGCCGCGACAAGGGCGCCGATATCCCGACAAGCACCGACTATGTCCACGCGCTGCGCCCGTTGCTCGGCAAATATGGCAATGAGGCGGGGCTGACGATCATCCTCTTCACGCTCGACGAGACGAGCTACGCGAGGGAATTGGCGCCGCTGGCGGGTCATTATCCGGCGCTGAAGCTGGGCCCCGCCTGGTGGTTCCACGACAGCCCCGAAGGGATGCGGCGCTTCCGCAATCAGGTCACCGAGACTGCGGGTTTCTATAACACCGTCGGCTTCAACGACGACACACGCGCCTTCCTGTCGATCCCGGCGCGGCACGACGTCGCGCGGCGCATCGACTGCGGCTTCCTCGCGCAGCTCGTCGCCGAGCACCGGATGGAGGAATGGGAGGCGGCCGAACTCGCGGCCGACCTCAGCTATAATCTCGCCAAGGCCGCGTACAAGCTGTGAGACTGTCGCCCGAAACCGTCCTGCCCGCGTCGGTCGGGCGCCCGGCCTACGACCGCTCAGCCCAAGCCGCGGGCATCGTGCATATCGGCATCGGCGCGTTCCACCGCTCGCATCAGGCGGTCTACACCGACGATGCGATGGGCGCGGGCGAAGCGGGCTGGGGCATCGTGGGCGTGTCGCTGCGCTCGGGCGATGTCGCCGCGCAGCTTAATCCGCAGGGCGGGCTCTACACCGTCGCGACGCGCAGCGTGGCGGGCAGCAGCCTGCGCGTGATCGGCGCGGTGCAGCGGGTGCTCGTCGCGTCCCAGGATGCGCAGGCGGTGATCGATGTCATCGCGGCGCCCTCGACGCATATCGTGAGCTTCACCGTGACCGAGAAGGGCTATTTGCGCGCCGCCGATGGCGCGCTCGATCTCGCGGCGGCGAAGGGGCCGTCGAGCCTCTATCGCTTTGTCGGCGCCGCGCTCGCGGCGCGGCATAAGGCCGGGCTGCCCGGGCTGACCTTGCTCAGCTGCGACAATCTGGCGAACAATGGCGCGGTGCTGCGCCGGCTGATGCGCGAATATCTTGCGGCCGAGCATGGCGATATCGCCGACTGGTTCGACGCCGAGTGCCGCTGCCCCGCGACGATGATCGACCGCATCGTCCCCGCGACGACCGACGCCGACCGCGCCGCGATCGAGAGCGAACTCGGCGTGCGCGACGAGGGCGCGGTGGTCACCGAGGGCTTCAGCCAGTGGGTGATCGAGGATGATTTTGCCGGCTCGCGCCCGCGCTGGGAAGCCGTCGGCGCCGAACTGGTGAGCGACGTCGCGCCCTATGAGACCGCGAAGCTGCGCATGCTCAACGGCGCGCATTCGGCGCTCGCCTATATCGGGCTGGGGAAGGGGCACGAGTATGTGCACCAGGCGATCGCCGATCCCGCGATCCGCCCGGTCATCGAGCGGCTGATGCGCGAAGAGGCCGCGCCGACGATCGACGCTGCGCCGGGGCAGGACCTGTCCGCCTATGCCGATGCCTTGCTCGAACGTTTCGCCAATCCGGCGCTGCACCACCGGCTGATCCAGATCGCGATGGACGGCAGCCAGAAGATCCCGCAGCGCTGGCTCGAAACGCTCGCCTGGCACCAGCAGCGCGGGGCGCGCTGTGCGTCGCTCGAGGCGGCGGTCGATGCGTGGATCGCTTTCCTGCGCGGTGGGGAGCACCCGGTCGACGACCCGCTCGCCGACAGGTTGCAGGCTGCGGTGGCGGGCCCCGATGCGATGCAGGCGCTGTTCGGCGATGGCGGTTTGCTCGCTTCGGAATGGCGGCCCGATTAAGCGCTTGGGTTTGCGACGCACTCCCCGCATAGAGGCGTTCCAAAGCAGGGAGAGGCGCCTTGGAACAAGAAGATGGGTCGCAGGACAAGACGGCGGGGCACGTACACGCGATCGAGGCTGACGAGCGTTATCAAAGACTGGTGACGCGCCGCTCGCGCTTCGGCTGGCGGCTGACGATCCTGATGCTCGCCATTTATTTCGGCTATATCCTGCTGATCGCCTTCGAGCCGCATATCCTGGCGCGGCCGCTCGGGTCGGGCGTGACTTCGCTCGGCATTCCGCTGGGGCTCGGCGTGATCGTCGCGGGCATCGTGCTCACTGCCGTCTATGTCCGCCGCGCGAACAAGGTCTTCGACCGCGACCTCGACGCCTTGCGCAAGGATCATGGCGCATGAGCCGCTTTCCGATCACCCGCACCGCGCTGATCGTGCTGGCGCTCGGCTGGCCCGCGGTTGCCGCCGCCGATGCGCTGACCGGCCAGACCGAGCAGCAGGCGGCGAACTGGCCCGCGATCCTGATGTTCAGCGCCTTCGTGCTGGCGACGCTCGGCATCACGCGCTGGGCGGCGGGGCGCGTGCGCAGCGCCTCCGATTTCTACACCGCGGGCGGCGGCATCACCGGCTTCCAGAACGGGCTCGCGATCGCGGGCGACTATATGTCGGCGGCTTCCTTCCTCGGCATTTCGGCGCAGATTTTTGCCGACGGTTACGACGGGCTGATCTATTCGACGGGCTTCCTCGTCGGCTGGCCGATCCTGCTCTTCCTGCTCGCCGAGCGACTGCGCAACCTCGGGCGCTACACCTTCGCCGACGTCGCGAGCTTCCGCTTCGCGCAGACCCCGGTGCGGCTGTTCGCGGCGTTCAGCACGCTTGCGGTGGTGCTCTTCTACCTGATCGCGCAGATGGTCGGCGCGGGGCAGCTGATCAAATTGCTGTTCGGGCTGCCCTACACCTATGCCGTGCTGATCGTCGGCGCGCTGATGACCTGTTACGTCCTCTTCGGCGGGATGGTCGCGACGACCTGGGTGCAGATCATCAAGGCGGTGCTGCTGCTCGGCTGTGCGAGCTTCATGGCCTTTGCGGTGCTGTGGAACTTCGGCTTCTCGCCCGAGGCCTTGTTCGCCAAGGCGGTCGAGATCAAGACCGGCATCGCGGCGGCGGGCGGGGCGGCGCCCGAGGAGGCGGCCGCGAAAGGCCTGTCGATCATGGGGCCGGGCGGGTTCATCAAGGACCCCTTGTCGGCGATCAGCTTCGGCATGGCGCTGATGTTCGGGACCGCGGGCCTGCCGCACATATTGATGCGCTTCTTCACCGTTCCCGATGCGAAGGAAGCGCGCAAGTCGGTGCTGTGGGCGACCGGGTGGATCGGCTATTTCTATATCCTGACCTTCATCATCGGTTTCGGTGCGATCACCTTCGTCGCGTCGAACCCCGATTATCTGATGCCCGACGGCACACTGAAGGGCGGCGGGAACATGGCGGCGATCCACCTCGCGACGGCGATCGGCGGCGACATCTTCCTCGGCATCGTCAGCGCGGTCGCCTTTGCGACGATCCTCGCGGTGGTCGCGGGGCTGACCTTGTCGGGCGCCTCGGCGGTGTCGCACGACATCTATGCGTCGGTGGTGAAGAAGGGTGAGGCCAATTCGGCCGACGAGCTCAGGGTGTCGCGCTATACCGTGCCGGTACTCGCGCTGATCGCGATCGTCCTCGGCATCGCGTTCGAGAAGCAGAATGTCGCCTTCATGGTCAGCCTGGCCTTTGCGCTCGCGGCGTCGGGCAATTTCCCGGTGCTGGTGATGTCGCTCTTGTGGAAGGGCTGCACGACGCGCGGCGTCGTGATCGGCGGCTTCGTCGGGGTGACGCTGGCGCTGGTCCTGACGATATTGTCGCCGGCGATATGGGAGGCGGTGCTGGGGTATGAAGGCGCACCCTTCCCGTACAGTTCGCCGACGATCTTCTCGATGACCGCGGCCTTCCTGACGATCTGGCTGGTCTCGCTCGCCGACAAGAGCGGGCGCGCGGCGGTCGACCGGGCGGGCTATCCGGCGCAGCGCGTCCGTGCCGAAACCGGCATCGGCGCGGCGGGGGCCGCGGACCACTAGGGCCAGCGAATCTCCCCTCCCCAGCGGGGAGGGGGGGGTGGGGGAGCGAGGCCGCGCGTCCGCGTTCGAATGGAGTACCC
>NZ_LNSB01000004.1 GCF_001468285.1 Sphingopyxis sp. HIX | reverse complement strand
CCTCCACCACCCTGCGGGTGGTCCCCCTCCCCACGGCTTCGCCGCAGGGAGGATTAGAATGACCGCTCCCGCCCAAAACCCGCCGCACCGTTGCTACGACTTCAACCCCGCCACCACCGGCGCCAACGCCTTAGCCGCCGCTTCCTCCGCCGCCACCTCGGCCGCGCGATAGGCCGCCAGCACCGCCCGCGCCGCGTCGCTCAGCATCGCGCCCGCGCCCGGCCGTGTCTCGACCAGCGGCACCGCGAAGCAGCCATTCATTTCCTCGACGAGCAGCCACGCGCGGCGGTAGCTCATGCCGATCGACCGCGCCGCGGCCGAGATCGAGCCATGCGCGTCGATCGCCTCGAGCAGCGCCGCCTTGCCCGGCCCCATCGCGATGGCGTCGCCGCGCCGGACGCGCAGCCTGAGCGCGATCCGGCCGGCGTCCACCATCACAGCGCGCCGTGGCAGTGCTTGTATTTGCGCCCCGACCCGCACGGGCACGGCGCGTTGCGGCTGATCTCCAGCTCGGCATAAGGATTTTCGCCCTGCGGCAGGTCGGGCCGCGGGATCTGCATCGGCGGCAGCGTGTTGGCGATCACCCCCAGCGAGCCGCCGTCGATGTCGGCGCTGTTGTCGTCGCCGGTGAACGGGTCGATATGCGTCGTCAGGAAGTCGGGCAGGTCGGGGAGCGGCATCGGCTCGGGCTCCTCGAAGCGCAGGTCGAGCCGCGCCACGGTGCGCGTCACATCCTCGCGGATGTTCGAGAGCATGCGCTCGAACAGGCCGAAGGCTTCCTGCTTATATTCGTTGATCGGCTGCTTCTGCGCATAGGCGCGCAGGAACACGACCTGGCGCAGCGCGTCGAGCGTCGAGAGATGCTCTTTCCAATGATGGTCGAGCGTCTGGAGCAGCACCGACTTCTCGATGCTCTTCCACGTATCGCCGTCGACCAGCGCGGCCTTTTCGGCGGCGACCGCGTCGGCGCGTTCCTGGATGCGTTCCTCGAACACCTCGGGGTCGACCGCATCTTCCTGCATCCAGGCGTCGATCGGCAGGTCGAGGTCGAGGATGTTCGCGACGCGCATCTTCATGCCCTCGACGTCCCACTGCTCGGGATAGCTGCCCGGCGGGCAGGCGTCGGCGACGATCGCGTTCACCGTCTCCGCACGCATCGCATACATGACGTCGTCGACGGTCTCGCTGTCGATGATCTCGCCGCGCTGCTCGTAGATCACCTTGCGCTGGTCGTTCATGACGTTGTCATATTCGACGACCTGCTTGCGGATGTCGTAGTTGCGCGCCTCGACCTTCTTCTGCGCGGTCTCGATCGCCTTCGACAGCCATTTCGACCCGATCGCCTCGCCGTCCTCCAGATTCTTGTTCATCATCTTGGAGAAGAGCGTGTCGGGGCCGAAGATGCGCAGCAGGTCGTCGTCGAGGCAGAGGTAGAATTTGCTGAGGCCCGGGTCGCCCTGGCGCCCCGAGCGGCCGCGCAGCTGGTTGTCGATGCGGCGGCTTTCGTGGCGCTCGGTGGCGAGCACGAACAGCCCGCCGGCGGCCTTCACCGCCTCGCGCTCGGCGGCGACCTCGGCCTTGATCCGTTCGACCGCGGCATCGCGCTCGGCGCCCTCGGGCAGGTCCTTCAATTCGTCCTCGATGCGGAACTCCTCGTTGCCGCCGAGTTTGATGTCGGTGCCGCGGCCCGCCATGTTGGTCGCGATGGTCACCGCGCCGGTGCGCCCCGCCTGCGCGACGATATGTGCCTCGCTCTCGTGGAAGCGCGCGTTCAGGACGCTGTGCGGCACGCCTTCCTTTTCGAGGTAGGATGACAGCAATTCGGACTTTTCGATCGACACCGTGCCGACCAGAACCGGCTGGCCGCGCTCGTTCGCCTCGCGAATCGTCTTGGCGATCGCCCCGAACTTGTCGGTGATATTCTTGTAGAACTCGTCCTCGTCGTCCTTGCGCGCGATCGGGCGGTTGGTCGGGATGGTGACGCAGTTCATCTTGTAGATGTCGAAGAATTCGGCGGCTTCGGTCGCCGCGGTGCCGGTCATGCCCGACAGCTTCGGGTACATGCGGAAATAATTCTGGAAGGTGATCGACGCGAGCGTCTGGTTCTCGGGCTCGATCTGCACGCCCTCCTTGGCCTCGACCGCCTGGTGCAGGCCGTCGGACCAGCGGCGCCCGTCCATCATGCGGCCGGTGAATTCGTCGATGATCACGACCTTGCCGTCCTTGACGATATAGTCGGTGTCGAGCTTGAACATGATGATGGCTTTGAGCGCCTGATTGACGTGATGCACGACCTGCGTGTTCTCGATGTCGTAGAGATTGTCGCCCTGCAGCAGGCCCGCGGCCTCCAGCAGCCGCTCGACATGCTCGGTGCCGTCCTCGGTCAGGCTGATCGACTTGGACTTTTCGTCCTTCTCATAATCCTCCTCGACCAACTGATGCACGACCTCGTTGACGCGGATGTAGAGCTCCGACTTGTCGTCGGTCGGGCCCGAGATGATCAGCGGGGTGCGCGCCTCGTCGATCAGAATCGAATCGACCTCGTCGACGATGCCGAAATTGAACTGGCGGTGGACCATCTGCTGGCGGTCGAACTTCATATTGTCGCGGAGGTAATCGAAGCCCAGCTCGTTGTTCGTCGCATAGGTGATGTCGGCGTTGTACGCGTCGCGGCGCTGCATCTCGTTGAGGTTCGGCACGATCACGCCGGTGGTCAGACCGAGATAATTATAGATCGTGCCCATCCACTCGGCGTCGCGCTTCGCGAGATAGTCGTTGACCGTCACGACATGCACGCCCTTGCCCTCGAGCGCGTTCAGATAGCAGGGCAAGGTCGCCATGAGCGTCTTGCCCTCACCCGTCGCCATTTCGGCGATCTCGCCGCGGTGGAGCACGACGCCGCCGATCAGCTGGACGTCGAAATGGCGCATGCCGAGCGTGCGGACCGCCGCCTCGCGCACCGTCGCAAAGGCCTCGGGCAGGATGTCGTCGAGCGTCTCGCCGGCCTCCAGCCGCGCGCGCAGCTTGGTGGTCTGCGCCTGCAGTTCCGCTTCGCCCAGCGCCTGCATCGCGGGTTCGAAGGCGTTGATCTTGTCGACGATCTTGCGGATCGAGTTGACGTAACGGTCGTTGGACGAGCCGAACAGGCTCTTGGCAATGCTGCCGAACATGGCGAATTTCCTTGGGATATGAAGAGAGACGGGACCGCATTTGCGGCCAGGCGGCGGCGCACGGGGCGTCGCCGCGAAATCAGGGGTTCAGGCGCAATGCGCCCGGCAATCCGGCGCTATTCCAGCGCGCGGTCGCTGCCGATGAGCAGGCCGGGCAGGTGCGGCGGAGCGCTCTTGCGCGGCTTGCGGCCGGTGGTCACGGTACGGCGCGTCGGCGTCGTGGCGACGGGGCGGCGCTCGGCGTCGCTGCTTTCGGCCTGCCCGCTCGTTTCGGCGAGCAGGATCAGCGACCCCATGGCGGCCGGCGTCGCCGGCGCCGCCATGGCGCGATCCGCGCCGGCGAGTCCGGTGAGCAAAGCCAACAGGGTCAGCAACAAACGCAAAGAAAAAGGCCCCTTTTTCGTTCAACATGCGATTTATAGCACGCTGGATGCTGAACATAGGGTGAAAGCGGCGTCGCGTCCAGATGCCGCGGACTATTTCGGCACGTCAGCGGACGGCACATCCTCCACCTTGGTCTCCATGCTCATCCGGTAGCGCCGGCTCACCGGCTTTTGCGCCGCGTCGAGCGGCGGCAGGAAGGGCGCCATCTGGCGGATCGGACCGCAGCCATCGCGCATCTCGACACCGCGCATCCCCTTGGCCATGAAGCCGTCGACGCGCGCCGTACAATCGGTCACCGCCCCGGTCGCGTCGATGACATATTCGAGCAGCATGCTTCCCGATTCGGCGGGAAAGGGCGCGGGGCGGAGTTCGGGCCTCGACGCGGCGGGGGCAGCGTCCGCGCCCGCCGGCGGCAATCGCCAGACGAAATAATGGTTCACGCGTCCGGCCACCGGCTTGCCGTCGATATCGAGCGCGGGGTCGAATTGCCCCTTTTCCTTGAGGACCGCGCAGGTTGCAGCATCCAGCGCCGCATTGCCGCTACCCTGCGTGACCGTGCAGGCCTGCACCGCACCCGCCGCATCGATGTCCAGCCGGAAGCCGACGTCGCCCTCGGCCCCGGCGTCGAGCGCCGCCTTCGGGTACCGGCCCGCCATGTCGATGTTGCGCAGCGCCATACGCGGGGCGGGCGCGCGCGGGAAACTTTCGATATCGCCGTACTTGCCATAGCCCGTCGGCGGGCCCGCGGGGATGCCCCAGCGGATGCGGTTGGTGTAGGTGCCGCCCACCGGGTTGCCCGCCCGGTCCTTGCCCGGCTGGAAGCGCGCCCGGCTCATCGTCAGTTCGCAGGTTGCGGCGTCGAGGTCGGCATGCCCGCTGCTCGATACGATATCGCATTTTTGCGGCAGCCCGCTGGCGTCATAGGACAGGCGAAAACCCGTCGTACCTTCGCGCTCCTCGCGCATCGCCCGCGCCGGGTAATCGCTGTTGGTTACCCAGGTGCCCGGATTGGTGGTCGGGCTGCCGGGTTCCGACCGGTCGTCCTCCGCGCGCGCCGGCGGCAGCGGCGGCGCAGCCGAATCCGCCTGCATCGCCATCGCCGCAACCATCCACATCATCGCCCCGCCCGGCATCATAGTCCCCCTGTCTTTCCCTATCCGCCACACCGCCCGCCGATCGCGCGAGCCCGTCGCCGCTACCCCAATTCGGGATTCAATCCCTTCACTTCCAGAAGGAAGCTCTTCGGTTTCTTGAAGAATTTGCTCTTCCGGTTGACCTTCAGCCCGACGACCTCGGCCAGTTCCATCACGAAATGCACGCAATTGCCCTTGCCCAGGCTGTAGCTCGGCTGGTCGCGGTCCTGCCATTGCTGCACCTTCGCCAGCACCCGCGCATAGGTTCCGTCGTCGACGGTCACGCTGAACTGGCGGTCGCTCTTGCCGATATAGGCTTCGTCCTTGGTCTGGACATGGCCCTTGAGGATCGCCGGGCTGACCGATGTCGCGGTAAATCCATAGTTGAGATCCACCGCCTGCCCCGTCGCGTCGAGCGTGCCTTTGAGCGTGATGAAGGCGTGCGGGAAGCGATCGCCGAAATCATGGCTGTAGAAGCTGACGGTCACCGCCGCGGCCGCCGGCGCCGCAAAGCCGAGGCAAAAGGCGAGCAAGGTCAGGAGCATGCGGCCGAGGCGGGTCATCGCCCCCTGATAGCCAGCCGCCGCGGCGCTTGCCAAGCCGCGATTGCGGCTTGACGCGCGCGACTGCTTCGCATCATCTGTCACTGACATAAATGTAAGGAGAGGGCGCGGATGAGCAGGAAGGCGATTTTCATCACCGGCGGCGGATCGGGGATCGGCCGCGCGACCGCGCGCCATTTCGCTGCGCAAGGCTGGTTCGTCGGCATCGCCGACGTCAACGCGCAAGGGATCGACGAAACCGCGGCGCTGCTGCCCGAGGGCGCATCGTCGCGCCACGTCATGGACGTGCGCGACCGCGACCAGTGGCAGGCGGCGCTCGCCGATTTCGCCAAGGCGAGCGGCGGGCGGCTCGACGTGCTGTTCAACAACGCCGGCATCGGGTCGGGTGGGCAATATATGGACATGGATCCGCAAGAGGCCGACCGGCTGATCGCGATCAACTTCGGCGGCGTCGTCAACGGCATCTATATGGCGCTGCCCCTGCTCAAGGCGACCCCGGGGGCGACGATCCTCAACACCGGCTCGGCCTCGGGCTTCTATGGCGTCGCGGGACTCGCGGTCTATTCGGCGACGAAGTTCGCGGTGCGCGGGCTGACCGAGGCGCTCGAGATCGAATTCGCCAAGCATGGCATCAAGGTGCGCTCGCTGATGCCGGGCTTCATCGACACGCCGCTGCTCGACCAGGTCAGCGCCGACAGCAACGAACCCGCGCGCAACCGCCTGTCGGCGAGCGGCTTCGAGATCGTGCCCGTCGAGCGCGTCGGCGAAGCGGCGTGGGATGCGGTGCACGGCGCTAGCGTCCATGTCACCGTCGGCAAGATGGCGAAGCGCCTGTCGCGCCTCGCACGCTGGTTCCCGGGGCTGATCGTGCGCCAGTCGAAGAAGATCGACGCGCTGGGAGCAGCCGGAGGGCATTGAGCGGGCTGGTATCGGCTTTTGGGGTGGGGGGCGGACGTCTCCTAAACCGTCGCCCGCTACTTCGCCGCCCCGCACTGCACCGACCCGCTGCCGCTATTGCGCACGGTGCACACCGGCTTGCCCAGCACCACCACCTTGCCCAGCCCGCGCGTCGTCACCGCGGCGCTCTTCACCGCGCGGAAGACATGGTCGCCCGCGCCTTCGCTGTCGCTGACCAATGCGTCGACCGCCAGTGCGCCGGCATCGACCGCGCCCGCGCCCGACAGCGTCATCTGCGCGTCCTTGGCGGCACCGCCGAGCGTCATCGTGCCGTTGCCGATCATCGCGACCCCCAGCCGGTCGGCGGTCACCGTGCCGACGATCAGTCGCCCCGGCCCGCGCAGCCCGATCGACACGCGCGTGCCCTTGAGCTGGTCGATCTGCAGCGAGCCGGCGCCGACCAATGTCGCCGACCGCAAATTCGCGGCGTTGATCCGAACCGTCACGGTGCCCAATGGCGTGCGGCGCTTGTCGTCGCCCGCGAACTGCTTCATCCCGATCACCAGCCTGCCGTTCTGCGCCTCGACGGTCAGCCGGTCGAGCGCATCGGCGGGGCCGGTCGCGACCGCGCTGACCGGGCTCCGCGACACCACCTCGACGATGACGTCGGCGGTCACCTCGACCGCCTCGAAGCTGGTCAGGCCATAGCGTTTCTCGGCCGCCGACGCGGGCGCGGCGGCGGCGAACATCGCGGCGCCCAGCACCGCGCATCGGAAAATCGACGTCATGGCGCCACCCTAGCCCGCAGACTCAGGCGGCGCCAGCACGTCATTTGCAGGTCGCGGTGCCCGATCCCATCGTCTTGGTCGAACAGGTGCCGCCGCCCGTGATGTCGACGTCGCCCGAGCCCAGGATGCCGATATCGGCCTTGCCCGTCGCCTGCGCCGCGACATTGCCCGAGCCGGTGACCGAGACGTCGAGCGTCGCCGCGACCAGCCCGCCGGCGTCGATATCGCCCGATCCGGTGACGTTGAGGTCGCCCGAGCCGATGGTACCGCCCGCGATCTCGATATCGCCCGAGCCCGAGACGGTGAGCTCGGCGCTCTTGCCGGTGAGCTTCGCGACCTTGAGGTCGCCCGACCCGGTCAGCACGGCTTCGACCGCGTCGCCATCGACGGTGTCGGCGTCGATCGAGCCCGATCCGGTGAGGCGCACACCGCTGAGCTTGGGCATGGTGATCGCGATTTCGACATCGTCATGGTCGCGGCTCGAAAAGCTGAAGCCTTCGCGCTTGCGTCCGATCGACAGCGTCGTGCCGTCGAGCTTGATCTCGAGGTCGTCGATCTCGGCCTTCGGCCCCTTGGCGGTGATCGAGAATTTTTCGCCCTGGCGGATGGTGACGTCGTCGGGACCCGCAACCGCGACCGCCGTGAAGCCGGTGAGCGCGAAATCCTGCGTCGTCGGCGGACCCGCGTCGCGCGTCTCGCTCTTGGCGTCCTTGTCGCCGACGGTGACCTTGCCGTCGCACGCCGCCAGCGTCATCGCGAGAGCCAGCGGCAGCGCCGCGATCGTCCATTTCCACATAACCATCTCCTTTGTGTATTGCTTGTATAACACACGGCGAGCGGATCTGTCCACCCCGGCCTGCCATCTTGTCGCCACCTTCGCGCGCCACAGACGCCGCTCCCCCTCACCGAAAGCAGACGAAGATGAGCGTAGCGTTTCGCCGCGAAAGCGACGACGAGCATATGGAACCCGCGTTCGAATGGCCGATCCCGGTCGGTCCGAACCTGGTCACCCCGCGCGGATTGCGGCTGCTCGGCGAAGAGGCGGCGCGGCTCGCCGATGCCATCGCGAACGCCGCCGACGAGGAGGCGCGCAAGAAGCTGCAGAAGCGCCAGCGCTATGTCCACACGCGCCAGTCGACCGCCGAGGTGCAGGCCGCGCCCGGTGCCGATACCGTCGGCATCGGCAGCAAGGTGAGCTTCACGTTGAACGGCGCGACACGCGTGCTGACCATCGTCGGCCATGACGAGGCCGACCCGGCGCAGGGAACGATCGCCTTCTCGGCCCCGCTCGCCCGCGCGATGATGGGCGCCGAGGTCGGCGAGGCGCTCGACTATCAGGGCCGCGAGGATGCGATCACCATTCTCGCGACCGCGACCGATCCGGAGACGCAAGCATGAAGGACAAGTTCGAGCGCCACAAACAGCCGTGGACCGCGGCCGAGATCGACAAGCTGCATGCGCTCGCCAAGAAGGGCATGGCGCTCAAAGCCATCGCCAAGGCCCTGACGCGCAGCGAGGAATCGGTGAAGACCCGCGCCAAGGCCGACGGCCTGTCGATCGCGAAGCTGCACTGAGACACGATGTCCCTTTCGTGCTCCCCCTTTTCCCTCCCCCTCGATGGGGGAGGCAGCGAGACTTGGCGGCAAGGCCGCCTAGTCGCAGCGGAGGGGGTGCGCTCGCGGCCTGACACGGCGGCGCAAGGCCGCACCATCACCCCCATCCAACTCCGCCTAGCCGCCGAGCGGCAAGGCTTCGTATCCTTCCCCCATCAAGGGGGAAGAAAAGCGTGAGTGCCGCCGATTATGATGCCATCGTGCTGGGCGCCGGCGCGGCCGGGCTGATGTGCGCCGCGGTCGCGGGGCAGCGCGGGCGGCGCGTGCTGCTGCTCGACCATGCCGACCAGGTGGGCAAGAAGATCCTGATTTCGGGCGGCGGGCGGTGCAACTTCACCAACATCCATACGCGACCCGAAGCCTATATCTCGGCGAACCCGCATTTCGCCAAATCGGCGCTCGCGCGCTACACCGCCGCCGATTTCATCGCGCTCGTAGAGGCCTATGGCATCGCGTATCACGAGAAGACGCTGGGCCAGCTCTTCTGCGACGGCTCGGCGAAGCAGGTCGTCGCGATGCTGCTGGCGGAGTGCGCCAAGGGCGGCGTCGATGTGCGTGTCGGCCAGCCGGTCGGCGCGGTGTCGCACGTCGATGGCCGTTTCACCGTCCGTTTCGGCGATCAGGATTTTTCCGCCCCCGCGCTCGTCATCGCGACCGGCGGGCCCTCGATCCCCAAAATGGGCGCCACCGGTTTCGCCTATGAGCTCGCGCGGCAATTCGGCCTCAAGGTCGTCGAGCCGCGCCCCGCGCTCGTCCCGCTGACGCTGGGCGGCGACGATGTGCTGTTCCGCGACCTCAGCGGCGTCGCGACCCCGGTCGAGGCGCGCGCGGGCAAGGCGGCGTTCCGCGAAGCCGCGCTCTTCACCCACAAGGGGCTGTCGGGTCCCGCGATCCTGCAGGTCAGCAGCTACTGGCGCCACGGCGAGCCGGTGACGATCGACTTCCTGCCCGATGCCGCGCCCGGCTGGCTGCTGGGCGCCAAGCGTGCGCGCCCGCGCGCGACGCTAGCATCCGCCCTCGCCCTCCCCGATCGCCTCGCCCAGACGCTGGCCGAGCGCCTCGCGCTACCCGGCGAACTCGGCGCCCAGACCGACCGCAAATTGACCGATGCCGAAGCACGCCTCAGGCGCTGGACCTTCCACCCCAACGGCACCGAGGGTTTTGCCAAGGCCGAGGTCACCATCGGCGGAATCGCCACCGCGGGCCTGTCCTCGCAAACAATGATGGCCAAAAGCGTCCCGAACCTCTATGCGGTCGGCGAAGCCGTGGACGTCACCGGGTGGCTGGGCGGCTATAATTTTCAATGGGCCTGGGCCAGCGGACATGCCGCGGGACAGGCGCTTTAGGAAAAACCAAGAAAATTCCTCGGGATGCTGGCGGGACGAATAGCCCCGTCGTTGAGGCATCGATGGCCATGTGGCGGCGAGGGAACACAGAAAACGGCACAACGCCGCACAGGATAAGAAGAACAATGGCTTTCGATCACCTTTCCCCCGTCCTTTCGGACGCCCTCACCGCGCGCGGTTACGAAGCGCTCACCCCCGTCCAGGCGCAGGTCGTCGAAGCCGACGCGTCGGGCCGCGACCTGCTCGTCTCGGCGCAGACCGGCTCGGGCAAGACCGTCGCCTTCGGCCTCGCCATGGCCGAGCAGCTGATCGAGGACGGGCGCCTGCCCTTCGCCACCTCCCCGCTGGCGCTGATCGTCGCGCCGACGCGCGAACTCGCGCTGCAGGTCAGCCGCGAGCTGAGCTGGCTCTACGCCAAGGCCGGCGCGCGCATCGCGACCTGCGTCGGCGGCATGGACGCCAGCAAGGAACGCCGTAATCTCAATCAGGGCGTGCATATCGTCGTCGGCACCCCCGGGCGCCTGCGCGACCATCTCGAACGCGGCGCGCTCGACCTCGCGGCGCTGCGCGTCGCGGTGCTCGACGAAGCCGACGAGATGCTCGACATGGGGTTCCGCGACGATCTCGAGGAAATCCTCGACGCGACCCCCGACACGCGCCGCACCTTGCTCTTCTCGGCGACGCTGCCCAAACCCATCGTCCAGCTCGCCAAGCGCTACCAGCAGGACGCCCTGCGCATCTCGACCGTGGGCGAGGATCGCGGCCATGGCGACATCAGCTATCAGGCGGTGACCGTCGCCCCCGCCGACATCGAGGGCGCGGTGATCAACCTGCTGCGCCTGCACGATGCCGAGACCGCGATGCTGTTCTGTGCGACGCGCGACAATGTCCGGCGCCTGCATGCCAGCCTGACCGACCGCGGTTTCGCCGCCGTCGCGCTGTCGGGCGAGCATAGCCAGAACGAGCGCAACTCGGCGCTGCAGGCGCTGCGCGACCGTCGCGCCAAGGTCTGCGTCGCCACCGACGTCGCCGCGCGCGGCATCGACCTGCCCAGCCTCAGCCTCGTCGTCCATGTCGAGATCCCGCGCGACGCCGAAACGCTCCAGCACCGTTCGGGCCGCACCGGCCGCGCGGGCAAGAAGGGCACCGCGGTCCTCATCGTCCCCTATCCGCGCCGCCGCCGCGTCGATGGCATGCTGCGCGGCGCGCGGATCAACGCCGAATGGATGGACGCGCCGACCGCCGCCGATGTGCGGCTGAAGGATCAGGAACGGCTGATCGAAAAATTGCTCGCCCCCGTCGAGCACGAGCCCGAGGATATCGAACTCGCCCAGCGGCTGATGGCCGAACGCAGCGCGGAGGATATCGCCGCCGCGCTCGTCCGTGCCCACCGCGCGTCGATGCCGGCGCCCGAGGATCTGATCGACAACAGCGCTCGCCCGCGCGGCGAGCGTCCCGAACGCGGCGAGCGCGGCGACCGCTTCGAACGTCCCGAGCGCGGCGAACGGCGCGAGCAGTTCGACGACAGCGTCTGGTTCAAGCTCAACATCGGCCGCCGCCAGAACGCCGACCCGCGCTGGATCCTGCCCCTGCTTTGCCGCCGGGGCCATGTGACGAAGCAGGAAATCGGCGCGATCCGCATCGGGCCGAGCGAGACGATGTTCAACATCCCGCGCGCCATCGCCGACCGCTTCGCCGAAGCCGTGGTGCGCAGCGCCAATGCCGATGGCGAGGACGACAGCGGCGTCGCGATCACCCCCGCGCCCGACGGCCCGACCTATCCGCCGCGCCGGGAAAAGGGCGCGCGCGACACGCACCGCAGCGCCCCGCGCGGCGCCGGCGAACGCGCCGGTCCCCGCGGCCCGGGCGGCCCCGGCGGCAAGCCCGAACGCTACAAGCCCAAGCCCTATGGCCAGCGCAGCCCGCGCAAGTCCGGGAAATATTGAGCCCTAGCTCATCGTCATTGCGAGCGTAGCGAAGCAATCCAGGGCGGTTTACGCCCACTCTGGATTGCCGCGTCGCCTTCGGCTCCTCGCAATGACGATGATGTTGGACGATAGACACTTGCGCGCCTGCCTGCCCCGCCCCAAATCCGCGCCATCAGCAGGAGTATGGTCATGCAAGCAGTCCAGGCCTTCATCGAAACCCAGGGCGGTCCCGAGGTCATCGACTGGCGCGAGGTGACCCTCGGCGAAGCCGGCCCCGGCGAAGTGCTGCTGCGCCAGACCGCGATCGGGCTCAACTATCTCGACACCTACCACCGCGACGGCACCTACAAGATCCCGCTGCCCACCGGCCTCGGCGTCGAATCGGCGGGCGAGGTGATCGCGGTCGGCGAGGGCGTGCACGGCTTCCAGCCGGGCGACCGCGCCGCGACCTTCGGCCCCGCGATGGGCGCCTACGCGAGCGCGCGCCTGCTGTCCGCCTCCTCCCTCTTCAAGCTGCCCGCCGGGATCGACGACGAAACCGCCGCCGCGGCGCTGCTCAAGGCGTGCACCGTCGAAATGCTCGTCGAGCGCTGCGCCAAGGTCGAGGCGGGCTGGCCCGTACTCGTCCACGCCGCCGCGGGCGGGGTCGGGCTGATCCTCGTGCAATGGCTGAAGGCCGTGGGCGCGACCGTGATCGGCACCGTCAGCACCGAGGCCAAGGCCGAGGCGGCGCGCGAAGCGGGCGCCGACCATGTGCTGCTCTACAAGAGCGACGATGTCGCGGCGCATGTCCGCAGCCTCACGGACGGCCAGGGCGTGCCGGTGACCTTCGACGGTATCGGCATGGCGACTTGGGAGGTTTCGCTCAAAGCCACCGCGCGGCGCGGGCTGATCGTGAGTTACGGCAATGCCGGGGGGCCGGTCACGGGGGTCAACCTCGGCGTGCTCGCGCAGAACGGCTCGCAATTCGTCACGCGGCCGACCCTGTTCGACTATTATCTTACGCCCGGCGAACGCGCCGCGGGCGCGGCGCGGGTGTTCGAGATGATCGAGAGCGGCGCGGTGAAGATCAATGTCGGGCAGCGTTACGGCCTGCAGGATGTCGCGCGGGCGCATGCCGATCTGCAGGCGGGGCGCACCACCGGGTCGACGGTGCTGATTCCCTAGCACCACCCTCCCGCAGGCGGGAGGGAGCAATTACGCCTTCAACCTCTCCGCATGCCACGCGACATGCTCGGCCAAGAAGCTCGAGATGAAATAATAGCTGTGGTCATAACCCGGCTGCATCCGGATCTCGGCCTTCTGGCCGTTGCGCTCGCACGCCTCGGCCAGCAGATGCGTCTTCAACTGCTCGGCCAGGAAATTGTCGGCCTCGCCCTGATCGACGAGCAGGTCGGGCACGCGCAGCCCCTGTTCGAGCAGCATGCATGCATCATAGGCGTACCAGTCCTCGCGCTCCTGCCCCAGATAATGGCCGAGCGCCTTCTCGCCCCACGGGCACTCCAGCGGCGCGACGATCGGCGAGAAGGCCGACACCGAGCGGAAGCGGTCCTGGTTGCGGAGGCCGATCGTCAGCGCGCCATGGCCGCCCATCGAATGGCCGGTGATCGCCTGCCGCGACAGGTCCGCCGCCGGGAAATTGCGCAGGATCAGCGAAGGCAGTTCGTCCTCGATATAGCTGCGCATGCGGTAATGCTTCGCCCACGGCTCCTCGGTCGCATCGACATAGAAACCCGCGCCGAGCCCGAAGTCCCACGCGCCCTCGGGATCGTCGGGCACCCCCTCACCCCGCGGCGAGGTGTCGGGCGCGATGAAGATGATCCCATGCTCGGCACAGGCGGCGCGATATTCGCCCTTCTCCATCACATTGGCGTGGGTACAGGTCAGCCCCGACAGATACCAGAGCACCGGCAGCCGCGCGCCCTTTTCATGGTCGGGCACGAACACCGCGAAGGTCATGTCGGTGCCGGTCGTCGTGCTGGCGTGCTTGTACACGCCCTGCGTGCCGCCGTGGCTGCGGGTGGTGGAGAGGGTTTCGATGGGCATGGTCTCGTCCTGCTTGTCTTTTCGCGAGCCTAGTCCATGCTCGCGCAAAATCAAAAGGGGAGCGCCGCGTGCTGGGCAATAATATCCACGGGATCTGTCAGGACCGCTTCGCCGCCGTCCGCATGGGCATGGCGGCGAACCTCGCGAGCGGCGCCGATGTCGGCCTCTCCTTCTGCGCGACGATCGAGGGCGAGACGGTGGTCGACCTGTGGGGCGGCCACGCCGACGAAGCGCGTAGCCGGCCATGGGAAGCCGACACGATCGTCAACGTCTATTCGACCACCAAGACGATGACCGCGCTCACCGCGCTGCTCGTCGCCGACCGCGGCGAACTCGACTTTGCGGCGCCGGTCGCGCGCTACTGGCCCGAGTTCGCAGCGAACGGCAAGGCCGAGGTCACGGTAGCGCAATTGATGAGCCACAGCGCCGGCCTGTCGGGCTGGGAAGTGCCGATTGCCCACGACGATCTCTACGACTGGGCGAAGGTCACCTCGCTGCTCGCGGCGCAGGCGCCTTGGTGGCAACCGGGCAGCGCGCCGGGCTATCATGCGATCACCCAGGGCTATCTGGTCGGCGAGGTCGTCCGCCGCATCACCGGCAAGTCGCTCGGCACCGTCTTCCGCGAGGAGATCGCCGAACCCCTCGGCGCCGATTTCCACATCGGCCTGCCGGCGTCGGAGGACCACCGCGTCGCCAACCTGATCCCGCCGCCCGACAGCATCAGCGCCTTTTCGACCGACATCCAGCGCAAGACCTTCACCAACCCCGGCGTCGATGTCGCGGCGACGCGCACCCGCGCCTGGCGCGGCGCCGAAATCCCCGCGGCGGGCGGCACCGGCAATGCGCGCAGCGTCGCCGAAATCCACGCGCTGCTCGCCAATGGCGGCGTCGCCAAGGGCAAGCGCCTGCTGTCCGAGGCCGGCTGCCGCAAGGCGCTCGAGCTGCAGAGCGCGGGCACCGACCTGATCCTCGGCATCCCGATCCGCTACGGCATGGGCTTCGGCCTGCCCGGCGAGCTGGTGCCCTTGCCCAACCCCAATACCATCTATTGGGGCGGCTATGGCGGCTCGCTGATCATCATCGACATGGATGCCCGCGCGACCTTCAGCTACGTCATGAACAAGATGAACAGCGGCCTGACCGGCGACCCGCGCTCCTTCACGCTGATCGGTGCGATGTGGATGGCGATGGCCGCCGGCTGAGCCCCGCCGTTATCGCCCGGACGCGCCTTCCGGCTCCGCCCAACCCGCGTTCGAATGCGTTCGTCCCGCGGATACATGCTTTGCGGCGAACCGCGGAACTTTCGAACGAAGCCAAGGCTTTGGCTTGTCCGCCCTCGTGACAGATAGCGGGGGTGGATCATTGCGGGTCGCTCGCGGCCCCGTCCGACGTTCCACCATAGGGGAATTTATGCGCAAGATTTCGATCATGGCCGCCGCGGCGGCGAGCCTTCTCATCGCACCGCTGGCGAGCGCTTACGAGCCCGACGCGCCGAAGAAGGAAGAGCCGGCGCCCAAGCCCGACGAAAAGCCGGGCACCGACCCGGCACCGACCCCGTCGCCCGACGGCGAGCCCAAGCCGGACGACAAGCCGGCGCCCAAGGAAGAGCCGAAATCCGAACCCCAGCGGTAAGGGTCGCGCCGGAACACCCGGCACAGCAGGCCGTCGAAGCTTTGCGCTTCGGCGGCCTTTTTATGCGGCCTGAATCGGGATCGCCGCCACCTGCGGCGCATGCCCCCAGTGGCGCAGCAGGTCGAGGATCGCGGCGCCCGACAATCCCAGCGTGCCGGTGTTGCGCAGCGGGTGGACGTTGACCGTGTCGGCGGCCGCCAGCCCCGCGTCGATGACCACCCCGATGCTGCCCGGCTGCGCGTTGATCGCGGCCAGCGGGGTCACCGAACCCGGCTTGATCCCCAGCAAGCGCTCCATATCCTCGGCCTTGCCGAAGCTCATACGCTTGCTGCCAATCGCGGCGGGCAGCGCCTTCAGGTCGACGCGCGCCTCGCCCGGGACGGTGACGAGCCAATAGGCGCCGCCATTGTCCTTGAGGAACAGATTCTTGGTGTGCGCCCCCGGAATCGCGGCGTTCACTTCGTCGCTTTCGGCGACGGTGAACACCGCGACATGCTCATAGGAGCCGAAGGGGATGGCGAGCGCGTCCAAATCCGCCAGCAATCCCGCTTCGCCTCGCATGAAGGTCCTCAGACGATCCGGTGGAGCGCGCAGAGCTTGTTGCCCGACGGATCGCGCAGATAGGCGAGATACATCGCGCCGAAGCCGCCTTCGCGCACGCCCGGCGGGTCTTCGATCGAGGTGCCGCCATTGGCGACGCCCGCGTCGTGCCAGGCCTTGGCCTGCTCGGGCCCCTCCATCGCGAAACCGATGGTGCAGCCGTTGCCGACCGTCGCCGCCTCGCCGTCGATCGGCTTGCCGACGAGGAACAGCCCGCCGTTGTGCATGTAGATCAGCCGGCCCTTGTCGTCGACGATCGCGGGCTTGCCGCCCAGCGCCGCGAAGGTCGCATCGTAGAATTTCTTCGATGCCTCGATGTCGTTCGATCCGACCATATTGTGACTGTACATCGTTCCTGGCTCCTCCTGATTATGGTTGCGATTCGATACCTACCCTGCCCGTCCGCCCGGGGCCAGCCACGAAGATGTTGCGCGTTCACCGAAAACGACGAACTAGCGGAACACCACCGTCTTGCGCCCGTCGATCAGCACGCGCTGCTCGGCGACCCAGCGCACCGCGCGCGCCAGCACCTGCGCTTCGACGTCGCGGCCGATGCGGATCAGGTCGTCGACGCCGTCGCGGTGGTCGACGCGCTCGACCGCCTGTTCGATGATCGGTCCCTCGTCGAGGTCGCCGGTGACGAAATGCGCGGTCGCACCGATCAGCTTGACCCCGCGCTCGTGCGCACGGTGATAGGGTTTGGCGCCCTTGAAACCGGGCAGGAAACTGTGGTGGATGTTGATGCAGCGCCCCGCGAGCCGCGCCGACAGGTCGCTCGACAATATCTGCATGTAGCGCGCGAGGACCAGATATTCGGCCCCACCGCGCGCCATGACATCGAGGATCGCCTGTTCCTGTTCGGCACGGTTCGCGTCGCCGACGGGCAAATAATGGAAAGGCACGCCGTGCCATTCGGACAGGCGCCGCTGCGCCTCATGGTTCGACACCACGCCGACGATGTCGATCGCGAGATTGCCGGTCGACCAGCGGTGGAGCAAATCGTTGAGGCAGTGGCTGCCCTGCGACACCGCGATGACGAAGCGCGGCTTGGCGGCGCGGTCGCTGATCCGCGCGTCCATCGCGAAGCGGGTTACGATCGGCGCGAAGGCCGCCTGTACGCCCGCCAGTCCGTCGGGAAAGCGCGGGCCTTCGCCGCGAAACTCGACGCGCATGAAAAAGCGGCCGGTGTCGAGGTCGGCATATTGCTGGCTGTCGAGGATGAAGCCGTCGTGGTCGGCGAGCAGCCCGGTCACCGCCGCGACGATGCCCACCGCGTCGCCGCAGCTGAAGGTCAGGACATAGGGACCGGTCAAATCGTCACTCCCCAACTCCGTTCGCCCTGAGCTTGTCGAAGGGCCGCTCTTCTTCGTGCCGCCGCATGGAGGAAGAACGGTGCTTCGACAAGCTCAGCACGAACGGAAAATTAGAAAGCTCAGTAAACCACGACGCTGCGGATGCTTTCCCCCGCGTGCATCAGGTCGAAACCCTTGTTGATCTCTTCCAGCCCCATCACGTGCGTGATCATCGGGTCGATCTCGATCTTGCCGGTCATATACATGTCGACGATCTTCGGCACGTCGGTACGGCCCTTCGCGCCGCCGAAGGCGGTGCCCCGCCAGTTGCGCCCGGTGACGAGCTGGAACGGCCGCGTCGCGATTTCCTTGCCCGCCTCGGCGACGCCGATGATGATCGAGGTGCCCCAGCCGCGGTGGCAGGCCTCCAGCGCAATCCGCATCACCTCGGTATTGCCCGTCGCGTCGAACGTATAATCGGCGCCGCCGTCGGTCATCGCAACGATCGCCGCGACGACATCCTCGCGGCTCATGCCCTTCGAATTGAGGAAGTCGGTCATGCCGAACTTGCGGCCCCATTCCTCTCGGGCCCCGTTGATGTCGACGCCGATGATCTTGTCGGCGCCCGCCAGCCGCGCGCCCTGGATCACGTTGAGTCCGATGCCGCCCAGCCCGAAGACGACGACATTGTCGCCGACCTGCACCTTCGCGGTGTTGATCACCGCGCCGACCCCGGTGGTCACGCCGCAGCCGATGTAGCAGCTCGACTGGAAGGGCGCGTCCGCGCGGATCTTGGCGACCGCGATCTCGGGCAGCACGGTGAAGTTCGAGAAGGTCGAGCAGCCCATATAATGGAAGATCGGCTGGCCCTTGTACGAAAAGCGCGTCGTGCCGTCGGGCATCAGCCCCTTGCCCTGCGTGGCGCGGATCGCGGTGCAGAGGTTGGTCTTGCCGCTGAGGCAGCTTTTGCACTGGCGGCATTCCGGCGTGTAGAGCGGGATCACATGGTCGCCGGGCTTCACGCTGGTGACGCCCGCACCGACCTCGCGCACCACGCCCGCGCCCTCATGCCCCAGCACGCTCGGGAAGATGCCCTCGCTGTCGAAACCGTCGAGCGTATAGGCGTCGGTGTGGCAGATGCCCGTCGCCATGATCTCGACCAGCACCTCGCCCGCCTTCGGGCCTTCGAGGTCGAGTTCGACGATTTCGAGCGGCTTCTTCGCTTCGAATGCGACGGCGGCGCGGGTCTTCATGGGGCGGTCTCCTTCTCGGCGGCTCCAATCAGGCAAATGCAGCGGCAATGCAAGTGCGGCGGCCGCTCGTAGCGCCTCCGCCGGGCATTCGGCTCCGCGGCGAAACATGTGGTCGCCCGATTGGCGGCGGCGGGGAACGGCGACAAGCAGGGGCGCATTGCTCGATGAAAGACCCCAAGCGAGAGACGAGATGCCCGCCACCGATACAACCCACCGCTGGATCGACGCTGGAACCCACCGGATCTTCGTGCGCGAGGCGGGGCCGCCCGATGCGCCGGTCCTGCTCCTCCCGCACGGCTATCCCTGCTCCTCCTTTCAATATCGCCGCCTGATGCCCGCGCTCGCCGACCGCTGGCGCACGGTGGCGTTCGACTGGCCGGGCTTCGGCTATAGCGACACCCCCGACCCGCAGGCCTTCGCTTATGATTTCGACGCTTATGCCGCGGTGCTCGCCGACGTCGCCGACGCGCTAGGGCTCGACCGCTACGCGCTCTGGCTCCACGACTATGGCTCGCAGATCGGGCTGCGCCACGCGATCGCCTTTCCGGGGCGCGTCGCGGCGCTGATCGTCCAGAACGGCGACATCTACGAGGATGTGCTCGGCCCCAAATATGCGACGATCAAGGCGTGGTGGGCCGACAAGACGCCCGAAAAGCACAAGCCGCTGGAGGAAGCCGTCAGCGAGGAAGGCTTCCGCGACGAGTTCATCGGCGAGGTCGCGGACGAGATCGCGGCGCGCGTGCCGCCCGACTTGTGGAAATTGCACTGGCCGCTGATGGACACGCCCGTTCGCCGCGCGATGGCGGTCGGGCTGATGGAAAAGCTCGAAGCGAACCTCGCCTGGTTCCCGCGCTATCAGGCGTATCTGCGCGAGCATCGGCCGCCGGCGCTGATCGTCTGGGGGCCCGAGGACGGCTATATGCCCGCGGAGGCGGCGCGCGCCTATCTGCGCGATTTGCCCGATGCCGAACTCCACCTCATCGAGGGTGCGGGGCATTGGCTGCTCGAAACGCATTTCGAGGAAGCGCTGCCGCTGGTGCGCGATTTTCTTGGACGTAATCTCGGCTGAGCTTCCCGCGCCACTCGTCTGCTAGCTTTCTTCCGAACGTCGCAATTGCCGTCATTCCAAAGCCCAAGTACAGCAACGTCATGTTGCTGTCTTACTATCGCTGTGATTGGCGCCATCAGGAGAGCGAAGATCCCGTAGTGATCTTTTACGAAGTCGATGCTCACGGCGACGTCCCGCGCATGATTGATATTTTCTCTAGTGGCCGCAGGGATTGCGTATCGACGGCCGACTTTGTCGGCCGAGAGAACGAAATGCCAGGCATAAACAGCTTGGTCGAAGGCGATTTCCGAGAGACTGCCAAAGAACTTCTGAATGGCAATCTCAACGATGACGGAATCACGTTAGTCGTAAGCGACCATGCGACCTTCGAATTCGAGTGGCTTGCAGGCAAGTAACCGAAAGCGACGCGCGCCCATCAACACTCCACCACGCTGACCGCCAGCCCGCCCTTCGACGTTTCCTTATATTTGTCGCGCATGTCGCGGCCCGTCTGCAGCATCGTCGCGATCACCGTGTCGAGGCTGACGACATGCGTGCCGTCGCCGATCATCGCGATGCGGCTGGCATCGATCGCCTTAATCGCGCCCATCGCGTTGCGCTCGATGCACGGGATCTGCACCAGCCCGCCGATCGGATCACAAGTGAGGCCGAGGTTATGCTCCATGCCGATCTCGGCGGCGTTTTCGACCTGCGCGTTGGTGCCGCCCAAGGCTGCGGTCAGCCCCGCCGCCGCCATCGAACAGGCGACGCCGACCTCGCCCTGGCAGCCGACCTCGGCGCCCGAGATGCTGGCGTTGCGCTTGTAGAGCGCGCCGACCGCGCCCGCGGCAAGCAGGAAGATACGCACGCCCTTCGCGTCGCCGCGATAGCTGCGTCTATAATAGCGGATCACCGCCGGGATGATCCCCGCCGCGCCGTTGGTCGGCGCGGTGACGACCTTGCCGCCCGCGGCATTTTCCTCGTTCACCGCCATCGCCCACAGGTTGATCCAGTCCATCATCGCCATCGGATCGGACAGATTTTGCTCGTGGCGCGCGCGGATGTCGGCGGCGATCTGCGGCGCGCGGCGTTTGACCTTCAGCCCGCCGGGCAGCACCCCCATGCTCGAACAGCCCGCGTCGATCGACGCGTCCATCGCCCCCGCGATCGCATCGAGCCCCGCCTCGACTTCTTCCAGCGACCGGTGCGCCAGCTCGTTGTCGAGCATCATCTCGGCAAAGCTCTTGCTCGACGCCGCGCCCATGGCGAGCAGGTCGGCGCCCGAGGTGAAGGCGTGAGGAAGTTCGACCTCGTCCTCCGCGCCGCGGCTGTTGCGCCCCGCCTCGTCCTCGTCGACGACGAAGCCGCCGCCGATCGAGAAATACATGCGTTTCGCGAGGATTTCGCCGTCGCCGTCGCGCGCGGTGAAGCTCAGCGCATTGCTGTGAAAGGGCTGGCGCTGGCGCATCTGGAAATGCAGGTCGCGCGCCGGCTGGAAGCGCACGCGCTGGCGCCCGAGCAGGTAGAGGAAGCCCTCGCTCTCCGCCCGGTCCCAATGCGCCTTGATCGCGGCAAGGCTGGTCGAGGCGGGGATCTCGCCGGCGAGCCCCGCGACCACCGCGGTATCGGCGGCGTGCCCCTTCCCGGTCAGCGCGAGCGAGCCGTAGAGGTCGGCCTCGACATGCGCGGTCCGCGTCAGCAGCCCCTGCTCGTCGAGCCACACCGTGAAGCGCCGCGCCGCGACCATCGGACCGACGGTGTGCGAACTCGACGGGCCGACGCCGATCTTGAACAATTCGAACAGGCTGATGGTCATGGTTTCGTCTGCGCGGGCGCTAGCGCCTCAAGGGGGATCGCCGCGACGATCTGGCGCGACGCGGGCAGCGTATAATGGCCATAGTCGAAATGGAAAGGCGAACCGTCCGACGCGAAGAGCGGACAGACGCCTTTCGGACATTCCACATCCTGCATCGACACATAGGTCGCGCCCGTGGAGCGGACCTGCGGCACGAGGCGACGGTCGAGCGCGATCGGCTCCTGCGCCCGCCCGGCGCGCGCCACCGCCAGGTCGCCGCGCGCCACCGCGCGGGCGAGCAGGCGCGGCAACGGCTCGTCATATTCGACCGAGGGGCCGAGCACGGTGACCGGCACGCCGCGCGCCTGGAAATGGCGCACCGCGCGCAGCAGCCCGTCGATATCCTCGTCGTGCCAGCGCCCCGACAGGATCACGCGGCCGAGCCTGCCCTCGCCCGGCAGCTGGCCGAAGCCGATGTCCATCACCTCGGTACAGCGCTTCTCGCCCGCCGTCGGCCACACCGGGCGGCAGCCCGACCCGGTGACCTGCAGTACATGCGCGCCGTCCAACCGCTCGGCGATCGCCTGCACCACCTGCCCAGCGTGGCTGTCGCCCAGCACCATCACATTGGGGCGGTCGGGGCGGAGCGTCGCGCAGCGGCCCACGTCGAAATGCGGGTTGATGCTGTCGGCCATGCAGAGGCCGCTCTTGAACTGGAGCTCGCCCTCGGGCGAGAAATCATAGTCGAGGTAGGTCAGGATGCGCTCGATCCGCGGGTCGCCGATGCGCGCCTTGCTCGCCTGCACCGCGAGCGCCGCTGCAGCGCCCGCGACGACGAGCATCGCGATCACCGCGCCCCATAGCACGCGCGGGGTCGCCCACGCCTTGCCGCGCTCGAGGAAGGGCTGCTCGATCAGCCGGTAGCTCAGCACGGCCAGCACGAAGGAAATCGCGATCGTCGCCGCCATCTCGCCCGCGTCGAGGGTCAGCCCGCGCTCGAAGCGCCAGAAGGCCATCACCGGCCAATGCCAGAGGTAGAGCGAGTAGCTGATGTCGCCGACGAAGCGCATCGGCGCGAGCGACAGCAGCCGCGCGGTGCCGCCCGTTTCGCCATAAGCGATCAGCAGCGCGGTGCCGGCGCACGGCAGCAGCGCCCAGGGCGCGGGAAAGGCGCTTTCCTCGGTGATCACGAACAGCCCCGCGATCACCAGCGCGAGGCCGAGCCACGCCGCCACCGGCTTGGCGCGCTCCCCGAGCTTCGGGAAACCGCCGGTCGCGACGAGCGCCCCCAGCCCCAGCTCCCACGCGCGCGCCGGCAGCAGGTAGAAGGCGGCGGCGGCCTTGTTCACCGCGATCAGCGCGAAACCTGCGGCGAGCGACACCGCGACGATGACCCACAGCGCCGCCACGATGCGCTTCGGCAGCCAGCGGTGCAGCGCGATCAGCAGCAGCGGGTAGAAGATATAGAACTGCTCCTCGACCCCCAGCGACCAGGTGTGGAGCAAGGGCGTCAGCTCGGCATCGCCGAAATAATTGACCGTGCGCCAGAACCAGATGTTCGACCCCGACAGCGCCGTCGCCGCGGTGCTCCACGACAGGTCGCGCATGTCCTGCGGGAAGAGCCGCCACCAGCCGACGGCGAGCACGACCGCGAGCATTACGAGCAGCGCGGGCAGGATACGCAGCGCGCGGCGGCGGTAGAAACCCGCGAGGGTGAAGCGACCCGCCTCCATCTCCTTCAGGATGATGCGGCTGATCAGATAGCCCGAGATGACGAAGAAGATGTCGACGCCGATGAAGCCGCCGGGGATGGCGGTCAGTCCGGCGTGGATGAGCAGGATCGGCAGGACGGCAAGCGCGCGCAGCCCGGCGATGTCGTTGCGATACTGCATGGTCCCCCGAAAGCTGGCCGGCGCGTGCGCTCTAGCCTTTTGGGGTCATTTGGGAAAGGGCGGATTGGCAGCGAGCGCCGCGGCGGGGATCTTCGCGACCAGCTCGCGCGACGCCGCGATCGTGTAATGATCCTTGTCGAAATGATAGGGTGAGCCGTCGGCGGCGAACAGCGCACAGGTGCCGGCCGGACATTCCAGATCCTGCATCGACACATAGGTCGCGCCCCACGCCGCCGCCCGCCGGGCCATTGCGCGGTCGAGCGCGATCAGGTCGCGGCGGCGGCCCTGCCGCACCAAGGCCCAGTCGTTCCCCCGTGCCATCGCGCGCGCGATCAGGCGCGGCACCGGCTCGTCATATTCGACCCCGGGACCCAGGATGGTGACCGCGACGCCGCGCGCGCGGAAATGCCGCACCGCGCGTTCGAGCGCAGGCGCGTCCCCCGCCTCCCAGCGCGCCGACAGGATCGCCCGCGACAGCGTTCCGTCGCCCGCCGGCTCGCCGAAACCGCGCTCCATCACCTCGGCGCAATGGACCGGGTCGGGGTCGGGCAGCAACGGGCGGCACAGCGGCGTCGCGACGCGCATCGCATGAACCCCGTCCAGCCGCTCGGCGAGCGCCGACGCGATATGCTGGGCGTGGCTGTCGCCGAATATCAGGATATTGGGCCGATCGGCGCGGGTGGTCGCACACGGCTGCGCCAGATAGCGGCCGTCGGTCCGGCAGGCGGTATCGTTGAAATAGAGCTCGGCGTCGCGCGACAGCGGATAATCGATGAACGCCATCACGCGCGCGACGCGGGGGTCGGCGATCGGCGTTCGCGCCGCCGCCAGCGCCAGCGCGGCCGCGCTTCCCGCGACGACCAGCATCGCCGCCGCCGCGCTCCACAGCACCCGCCGGGTCGGTGCCGCGCGGCCCCGATCGAGGAAGGGCCGCTCGACCAGCCGGTAGCTGAGAATCGCAAGCGCGAAGGAAATGGCAATCGCCGCCGCCATTTCGCCGGCGTCCAGCGTCAGTCCACGCTCGAGCCGCCAGAACGCCATCACCGGCCAGTGCCACAGATAGAGCGAATAGCTGATATCGCCGACGAATCTCAGCGGCGCGAGCGCCAGCAGCTTTGCGGTACCGGCTGCCTCGCCATAAGCGATCAGCAGCGCGGTGCCGAGGCATGGCAGCAGCGCCCAGGGCGCGGGCACCGCGCTTTTTTCGGTGACGAGGACCAGGCTGGCGGCGATCATGGCCAGCCCCGCCCAGGCTGCGACGCCCCTGATGCGCGCGCCGAGCGCGGGGAAGCCGCCCGCCGCGACAAGCGCGCCGAGCCCCAGTTCCCAGGCACGCGAGGGGAGCAGGTAAAAGGCGGCGGGCGCCTTGCCCGCGAAGACGAGCCCGTAGCTCAAGACGAACGAACCGATCGTAAGCCCCCAAAGGCAAGCAACGATGCGCCGCGGCAGCCAGCGATGCAGCGCGAGCAGCAGCAGGGGATAGAAGAGGTAGAATTGCTCCTCGACCCCCAGCGACCAGCTGTGGAGCAAAGGGGTAAGCTCGGCATCGCCGAAATAGCTGACGTTGCGCCAGAACCAGATGTTCGATCCCGACAGCGCGGCGGCAGCGGCGCTCCACGACAGGTCGCGCATGTCCTGCGGGAACAATCGCCACCAGCCGACCGCGAGCACAGCGACCAGCATAACGAGCAACGCGGGCAGGATGCGCAGCGCGCGGCGGCGATAGAAGCCCGCGAGCGTGAAGCGCTGCTCGGTCATCTCGCCGATGAGGATGCGGCTGATCAGATAGCCCGAGACGACGAAGAAGATATCGACGCCGAGGAAACCGCCCGGAATCGCGTCGAACCCGGCGTGCAGCAGCAGGATCGGCAGAACCGCGACCGCGCGCAGCCCGGCGATGTCGTTTCGATAATGCATGGCCCCCAGCCCGCTCGTCGGCGTCGGTGCTGACTAGCGGCTGGCGGGGTTCAGGGAAAGCGCCGATTGGCGGGTGCAGCCTGCCCCCGCCAATCGGCGCGGAACCGGATCAGCCCGGATAGGTCCAGGTGCCCTCGCGCGCGAAATTCTCGGCGGCGAAATCCCAGTTCAGCAGGTTGTCGACCGTCGCATTGACATAGTCGGGACGGACATTCTTGCGGTCGATATAATAGGCATGTTCCCACACATCGACGACGAGCAAGGGCTTGATCCCCGCGACCAGCTCGGTACCCGCATCGTGCGTGTCGGTGACCGACAGCGTGCCGTCGCGCGAGACGAGCCACGCCCAACCCGACGCGAAATGGTTGATCGCGGTTTCCTTGAGCTTCTTCTTGAGCTCGTCAAGCGACCCGAAGTCGCGCTCGATCGCCGCGGCGAGATCGCCCTCGGGGGCGGTCGCGTTCGGGCTCAGGCTGTTCCAGTAGAAGCCGTGGTTCCACGCCTGGGCCGCGTTATTGAATAGGCCCTTGTTGCCCGAACCCTCGGCGTGGTGGATGATTTCCTCGAGCGGCTTGTCGGCGAGCTCAGTGCCCTCGATCGCGGCGTTGAGCTTGTCGACATAGGTCTTGTGATGCTTGCCATGGTGCGTCTGCAGCGTTTCGGCCGAGATGTGCGGTTCGAGCGCGTCCTCGGCATAGGGCAGGACGGTGAGAGCGATCGTCATGGCAGTCTTCCTTTTTTGTAGGGGGTTCGCGGCCTTAAACTCGGTATCGGGCGACGCGGTTGCAACCCGTGCAGGCAAATTTCCCTTCCCAGCCCAAACAATTTCGTCATTGCGAGCGAAGCGAAGCAATCCAGAGCGGGTTTACGCAGTCTCTGGATTGCCGCGTCGCCTTCGGCTCCTCGCAATGACGACGCCTGTCACGTCGCCATCGCCAGCAGCGTCGCGATGCGGTCGGCCTCCTCGGCGGGTTTGTCCCGCCTGATGCGCGAAATACGCGGGAAGCGCATCGCGAGCCCCGACTTGTGGCGCTTCGAGGCATGGATCGAATCGAAGGCGACCTCGAGCACCAGCGACTTCTCGACTTCGCGCACCGGGCCGAAGCGATTGAGCGTGTGGTCGCGCACGAACTTGTCGAGCCACTTCAGCTCCTCGTCGGTGAAGCCCGAATAAGCCTTGCCCACCGGCAGCAGCTCGCCCTCAGCGCTCCAGCAGCCGAAAGTATAATCCGAATAGAAGCTCGCGCGGCGTCCGTTGCCGCGCTGCGCATACATCATCACGCAATCGGCGGTGAGCGGGTCGCGCTTCCATTTATACCAGAGGCCGGCGCGGCGCCCCGCCACATAGGGCGCATCGCGGCGCTTGAGCATCACCCCCTCGATCGCCGCATCGCGCGCGCCCGCGCGGCGCTCGGCGAGGTCGTCGAAATCCTTCGCATCGATGACTTGCGACAGGTCGAAATGGCTGGCGGCGAGGCGCGGCATGAAGGCCTCCAGTCTGGCGCGCCGCTCGCTCCACGGCAGGCCGCGCAGGTCTTCGCCATCGACGCCGAGCAGGTCGTAGACGCGCACGAACGCCGGATAATCGGCCAGCATCTTCTTCGACACCGTCTTGCGCCCGAGCCTTTGTTGCAGCGCGTTGAAGCTCGCCGCCTCACCCCCCTGCGCCTCGCCGCGCACGAGCAATTCGCCGTCGATCACCGCATCCTGATCGAACGCCGCCACCAGTTCGGGAAAGGCCGAGCTGATCTCCTCGCCGCCACGGCTGTAGATGCGCGTCTCGCCGCCTCCGTGAACGATCTGGACGCGAATGCCGTCCCATTTCCACTCGGCGGCATAGTCGGCGAAGTCGATGCTCTCTTCCGCGAGCGGATGCGCGAGCATGAAGGGACGGAAGAAGGCGACATCGGCGAGGTCGGGCCGCTCGGCGCGACCCTCGCCCCAGGCGAAGAGCGGCGCATAGGGCGGCGGGATCGCATGCCACAGCTCCTCGACATCGTCGACGGGCACGCCGAACGCCTGCGCAAACGCCTGTTTCGCGAGCCGCGCCGACACCCCGACGCGCATCCCGCCGAGCGCGAGCTTGAGCAAGGCATAGCGCCCGTCGGCATCGAGCCGGTCGAGCAGCGAGGCGACGATGGCGGGGGCGTCGCTGCGGCTCGCGGACGCAAGCGCATCGACCGCCTGGCTGACGCTGGGATCGTCCTTCGCCCCCGGGGCATCGGGCCACAACAGCGCCGCGGTCTCTGCGGTATCGCCGACGAAATGCCGCGACAGGCGAAACAATTCCTCGTCGACCCGCGTCGCGAGCAGCGCCCTTACCGTCCCGGCCTTGACCGCCGGGAAGTCGAGGCTCTCGGTCAGCGCGGCGATCGCCCAGCCGCGGTCGGGATCGGGGGTGTGCTTCAGATAATCGACGATCAGCGCGAGCTTCGAATTGCGCGAACGCGTGTAGATCAGCCGGTCGATCAGGGCCGCGAAGCGCTTCACGCCTCCTCCTCCAGGTCGCGGCCGACGAGGTGCAGCGCGCGTGCTTTCCGCTGATGAAGCTCGCACCAGCGCAGCAGCCCATCTTCGCTGCCATGGGTGATCCACGTCTCCTTGGGGTTCACGTCGATTATCGTCGCGGTGAGTTCGTCCCAGTCGGCATGGTCCGAGATGACCAGCGGCAGTTCGACCATCCGCTGCCGCGCGCGCTGGCGCACGCGCATCCAGCCCGACGCCATCGCGGTCACCGGATCGGGCAGCCGCCGCGACCAGCGGTCGTTGAGCGCCGACGGCGGCGCGAGGACGATCTGCCCCGCCATCGCGGCCTTGTCGGTCTCGCTGACCAGCCGCAATTCGCCGAGGTCGACGCCGTGGATGGCATAGAGGTGGCACATCTTCTCGAGCGCGCCGTGGATATAGATCGGCGCATCCCACCCCGCGCCGCGCAGCTCGGCGATCACCCGCTGCGCCTTGCCGAGCGCATAAGCGCCGACGAGCACGCTCCGCTCGGGCTCGGCGCGCACCGCGCCGATCAGCTTGGCGATCTCGTCCTCGGTCGGCGGATGGCGGAAAACCGGCAGGCCGAAGGTGGCCTCGGTGACGAAGATATCGCACGGCACCACCTCGAAGCGCGCGCAGGTCGGGTCGGCGCGGCGCTTGTAATCGCCGGTGACGACGATCCTTTCGCCCGCATATTCCATCAATATCTGCGCGCTGCCGAGCACATGCCCCGCGGGATGAAAGCTGAAGCGCACGCCGCCGCGCTCGAAGCCCTCGCCATAGGGAAAAGCGGCATTGTGGCTCGCCTCGGCATCGACTCCGTAACGCAGCGCCATGATCGCCAGCGTCTCGGGCGTCGCATAGACCGACCCATGCCCGCTGCGCGCATGGTCGGCATGGCCGTGGGTGACCGCGGCTCGCTCGACGGGGCGCGAGGGGTCGATCCACACATCGGCGGGCTTCACATAGATCCCGCTCGGATGCGGCTCGATCCAGGTTTTCGCCTTGGCCATCAGGCCGCGAGCTTTCGCGCCCAGGCGAGGTCCGCCACAAACGCTGCCCGCTCCTCGGCAGCGCGCTCGCGGTCGGGCAGGCGCAGCAGGAAGGAGGGATGGATCGTCGCGACCAGTTTTGTGCCCCCTGCCAGTTCGTGCACCTGCCCACGCATCGACTTGATGCTCGCGCTCTTGCCCGTCACCCCGCGCAGCGCGCTCGCGCCGAGCGTGACGATCAGGTCGGGCTGCACCAGCGCGCGTTCCTTGTCGAGCCACCAGCGACAGATGTCGATTTCGCCCGCGGTGGGGTTCTGGTGCAGCCGGCGCTTGCCGCGCGGCTCATACTTGAAATGCTTGACCGCGTTGGTGAGGAACAGGCGCCGCCGGTCGAGCCCTGCCTCGTCGAGTGCTTCGTCCAGCACCTGTCCCGCCGGGCCGACAAAGGGCCGCCCCTGCAGATCCTCCTGGTCGCCCGGCTGCTCGCCGACGACCATGATCCGCGCCGCCGCCGGTCCCTCGCCGACAACCGCCTGCGTCGCGTTGCAATAGAGCGGGCAGCGTGTACAGCGCCCGACCGCCTTCGCCAGATCGCCCAGCGTCTTCACATCTTCATCGAGGGCCAGTTCGTCGGGCACGCGCGTCCGCCATTTCTCCGTTCGCGGGTTCGCAGCCGAAACGGCGGCCGCGCGCATCCGTTCCACCCGCGCGCCCGCGCCCGCGAGCAGCGGCGCAATATCCTGCGCCTCGGGCAGGTTGTGCCAATATTTCTTCGGCATCTCGGCGCGCATCGCGTCGATCTTGACCCGCGCGGGGTTGAAGATCGCGCCATAATAGGTGCGCCACTGGTCCTCGACGACGTCGCTGTCGGGCACCTCGCCGCGCGTGCCGCCGGGGCCGTAGCTGAGTTCCTCGTTCTCCCAGATCGCGCGCGCGTCGGGCGTGACGATGGCCCAGTCCATCCCGTAAAAACGCCGTTGAAAGAAGGGTGCGGTCAGCCGCAATATCCGGTGATCGGGCTCGAACCACGCCGCGAACCGCTCGCGCCCCTCGCCCTCGCCCAATCGGCGGAAGCGCACGAAGGCGTGCATCTTGTGAATGTCGCGGCGGATCGCCTTGTCGGTCTTGCGCAGCCAGTCGACATCGGCGTCGGTCGTCCGCGCGAGCAATTGCCGCTCGCGCGCCGCGCGCCAGACGAGGCGATAGAGCCGCGCCGGAACCTCGGCGCCGCGATGACAGATCACCCGGTCGGCCATGGCGAGCAATTCGCGCGGCAAGGTCACCGCGCCACCCTCTGCGGACGGCATCTCGTGGCCGAACAGCGACGCGCCCTCTTCCGCCCCGCGCCAGCTCACATCCTCGGGCGCCACCCCGCCCGCGAGCAGCGCGCGCGCCACCGCGCGCCACTCGGCGAAATCGCCGGGCCGCTCGAGCACCACTTCCCTCATGGAACGGGCCTCACAGCGCGAGCGCCAGCTGCTCCGCCGGCGGCGCAAAGCGCGCGCGCAGGTCGGCGCTGTCGGTGAGCCTGCCCGGCCGCCAGTCGGGGGTGACGATGAAAGGCAAAACCTTCTTCACCGACGCGGTCAGCTTGGCGAGGTCGCCCAGCCGCAGCGCGCCCGTCCGCCGCACCGCGACGATCCGGTCGACCGCGCGCGTGCCTAGCCCCGGCACGCGCAGCAGCAATTCGCGCGGCGCGCGGTTGATATCGACGGGAAAGATGTCGCGCTTCATCAAGGCCCAGGCGAGCTTGGGATCGATCGCGAGGTCGAGCATGCCGCCGCTCGCCCCCTCCATGATCTCGTTTCGCGCGAAGCCATAGAAGCGCAGCAACCAGTCGGCTTGATACAGCCGATGCTCGCGCATCAAGGGCGGGCGCACCGGGGGCAGCGCGCTGCTCGCGTCGGGGATCGGGCTGTAGGCCGAATAATAGACGCGGCGGAGGTGATAGCCCGAATAGAGATTGTCCGCCGCCGCGAGGATATCGTCGTCGCGCGCCGCGTCCGCCCCCACGATCATCTGCGTCGATTGCCCCGCAGGCGCGAAGCGCGGCGGCTCCGCCTTGCCGATCAGCCGGCCCTTCGCCGCCTCCATCGCATCCTCGGCGCCGACGCGCACCGACGCCATCGTCTTGCGGATCGTTGCGGGTTTCTTCTCGGGCGCGAAGCTTTCGAGCCCCGCTTCGGTCGGCAGCTCGACATTGGTCGACAGCCGATCGGCATAGAGCCCCGCAAGCGCGACCAGCGCCGGGTCGGCGCCCGCGATCGTCTTGAGATGGATATAGCCCTGAAAGCGATGCTCCTCGCGCAGGATGCGCGCGACCTCGACCAGCTGCTCCATCGTATAATCCTCGGACCGGATGATGCCCGACGACAGGAAAAGCCCCTCGATATAATTGCGCTTGTAGAAATCGAGCGTCAGCGCGACGACTTCGTGCGGCGAAAAGCGCGCGCGCTCGACATTGCTCGATGCGCGGTTGATGCAGAAGCGGCAGTCGTAGACGCAGAAATTGGTCAGCAATATCTTGAGCAGCGAAATGCAGCGCCCGTCGGGCGCATAGCTGTGGCAGATGCCCATGCCCTCGGTCGACCCGATGCCCTTCGAGCCCAGCGAGTCGCGCTTCACCGTCCCCGACGAAGCGCAGGACGCGTCATATTTGGCGGCATCCGCCAGCACCGCGAGCTTCTGGAGAATCGTCTTGCTGCTCATGGCTCGCACCATAGCAGGTGGAACAAAGAAAGAACAAACTTAGGTTAGCCCCCCCGCCCGAGCCGCATCCGGAACGCGTCGAGGTGAAAATAGCTCGGGTCGAAATCGCACATCGCCGCCAGCGCATCGGCGTCGAGGAAGCGGATCCACTGGCGGTTGGTCTCGATATAGCCCTCGCGCACCAGCCGCCGCAGCACCCGGTTGGTGTGGATCGGCGTCAGCCCCAAAGTGTCGGCGATCTGCGTCTGCGTCATCGGCAGGCGCAGCGTGTCGGCGCCCGCGAGATTGACGATCTGCGCGCGGCGGTGGAGTTCGAGCAGCAGATGCCCGATCCGCTCCTGCGCGCTCTGCCGCCCGTTGCGCACGATCTGTTCGCGCAGGAACGCCTCTTCCTGCACCTGCGTCCACCAGAAGGCCATGGTCAGCGCCCCCGACCCCGCGAGCAGGTCGCGCACCGCGGCGGGGGCGATCGCATAGGCCGAACCCGCGGTCAGCGCGACGACGCCATGGTCCGCCTCGGCCGCGACGAGCACCTGCAGGTCGAAGATGTCGCCGGGGAGCAGGATGTTGAGGATCTGGCGCCGCCCGTCCTCCAGCTCCTTGAAGCGCGCCGCCCAGCCCTCGCGCATCACGAGCACCGCGTCCATCGGCTCGCCCGCGCTGACGATTTCCTGCCCCGCGGCAAAGCTTCGCACCTTGCCGCCGAGCGCGAGCAGCTGCGCGCGATCGGCGTCGCCGATGTCGCTGTAGAAGGATAGCCGCGCGACCAGCGCTTCCAATGTCATGTTCAGGCCCCCGCCCATGTTTATGCCGGCATATTACGCTTCGCGCCACTTCGCGGGAAGCGTGATCGTGCACACCAGCCCGCCCGGCTCCCAGCGCCGCTCGATCGTGCCGCCGAGATTGTTGCGCACGCTGCGCTCCATCAGCAAGGTGCCGAAGCTGGTACGCTCGGGCGCGGCGACCGCCGTATCGCCGCCGCTCTCGGTCCAGGTGAGGCGGAAGCGGCGATCCTCGCCGTCGCTGTCCTGCGTCCAGGCGATATCGACCTGCCCCTCCCTGCCCGACAGCGCGCCATGCTTGACCGCGTTGGTCGCGAGCTCGTTGAACAGCAGGGCCATCGCGACCAGCGCATTTTCGGGCAGCTCGAGGTCGGGACCCGACCAGTGGATACGCGGAAAGGCCGCCTCGACCTCGCGCATCAGCGCGTGCATCGACCCGGTCAGGAAATTCGCGCCGAGCAGCACATTCTGCGCGCGGTTGAGCGCGTCGAGCCGGCTGCTGATCCGTTCGACATAATCGTCGACGTCGGTCGCGGCGTGGCGCGTCAGCGAGATGATCGCACCGACCGTCGCGAACAGGTTGCGCATGCGGTGGTGCAGCTCGCGCATCAGCACCGCGTCATTTTCCTGCCGGCTCTTCTGCTCGGTGATATCGATGCTGATCCCGGTCAGCACCGCGTCGTTGCTGCGCACGTCCCAGTCGGCACGCGCCGCCATCCAGCGCACCCCCTTTTCGGGATGCACGATGCGATATTCGGTCGCATAGGGCGTGCCGTTCTCCACAGCGTCGCCCAGCGTCACGCGAACCGCGTCGCGGTCGGGCGGATAGAGCCGCTCGAAAAAGCCCTCGCCGGTCGACAGCGCGGTCGCATAATCCTCGCCCCACAGTTCGGCGACCGCGCCGCGCCAGTTCAGCGCATCGGTCTGGGCGTCGAACTGCCACGTCGCGATGCGCGAGAAGTCCATCGCGCGCTCGAGCATGTGGCGCGCCTCGTCGCGCTCGATCACCGTGCGGCGGAGGTCCGCCTCGGCCATGATGATCGCCGCAAAATCGCCGAGCCTCTCGAGTTCGCGCGCATCGAGCGCCGCGCGCGGCTCGCGATCGATGATGCACAGGGTACCGAGCACCGCGCCATTATAGGCGCGCAGCGGCACCCCGGCGTAGAAACGGATGAAGGGATCGCCCGTGACCAGCGGATTATCGACGAAGCGCAAATCCTCGCGGGCATCGGGGACGATCACCGGCCGCTCCTCGATCACCGCATATTGGCAGAAACTGATGTCGCGGTGCGTCTCGGCGACATCGAGGCCATAGGAGGATTTGAACCATTGGCGGCAGTCGTCGACCAGCGACACGAGCGCGATCGGCACGTCGAACAGGTCGGCGACCAGCTTGGTCACGCGGTCGAACGCCGGCTCGGGCGCGGTGTCCATGATGCGATATTCGCGCAATGTGCGCAGCCGGCGCGCCTCGTCGTGCGCGCGGTCGCGGTCCCCACCGTCGGCCAATGCCTGCCCCCTGTCTTCCAGCGTCATCCCGTCGCCGTCCTGCCCCCGGGTCGCTCTGCCATGCTATATATCCTCAAAACCAAATGGCGAGCCGGCAACGAAGGCGGATTTCCGGCCCCGATCGTCGCAACCCGTTAGCGTCCCGTCCTTTTCTACGCACGCCGGGCCGACAGGTTGCGCAAAAACCGACTCTTTCCCGGGAACCCGATCGCGCGCGGGGGCGTATGACGGCTACCAAGAGGGAGGATTTGATGAGTCTGGGTGAAGAAATCCGCGGCCACCTGCCCTTTCTGCGCCGCTACGCGCGCGCGCTGACCGGCAGCCAGCAGCATGGCGACAATTTTGTCCACACGATGCTGGAAGTCATCGTCGCCGCGCCGGGCGAGTTCCGCAGCGACGACGGCATCCGCATCGACCTCTACCGCACCTTCCACCGCATCTGGGAAAGCGCCTTCATCGAGGATGGCGAGGGCAGCGACGACGACGCCTTCGTCCGCGCCGCGACGCGCCGCCTGTCGCGCCTCACCCCGCTCGGCCGCCAGATCCTGCTGCTCACCGCGCTCGAAGGCTTTTCGGCCGAGGAAGCCGCGCTGATCACCGCCACCGACACCCCGACGGTCGAGGTGCTGCTCGCCGAGGCGGTCGACGATCTCGACCGCGAGGCGCGCACTTCGGTGCTGATCATCGAGGACGAGCCGCTGATCGCGATGGACCTCGAACAGATCGTCCGCGATCTGGGCCACGAAGTCGCGGGCGTCGCGACCACGCACGAGGATGCGGTCGCGGCCTTTGCGAACAGCGATGCGGGGCTCGTCCTCGCCGACATCCAGCTCGCCGACGGCTCGTCGGGGATCGACGCGGTGCAGGACATCCTCGCGATCGCCCCGGTGCCCGCGATCTTCATCACCGCCTTCCCCGAAAAGCTGCTCACCGGCCACCGCGTCGAGCCAACCTTCCTGATCTCGAAGCCGTTCCGCGAAAACACCGTCCGCGCCGCGATCAGCCAGAGCCTGCTCTTCACGCCGCAACTGGCGGCGTAGGCCAACCTACACCGAGAGGCGCTCACGGCCTTGGGGGTGGGAGCGGCCCTTCTAATCCTCCCTGTCGCGAAGCGATGGGGAGGGGGACCATGCGAAGCATGGTGGAGGGGTGGCGGCCTCGAGCTGAGCTTACGGCATCGACCCCTCCACCACCCTGCGGGTGGTCCCCCTCCCCACGGCTACGCCGCAGGGCGGATTGGAAGGGCCGCCCGCACCGACACCTCTCCCCACCCCGCAAATCCCCTTGCCCGCGGCAGGCCGATGCTTACATATCGGCGAAAGAATATTTCCCCCGCGCATGAGGATCGCCTTGCCATGTCCCGTAAATCCCTGTCGGCGCCGCTCGCGCTGGTCGCCCTGTTCATGACCCCCGCCGCCGCGCAGGCCGCGGGCGATGCCGCGAGCGCGACCACGCCCGATGCACTCGCCTATCCCGCGACCGAGCGCGGCACCACGGTCGATCCGCAGTTCGGCGTCGACGTCGCCGACCCCTATCGCTGGCTGGAGGACGATGTCCGCGTCAATCCGAAGGTCGCCGCGTGGGTCGCCGACCAGAACAAGGTCACCGACGCCTATCTGGATACGCTGCCCGGCCGCGATGCGTTCAAGAGCCGCATGACCGAGCTCTATAATTACGAACGCTTCGGCCTGCCGCGCAAGGCGGGTACGCGTTACTTCTACACCCGAAACGACGGGCTACAGCCGCAGTCGGTGCTCTATGTCCGCGAAGGGCTGAAGGGCGAAGGGCGGGTCCTCATCGACCCCAATGGCTGGGCCAAGGACGGCGCGACCGCGCTCGCCGAATGGACTCCGTCGGAGGACGGCAAGCACCTCCTCTATTCGGTGCAGGACGGCGGCACCGACTGGCGCATCGTGCGCGTCATGGACGTCGCGACGGGCAAGGATTTGTCGGACGAAGTGCGCTGGGTCAAATTCTCGGCGCTCGACTGGGCGAAGGACGGCAGCGGCTTCTATTATTCGCGCTTCCCCGAGCCCGCCGAGGGCGCGGCCTTCCAGTCGCTGAACGAAAATCACACCGTCTATTTCCACAAGCTCGGCACGCCGCAGAGCGCCGACGTGCCGATCCACGCGACCCCCGACAAGCCCAAGCTCAACAACAGCGCGATCGTCAGCGACGATGGCAAATATCTGATCGTCGTCGGCTCCGAAGGCACCGACGAGCGCTATGGGCTGACGCTCTATCCGATCGGCCCCAAGGGCGCAGGCAAGCCGGTGACCTTGGTCGACGACTTCGCGAACAATTGGGAATATGTGACCAACGCGGGCACCCGCTTCACCTTCCTCACCAACAAGGGCGCGCCGCGCCAGCGGCTGGTGTCGATGGACATCAAAAAGCCCGAGGCGCTGACCCAGCTCGTCGGCGAACAGGAGGCGACGCTGGTCGGCGCCTCGCGCGTCGGCAATCGCATCATCCTCTCCTATTTGGGCGACGCCAAGTCGGAAGCGCGCATGGTCGCGCTCGACGGCAAGCCCGTTGCGAACATCAAGCTCGCCGACATCGGCTCGGCCTCGGGCTTCGGCGGCAAGTCGGCCGATCCCGAAACCTTTTACGCTTTCTCGAGCTACGCCCGCCCGACGACGATCTACCGGCTCGACACCGCGACCGGAAAGAGCGAGATTTTCGCCGAGCCCAAGCTGACCTTCGATCCGCAGGACTTCGCCGTCGAGCAGCGCTTCTATACCTCGAAGGACGGCACCCGCGTGCCGATGTTCCTGGTGATGAAAAAGGGCCTCGACCGCAGCAAGGGATCGCCGACGCTTCTCTATGGTTATGGCGGCTTCAACGTCTCGATGACCCCGGGCTTTTCGCCGACGCGGCTCGCTTGGGTCGACAAGGGCGGCGTCCTGGCGATCGCGAACCTGCGCGGCGGCGGCGAATATGGCAAGGCGTGGCACGATGCCGGCCGCCTCGACAAGAAGCAGAATGTCTTCGACGATTTCATCGGCGCGGGCGAATATCTGATCGCCGAGGGGATCACCGGCAAGGGCCAACTCGCGATCGAGGGCGGCTCGAGCGGCGGGCTGCTCGTCGGCGCGGTGACCAACCAGCGCCCCGACCTGATCGCCGCGGCGCTGCCCGCGGTCGGCGTGATGGACATGCTGCGCTTCGACCGCTTCACCGCCGGGCGTTACTGGGTCGACGATTATGGCTATCCGTCGAAGGAAGGCGATTTCCGCAACCTGCTCGGCTATTCGCCCTATCATAATATCAAGGACGGCGTTTCCTATCCGGCGGTGCTGGTGACGACCGCCGACACCGATGATCGGGTGGTCCCCGGGCACAGCTTCAAATATACCGCCGCGCTCCAGCATGCGCATGCGGGCGACAAGCCGCACCTGATCCGCATCGAGACGCGCGCCGGCCATGGTTCGGGCAAGCCGACCGACAAGGTCATCGCCGAAGCCGCGGACAAATATGCCTTTGCGGCCAAATGGACCGGCCTCAGCGTCGAATAGGCCGCCGGCTCGCGATCGCCGCCGTCGCCCTCTTCGGGCTGGCGGCGGCGATCTGGTCCGTCCTGCCCAACGGCAAGCTGGCGCGCGTCGAGCGCCACGCCCGATGCTATGACCCGGCGGCGCTGCCGCAGGTCGAGACGCTCGCGGGCGGTCGCAAGGCGATCCGGCTGCGCGTCCTGCTCTGGAATGTCGAGGGCCTGCCCTGGCCGATCCGCAGCGGCCGCGAGCCGAAGCTCGCCGCGATCGCCGACTGGATCGCCAAACGGCGCAAGGCCGGCCTCGGCCCCGACATATTGATCCTGCACAAGGCGTTCACCCCCGAAGCCTCGCGCATCGCCGCTGAGGCCGGCTTTGCCAACATCCTCCCCGGCCCCGCCGTCGACCGCCCGCGGCATATGCCCGTGCCGATCCCGCGGTCAGGACATGCCGAGGCCGGCCGCTGGTGGAAAGGCGAAGGGATCGGCAAATGGCTCGACAGCGGCCTCTATGTCGCGACCGACCTGCCGTTGCCCAGGACAACGGGCGATCCGCCCCTGCCCGCTTATGCGAGCGACGCTTTCTACGCGGGCAGCTGCGCGGGCTATGACTGCCTGTCGAACAAGGGCGGCATGGTCGTCCATGCCGCGCTGCCAGGCGCACCCGAGCCGCTGACGATCTTCAACACCCACCGCAATTCGCGCGAGCCGTCGGGCGTGAGCATCGCGCGCGCCGAAACCGCGCATGTCATGCAGACACTCGAAAACGACGCGCTGCTGCACGGCTTCGGCGGCGACGGCGCGATGATCGCCGCGGGCGATTTCAACAATTATCGCGCGGGCGACAAGACGGGCCGTTTCGCCGCCGACCCCGCCTTCCGGCTCGCCGCCAAGGGCCCCGGCCTCGCCGCCCGCGTCACCCCGATGACCGACGCCAGAGCCTGGACCGACGCCTACGACCTGCTCGGTTTTCACAGCTCGGATGCGCTGCGGGTCGAACCCCTCGCGGTTGCGACGCTCTTCGACGGCAAAAATGGCCCTGTTCTTTCGGACCATGCCGCCCAATATGTGATCTTCCGGCTGAGCTGGCGCGCTGACGCGCCCGCCGCGCCGGTCTTCCTGCCGACCTGCACGCTCTGATCCCGAAAGAAGCCCATGTCCTTTGCCTTCGCCCCCACCGCCACCACCGCCGACGCCCTTTGGGCCGAAACCGCCGATGCCGCCGCAGCGCTCGTCGCGGGCGAGCCCGACGGCATCGCCAATATGGCCAATGTCGCGGCCTTGATCTGGCAGGCGATCCCCGATTTGAACTGGGCGGGCTTCTATCGCTTCGACGGCAGCGAGCTCGTGCTCGGCCCCTTCCAGGGCAAGGCGGCGTGCATCCGCATCCCGCTGGACAAAGGCGTGTGCGGCGCGGCGGCGCGCACCCGCGCGACCCAGCGCGTCGAGGACGTCCACGCCTTCCCCGGCCATATCGCGTGCGACGCCGACAGCCGCAGCGAACTCGTCGTGCCGATCGTCGCCGAAGGGCGCCTGATCGGCGTGCTCGACCTCGACAGCCCGCTACCCTCGCGCTTCTCTCCCGACGACCAGAGCGGCGCTGAGGCGCTGGTCGCGCGCATCGCAGGGGCGCTGGCTGGCTGAAAATCTGCCCCAAATCGAGACAAACCAGTCAAGGTAAACGGATTCGCCGACAGACTGTGCTTTTGCTAAACACTTTGTTAACCAATGGCCCTCGCCGCCCCCGGCAAGGCCCACGGAAACAGGGAGTTACGCCATGCGACGCACCGCACTTCTTCTGGGAATCGCCGCCGGATCGCTGCTGCTGGCCGGCCAGGCGCACGCCGGCGACAAAAAAGGCCGCCTCGATTACGGCGCGCCGACCGCGTCGGACACGCGCGTCTATACCGGCTATCCCGACCGTGTGCCGAGCGAGGTCGACTATCGCCAGGTGAACGGCACCTACGACGCCGAGGGGCGCTGGACCGGGACGTGGAACGGCACCTACGAGGCGCCCGACGGCCGCCGCTACGACGGCGAATATGAAGGCACGATCGAAGGCGCGGGCAGCAGCTATGCCCCGCCGCCGCCGGCCTATGATCCCTATTATGACGGCGACGACGGTTATCGCGGCGGTTACGACGCGAGCTACGACGCCGACATGGAGCGCCGCTGTGGCCGGGGGGGCACAGTTGGCGGGGCGGTTGTCGGCGGACTGGTGGGGGGCATCGCCGGCAACCGCATCGCCGGCAAGGGCAACCGCACCGAAGGCACGATCATCGGCGGCGCGCTGGGCGCGGTCGCGGGCGGCGCGATCGGCAGCGCCGCGGACAAGAAGCGCTGCGACGACTGGTGGGCCAGCCGCGGCGGCCACTACCGCCAGGGTGGCAGCTATTACCGGCAGGAAAGCTATTCGCACGGCGGCTATCCGCCCCCGCCGGCCTATCATGGCAATGGCGCGACCACCGTCTATCAGCAGGGCGGCTACGGCCACTACGGCTATGGCGCGCCCTATGGCTATTACACCCCGGGCGTCGTCGTCACGACGGTGATCACCACCGGCGCGCCCGTGGTGACCGAGACGATCGAAACCTCGACGCGTACCTATTACGAGAATGTGCCGGTGAAGAAGAAGCGCTACGTCGCGAAGAAGAAGTGGAAGCCCCGGCCCAAGCCGCGCTGCGTCTGCTGAGCCACGGACCAGCCAGACCAGAGGGCCCGCCTCGCAGCCGCGACGGCGGGCCTTTTTGCTGCCCGCCAACGCTTCGCCGCCGCTCTTGAACGGTTCAGCGGCGCGAAAGCATCGCGCCCCTATTGCCGGATCACAAGCGGGCGGGGCGTTCCCGTGCCCGCAGCTTGGGGACTATTCTCTATGCGCCGTTTCATGAGCTTCGCCGCCGCCACCGCGGTCCTGATGACCTCCTTCGCCGCAACCCCGGCCGAAGCGCGCAAGCGCTACGGCGGCTGGCACCACCGCGACCGCGACAATATCAGCACCGGCGAAGTGCTCGGCGGGCTGTTCGTGATCGGTGCGATCGCGGCAATCGCCAGCGCCGCGAGCAAGGACAAGAATGAGCGCCGCGAACAGCGATACGACCCGCCCTACCGGAACGACGACGAATATCGCGAAGTCCCGCGCTACCAGCCCGATGCCAATGCCGACGACGGCAGCGACATCTCCGGCGGCGCCTATGGCCGCGGCGAGGCCGAGGCGCGCGCCGCCGACGCGTGCAGCTGGGCGGTCGAGGGCGAGATGGGCGACGACGCACGCGTCGACAGCGTCACCGGCACCGAGCCCAACAACGGCGGCTGGTACGTCACCGGCACCGCCTCGCGCCTCGGCGGCGAGACGCGCAGCTTCGGCTGCAGCTACCGTGGCGGCCGCGTGGTGGATGTGACGTTTAACGGCTGACCATCCAGATCCTCCCCATCGCGAAGCATTGGGGAGGGGGACCGCCCGCGAAGCGGGTGGTGGAGGGGTCTGGCCTCGCACCGACGCCTGCGGCGTCGAACCCCTCCGTCAGCCCTACGGGCTGCCACCTCCCCATCGCTTCGCGTGGGGAGGATTTTTTTGCCTGAACCCCCGCTAAACCAAGTCTGAACCCCAGATAAGCGGGGGGTTCAGACCCGCGACACCCCCCTCCTTCTATACCCGTATCAACAGGCGGCGAATCATTGCCCCCTGCGTTGAAGGAGACCGAACCATGGCTATGACCAAGATGACCAAGGCCGCAGTTGGTGCGGCCACCGCCGGCGCATTGATGCTCGGCAGCACCCCCGCAATGGCCCGCGACCGCGACGGCGACGGGATCAGCGCGGGCGAAGTGATCGCCGGCGCCGTCGTCCTCGGCGGCCTCGCCGCGATCCTGTCGAGCGGCAACAACGACCGCTATGATTCGCGCTACGACGGCCGTTATCGCGACGACTATCGCGGTCGCTACGACAACGACCCGCGCTACGGCTATGGTTATGACTATGGCCGCTACGGCAACAGCCGCAGCGCGGTGAACCAGTGCGTCAACGCCGTCGAACGCGGCAGCCGCCGCTATGGCAACACCGACGTCACCCAGGTGACCAGCATCGATCGCAAGCGCGACGGTTACAAGGTCAAGGGCCAGGTCGTCGTCCGCGACGGCTACGGCGGCCGCTGGGGCCGCGGCGGCTATTACGACCGCGGCCGCTTCAGCTGCGACGTCCGCTACGGCCGCGTGCAGGACATCAAATTCTCTGGCCTGCGCTAAAAAACCGGAAAGCCCCTCCCCTCGACGGGAGGGGCTTTTCCCTGTCCGCGACGCCCCCGTCCAAAAATGAGACGAGCCGTCGGTGCCGCTATCCGAATATTTACCATCTGCCTTTAGGACGATGGGCGGGACCAATATCGTCGCCCGGAGTGGGAACCGGGCGGCCTGTATTGGGTCGCGCATGTCATATCCTGCAGACAATTCTGCTTCCGAACAGCGCCAGCCGCGCCAGTCGCGGCTCGTCAAGGCGTCGCTCGAAAGCGGCCGCCTCGGCCGCTTCGACGTCACGGTGCGCAACGTCTCGCAAACCGGTATCGGCGGCCAGGGGCCGCACCCGCTGCAGAATGGCGAGCGGCTGACCGTTCACCTGCCCGGCCACCCGCCGATGGCGGGCACGGTCCGCTGGGTCTGCGACCAAAGGTTCGGGATCGAGACCGACGGCGAAATCCACATCGACAAGCTGCGCACCGCGCACGGCGGCAGCGTGCCGTCGGCCGATCAGAGCGTCGAGTTCCGCATCGTCCCGCCGCCCAAGATCGTCGCCAAGCGCCCGGGTCTGCATCTCGGCGCGGCGACGCCGACCGATCCGCACAAGAGCGACTGGCGAACGCGGTAGGACCCCACAGGGGCTTCATTGACACATTGTTGTTGTCGGGGCATTTTTTGCCTCCCCCCAAAGATGGAGCCCGCGCCATGCCCAAGGACCGAAACAGCAAGCCGACTGCCCGGCCGCGCGAGCACAAGGCCTGGCGCACACCCGCCATCCGGTCGGTCATTCCCTCGCGCGCGACAGCCGGCGGACCGATCAGCAACGGCCTTCAGGAAGACGCCCAATATTCGATTTCCTGATTTCGCACATCGGACAACGGAAAACCGGCGCGGATCGCTCCGCGCCGGCTCCCCCGTGTGTAACTTGTGAAAAAGGCGCCGGGCGTCAGGCGACGCGGCGCACTTCATTTCCTTCTTCGTCGATGTCGCGCAGCACATAGCCGCGGCCCCAGACGGTCTCGATGTAGTTTTCGCCGCCGCACGCCAGCGCGAGCTTCTTGCGCAGCTTGCAGATGAAGACGTCGATGATCTTGAGCTCGGGCTCGTCCATGCCGCCATAGAGGTGGTTCAGGAACATTTCCTTGGTGAGCGTTGTGCCCTTGCGGAGGCTCAGCAGCTCGAGCATCTGATATTCCTTGCCGGTCAGATGCACGCGCGTCGAATCGACCTCGACCGTCTTGGTGTCGAGATTGACCGCCAGCTTGCCCGTCTTGATCACGCTCTGGCTGTGACCCTTCGAGCGGCGGACCACCGCATGGATGCGGGCGACCAGTTCGTCGCGATGGAACGGCTTGGTGACATAATCGTCGGCGCCAAAGCCGAACGAGCGCACCTTCGAGTCCATCTCGGAAATGCCCGACAGGATCAGCACCGGCGTCTGCACCTTGGCGGTGCGCAGCTTCTTCAGCACGTCGTAACCGTGCATGTCGGGCAGGTTCAGGTCGAGCAGGATGATGTCGTAATCGTAGAGCTTGCCGAGATCCAAGCCCTCTTCCCCCAAGTCGGTGGTGTAGACGTTGAAGCCCTCGGTCGTGAGCATCGTGTCGATCGCCTTGGCGGTCGTCGGCTCGTCCTCGATCAGCAATACGCGCATTGGGCACCCCTTGATTGTTTCCCACGATGACCCCGCGACCCGTCGCCTGATCACCTGCGTGATGCGCCGACGGAACCCCTGTTGCGGGACTGCCGGAACATTAACCATGAAAGCAATGAAGGGAAAAGGTTAATTTTGATTTAACCCGCAGGAATCCGCGAGTCGCGGGGATTCCATGCCACAGTCTTAACCTTCTAGACGCCCGTACCGAGCGCCAGATGCTGGGCGTGCGCGCCGGTGCACGAGCGTTTGAGCGTATCGACCAGATGGTCCGACAAAGCCTTCACCCGCGCGGGGCGCAGCCGCGATGGTGGCGAAAGAAGGTGAAGATAGGCTTGCGGCAGCGACCAGTCGGTCAGGATGCGCACCACCGCGCCCGTCTCCAGCGCCTCGGCCGAGATGAAATCGGGCAGCACCGCAATCCCGCCCCCCGCGATCAGCAGCGGGATCATGACATCGCCATTGTTGGTAAAGAGCGGCCCGGTCGGGATCACCGTCGCTTCTTCGCCCGCGCGGTGGAAGCGCAGCGGCATCGCCTTTTCGCGGTGGCCATAGCCGATCAGCCGGTGGCGGCCGAGGTCGAGCGGGTGGCGCGGGGTGCCGTGCTTCTCCAGATAGGCGGGGCTCGCGATCACCGACGCCGCGACCGGCGCGATCGTCCGCGCGAGCAGGCTCGAATCCTCCATGCTCGCGATGCGCAGCCCCAGGTCGATCCCTTCGCCGACCAGGTCGTGGCGCGCGTCGCTCAGCATCACCTCGATCTCGACCGCCGGATGCATTTCGAGGAAGGAGGCGAGCGGGTGGCCGAGCACCTTGATCCCGAAGCTCATCGGCGCCGCGAGCCGGATCGGCCCCGCCAGGTCGACGCGGTCGCCGCGCGCTGCTTCGGTGGCCGCGGTCGCCGCCGCGACCATCGCATGCGCCTCGCCGAGCAGCCCCGCCCCCGCGGTCGACACGGTGACCGTGCGCGAACTCCTATGCAGCAAGGTGATGCCCAGCGACGCCTCGAGCCGCGTCACCGCCTTCGATACGCTTGCCTTCGACAAGCCCAGACTGGCCGCGGCGGCGGTGAAGCTGCCGCTGTCGGCGACGGCGGCGAAACAGGCCCAGCCTTCATAATCGGGAAGCGCCATACATACTCCAAATGGAAACGATCCATTTCCATCTACGCTATTTTAGAAACAATCGCCATCGCTATCTTGTCCCCAACAGCTCAGCCCCATCCACGATGGGCGTGACAATCGACACGATACGAAAGGACGACGCCATGATCGACATCCGCAAATTCGACAGCCTCGGCCACGCCAACCACGGCTGGCTCGATGCCCGCCATCATTTCTCCTTCGCCAGCTACCATGACCCGAAGCGCATGGGCTGGGGCGCGCTGCGCGTGTGGAACGACGATGCCATCGCGGCGCAGGCGGGTTTCCCCCCGCACCCGCACCGCGACATGGAAATCATCACCTATGTCCGTAGCGGCGCGATCACCCATCGCGACTCGATGGGCAACAGCGGCCGCACCGCGGCGGGCGATGTCCAGGTGATGAGCGCGGGCACCGGCGTGACGCACAGCGAGTTCAACCTCGAGGATGAGGAAACCACGCTGTTCCAGATCTGGATCATTCCCGACCGCGAGGGCGGCAATCCGGGCTGGGGCGCGCGCCAGTTTCCCAAGGCCGACCGTTCGGGCCAGTTCGTGACGCTGGCGAGCGGGATCGAAGGCGATGACGCGCTGCCGATCCGCGCCGACGCCCGCGTGGCGGCGGCGACGGTAAACGCCGGCGAGAAGGTCGCCTACGACCTCGGCACCGGGCGCCACGCCTATCTGGTCGCCGCCAAGGGCCGCATCCGCGTCAATGGCGAGGATGCCGATCCGCGCGACGGCATCGCTATCCGCGATTTGGATCGCATCGAGGTCGAGGCGATCGACGACGCCGAACTGGTGCTGGTCGACAGCCTCTAGACGAAGCCCCCCCGGGCCGCCGCCCCTTCTCCTCCCTGACGGCGGCGGCCCACCTTGTGCCGCGAGTTCACCCTTCCCCCCGATCCCCGAACTCGCGGCACCCCCTTCCTTCCCGTTCAAGTCCAAAGGAGTAAGCTCATGTCCCATATTCTTCGCATCGACGCCTCGGCCCGCAACGCCGGCTCGACCACCCGCCAGCTGACCGACCAGCTCGTCGCCCGCCTTGTCGAACAGGGCTATGGCGCCGCGGTAACCCAGCGCGACTTGGCGCTCACCCCGCCCACGCTGCTCACCGAAGCCTGGGTCGGCGCCAATTTCACCGACGATAGCGAGCGCAGCGACGACCAGCGCGCCACGCTCGCCGCCTCGGACGAGCTGATCGCCGAGCTCGAAGCCGCCGACACGATCGTCATCGGCGTGCCCGTCTATAATTTCGCGATCCCCGCGTCGCTCAAGGCCTGGGTCGACCTGATCGCCCGCGCCCGCCGCACCTTCCGCTACACCGAGACCGGCCCCGAGGGCCTGCTCAAGGGCAAGAAGGCCTATCTGGTCGTCGCCTCGGGCGGCGTGCCCGTCGGCAGCGACTATGATTTCGCCACCGGTTATCTGCGCCACGTCCTCGGCTTCGTCGGCATCACCGACGTGTCGATCATCGACGCCGGCCAGCAGATGATGGACGGCGAAGCGATCGCCCGCGCGACCGCATCGATCGACGCGCTGCAGCAGGCGGCCTGATCCGATGCGCCGTCTCCCGAGCCTTTTCGTTTCGCACGGCTCGCCGATGATGGCGCTCGAGCCCAGCCCGGCGCGGGACTTCCTCGCCGGGCTGGGTGCCCAATTGCCGCGCCCGCGCGCGATCCTGATGGTGTCGGCGCATCATGATGCGGCCTATCAGGACGGCCGGGCCACCGTGACCGCCTCGCCCAATCCGTCGACGATCCACGACTTCGGCGGCTTTCCCGACGAACTCTTCGCGATGCGCTATCCCGCGCCCGGCGATCCGGCGCTCGCGGCGCAGATCGTCGAGCTGCTCGGCGCACACGGCCTGAAGGTCACCGCCGATCCCGACCGCGGGCTCGACCATGGCGCGTGGGTACCGCTGTCGCTCGTCTACCCGGACGCCGACATCCCCGTCGCCCAGCTCTCGATCGCGTCGAACGCCCCGCCCGAATGGCATTATGCTCTCGGCCAGGCGCTCGCCCCCTTGCGCGACGACGGCGTGCTGATCGTCGGGTCGGGCAGCATCACCCACAACCTCCGCGCGCTCTTTTCCTCGCGCCTGCCGATCGACGCCCCCGCGCCGGCGTGGGTCAGCGATTTCACCGACTGGGTCGCCGAGCGCATGGCGGCGGGCGCGGTCGATGATGTGCTCCACGCGGTCGAGCTTGCGCCGCACGGCGAGGACAATCATCCGACGATGGACCATATCCTGCCGCTGTTCGTCGCCATGGGCGCGGGCGGCTCGCCCTTCGCGGCGGAACGCCTCCACGCCAGCACGACCTACGGCCTGCTCGGCATGGACGTTTATTCTTTCGGCTGAGCCGCGCGCGGCCTATAGGCCGCCGATGCTGCTCACCGACCGCATCCTTTTCCTCGACGGCGAGGCGATCGTCCTCGACAAGCCCGCCGGCCTGCCGGTCGATCCGCCGCGCGACGGCGGTCTCAGCCTCGAAAACCATCTCGATTCGCTGCGCTTCGGTTTCCAGCGCTGGCCGCTCGCGGTGCACCGGCTCGACCGCGACACCTCAGGCTGTCTGCTGCTCGCGCGCAATCCCAAGGCGCACAAGCGCTTCGGCGCCGCCTTCGAGGGGCGCGAGGCGAAGAAGTCCTATCTCGCGGTCCTCGACGGCATCCCGCAGGAGCCTAGCGGCACGATCGACCTGCCGCTTGCGAAGCGCTCGACGCGCGAGGCCGGCTGGCGGATGGCGGGCGACCCCGGCGGCAAGCCCGCGCGCTCGCATTGGGAGGTGCTCGCGACCGTCGGCGCCTGCACGCTCATCCGCTTCCGCCCCGAAACCGGCCGCACCCACCAGCTGCGCGTCCATGCGCTCGAAGGGCTGGGTTTCCCGATCCTCGGCGACCCTGTCTACGGCCGCGGCGGCCCCAAGGGGCAAACCCTGCTCCACGCCGAACGCCTCGAAATCGCGCGCGACGCAAAGCCGCCGGTGATCGCCGAGGCGCCCTTTCCCGAACGCTTCGTCGCGCTGGGTTTTGCCGCGCCCGAGGGCGCGGAGCCGACGCGTGGCTGAGATTCCCGAGGCCGCGATCAGCGAGAAATTCCTCGCCGGATCGGGGCCCGGCGGCCAGAATGTCAACAAGGTCGCGACCGCGTGCCAGCTCCGCGTCGACGTCTTCGCGCTCGGGCTGGCCCCCGACGCCTATCGCCGTTTGAAAACGCTGGCGGGCAGCAAGATGACCGGCGACGGCGAACTCATCATCCTCGCACGCCAGTTTCGTACGCAGGAAGCGAACCGCGCCGACGCCCGCGCGCGGCTGAACGCGCTGGTCGACCAGGCGCTCGTCCGCCCCGAGAAGCGCATCAGGACCAAGCCGAGCAAGGCGGCCAAGGCTAAGCGCGTCGACACCAAGAAGGCGCGCAGCGCGGTGAAGGCAGGGCGCGGCCGCGTTCGCCCCACAGAGTAAACCTCAAATTTACCTTGGCGCGCTATCCCGCTCGCATGTTCAGCATGGGGCGCCTTCAATGACCGATATCGTCCGTTCGATCCTGATGGGGCTCGGCTGCCTCAGCATCCTCGGCCTCGTCGGTTGCGGCATGATGGGTGCGGGGGTGATGGTCGCGGCCGACCGGGCCGCCGATCGCGCCTATGAAGAATCGCACGGCGGCGGCAGCCGCGACGCCGAAAAGTCGCCCTGGGACAAATAAGCGTCCCGCCGCGGGACGAATAACCCCATCATTAAAGAAATTTACGACGTCCGTTTACGCCGCGGAAAGCATCGGCGCCTAGGGTGGCGGCTCGACCTTCTATGGCCACCTTCTATGGGACGCAGCGGACCGTGACGTACCAGCCCAATTTCACCATCAAGGATGGCGGCCAGACGCGCCGCGACGAACGGACGCAGGTCGGCGGCCGCGCCCGCATGCGCGAGGCCGGGTGCAACCCCTTCGACGTCGAGCTTTTCGACCTGTCGGCGACGGGCTTTCGCGTCGTCACCTTCGCGCGGCTGCGCATCGGCATGCACGTCTGGGTGAACCTGCCCGGGCTGCAAGCGATCGAGGCGGTGGTCCGCCGCAACGAGGGCATCGGCTTCGGCTGCGAATTCGTGTCGCCGCTCCACCCGTCGGTCGCCCAGCATATGCAGGCGACGCTGAGCCGCCTTAAGGGCTGAGCCTCAGCCCTCGGGCTCTTCCGACTTCTTCAATATATGTTTCCACTCGGCGGGCGTGACGCGCCCGACCGACAGCCGCGACTGGCGAATGAGGTCCATGTCGGCGAGCTTGGGGTCGGCCTTGATCGCCGCCAGCGTCACCGGGTTGGCAAGCGCGCGCACCGGCGCGACGCGCACGATGACCCAAGGCGATCCTTCGTCGGCGGTCGGATCGGGCGAATGCTCCTCGACGATCTCCATGATCCCGACGCATTCCTTGCCGATATTGCTGTGATAGAAGAGCGCCTCGTCGCCGGTCTTCATCGCCATCATGTTGAGCTTGGCGGTGTGGTTGCGCACCCCGTCCCACATGCCCTTGCCGTCCTTGACCAGCGTTTCCCACGCATAGGCGTCGGGTTCGGATTTCATCAGCCAATATTGTTTTGCCATGGCCGCGGGTCTAGCCGAGCGATGCGCGGGACGGAACCGCCTTTTTCCCTTTAACCGCGCCGCCGCAGCGCCTAAATCGCATCGCATGACGCGCGCCACCGGCGCCGCCCCAGACAGATGGAATGAAGACATGACCGCCGCCGTCCCCGTAATCTCCATGGCGCTTCCCGCCGACCGCTTCGCGCAGGAGTTCGGCGCGTCGTTCGAACGCTTCGGCTTCGCGATGATCACCGACCATGGCATCGACCCCGACCTGATCGACGAGGCGTGGGACAAGGCGAAGCAATTCTTCGCACTCGATGAGGGCAAGAAGCGCGCCTATCATATCCCCGGCGGCGGCGGCGCCCGCGGCTACACGCCTTTCGGGACCGAGATCGCCAAGGGCGCGAAGGAGGTCGACCTCAAGGAATTCTGGCACGTCGGCCGCGACCTGCCCGCGGGCCATCCTCTCGCCGCGCAGCAACCGAACAATGTCTGGCCGGCAGAGGTCGCGGGTTTCCGCACCGCATACGACAAGCTCTTCGCCGAATTCGACCGTGTCGGCGGGCGCCTGCTCTCGGGCATCGCACGCTATCTGAAGCTCGATCCCGATTTCTTCGACGACACGGTCAAGGACGGCAACAGCGTGATGCGCCTGCTTCATTATCCGCCGGTCGAGGCCCCGGCGAAGGGCATCCGCGCCGAGGCGCATGAGGATATCAATACGATCACCTTGCTGCTCGGCGCCGAGGAAGCCGGGCTCGAGATCCTCGACAAGGACGGCAGCTGGCTCCCGGTCAGCCCGCCGCCGGGCGCGATGGCGGTCAATGTCGGCGACATGCTCCAGCGGCTGACCAACAACCGCCTGCCCTCGACCACCCACCGCGTGCGCAACCCCGACGAAGGCCGCGCGAGCGTCGCGCGCTATTCGATGCCCTTCTTCCTCCACTTCCGCTCGGACTATCCGATCGAGACGCTGGAAAACTGCGTCAGCGCGTCGCACCCGAATCTCTACCCGACGCCGATCACCGCCGACGACTATCTGCAGGAGCGGCTGCGCGAGATCGGGCTGAAGAATTAGGGCGTCCCGGAGCCGATCGATGCGTTCGACCACCCGCCTCCTGGCGCTCGGCGCGCTGCTGGCTTCGCCCGTCCAGGCGGCGGCACAGGCGTCGCCGCCGCTGCCGTGGAGCGCCCCCGCGACGACCCGCGTCACCGTCGAAGATCGCAAATTCGCGAGCGGCGATGCCGAGCTTTCGGGCACGCTCTACATGCCCGCCAGCGCCAAACCCGTCGCCGCGATCGTCGTGACGCACAGCGCCTCGTCGCCGCTGCGCGGCGCGTCGCTCTACGATCATCTGAAGACGATCCTGCCCGCGCTCGGCATCGCGGTCTTCGTCTACGACCGGCGCGGATCGGGCGAATCGGGAACGCAGAGTGCCGGGGGCAATTTCAACATCCTCGCCGACGATGCGATCGCCGCCGCGCAGAGCCTGAAAGGCGACCCGCGCATCGATCCGCGGCGCATCGGGACCTGGGGGCTGAGCCAGGGCGGCTGGATCTCGCCGCTCGCCGCATCGCGCAGCCGCGACATCGCCTTCGTCGTCTCGGTCTCGGCCCCCGTCGTCACCGCCGACGTCCAGATGATCTTCTCCTCGACCAACCATCTGCGCGCCAACGGCTATTCGGACGCCGACGTCGAACAGATGGTCGCGGCGCGCAAGGCCGTCGATGGCTATATGCGCGGCACGGTCAGCCGCGCCGACGCCCAGGCCAAGCTCGACGGCATCAAGACCAAGCCCTGGTTCAAATATCTCTACATGGGCGAGACCTTCCGCGACCGCGAAATATCGGGCTGGCGCAAGGAGATCGAGAACGACCCGCTCGCCAATCTGGGGTCGGTGACGGTACCGACGCTGATCCTCTACGGCGCCGACGACGCGGTCGTGCCCGTCGCCGATTCGACCGAGCGGCTGAAGGGCGTCGCGGCGAAAATGCCCAAGATGCAGGTGCATGTGATCGGCGGCGCCGACCATGCGATGCAGATGTCGCCCGACCTCAAGGTCGCGCTCGACCCCAAGCACGACGGCACCGAGCGGCCGGATTCGCCGGAATATTTTGCGGTGTTGGCGAGCTGGCTTGCGGCGCAGGGGCTGGTCGCGGATTGACGGGCGAAGCGGGGTGGCGGTTTTGGGGTGGGGACCGCCCTTCTTAATCCTCCCTGTCGCGAAGCGATGGGGAGGGGGACCATGCGAAGCATGGTGGAGGGGTGCTCGCACCCGACAACGACGCTCTTGGCATCAACCCCTCCACCGCCTTCGGCGGTCCCCCTCCCCACGGCTTCGCCGCAGGGAGGATTAGGAAGCCCGAAACCAGCCCTACCGCCCCGCCCAAAAGTCGAACACCGCCTGCTGCTGCTCCCTGATAAACCGCGCCGCCGCGGCGCCCTCCCACGGCCCGTCATAGCCCAGCAGCAGCGCCGTGCCGCCGACCCACCAGCCCTGCCCCGGCAGCCGGTCGCTCTCGCGCACCACCAACACCGCCATGTCTGGCTTGCCGTCCACGGCACAGAGCCGGTCGACTTCCTCGAGCGTCTTGCACACCGCGCGCATCTTGGGCCGCGTGAAGCGGAACCCCAGTTCGCCGAGCAATTCGGAGTAGCTGACGCTGCGCCCTTCGCGCGCCGCTTCGGTCAGGATCGCGCGGATGCGCGGCGCGTCGCCGAGCGCGCTCGCGTCGGCCGGAGCCGGCGCCGCGCCATCGAGGCCGGGGTCAAGCGCCACGCTTCTTGGGCGGCCAGGGAATGAAGCCCGAGGTGCGCGCGATATAATCGTCATAGCCCGGCCGCGTATGCTTCATGCCGCGTTCGAGCAAAGCCTTGCCCGACCATCTGGTGAGGGTGAAGGTCAGGAACAACGGCCCGATCACGCTCGCCGCCGCGACCCAGAAGGCGGCGTCGGCGGCAACGAGAAAGATGCCCCACCAGGTCAGCGCGTCGCCGAAATAATTGGGATGCCGCGTGTAGCGCCACAGCCCGGTGTCGAGGACCCTGCCATGATTGTCGGGGTTGCCGCGAAAGCGGTGCAGCTGCCAATCGCCGATGGTCTCGAACAAGATGCCGGTGAGCGCGGCGCCGACACCGATCCAGCCGAGCAGGCCGATCGCCGATGCCGGCGCCGCGGCGCTCGCCCAGATGCCGATCTGTGCGGGCAGGCTGGTGATGAAAAGCAGCGGCGCCTGCGTCAGGAAGACGCTGACCAGCGCGGTCATTTCCCAACCCCAGTGGCGCTTCTTCATGATGCTGGCGATGATCTTCTGGTAACGCGGGTCCTCGCCCGTCGCGCGCCAGCGCAGCAGGAGATGGATCGACAGCCGCAGCCCCCACAGCGTCGTGAGCCCGAGCAGCAGTTGCGCGCGCATCCCCTCGCTGCCGACCTGCACCGCGGTGCCCCAGGCGAGCAGCACCATGCCGAAGGCCCAGAAGGCGTCGATGAACGACACGTCGCGAATCTGCAGCGCGATCAGCCAGAGCAGCCCGATGACCAGGATCAGCCCGAAAAAATTGGTCGCCAGCACAATCGCCACACCCGTCATCGCCACGCTCCTTGGCCTAATCGGTCCCCACGATATCATCGATCGACGTCACCGCACGCTCCGGAAATTTGGGGATGCAGCTTTTATAGACTTCGAGCACCTTCATCATGTCGGCGCGGAAATCGCCGGTCGGCCAGATGAGGGGGCCGAGGCCGCCGGTCTTGGTGCCATAGTCCATCATGCCGACGACCATCGGCACCTTCGCCGCGAGCGCGATCTGGTAGAAGCCGGTGCGCCATTTCCTGGCCTTGCTGCGCGTCCCCTCGGGCGCGACGGTCAGCATGAATTCGGCGCGGCGCGCGAATTGCTCGACCATCTGCTGCACGGCGTTCGATGCATTGTGGCGGTCGACCGGAATGCCGCCCATCTGTTTCATGAAGCCGCCGATCGGCCATTTGAACAAAGACAATTTGCCCATGAAATGCGCGCGCACCTTGAGATCGGCGGTGAGCCCCAGGAAGTTCACGAAATCCCAGTTGCTGGTGTGCGGCGCCGCGATGATGATGAAGCGCCGCGGCTCCGGCACCTCGCCCGACGCCTTCCAGCCGCGCATCCGGTAAAGCAGCAGCAACAGCCCCCGCACGGCGCGCGCCACCAGTCCCGGCGGATGATCGTCATAAGCTGTCACAAACGGTCCTCTCCCGCCGCCGGGATGCGCGAAAGGCGAAGGGCGCGCAAGAAAAACAAAGCGCCTTGCGGGGCTTGGCGCTTTCTGCTCCCTTCACCTGCGAAGGGGATTTCCATGATCAAGAAAATCTGGTTGCCGATGCTGTCCGCGCTGGCCTTTGCGGCACCCGCCGCCGCGCAGGAGGCGCCGCGCCCCGACCAGCTCGCCTTCCGCGAGATTTTCAGGGAACTGATCGAAACCAACACAACCTTGTCTTCGGGCAGCTGCACCCTCGCCGCCGAACGCATGGCGACGCGGATGAAGGCGGCGGGCTTTCCCGAGAGCCAGCTCCATCTTTTCGCGACGCCCGAAAATCCCAAGGAGGGCGGACTCGTGGCGGTCTATCCGGGCACCTCGAAGACCGCCAAGCCGATCCTGGTGATGGCGCATATCGACGTCGTCGAGGCCAAGCGCGCCGATTGGGAGCGCGATCCCTTCACCCTGTTCGAGGAGAATGGCTATTTCTACGGCCGCGGCACGCTCGACGTGAAGTCGCAGGCCGCGGTGTGGGTCGACATGCTGATCCGTTTCCAGCAGGCGGGCTACAAGCCGAAGCGCACGATCAAGATGGCGCTGACCTGCGGCGAGGAGACCAACGGCGCGTTCAACGGAATCCAGTGGCTCGCGGCGAACAAGCGCGACCTGATCGACGCCGAATTTGCGCTTAACGAAGGCGGCGGCGGCGACAGCGACGGCAAGGGCAAGGGCAAGGTCATCGGCCAGGCGGTGCAGGTGGGCGAAAAGACCTTCGCCAACTTCCGCCTCGAAACGCGCAACCCGGGCGGGCACAGCTCGGCGCCGATGCCCGACAATGCGATCTACGAGCTCGCCCGCGCGCTGAGCCGAATCGAGGCGCATGAATTCCCGGTCGAGATGACCGACGTGACGCGGCGTTATTTCGCCGAGGCCGGCGCGGTGCGCGGCGACGACATAGGCAAGGCGATGACCGCGCTGGCGAAGGATCCGGCCGACAAGGCGGCCGAGGCGATCGTCAACAAGGATCCCTTCCTGCACAGCAATTTGCGCACCACCTGCGTCGCGACCCTACTCGACGGCGGCCACGCCGCCAACGCGCTGCCGCAGCGCGCGGGCGCGAACATCAATTGCCGCATCTTTCCCGGCCACAGCATCGAATCGATCAAGGACGCGCTGGCCAAGGTCATCGACGATCCCAAGGTGACGATCACCCAGCTGCCCCCCAAGCGCCCCGCCCCGCCCGCGCCGCCGCTCGACCCGAAGATCATCGGGCCGATGGCGAAACTCGTCGCCAAATATTGGCCGGGGCTGACGGTCATCCCGTCGATGGCGAACGGCTATACCGACGCCACCTTCCTCGGCGCGGTGGGCATTCCGACCTATGGCATCCCCGGCATGTGGGGCGATCCCGACGGCAATGGCGTCCACGGCCTCAACGAGCGGATCGCGGTCCAATCGCTCTACGTCGGGCGCGACTATATGGTCGACCTCGTCAGGGCCTATGCGGACTAGTGCTATCCTTCTCCCTTGATGGGAGAAGGATACGCAGCCTTATCGCGGAGCGATTAGGCGAAGTTGGATGAGGGTGATGGCGCGTCCTTGCGCCGCCGCTTCAGACCGACGCCGCACCCCCACCGCTGCGACTAAGGCAGCAAGCTGCCAAGTCTCGCTACCTCCCCCATCGAGGGGGAGGGGGTCACCCCACGAACGCCCGTTCGATCACGAAATCGCCGGGCGCGGCGTTCGAGCCTTCCTTGAAGCCGAGGCTTTCGAAGCGCGCCTGCAGGTCGCGGATCATCGCCATGCTGCCGCACATCATGATGCGGTCGGTTGCGGGGTCGAAGGCCGCGGGGCCGGTCAGCGGGTGGCCGAACAGCGCGCCATTGTCGATCAGCGCGTCGATGCGGCCGCTGGTGCGGAAGGGCTCGCGCGTCACCGTCGGCAGGTAATGGAATTGCAGCAGCGCCTGGTCCTGCACCAGCGGATCGCCCGCGAGCTGGCTTTCCAGATCGTCGCGGAAGGCGAGGTCGCTGACCTGGCGCACGCAATGGACGATCATGATCTGGTTGAACCGTTCGTAAATGTCGGGATCGCGCGAGAGGCTAAGGAAGGGTGCGAGGCCGGTGCCGGTCGAGAGCAGGAACAACCGCCGCCCCGGGGTCAGCGCGTCGGCGACGAGCGTGCCGGTCGGCTTGCGCCCGAGATAGACCGGATCGCCCGGCTGGATCAGCTGAAGCCGCGAGGTCAGCGGGCCGTCGGGGACCTTGATCGACAGGAATTCCAATTCCTCGGCCCAGGCGGGGCTGGCAATCGAATAGGCGCGCAGCAGCGGCCGGCCCTCGCCGCCAGGCAGGCCGATCATCACGAACTCGCCCGAACGGAAGCGGAAGCTCGCCGGACGGCTGATCGTGAAGCTGAACAGATGCTCGTTCCAGTGGCGGACGCTCTTCACTTCCTCGACGGTCAGCGAGGCGGAGGGGGCCAGCTTGGCGGCGGCGGCGATACGGTCGCTCATCACTTGGTTTCCTGATGGTCTTGAGAAATTGGGGAGGAAAGCCGCGACAGGTCGAAACCCGCGGCGGAAAGGCTGGTGGTGGCAGCCGCGAAGGCCTTGGCGATCGCCACGACCGATGCCGGTTCGACGAGCAGTTCGAGCGTCGAGCGAAGCCGATCGGCCTGCCCGCGCGCGGCGTCACGCCACAGCGCGATCAGCACCGCCTCGTCTTCGGCGATGGTACGGCACGGCATCGGCGCGAGCGCGAGGCAGCGGCGGCCGTCGCTCGCGAGCAACCCCATCGCGACGTGGAAATCGGGCAGCGCAAGCCGCGCGTCGACCGCCGCAAACCCGCGGTGCAGCGCGCGCGGCGGGCATTGCCCGCGCTCGGCCGCGCCGACCCAGCCGCGCATCGCCCACAGCAGGAAACGGCCGCCATTGCCGAGGCTTTCGACGGGGCGGTAGACAAAGGCGTACATGCGAATCTCCAGGCTGCTTGGCCGCGGCTTTTATGTTATTGCGAGGCATTTGCAACTATGAGATAATCTTTTCATTGTGGTAGCAAGGCTATGGGTCGCCCACGCGCGACCGCAGGAGAGGAGCAAGCCGCCATGACGGCCATCGACAGCATCGCCGCGCTCGAAGCCGTGGTCGGCAAGCCTTCGCCGGCGATCGACCTCAAGGTCATCGACCGCGTCGATCCGACCGCGCAGCGCTGGCTGGCGGCCTCGCCGCTGATGTTCGCCGGCGTCGGCGACGGCGACGGCGGCATGACGATCACGCTGGCGGGCGGCGCGCCCGGCTTCGTGCATTCCGACGGCCCGACGCTGTCGATCCCGCTCGACCATATCGACGATCCCGCGCTGCTGCGGCCGGGCGAGGGCTTCGGGTCGCTCCTCCTTTTGCCCGGCATCGGCGAGACGCTGCGGATCAACGGCCGCGTCGCCGGGATCGCCGAAGGCGCAGCGCGGATCGCGGTCGAGGAATGTTATGTGCACTGCGCCAAGGCGCTGATCCGCTCCGACTTCTGAAAGGCCGAACCGCATGACGACGCGCCCGCGGCCACCGACGGCTTCGTCGCGGCGAGCCGCTTCATGGCGCTGGCGACGATCGACCCCGCTGGTGGCGGCGACCTCAGCCCCAAGGGCGACCCCGCCGGGCGGCTCGCGCGCATCGACGGCGGCACGCTCGCCTTTCCCGACCGCCCCGGCAATCGCCGCACCGACAGCTTCCGCAACATCATCGCGCAGCCGCGCATCGCCGCCGCGCTGCTGATCCCGGGCTCGACGATGGTCGCGACGCTGACGGGCACCGCGACGCTCAGCAGCGACGAAGCCGCGCGCGCGCCCTTCGCGGTCGGCGACAAGCAGCCGTTGCTCGCCGCGCGCGTCCACGATCTGACCATCGCGCTCGCCCCCAGCGCGGCGCTCGCCCGCGCGCGTCTCTGGCCCGCTGCTCCGGCGCCCGCCGACGTCAGCCCGGCCAAGATGCTGGGCGAGCATCTGCGCATCAACCGCGGCAAGGGCATCGGCGCGCGCATCGCGAGCGCGGTCGTCACCCCCGGCATGATCCAGAAGGGCCTCGACCAGGATTACAAGAACAATCTCTATTGATCCCTTTCGCCCTTTGCCATGCGGCGCGGGGCTTGCTATCCGCGCCGGACAATGGCGACCAACGACGACGACCTTCCTCCTTCCGACCCCGTACCCGGCATGAGCGACACCCCCTTCGACAGCGCGCTGTCGGAGCGCTACCTCGTCTATGCGCTGTCGACGATCACCGCGCGCTCGCTGCCCGACCTGCGCGACGGACTGAAGCCCGTCCACCGCCGCCTGCTCTGGGCGATGCGCGCGATGCGGCTCGACCCGAGCCAGGGCTACAAGAAATCGGCGCGCGTCGTCGGCGACGTCATCGGCAAGTTCCACCCGCACGGCGACACCGCGGTCTATGACGCGATGGTCCGCCTCGCGCAGGATTTCTCGCTCCGCTACCCGCTCGTCGACGGCCAGGGCAATTTCGGCAATATCGACGGCGATAATGCCGCGGCCTATCGCTACACCGAGGCGCGGCTGACGCGCGTCGCGGTCGATCTGATGCAGGGGCTCGACGAGGGCACTGTAGACTTCAAGCCGACCTATAATGGCGAGGACGAAGAGCCCGAGATCATGCCCGGGCTGTTCCCGAACCTGCTCGCCAATGGCGCGAGCGGGATCGCGGTCGGCATGGCGACGAACATCCCGCCGCACAATGCCGCCGAGGTGATCGGCGCCGCGCTGCTGCTGATCGAGAACCAGAATGCCGAGCTTGGCGAGCTGCTCGCGCATGTGAAGGGCCCCGATTTCCCGACCGGCGGCATCGTCGTCGACAGCCCCGAGGCGATCGCCCTGGCCTATGAGACCGGGCGCGGCGGCTTCCGCGTCCGCGCGCGCTTCTCGACCGGCAAGGTAGGCGATGCCTGGGAAGAAACGGGCGTCGAAAAACAGGCGGGCGGCACCTGGCAGCTCGTCATCAGCGAAATTCCCTATGGGGTCGCCAAGGGCAAGCTGATCGAACAGATCGCGCAGCTGATCGCCGACAAGAAGCTCCCGATCCTGGAAGATGTCCGCGACGAGAGCGCCGAGGATCTGCGCATCGTGCTGGTGCCCAAGAGCCGCAACGTCGACCCCGATATCCTGAAGGAAAGCCTCTACCGGCTGACCGACCTCGAAAGCCGCTTCGCGCTCAATCTCAACGTGCTCGACGCGACGCGCACGCCCAAGGTGATGGGGCTGAAACAGCTGCTCACCGAATGGCTGCAGCACCAGATCATCGTGCTCGTCCGCCGTGCGCAGCACCGGATCGCGAAGATCGACGACCGGCTCGAACTGGTCGCGGGCTATATCATCGCCTTCCTCAACCTCGACCGGATCATCGAGATCATCCGCACCGAGGACGAGCCCAAGCCGGTGATGATCGAAGAGTTCGTTCTCACCGACCGTCAGGCCGAGGCGATCCTCAACATGCGGCTGCGCAGTCTGCGCAAGCTCGAGGAAATGGAGCTCAAGCGCGAGCAGGCCGACCTAACCGCCGAACGCGAGGAACTCGCCAAGCTGGTCGAGAGCCCCGCGCGGCAGAAGACGCGGCTGCGCAAGGATCTCGAGAAACTCCGCACCGTCTATGGCCTCGACACTTTGCTCGGCGCGCGGCGGACGACGATCGCCGAAGCCGCGCCGGCGCGCGACATCCCATTGGACGCGATGATCGAGAAGGAGCCGGTGACGGTGATCCTGTCGAAGCGCGGCTGGATCCGCGCCCAGCGCGGCCATGTCGCGCCCGAGCAGTGGGGCGAGTTCAAGTTCAAGGAAGGCGACGAGCTGCTGTTCGCGGTGCGCGCGCAGACCACCGACAAATTGCTGATCGCCGCGAGCGACGGGCGCTTCTACACCGTCGGCGCCGACAAATTGCCCGGCGGACGCGGCTTCGGCGAGCCGCTGCGGCTGATGGTCGACATCGATCCCGAGGCGCGCATCGTCGCGCTGCTCCCCGCGAGCGCCGAAGGCCGCCTGCTGCTCGCCTCGACCAGCGGGCACGGCTTTATCGCGCAGATGGCCGAACTGATCGCCGAGACGCGCAAGGGCCGCAACGTCGTCAACCTGAAGCCCAAGGCGCAGCTGACGGTCGCGCGCCCGATCGCCGCGGGCGACGACAGCGTCGCGGCGATCGGCGAGAACCGCAAGCTGGTCGTCTTTCCCTTGAGCGAAGTGCCGGTGATGGCGCGCGGCCAGGGCGTCGCGCTGCAGCGCTTCCGCGATGGCGGGCTGTCCGACGCGACGACGATCGTGCTGGCCGAGGGGCTAAGCTGGAAAATGGGCGGCGAAAGCGGGCGGATGCGCAGCAATGTCGACGTCACCCTGTGGCGCGTCGCGCGCGGCGCCGCGGGGCGCAATCCCCCCGAGGGCTTTCCGAGGAGCAACCGCTTCGACTGATCGCTTTTCCTTATTGCCGTAAATAGCTTTTTTACCCCCCGCCCCTAGGCCGATGAAGCCATGGGGAAAGGTCGCACAAAACCCTCTTTTATGCCCATCGATCGCACCGGCGAGGACCGGCCGCTTCTGTTCGTCGGTTGGATCGACGCCCTTCCGGTACCCGCCGCGCTGATCCGGCCGCTGCCGCGCGGCAATTTCCGCCTGCACGCGAGCAACGCCGCCTTCGACCGGCTGAACCTGTCGCCCGCGGGTGCAAACGCTCCGATCGAGCTGCGCCGCGCGATCGAACGCACCGCGCAGAACCCCGACGACAGCCAGGAATTCTCGTGCCAGCTGGGCGACGGCCCCGCCGCGCGCGACCTGCGCGCGTCGATCGGCCCGCTGCCCGGCGAATATGGCGACGAAGACCTGTTCCTGCTGACGCTGATCGACCGCACGCAGGAAATGATGACCGAGCGCAATTTGCGCCGCGAACTGGTGTCGGACAGCCTGACCGGGCTCCCCAACCGCGCCGGTTTCGAGGAGCTGGTCGAACAGCGCATCGCCGCCGACGCCGAATCGGACCATGCGATCCTGCTGCTCGACCTCGCGCGCTTCAGCCGCATCAACGAACATATCGGCCCGCTCGCGGGCGACGAGCTGATCATCACCGTCGCGCGGCGGCTGAAATCGAGCCTGCGCAGCGGCGACATCCTGGCGCGCACCGGCGGCGACGAATTCGCCATCTCGTCGCGTATCGCCGGCGGGCGCGCCGATGTGCGCGAGATCGCACGCCGCATCCGCGGCTGTTTCGACCATCCCTTCCGTATCGGCGAATTGAAGGTCAGCGTCGATTGCGCGCTCGGCTGTACGATCCAGCCCGGCGGCGACACCGATGTCGCGGACCAGATCCGCCACGCGCAGATCGCGCTGAAGCGCGCCAAGCAGACCGACCGCATCGAGATTTACGAGCCCGAAGCCGCAATGCTCTCGGACAATCGTTTCGGGCTCGAGACCGCGCTGCGCAACGCGATCGAGGAAGACCGCCTCCACCTCGCCTTCCAGCCGCTGGTCGAGCTATCGACGGGCAAGGTCGCGGGTTTCGAGGCGCTGGCGCGCTGGGAAGATGACGGCGACCGCTCGATATCGCCCACCGAATTCATCCCCGTCGCCGAGGATTCGGGGCTGATCGTCCCGCTCGGCCAATGGGCGATCGCCAAGGCCGCGTGCACGCTCGCCAAATGGGACGCGCAAAACGGCGGCGCGCCGGTCGACTGCTATTTTTCGGTCAACGTCTCGGCGATCCAGCTGGTGCGCGACGACGTCGCCGCGGTGGTGCGCCAGGCACTCGCCGCCAACGCCATCGGCGGCGAGCGGCTGATGATCGAGCTCACCGAAAGCGCGATCATCGGCGACCCCGACCTCGCGCTGTCGGTGCTGAGCGAACTGAAGGCGCTGCAGACGCGCGTCGCGATGGACGATTTCGGCACCGGCTATTCGAACCTCGCCTATCTCCAGCGGCTGCCGCTCGACGTGCTCAAGATCGACCGCAGCTTCGTCGAGCATATGGTCGACGACCGCGACAAGGTGGCGATCGTGCGCACGATCCAGAGCCTGGCCGAAGCGTTGGGCATGAAGACCACCGCCGAGGGCGTCGAGACCGCCGACCAGGCGCGGCTCTTGTCGGCGCTCGGCTGCGACTTCGGGCAGGGCTTCCTCTTCGCGCGGCCGATGGCCGAGGGCGAAGCCTATGCTTATTGGCGTCAGTCGTTGAGCCGCCCGATCTTCTGATCGAGCAGTTCGGCGACGCGCGGCGCGCCGGGAAAATCCTCCGCCACCCATTCGGCTTCGACTTCTTTCAGGATGCGCGCAACCTCGGGGCCTGCGGCTATCCCGCGCGCGACGATGTCACCGCCCTTGAGCGGCAGGTCGGGGACGGACCATTGCGAGAAGGACCGCAAGGCTTCGGACGCCGCCGCGGGATCGGCGGCGAGCAGATAGACGTCCCCGGCCGCTTCTACGCCGATCGCATGCGCGAGCTGGCGCGGCGGCGGGAGCGCTTTAGCGCGGTGTCCGGCGAGCGCGGCGAGATGCTTGCGCTGGCGCGTCGAGAAGCGCAGCCGGCTGGCGACCTGCTCGGCGGTTGGCGCATCGGCAGGTAGCAGCGCCGCGAGACGGCGCAGCGCCGACGGTTCGGCTGCGGCCGCGCTCTCATTGGCGAGCAGCCGGTCGAGCGTATCCGCGAAATCGGGCGCCAGTTCGGGCAGGATCACCGCGAACATCCCGTCGGCCGCCATCTGCCCGACGATCGCGCGCGGATCGGGGAGCGCCAATATCTTGGTGAGCTCGTCCGCCACCCGCTCGCGCGACAGGCTTTTCAGCGACTGGCGCGCCGCGATCACCGCGGCGTGACTGGCCGGGTCGAGGTCGCCATGCCCGAAGCGCGCGACGAAGCGATAGAAGCGCAGGATGCGGAGGTGATCCTCGGCGATGCGCGTGGCGGCGTCGCCGATGAAGCGGATACGGCCGTTTTCGAGGTCGGCGAGGCCGCCGAAATAATCGTCGATCGCGCCGGTCTTCGGGTCGGCGTAGAGCGCGTTGATCGTGAAGTCGCGCCGCGCCGCGTCGTCGCGCCAGTCGTCGGCGAAGGCGACGGTGGCGCGGCGGCCGTCGGTCTCGACGTCGCGGCGCAAGGTCGTGATCTCGTGCCGGTCGTGGCTGGCGATTGCGGTGACGGTGCCGTGCGCGATGCCGGTGGGCACGACCTTGATCCCGACCGCCTCGAGCTTTTCGGTCACCTTGTCGGGGGTGAGCGGGGTCGCGAGGTCGATGTCGGCGACAGGGAGGCCGAGCAAGGTGTCGCGCACCGCGCCGCCGACCAGCCGCACCGCGCCGCCGCGCGCGGTGAGCGCCGCGACGATGCGCTTCAGACCCTCGCGGTGGCGCCATTCGGCGTCGGGCAACAGGGTCATCGGTGCCAGCCCGCGGGCAGCCGCCGCGCCAGATTGACGATGATGCCCGCCGTCACGCCCCAGATCCGCCGCCCCTGCCACATCATGTCATAATAATGCCGATCATGGCCCTGCCAATGCGCTTGCTGGCGGTCGTAGTTGGCGGGATCGAACAGCGTGTCGAGCGGCACTTCGAACCAGTCCTCGACCTCGTCGGGGTTGGGATCGAGCGGCAGGTCGGGTGGGATCACCCCGAGCACCGGGGTGATGTGATAGCCACTGCCCGAACGATAGGCCTCGGTCGTGCCCGCGATCGTCACGTCGCGGCGGTGGAGCCCGATCTCCTCCTCGGCCTCGCGCAGCGCGGCGTCGACCGCGTCGCGGTCGCCCGGATCGATCTTGCCGCCCGGAAAGGCCACTTGTCCGGCGTGGCTGCGCAGCCATTGCGGGCGCTGGGTCAGGATGACGCCGGGGTCGGGGCGGTCGGTGAAGGCGATCAGCACCGCGGCATCGCGTAGCGTCGGGGTGCCGAGATAGGTCTCGTCCTCATCCTCGCCGGGGAGCAGATTCTCGAGCGCGACGCGCAATTTTTCGAAGAGCATCAGGCGGCGCCCACCAGCGGGAAGCGCGCGCCGTTCGACCAGATGGCGGGCGGGTCGCCGCCCTCGGCGAGCGCCAGTTCGGCGATCTCGTAGTAGAGCGCCCTGTCGATGCGCGCTTCGAGGCCGTTGCCGAGCTTGCCCCGAACATGGAGTCGCGGGTCGGGATGGTCGGGGTCGCTGCCGAAGCTGAGCGGATGCTCGGGGCCTGCCAGCACGAGGTCGTCTGTGTCGAGGCGGAAGACGAGCTTTCGCGTTTCGCCCTCCCCCTCGCTCTTCATCTCGACCGCGCGGAAGGGCGTGTCCTCGACCGCGATGACGAGCTTCTCGGCGGGGGTGACGAGGACATGGCTGCCGTCGGCTTCGCGGCGCAGGATCGTCGAGAAGAGCTTGACCATCGCGGGGCGATTGATGCGCCCGCCCTCGTGATACCAGCTGCCGTCGCCGCGGATCTCCATCGCGCTGTCGCCGCTGCGCTCGGGGTGCCAGCTCTCGACCGGCGGCAGCTTGCGCGCGGCGAGCAGCTCGGCAGCCTCGGTCAGCGAAAGCTGCGAAAACTCTTTGGGGAGCGATGGCGCGGGGGTGACCATCCCTCCGACATAGGCGGACCTGCGCGCCGCGCAACCCCAGCCGGATCAGCGCGGCCCGATCATCCCTGCGCTCGTCGGCAAGCCATGCCCGTTCACCGCTCGCGCCAGCAGGCGGCGCTTCTCATAGGGTCCGGGCAGGTCCCACGCCCCCGTCGCATCGGCGGTGAAGCCGAAGAAGCGGCCATAATATTCGGGGTCGCCGATCATCATCAGCGCGCTGTCGGACTCATGCTCCGCCGCTTCCAGCATATGCGCCATCAGCAAACGGCCATGCCCGCCGCGCTGGACGTCGGGGCGCACCGCCACCGGGCCGACCATCACCAGCGGGGTCGCGGTGCCGTCCGGCGCATGGTGCGCGACGGGCCAGCACTGGATCGTGCCCGCGAGTTCGCCGTCTTCGATCAAGGCGAAGCTCAGTGCCGGAACCGCATCCATGCCCTGGCGGATGCGGTAGGCGGTTCGTCCAAAGCGGTCCGCCCCGAATGCGGCGTCGAGCAGATGCTCGACCGCCGACGGTGCAATATCCGACAATGGAAGTAACTCGACCAATGTGCGCCCTTTCGCTAATGCGGCGGCGCTTTAGGGTCCGGGGTCGGCGTTGGAAAGCCGAATGTCGCACCCGCCGAACAGGAATGTCTTGTGACCGATACATTGTGGCTGGAGGTGAACGGGCTGACCGTCGACGTCCTCACCGGCATCTATTCCGAAGAAACGCACCTGCCGCAGCCGCTGCGCATTTCGGTGCGCGCGCGACTGGCGATGGCCGATCATTACGAGCCGACGACGCCGCTCAGCCGCTCGAAAAACTACATGCACCTCAAATTCGCGGCCACCGAAGGGCTGCCCAAGGATGTGCATTTCGTGCTGATCGAAAGCGTCGCCGACCATATCATCGACACTTTGTTCCTGCAGGACGACAAGGTCGAGGAGGTCGAGGTCAAGATCGTCAAGCTCGCGATCGCCGAAGAAGGCGAAGAGATAGGCATCACGATGCGCAGGGCGCGCAAGTGACGGCGAAGCTGGCGCTGGTGACGGGTGGGCTCCACCGCGTCGGCGCCGCGATTTCGGCGCGGCTGGCGCGCGAGGGCTATGCGCTGGCGCTGCACAAGCGGAGCGCCGCCGAGGCCGATCCGCTGCTGGCGGAGGCGCTGGCCGAAACGGGCGCGTTGAGCCATCGTTTTGCCGCCGACCTGGGCGATCCCGCCGCGGTCGACGCGCTGGTCCCGGCGGTGATCGCGAAATTCGGCCGCGCGCCCGACTTGCTCGTCAACAATGCCGCACATTTCGCCGAGGGCGAGTGGGCCGACCTGTCGGCCCCGGCGCTCGCCGAGATGATGCAGGTCAATCTGTCGGCGCCGGTGATGCTCGCCAAGGCGCTCGTCGCGGCGAGCGAAGGCAAGCGCCCCGCGATCGTCAACATCGTCGACCAGCGCGTGCGGCATCCGGTGCCCGACCAGGTCGCCTACAGCCTGTCGAAATCGGCACTGTGGCAGGCGACGGCGACGCTGGCGGTGGCCTTCGGCGGCCGCGCGCGGGTCAATGCCGTCGCGCCGGGGCTGACGATGGCGACCGGGGATTATTCGGCGCCGCAGGTCGAGCGGCTGGCGGGGCTCATGCCGCTCGGCGCGCTGCCGACGCCGGGGCAGATTGCGGACGCGGTCGTCTATCTCGCGCGCGCCGAGGCGGTGACGGGGCAGACGCTCTTCGTCGACGGCGGCGCGCATCTGGCGCCGATGGCGCGCGATTTCGTGCAGTTGGAGCGGGACTGAAAAGATCCTCCCCATCGCGCAGCGCTGGGGAGGGGGAGTGCAGGGTTGGATTGCCCCCGGCAATCCAAGTCCAGTCCGGGGGACTGGACGACCCAGCACTCCCGCGAAGCGGGTGGTGGAGGGGTCTGGCCTTGCACCGACGCCTGCGGCGTCGAACCCCTCCGTCAGCGCTTCGCGCTGCCACCTCCCCATCGCTGCGCGTGGGGAGGATCTTGGGTCTCAGTAAATATGCACCGCCTTGGTCACCAGATAACCATCCAGCCCCTCGGGGCCGCTTTCGCTGCCGAAGCCCGATTCCTTGATGCCGCCGAAGGGCATGTCGAGCGTCGAGATGACGAAGCTGTTCACCCCGACCATACCGCTCTCGATCACGTCGACGATGCGGTTGATGCGGCGGCCGTTCTCGGTGAACGCGAACGCCGCTAACCCATAAGGCAGCCGGTTCGCTTGTTCGAGCGCCTCCTCCTCGGTGCCGAACGGGCGGATCAGCGCCATCGGGCCGAAGGGTTCGTGGTTCATCGCATCGGCCTCGACCGGCACGTCGGCGATCGCGGTCGGCTGGAAAAAATAGCCGTTGCCGGTTGCCTCACCGCCCGCGATGACGCGCGCGCCCTTCGCCTTCGCGTCGGCGACCAGCGCCTCGAGCGCCGGGATCCGCCGAGCGTTGGCGAGCGGGCCCATCTGCGTGTCGGCGTCGAGGCCGCTGCCGATCTTCACTTTCGCAGTGCGCTCGGCGAAGCCCTTCACGAACGCGTCGTAGATGCCCTGCTGGACATAGAAGCGCGTCGGCGAGATGCACACCTGGCCCGCATTGCGGAACTTCTGCCACACGACCTTGTCGAGCGTCGCCTGAAGGTCGCAATCGTCGAAGATCAGCACCGGGGCGTGGCCGCCGAGTTCCATCGTGATGCGTTGCGCACGGTCGGCGGCGAGCCGCATCAGATGTTTGCCGACCGCGGTCGAGCCGGTGAAGCTGACCTTGCGGATTACCGGGCTGGCGAGCAGGTGGCGGCTGATCATGTCGGGGTCGCCATAGACGAGCTGCACCGCGTCGCCGGGAATGCCCGCGTCGATCAGGCAGCGCATGATCGCGCTGGTGCAGCCCGGGGTTTCCTCGGGCGCCTTGGCGATCACGACGCAGCCCGCGGCGAGCGCGGGGGCGATCTTCTTGACCATCAGGTTGACCGGGAAATTCCAGGGCGAGAAGCCCGCGACCGGGCCGACCGGATGCTTGGTAACCATCGCACGCTGACCGAGCGGACGCTGGAGCACGCGACCCTCGATGCGCTTGCCCTGCTCGGCGAAATAGGCGAGCAGCCCCGCGGCCGACAGCACCTCGCCGCGCGCCTCGCCGATCGGTTTGCCCTGTTCGAGCGTCATCAGCGTCGCGATATGCTCGACGCGCTCGCGGATCAGCCCCGCGGCCTTGTGCATCAGCGCGGCGCGCTCGTCGGGGGTCTTGGCGCGCCATGCCGGCCAGCCGCGTTCGGCAGCGGCGAGCGCTTCGTCGAGGTCGGCGGCGGTCGCCACCGGCAGCTCGGCGATCGTGCCCGCGGTCGCGGGGTTGAACACCGGCCGCGCCTCGCGCCCCTCCCCACTCCGCCAGGCACCGGCGATGAAAAGCTGGAGGTCGGCGTCGTAAGTCGCGGTGTCGGTCATCGGGGATCCTTATGGGGGCTGAGGATGCGCCCCATATAGGCCGCCTCAGCGATAGTTAAAGCTGATGCTGATCCGCTCGCCCTTGCCGCTGTGCGGCATCACCTCGTGGCGGAGCCAGCTTTCCCACAGGAAGACGCGGCCCGCCGCAGGTTCGGCATAGACGAAGGGATGCAGATGCTCGGGCGCACCGTCGGTGCGGCCGGGCGCCGCCATCAGCATCGCGAGCCGCGGATCCTCGAGCTTGAGCGCGCCCGATCCCGGCGGGACCGCGACGTAGAAGGTGCCCGACACGATGCTGTGCGGGTGGATATGGCCGCTGTGCGTGCCGCCGGGCTTGAGGATATTGACCCACAGGCTGTCGAGCTTCAGCGGTTTGGCGAGGTCGAAATGCGCGGCTTTGGCAAAGGCCTTGACCTCCTTGTCGAGCAGGCGCTTGAGGTCGTGAAACGCCGGATCGCGCTCGGGCAGGTCGCCGAGGCTCGCATAGCTCGTATAACCCTTATAGCCATGCTCGCGGCTCCAGCGCCGGCCGGCGAGGTCATCCTCGGCAAGTTGGCGGCAGCTATGCTCCAACTCTTCCAAAAGGTCCGCCGACCCGGCGTCGGCTTCGTAGAAAAGGCTGGCGAAGAGCGAACGAACGGGCATGATGGCCGCAAAGCACAGCAGCAAAGCACAAGCAAGGGAGACGAGGATGGCCGAGTTTGAACTGATCGCCGACGGATTGCGCTTTCCCGAGGCCCCGGTCGTGATGGAGGATGGCAGCGTCATCGTCGTCGAGATCGAGGCGGGGCGCATCACGCGCTGCTGGCCGGGCGGGCGCAAGGAGGTCGTCGCGACCCCCGGCGGCGGGCCCAACGGCCTCGCGATCGGCCCCGACGGCAAGCTTTACTGCTGCAACAACGGCGGGTTCAACTATGTCGAATCGAATGGCTATCTCGCGCCGCACGGCATCGCCGACGATTATTCGGGCGGGCGGATCGAACGGATCGACATCGACACCGGCGAAGTCGAAATCCTCTACAAGACCGGCGACCAGGGCATCGTGCTGCGCGGCCCCAACGACATCATGTTCGACGATCATGGCGGCTTCTGGTTCACCGACCATGGCAAGGTCGATTACGAGAAGCGCTGCCACGACATCGTCGGCATCTTCTATGGCAAGGCCGATGGCAGCTTCGTCGAGGAGGTGATCTTCCCGAGCTACAACCCCAATGGCATCGGCCTGTCGCCCGACGGGACCAAGCTCTACACCGCCGAGACCTATACCTGCCGCCTGACCCAGTTCAACATCATCGCCCCCGGCAAGGTCGCGCCCGACGCGGGGCCCGGCGGCCCGGGCATCCCGCTCTATCGCCCCGCGGGCTATAAATTCTTCGACAGCCTGGCGATGGAAGCGAACGGCAATATCTGCGTCGCGACGATCGGCGAGAGCGGCATTTCGGTCGTCGGCCCCGATGGGTCGCTGGTCGAATTTGTCGCGACCGACGATATCTTCACGACCAACATCGCCTTTGGCGGACCCGACATGCAGGATGCCTATCTCACCTTGTCGGGCACCGGACGGTTGGTGAAGACGCGCTGGGCCAGGCCGGGGCTGAAACTGCCCCACTGATCCCGCGCCCCGCGAGGGAGGCAAGGGATGAGGATCATGGGAATGGCCGCGCTGCTAGTCGCGGCCCCGGCAGCCGCGCAGGGGCTGACCGCCGCACAGGCCGACGCCATCGTCAAAGGCTGCGCCGCGCATGCGCGCGCCAAGGAGCAGAGCCATGCGATCGCGGTCGTCGATACCGGCGGCCAGATCGTGGCCGCATGGCGGATGGACGGCAATGCGTTCGGGATGATGGATTTTTCGATCGAAAAGGCCCGCGCCGTCGCGGCCTGGGGTTTCCCGACGAGCGGAATGGAGGAAGCGGCCAAGAGCACGCCGGGCTTTGCCGACGCGCCGCATGTCGTGACCGTCGCAGGCGGGGTGCCCGTCTTCTCCGCCGACGGACGCACACGGCTGGGCGGCGTCGGCGCGTCGGGCGAAGCGCCGGCGGACGATGCCGCTTGCGCCGCCGCGGGAATCGCGGCGGCTGGACTGAAATCCGAGCGCGCCCGCTGACCGGCGTGGCGCCAGAACCCCGCTCGATATTGACTTAGTCAAGTGACTTAGCTAAGTTCATGGCATGACGATCGTGACCATTCACGAAGCGAAGACGCATCTGTCCCGCCTGATCGCGCGCGTGCTCGCGGGTGAAGAGGTGACGATCGCGCGCGGCAAGGAGCCGGTGGTCAAGCTGATGCCGGTGAAGGAGCTGCCGAAGGCGAAGCGCGTCCTGGGCACGCTGAAAGGCAAGATCGATCTCGACAAGGGATTCTGGGATCCCCTGCCCGAGGAAGACCTGGCGCTGTGGAACGGCGAAGGCGGCAACTGACGCGCGATGAACCTGCTGCTCGACACGCACGCGCTGATCTGGGCGGCCAACGAACCGGAACGACTGCCGGATGCGGTGCGGGCCGCCATCGAGGACGCCGACAATCGCATCTGGATCAGCGCGGTGTCCGCGATCGAGGTCGCGATCAAATTCCGGATCGGCAAGCTGGAAGGCGCCGACGAACTCGCCGAGCGGTTCGAAAAGGTTATAGCGGGTTTCGGCTTCGAGCAACTGCCGATTTCAGTCGCGCACGCCAGCCTGGCGGGCCTGCTGCCGTTCGAGCATCGCGATCCCTTCGATCGCATATTGATCGCCCAATCGCAGATCGAACAATATTCGCTGGTGTCCAACGAGAAGCTGTTCGACCAGCTCGGCGTCATTCGCTTCTGGTAGGGGGAGCCCGCGCATGCACGAGGAAACCCACGCCGTCACGCGGATCGGCTGGCTACGCGCCGCGATCCTCGGCGCCAACGACGGGATCGTGTCGACCGCCAGCCTGATCGCGGGCGTGGCGGCGGCGGGCGCGCCGCAAGCGTCGATCCTCGTCACCGGCGCGGCAGGGCTGGTCGCCGGGGCGATGTCGATGGCGGCGGGCGAATATGTGTCGGTGAGTTCGCAGGGAGATGCCGAGAAAGCCGATGTCGAGCTGGAGAAGCGCCACCTCGCCGCCGACCCCGAGTTCGAGCTGGAGGAATTGACGCAAATCTACGAGCAGCGCGGGCTGGATCGTGCGCTGGCCGAGCAGGTCGCGCGGCAGCTTACCGACCATGATGCGCTCGACACGCATCTGCGTGACGAGCTCGGATTGACCGACGCGATGGCGGCGCGGCCGGTGCAGGCGGCAATTGCGTCGGCGGCGAGCTTCGCGGCGGGGGCGGCGCTGCCGCTGGCGGTCGTGCTGCTCGACCGGAGCCAATCCTTGCCTCTGACCGTCTCTGCCTCTTCGCTCGTCTTCCTCGCCATCCTCGGTGCGCTCGGCGCCCGCGCGGGCAACGCGCCGATGCTGCGCCCGGTGGTACGCGTGACCTTCTGGGGCGCGATGGCGATGGCGGCGACGATCGCGATCGGATCGCTGCTCGGGACGACGGTGGGTTAGCGGCGCTCCAGCCACTCGCACAGCGCGACGGCATTGTTCCGCGCTGGGTCCTTGGCGGCATAGAGCAAAGTTACCGGCCCGGCGCTCGCCGCGGCGTCGAGGGTGAAAAGCGCCGCCTTCGCCTCGTCGCTGCCGACATCGAGTTCCGCGAAATAGTCGCGCCGGAACGCATCCCAGGCCTCGTCCGATTCGGCGGTCGCGCCGTGATAGGTCTTGCGCAGCGCGTCGCTCGGCGACAGCGGCTTCAGCCACGCCGCCAGCGCCGCCTTCTCCTTCGACACCCCGCGCGGCCACAGCCGGTCGACCAGGAAGCGCGCGCCGTCACCTGCCGCTACGGGATCGTGGATGCGTTTGACCGCGATTGTCAGGGGCGCTGCCATCTGTATGACTATCGTCCATCCCGCGTCCGCGGGCAAGCAGCCGGAGGGGTCCGCAGATGAGTGAAACCGGATGGGCGATCGACATCGATCGCGACGATATTGCGCGCGCCGAACTGGTCAGCGATCCCGCCGCGCCGCTCGAGCCCGGACAGGTGCGCGTCGCCGTCGACAGCTATGCGATGACCGCGAACAACATCACTTACGCGGTGTTCGGCAAACCCGCGGGGCTGTTCGGCAACGACCAGGGCTATTGGGATTTCTTCGCCGAGCGCGGCGTGCCGGGGCGCCTGCCCGTCTGGGGTTTCGCGACGGTGACCGAGAGCGCCGCCGAGGGAATCGCGGTCGGCGAGACTTTCTACGGCTATTATCCGATGGCGAGCCACGCGGTCCTCACGACCGCGAACGTCGGCCCCGGCGGCTTCACCGACGTCACCCCGCGCCGCACCACGCTGCCGCCGATCTACAACCAGTATCAGCGCGTCGGCGCGCTCCACGATTATCGCGCGACCGACCATGATTATTGGCCGGTGTTCCGTCCGCTGTTCCTCACGGGCTGGCTGATCGCCGACCAGTTCGAGGACGAGGGCGATTATGGCGCGGCGCAAATCCTGATCGCCAGCGCGTCGAGCAAGACCGCGATCGGGCTCGGCTTCTCGCTCGCGCAGCGGAGCGGGCATCGCCCCGAGACGATCGGGCTGACCAGCGCCGCCAACGTCGAGGCGCTGGCCGCGCAGGGCATCTACGACCGCGTGATCGCCTATGACCAGATCATGACGCTCAATCCCGGCACCCCATCGGCGCTGGTCGACATGGCGGGCAATGGCGCCGTGACGCGCGTCGTGCACAGCCATTTCGGGGGCCAGCTCAAGGCCTCGATCATCGTCGGCAAGTCGCATTGGGACGCGCAGGCCGACGATGCCGGCCTGCCCGGCCCCGAGCGCCAGGGCTTCTTCGCCCCCGGCCGTAGCCAGAAGCGGATCGCCGACTGGGGCGGGCCGGCGTTCGGGCAGAAGATCGCCGAGGCCTGGCTAGGCTTCATGGACGTCGCTCCGCGGCTCGCGGCGATCGACAAGCGCCGCGGCGGCGAGGCGGCGCTCGGCGCGTACCAGGAAATGCTGTCGGGCCGCGCCGACCCCAAGGCGGGGATTGTCGTTTTGCCATGACCATCACCACCATCATCTTCGACTTCGGCGGGGTCATCACCGCCTCGCCCTTCGAGGCGTTCAACCGGCTGGAGGCCGAGCGCGGGCTGCCGCGCGATTTCGTGCGGCGGGTCAATGCGGCCAATCCCGACGACAATGCCTGGGCAAAGTTCGAGCGCGCCGAGATCGACGCCGCGACGTTCGACAGCCTGTTCGCCGAGGAGGCGCGCGCGCTGGGGCACGAGTTGGAAGGCGAGGCCGTGCTCGCGGTGATCGCGGGCGCGGTGCGCCCTGCGATGGTCGCGGCCCTCGACACGCTGAAGGCCAAGGGCTTTCGCATTGCGTGCATCACCAACAATGTTCCCGGCGGCAAAGGCGTCAAGGGCGCGGGCATGACGCGTAGCGACGAGGCCGCGACCGTGGTCGCCAACATCATGGCGCGCTTCGAGCATGTCATCGAATCGAGCAAGGCCGGGGTGCGCAAGCCCGATCCCGCCATCTATCGGATGATGTGCGAGACGCTGGGCGTCGAACCCGCCGAATGCGTCTATCTCGACGACCTCGGCATCAACTGCAAACCCGCCGCCGCGCTCGGCATGCACGCCATCAAGGTGACGAGCGGCGAACAGGCGCTCGCCGACCTGTCGGCGGTGCTGGGGGTCGCGCTGCCCTGACGAGCGATTTCCCAGAGGCGAACGGGTGTCGGCTTTGGGTGGGGAGCCTGCCTTGCCTTGTTCCAAAGTTCAGGGAAGTTCAGCCCAGTGAGCCTCCCGAATAGAGGCCTCGGAGATTGCTGTATTCGCCGAACGGAAGAGTCGAGGTCGACGCTGGCATAGCCAGATTTATTAGGAAAGGCCTTTTTTGAAGGTGGCGGTTTTGGGGTGGGGAGCGGACGTTCCTAATCCTCCCCGCGGCGAAGCCGTGGGGAGGGGGACCGCCCGCAGGGTGGTGGAGGGGTAGAAGCCTCGATCGTCAGTTTCAGGCCGCCACCCCTCCACCATGCTTCGCATGGTCCCCCTCCCCATCGCTTCGCGACAGGGAGGATTAAAACGGCCGCTCCCGCCCGATACCAGCCATTCGCGACTAATCCCGGACCGTCACATCCGACAGATCGAGTTCGGCGGCGCGGCCGAAGATCTGCGCGAGCAGCGGCTCGCTGTCGGCGACGCGCATCGCGACGTGGAATTCGACCGGGGCGAGCGCGGGCATGCCGGCGATCTCGACCAGCGCGCCGCCGACCAGTTCGCCGCGCACCATCGGTTCGGGGAAGATGCCGATCCCGCCGCCGGTGCGCGCGATGTCGATCATCGTGCGCGCGTTGTTGCACAGATTCAGCGATTTCTGCGCGATGCGCGACGCGGTGATCGCCTCGCGCATGCGGCCGTGGATCGGCGACGGGCTGGCGAGCGACCAGACGGGCACGCTCGCGCCCTCGCCGAACGCCGCCGCGACCGCAGGGCTCGCGAGCCAGACGAGCGCGACCTGACCGATCGGGCTGGTCTTGAGCGCGGGATGCGCGACCGGCCCCGCGGCGAAGACCATGTCGGTGCGCCCGGTGAGCAATTGCTGGATCAGGTTGGCGGTGAGGTCGATCTCGATCTCGAGCCCGACGTTGGGCATGTCGGCCTTGAGCGCCGCGACGAAGCCGGGGAGGCAGCTCGCCGCCGCGATCTCGCCCGCGCCGATGCGCACCACCCCGCTCGCCTCGCCATAGCCGCCGCTGCCGAGCAGCGCGAGTTGCATGTCGCGCAGCAACGGGTCGCAGTCGCGCACCAGCTTGCGCCCCGCCGCCGTCAAGGACATCGTCCGCCCGTCGCGGCGGAACAGCGTCGAGCCAAGGCGTTGCTCGAGCTCGCGCATCCGCGCCGACACCGCGGGCTGCGTCGTGTTCAGCCGCTCGGCGGCGGCCGAAAAGGTGCCCAGCCGGTCGATCCATAGCAGGGTTTCGAGATGGTAGAGCGAGACGCGACTGATAGACATTGTTTATGCATAATCGAAAAATAGAATAATTAGAATTGATGGATTTTGTCGGCCAAAACCGTCGCGCCGCAACCACGAGGAGTCCGTTCATGGGTAACAAGCGCTACGCCGACGCAGCCGCCGCACTCGAAGGGCTGCTCTTCGACGGCATGCAGATTTGCGCGGGCGGTTTCGGCCTCTGCGGCATTCCCGAACGGCTGATCGATGCGATCCGCGACGCGGGCACGAAAGACCTGACCATCGCCAGCAACAATGCCGGGATCGACGGCGAAGGGCTCGGCAAGCTGCTGCGCACGCGGCAGATCAGGAAGATGATCAGTTCCTACGTCGGCGAGAATAAGGAGTTCGAGCGGCAATATCTGGCGGGCGAGCTCGAGGTCGAATTCTGTCCGCAGGGCACGCTCGCCGAACGCTGCCGCGCCGGCGGTGCGGGCATCCCCGGCTTCTACACCAGGACCGGCGTCGGCACGCTCGTCGCCGAGGGCAAGGAAGTGAAGAATTTCGACGGGCAGGATTATATCCTCGAACGCGGCATCTTCGCCGACCTCGCGATCATCAAGGGATGGAAGGCCGACGAAAGCGGCAACCTCATCTTCCGCAAGACCGCGCGCAACTTCAACCAGCCGATGGCGACCGCGGCGAAGATCTGCGTCGCCGAGGTCGAGGAAATCGTGCCGACCGGCAGCCTCGACCCCGACGCCATCCACCTGCCCGGCATCTATGTGAAGCGCATGATCGTCGGCGCGCCCTACGACAAGAAGATCGAATTCCGCACGACGCGCCCGCGCGAGACGGCGTGATGCGCGGTCTCGCCATTGCGGCGTCGCTGTTACTGGCCGGGTGCGCGAGCGCGCCCGCCGAGATGGCGACAACGCCGCCGCCGCCTGCCCCTCCCCCTGCCGAGGCCGCCAAGCCGCCGGTCGCGCTGCAATATCTCTATGGCTCGCCCGAAGCTGCGGTCGCGGTGCGCGCGACCAATGCGCGGATCGCCGATTATGGTGTTTGGCGGATCAAGGAGCGGCCGAAGGATAGCGTCGTTCTTGCGCCGGGCGCCACAATGGATGCCCCGGCGTTCGAGCCGTGCGGCGACAAACCCTTCGCCGCAGTCTTCGACGCCGATGAAACGCTGATCTGGAACCTCGGCCCGATGCGGTATTTCGCGCAGGAAGGCACCAGCTTCGACCCCAAGGTCTGGGACCAGTGGGAAAAGACCGGCGCGGGCAAGGCGGTCGCGATGCCGGGCACGGTCGAGATGGTGAGCAAGCTCCGCGCCGCGGGGATCGCCGTCATCGCCAACACCAACCGCAGCGCCGCCAATGCCAAGGGCAGCGAGGATACACTCCGCGCCGCCGGGCTCGGCGACTTCAAACATGGCGAGACCTTGTTCCTGATGGGCGACGACGCCGGCGGGTCGAGCAAGGACGGCCGCCGCGCGACCATCGCTTCGAAATATTGCGTCATCATCTTGGGCGGTGACCAGCTCGGCGACTTCAGCCAGCAGTTCAACGTCAAGGACCTGCCCGCCGCACAGCGCATGGCGCTCGCGACGAGCGCGACCGCACTCTGGGACAAGGGCTGGTTCCTGTTCCCCAACCCCGTCTATGGCCCGTGGGAAAAACTGGGCTGGGACGACGCCTTCCCCTCCGACAAAAATTGGGAGCCGAAATAATGCCCTGGACGCGCGACGATATGGCGGCACGCGCCGCGAAGGAACTGCAGGACGGCTATTACGTCAACCTCGGCATCGGCATCCCGACGCTGGTTGCGAATCATATCCCCGCGGGGATGACGGTGACGCTGCAGTCGGAGAATGGCATGCTCGGCATCGGCCCTTTTCCCTATGAGGGCGAAGAAGATGCCGACCTGATCAACGCGGGCAAGCAGACGATCAGCGAAGTGTCGCAGTCGGCCTATTTCAGCTCTTCGGACAGCTTCGCGATGATCCGCGGCGGGCATATCGACCTGACCGTCTTGGGCGCGATGGAGATTGCCGAGAATGGCGACATCGCCAACTGGATGATCCCGGGCAAGATGATCAAGGGCATGGGCGGCGCGATGGACCTGGTCGCCGGCGTGAAGAAGATCATCGTCGTGATGGAGCACAACGCCAAGGACGGCAGCCCGAAGTTCATCCCCGAATGCACGCTGCCGCTGACCGGCCAGAATGTCGTCGACATGATCATCACCGACCTCGCGGTGTTCAGGCGCGACGATCATAAGAGCCCGTTCCGGCTGATCGAACTCGCCCCCGGCGTCACCGCCGAGGAAGTCGCCGAAAAGACCACGGCGCATTATATTGCCTGACGTCGCCGCCAGCCCCGGCTCCAGCTGGCTGATCGTCGGCGGGTGGCTGTCGGTGCTCGCCGCGCTGCTCCATCTCGCCTGCATCTTCGGCGGGCCCGACTGGTACCGCTTCTTCGGCGCCGGCGAGGGCATGGCGCGCGCCGCGTCGCGCGGCGACCTGCGCCCGACCCTGATCACATTGGGCATAACCGCCGTTCTGCTGATCTGGGCCGCCTATGCCTTTTCGGGCGCGGGGTCGCTGCCGCGCCTGCCTTTGCTGCGCACGGGGCTGGTCGTGATCACCGCCATCTATCTGCTCCGCGCACTGCTGTTCGTGCCGCTGCATTTCTGGCGGCCGCAGCACAGCGACGCTTTCGCGATCTGGTCGTCGCTGATCGTGCTGGTCTATGGCACGGTCTATGCCGTCGGGACCTTCAAGGCGTGGCCCTTTATGGGGCGTTGATCGCAGCGGGGGTGACGGCGGCGCCCGGCGCGGCTAAGACGGCGCCAAAATATGAAGTCGCAACCGTCCAAGAAGAAATCCACGAAGCGCGTGATCGCCGCGCTGGTAGCAGTCGCCGCGCTGGGATCGGCCGGCTGGTTCGGCCTGCGCGCGCCCGGCGGCGACCATCATGCGCTCGCCAGCGTCGCGATCCCGATCAGGCCGCCCGCGAACCTGCCCGACACCCCCGCCGAATGGCGCGGGCGGATCGACTATCGCGCGCTCGACAAGCAGCTGACCGACCTCGCGCAGCGCCCCGAAATGGCGGGGCTGGCGGTCGCGGTGGTCGAGGACGGCAAGCTCAGCTTCGTGCGCGGCTATGGCGTCGCCGACGCCGCGACCGGCGCACCGGTCACCCCGCATACGCTGTTCCGCTGGGCCTCGGTCTCGAAGACCGCGACCGGCGTGCTCGCCGCCAAGCTGGCGAAGGACGGCACCGTCGACCTCGACCGCCCGGTCGCGGGATGGCGTAGTTCGTCGCTGCGCCTGCCGGGCGGGGCGGAGACGCAGCTCCGCCTCGACGACCTGCTCGCGCAGCGCACCGGGCTCACCAAAAACGCCTATGACGAAAAACTGGAGGAGGGGCAGAACCCGCAGTTCCTGCGCGCCGGTCTCGCCACTGCGCCGCTGCAGTGCCAACCCGGTACCTGCTACACCTATCAGAATATCGCCTTCGACACCGCCAGCGAAATCCTGGCCGAGGCCGCGAACGAGCCCTTCGCCGACGCGGTCGAGGATCGTTTCTTCCGCCCGCTCGGCATGGTCAGCGCGGGTTATGGCATGGCGCGGCTGACCGGCGCCAAGGACTGGGCGCGGCCGCACCGCAACGGCCAGCACGTCCGCGAGGTCAAGGAAGCCTATTGGCGCGTCCCCGCCGCCGCGGGGGTCGAGAGCGACATCGTGGATTTCGCGACCTGGATGCAGGCGATGATGGGCGCGCGCCCCGACGTGCTGCCGGGCAAGGTGCTCGAGATCGCGCACAGCCCGCGCGTCGGCACCGGGCGCCTCTATGGCGGCACGCTGCGCCAGGCGACGAGCAATGCGTCCTACGGCCTCGGCTGGCGGCGCTTCAGCTATGGCGATCGCCAGCTCGAAGGGCATTCGGGCGCGGTCGCGGGGTATCGCGCGACGATGATCTTCGAGCCCGCGACGCGGACCGGCGTCGTGGTGCTGTGGAACAGCGACTGGGGCTTCCCATTCCGCGTCCCCTTTGCGGTGATCGACAGCTATCACCGGCGCGAAGGCACCAACTGGCTCGACATGAGCGAACTGCCGCATCGCGGCGCGGCGCCGGTGGCGGCGCCCGCGGCGACCGAGCACAGCAACGGGTAGGCGCCGGTCCGGGCACGGAAAATCCGGGGCTGGCGGCCTCCCCTGCCGCGCGCTAGGACTATGGTCTTGGCCGACGAATCATCCCTGCCCGCGCAACGCCACACCGCTTCCGAAGGGGGCGCTTTCCACATCTGGCTGGTCAAGCCGACGCGCTACGACGACGACGGCTATCCGCTGCAATGGTGGCGCTCGATCATCCCGTCGAACTCGCTCGCCTGCCTGACCGGGATCATCGAGGATGCGCTGGCGCGCGGCGTGCTCGCGGGCCGCGAGGTGCGCATCGAGGTGATCGACGAAATCCACAGCAAAGTCGACGCCGCGAAGATCGCACGCTCGATCCGCCGCGCCGGCGCGGGTTTCGTCGGGCTGGTCGGGGTGCAGTCGAACCAGTTCCCGCGCGCGCTCGACCTCGCGCGTATATTCCGCGCTGGCGGCGTGCAGGTCGCGATCGGCGGCTTCCACGTCTCGGGCTGCCTGTCGATGCTCAAGACGATGCCCGCCGAACTGGTCGAGGCGCAGGACATGGGCGTCTCCTTCTTCGCCGGCGAGGCCGAGGAGGGCCGGATCGACGAAGTGCTGGTCGACGCGGCGAACGGCGCGATGAAGCCCGTGTACAACTGGCTGGGCAAGACCCCGCACCTCGAAGGCGCGCCGCTGCCGCTGCTGCCCAAGGCGCAGGTCGACCGCAACATCAACCGCTACGCCAGCTTCGACCTGGGGCGCGGCTGCCCCTTCGAGTGCAGCTTCTGCACGATCATCAACGTGCAGGGCCGCAAGAGCCGCTTTCGCACCCCCGACGACCTCGAGGCGATCGTCCGCGCCAATGCCGCGCAGGGGGTGTCGCGCTTTTTCCTGACCGACGATAATTTCGCGCGCAACCGCCATTGGGAGCCGCTGCTCGACCGGCTGATCGCGCTGCAGGCCGAGGGGTTGGGCGTGCGCATGGCGATCCAGGTCGACACGCTCGCGCACCGCATCGACGGCTTCATCGACAAATGCGTCGCCGCGGGCGCCGACCAGATCTTCATCGGGCTGGAGAATATCAATCCCGACAATCTGGAGGCGGCGAAAAAGCGCCAGAACCGCGTCGAGGAATATCGCGAGATGTTCCTCGCGTGGAAGCGCCATCCGGTGGTGATCACCTGCGGCTATATCATCGGCTTTCCGAACGACAGCTATGCTTCGGTGATGCGCGACATCGCGATGCTGAAGGAAGAGCTGCCGGTCGACACGCTCTATCTCAACTATCTGACCCCGCTGCCCGGCAGCGAGGATCATCGGCGCCTGCTCGACGGCGGGGTGTGGATGGACCCCGACCTCAACAAATATGACCTCAACCACCGCGTCACCCATCATCCGGCGATGAGCGACGAGGAATGGGAGCGCGCCTATCGCGACGCGCACCGCAGCTTCTACAGCTGGGACCATATGGAGCGCATCCTGCGCCGTATGGCCGCGCTCGGCTCGAACAAGAAGCGCACGACGGTCAACCGCCTGCTCGCCTATCGCGAAGCGGTGCGCCTGGAGGGCGTCGCCAAGCTCGAATCGGGCTATGTCCGGATCAAGCGGCGGACCCAGCGGCGGCCGGGCCTGCCGCGCGAGAACCTCTTCGCCTTCTGGACGGGCTATGCAGCGCACACATTCCATGCGCTCGGCGGCAGCCTCGTCACCTATGTGCGCCTCTACCGGATGATGCGGCGGATCGTCACCGATCCGAACCGCTTCGCCTATCGCGACCGCGCGATCAGCGCCGACGCGGGCGACGCCGCCTCGCCGCTGGTCGACGAAACGCGCGCGACCGACCATTCGCAGCGCCGCGCGGCGCGCGCCAAGGCCGCCTGACCGGCGATCGGGGACCGGCCTTGCATTGCTATCGCTCGCAGCGATATGAGGCGCTCGGCTTTCTGACGGAGAATCATCGATGCGCGTGCTGCTCACCGGGTCGACGGGCTGGCTCGGCCGCTTCCTCGCGCCCGCGCTGCGGCGCGCGGGGCACCGGGTCACCGGCCTCGACGTCGTGCCCGGCCCCGACACCGACATCGTCGGCACCGTCGCCGACCGCGCGCTGGTCGAGCGCGTGATGGGCGAGCATGGCATCGAAGCGGTGATCCACGGCGGCGCGCTGCACAAGCCCGACATCGTCCGCTATCCCCGCCAGGCGTTCGTGGACGTCAACGTCAGCGGCACGCTGAACCTGATCGAGGCGGCGGTCGCGGCGGGCAACGACCGTTTCCTCTTCACCTCGACCACCTCGCTGATGGTGCGCGCCGATGTGCGCGAGGGCGCGGGCGCCGAGGGCGCCTGGTGGATGGACGAGGATTTCGGTCCGATCGCGCCGCGCAACATATACGGCATCACCAAGCTCGCCGCCGAGCAGGCGTGCCGTCTGGTCCACCGCGAGCATGGCATCAATGTCGCGATCCTGCGCACCGGGCGTTTCTTTCCCGAGGACGACGACACGCATGCGGTGCCGAGCGGCGAAAACCTCAAGGCGAACGAGCTGCTCAACCGCCGCCTGACGGTCGAGGATGCAGCGGCGGCGCATCTCGCGGCGCTGGAGGCCGCGCCGGCGATCGGCTGCGACACCTTCATCCTCTCGGCCCCGCCGCCCTTCGCGCGCGACGAGGCCGCGGAACTGGCCCGCGACGCGCGCGCGGTGATCGCGCGCCACCATCCCGACGCTGCCGAGCTCTACGCCGCGGCGGGCTGGGTGCTGCCCGAGGTCATCGACCGCGTCTACGACCCGTCGCGCGCCGAGCGCCGCTTCGGCTGGCGCGCCCAGACCGACTTCGCCAGCGTGCTCGCCGCGCTGCGCGATGACACCGCGCTGCCTTTCGCGCACGACCCCGCCTACACCTCCCCCATCGTCGCCCAGGAGCGCGAAACATGTATGTGCTGATCACCGCCAACCGCAATTATTCGAGCTGGTCGCTGCGTCCGTGGATGCTGATGCAGGGCCTCGGCATTGCCTTCGACGACCGCATCGAGCCCTTTGCGCAGCCGGTGAATTACGAGGCGTTCCGCAGCTTCTCGCCGACCGGACAGGTGCCCGCGCTGCTGCACGAGGGGCGCACCATTTACGACTCGCTCGGCATCGCCCTCTATCTCGCCGACCGGCACGCGGGCGTGTGGCCGGCCGATGCCGACGCGCGCGCCTGGGCGCAGTGCGCGACCGCCGAAATGCACAGCGGCTTTGCGGCCTTGCGCAACGATTGCACGATGAACGTCGGGGTGCGCGTGACGCCGAAGCCGATGTCCGACGCGCTGCGCGCCAATGTGACGCGCATCCGCGAATTGTTCGGGGACGGGCTGGCGCGCTTCGGCGGACCGTGGCTCGCGGGTCCCGATTTCTCGGCGGTCGATGCTTTCTTCGCGCCGGTCGCTTTCCGCATCCGCACCTATGGCCTCGACGTCGGCGCCGGGCAGGCGTGGGTCGACCATATGCTCGCGCATCCGGCGATGCAGTTATGGGAGCGGCAGGCGCTGGCCGAAAGCTGGCGCGAGGAAAGCCATGAGGAAGAGCTTGCCGCGGCGGGCGCGATCACGGCAGACTATCGCCATGGCTGACACGAAGATGGACACCACCGAAGCGACGCGCCTCGCGCAGCAGGGCGGCGCCGCGCTGCAGAAGGGCGACGTGGCCGAGGCGCGCGACACGCTGCAGCGCGTCGTCGATGCGGGGCACGCCAACCCGCAGATCCTGCTGATGCTGGGCGAGGCGTACCGGCTGGCGGGCGACCGCACGGGGCAGGAAAAAATGGCCGACGCGCTGCTCGAACAGGATGGCGGCGCGATCCGCGCGCTCGTCTGGAAAGCCGACTGCCGCCGCGCGGCAGGCGAACGGCGCGTCGCCGCGAGCTGGTACAAGACCGCGCTGCGCCGCGCCGAGATGGTCGCGCTGCCGCCCTCGCTGGTCCCGCTGGTCGACGACGCGCGCGCCGCTGCCGCCGAGCTGGAAGTCGAATTCAGCGTCGGGGTCGAGGAAGGGCTCGCCGCGCGCGGACTGCCGCCCGAGGCGCGCAGCCCCGGCTTCGCGCGCGCGCTCGCGGTGATGCGCGGCAAAGAGCATGTCGAATATGAACTGCAGCGCCCGTCGAGCTTCCTCTTTCCCGGCCTGCCCCAGCGGCGCTTCTACGAGCGCGAGGAGTTCGACTGGGCTCCGGCGTTCGAGGCGGCGACCGATGCGATCCGCACCGAATTGCGCACGGCGCTCGCCGATCCCGACCTGTTCAAGCCCTATCTGACCCATGCCCCCGACCGGCCGCGGGTCGAGTTCAACGGCATGCACGACAATGCCTCCTGGTCGGCGCTGCACCTCGTCCACAACGGCACGGTGGTCCCCGAACTGGTGGCGCGTTTCCCCGCGACCTTCGCGGCGCTCGATGCGGTGCCGCAATGCCGCATCTCGGTGCGCTCGCCGTCGATCCTCTTTTCGCTGCTCCAGCCGAGCGCGCATATCGCGCCGCATTACGGCATGATCAACGCGCGGCTGATCTGCCATCTGCCGCTGATCGTGCCCGGCGACGGCGCGCTCACCGTCGGCGGCGAGGCGCGGCAGTGGCAGGAAGGCAAGCTCATCATCTTCGACGATTCGATCGAACATGAGGCGATCAACCACGCCGACAGCGACCGCGTCGTGCTGATCTTCGACATCTGGCGCCCCGAACTCAGCGAAGGCGACCGTCGGGGCGTCGCGGCGCTGTTCGAAACGGTCGACGCCTACCGCTAGTCGGTCAGCGCCTCGCGCACGACCGCGATCCCCGCTTCGCGCTGCGCCTTCAATTCGGCCTTCAGTTTCGCCGGGTCGCGCGCAAAGACGAAGCCGAAGCTGACCCCGCCCTCCTTGCCGATCGTCGCATGGTGGAGCTTGTGCGCCTGTACCAGCCGTTTGGCGTAGCCGCGCCGCGGGACCCAGCGGAAATAGCGCTGGTGGACGAGCCCGTCGTGCACCAGCGTGTAGATGATGCCGTAGAAAAGCACGCCGAGCCCGATCCACGTCCCCGGCTCCCACGCCGCGGCGCCCATGATTATCGGGCTGCCAAGCGCGAACATCGAAATGCTGAGCGCCGCGCCGAAGATCGCGAAGAGGTCGTTTTTCTCCAGCAGATTGTCATGCGGTTCGTGATGGTCGCGGTGCCACGCCCAGCCGAAGCCGTGCATGATATATTTGTGGCTGCCCCACGCGACGAACTCCATCGCCACGACGGTGGCAAGGACGAGCAGGAGGATGGCGAGCAGCGACATGCGGCGATTATAGGCCGATTATGGTAGCCACACCATCATCTCCTCGTCACCCCGGACTTGATCCGGGGTCCCGCTTGTCGACGTCGCAGAGCGGGACGCCGGACCAAGTCCGGCATGACGAGGGGGAATCGGAGCGGCGCGACCGAAAATTGCGTTTTTGATCGCCACTCGCTTGCAAAGTTATCCGGCAGGCGTAAGTGAACCCGCATGACTCGGCCCCGCACCCTTTATGAGAAAATCTGGGACGCGCATGTCGTCGAACAGCGCCCCGATGGTACCTGCCTGATCTTCATCGACCGCCACCTCGTCCATGAAGTCACCAGCCCGCAGGCCTTCGCCGGGCTTCGTGCGAGCGGCCGCACGGTGCGCCGCCCCGACCTGACGCTGGCGGTGCCCGATCACAATGTTCCGACCACCGCGCGGCTCGATGCGAGCGGCAACAAGTTGCCGATCGCCGATCCCGAAAGCGCGGCGCAATTGGCGGCGCTCGAAAAGAACGCGCCCGAATATGGCATCCGTTACATCGACGCGGTCGCGCCCGAGCAGGGCATCGTCCATGTCGTCGGTCCCGAGCAGGGCTTTTCGCTGCCCGGCACCACGATCGTCTGCGGCGACAGCCACACCGCGTGCCACGGCGGCATCGGTGCGCTCGCCTTCGGCATCGGGACGAGCGAGGTCGAGCATGTGCTGGCGACCCAGACCCTGCTGCTCCAGCCGTCGAAGACGATGGAAGTGCGCGTCGAGGGCGAGGTCGGCCCGGGCGTCAGCGCCAAGGACATCATCCTCCACATCACCGGCACGATCGGCGCCGCGGGCGGCACCGGCCATGTCATCGAATATACCGGCAGCGCGATCCGCGCGCTGAGCATCGAGGGACGCCTCACGATCAGCAACATGGCGATCGAGGGCGGCGCGCGCGCGGGGCTGATCGCGCCCGACGAGACGACCTTCGACTATCTCAAGGGCCGCCCCTATGCACCCAAGGGCGCCGACTGGGACGCCGCGGTCGCCTGGTGGAAGAGCCTCGCGACCGATCCCGGCGCGACCTATGACAAGGTCGTCATCATCGACGCCGCCGATATCGCGCCGAGCGTCACCTGGGGCACCAGCCCCGAGGATGTCGTGCCGATCACCGGGGTCGTCCCCGACCCCGCGAGCTTCGCCGATCCGTCGAAGCAGGTCGCCGCCGCGAAGTCGCTCGCCTATATGGGCCTCGAACCCGGCACGCGGATGCAGGATGTGCCGGTCGAGAATATCTTCATCGGCAGCTGCACCAACAGCCGCATCGAGGACATGCGCGCCGCCGCGGCGGTGATCAAGGGCCGCAAGAAGGCCGCCAGCGTCAAATGGGCGATCGTCGTCCCCGGCTCGGGCCTCGTGAAAGCACAGGCCGAGGCCGAGGGGCTCGACCGCATCTTCACCGACGCCGGCCTCGAATGGCGCGAGCCCGGCTGTTCGGCGTGCCTCGCGATGAACCCCGACAAGGTGCCCGCAGGCGAACGCTGCGCCAGCACCAGCAACCGCAACTTCGTCGGCCGCCAGGGCCCCGGCAGCCGCACGCACCTCGTGAGCCCGGCGATGGCGGCGGCGGCGGCGGTGACCGGCAGGCTCACCGATGTGCGGGAGTTGATGGCATGACCCCGCTCAACGAAGTCGATGGTCGCGCGATTCCGCTGGGGCTCAAGAATGTCGACACCGACGTGATCATCCCCGCGCACTGGCTGAAGACCACGACGCGCGAGGGCATGGGCCGCGGCGCGTTCGAGGCGATCCGCAAGGACCCCGACAATATCTTCGACAGCGCCGAATATAAGGGGGCGCCGATCCTGATCGCGGGGGACAATTTCGGCTGCGGATCGAGCCGCGAGCATGCCGCCTGGGCGCTCGGCGACCTCGGCATCCGCGTCGTCATCGCGCCCTCTTATTCGGACATCTTCTCGGGCAATGCGGTCAAGAACGGCATCCTGCCCGTGGTGCTGCCGCAGGCGGCGATCGACCGCTTGATGGAGGTCGCCCAAACCGACCCGGTGCATGTCGACCTCGAAAACCAGACGGTGACGACGCAATTTCAGGACCGCTTCACCTTCGAAATCGACCCGTTCCGCAAGATGTGCCTGCTCGAAGGGCTCGACGAGATTTCGATCACCGAAAAGAGCGCCGCCGCGATCGGCGCCTATGAACAGAAACTGGCGCAGGACCGGCCCTGGCTGCAACCTTCGCTGTAAAACCCGTGTGAGGAGAAGATGATGAAGGCTCTCTTGTCGACCGCCACCGGCGGCCCCGAAACGCTGACGCTGGGCGAATTGCCGCGCCCCACCGCGGGGGTCGGGCAGATCGTGATCGACGTGAAGGCCTGCGCGGTCAATTTTCCCGACGTGCTGATCATCGAGGATAAATATCAGTTCAAGCCCGAACGCCCCTTCGCGCCGGGCGGCGAGGTCGCGGGGCTGGTTTCAGAGGTCGGCGAGGGCGTGACCGACTTCAAGGTCGGCGACCGCGTAATCGCGGGCTGCGGCAACGGCGGCATGTCGGAAGCGATCGCGGTGTCGGTGCACAATGTCTATCATCTGCCCCAAGCCCATGATTTCGCGGCGGGCGCCTCGCTGCTGATGACCTATGGCACCAGCATCCACGCGCTGGTCGATCGCGGCCACATCAAGGAGGGCGACACCCTGCTCGTCCTCGGCGCCTCGGGCGGGGTCGGCATAGCCGCGGTCGAGCTGGGCAAGGCGTTCGGCGCGCGCGTCGTCGCCGGCGTGTCGAGCGAGGAGAAGGCCGGGATCGCGCGCGAGGCCGGTGCCGACGAAGTCGTCGTCTATGGCCGCCAGCCGTTCGACAAGGACCAGTCGAAGGAACTCGCCAACAAGTTCAAGGAGGCCGTCGGCCCGGGTGGCGCGAATGTCATCTACGACGCGGTCGGCGGCGATTATGCCGAACCCGCGCTGCGCTCGATCGCGTGGGAGGGCCGTTATCTCGTCGTCGGTTTCCCCGCGGGCATCCCGCGCCTGCCGCTGAACCTCACCCTGCTCAAGAGCTGCGACGTCGCGGGGGTCTTCTGGGGCGCCTTCGTCGCGCGCGAGCCGAAGCGCAACCGCGCCAATATCGCGCGGCTCTTCCAGCTGTGGGAGCAGGGCAAGATCGGCCCGCGCGTCACCGAGAGCTTCGCGCTCGCCGACGGCGGCAAGGCGATCGCCAAGCTGGGCGACCGCAGCGCGGTCGGCAAGCTGGTGATCACCATCTGACACGGCGGCGCTTTGCGACGAACCGAGTGCAGCGGGCTTGCGCGGGTTAACGCTTTGTCAGGGGCTGGTCCCTATTGTGGAAGGCCTGACATTAGCGTTTTGCGCAGGGTAGGGACGATGGCGACTCGCCGACCGACGAGTGACGACCAGAGCGCGAGCATCGCGAATATTTCGCGTACCCGCCGCGCGCAGTTGGTGGCCGAATTCGAAGGCGACCTGGGCATCGACTACAAGGCGCGCGCCCGCGCAGCCTATGAGGCGAAGCGCTGGCAGGTCATCAAGACGATCATCGTGTGGACGATTGCGCTGATCTTTTTCACCATCGCGTGCCAGAAATTGTGGATCCTCGGGCAGAATGTCGACGAGCCATTTTCCGACCTGAATTTCATGCACGGCTGGTTCGAATAGGCCCGCTTAGCGATCGACCGGCGCGCACGCCGGATCGACCGTCCGTTCCGACGGCAGCTTTGAAAGATCGTCGGGGTGCGGCGGGATCGGAACCCCGATATCGACCTGCGTCAGCGTGGCTCCGCTTGCAGCCAGCGCGCCGCTGATGCGCGGCCAGTGCGCGGCATCGGCAAGAAAGCGCATGTCGACGCCGACCAACTGGCCGGGCTTGATCTTTTTCGCGGCGCGCTCGACCTCCGCGACGAGCATGTCCTGGTCGCGCGCGGCGAACCAGCGCCGCCGCAGGTCGGGCAGCGGCGCTGCCAGCGCTTGCCGGAAGTCGTCGCGAAAGTCGTCTGCCATATAGGCGTCTTTGTCGAGCAGTTCGAAGGTCGTTTCGCCGAACAGGCGGGCATAGGGATCGGCGGCGCGGGCGTCGGCGTCCTTCGGCTCGCCGCGCGGTTTCAATCGCTCGGTGGCATGATGCAGGTAGCGACGCCACACGTCCTTGTCGGGCGATGTCGGATAAGCGAGATCGCCCCGCGCATAGGCGATATAGCCGTTGAACGCGGCAACTCGCTCGATATGCGTGGCGCACATTTTCGGGGCCAGCGCCGCCAACCGGTCCGGCGCGATGGGTTCGACCGCCGCATCGGCAAGCGCGATGCGGACCGGGAAGCTGCCCTCACGCCCCGCTTCCGACACCGCCAGCTCAAGCATGCCGCCGGCGAAGCGCGGTTCGCCATTGCGCCAGTGAATGCTGCTCGTCGATGCCGGCAGCCCATCGATGAAATAGGCGGGCACGATCTGGTCGAGCCGCAACGAGCGAATGAGCCCGCCATCGGCGCCGTAGAGCACGACGACATGGTCGCCGTGCCCGACGCTATGCCAATTGTCGAAGGTGACCACGCGCTGACCGTCGTCGCTGACCAGGGCATCGACCGGGGCGACCTCGTTGAGGAGCGCGCGGCTCCACACCGACACCCACTGCCCGCCCTCGAGCCGTTCGAAACGGCCGAGCGGCCCTTCGGGCTCGGGCAACGTCTCGCCGCGCACCTTCGCCTCGAAATAGGCAAGCTGGCTGCCGATCTCACGCGGGACGACGGTCAGCCGGTACTGGCCGCTGGCCGAAACATAGGTCGCGATTTGGGGTGACATCCAACTGTCCGCGCGCGCCGGCGCGACCGCCAGCGCAAATAGCGCGGCCAGCGCCACCACCATGCGCAATATCGCTATCGAATAACGCATCACGACTCCCTGCTTATGCAATGATATAACGTTATTTCACAGACGAAAGCAATCGCCCGCATGCGAAACCGGAAGTTTTGGGCCTTCGGGGAAGGCGATGGGACGGAAGAGAACCGCCCCATCGATCAATAAACGCGCGCCTTCGGCTTGATATATTCGGCGTCGTCCGACAGCGTATATTCGTGGACCGGGCGGTAATCGAGGCGGACGCCGCCGCCCTTGCCGCCCCAGCCGTCGAACCAGCTGATCGTGTGCTTCATCCAGGTCTTGTCGTCGCGGTTGGGGAAATCCTCGTGCGCGTGGGCGCCGCGGCTTTCCTTGCGGTTGAAGGCCGAATGCATCGTCACCGTCGCCTGGCTGATCAGATTGTCGAGCTCGAGCGTTTCGACGAGGTCGGTGTTCCAGATCAGGCTGCGGTCGGTGACGCCGATGTCGTTCATCCGCTGATAGGTCTTGGTCAGCTTTTCCTTGCCCTCGGCCATCAGCTCGTCGGTGCGGAACACCGCCGCATGCTGCGACATGGCGCGCTGCATCTCGTCGCGGATCACCGCGGTCGGCGAGCCGCCCTTGGCATTGCGGAAATGGTCGAGGCGGCCGAGCGCCAGATCAGCGCTGTCCTTGGGCAATGCAGCCTGCGCGGCGCCGGGCTTGACGATGTCGCGCAGGCGATGCCCGGTCGCGCGGCCGAAGACCACGAGGTCGATCAGGCTGTTCGAGCCCAGGCGGTTCGCGCCATGGACCGAGACGCACGCGGCCTCGCCGACCGCGAACAGGCCGGGGACGACGGTGTCGGGGTTGCCGTCCTTCAGCGTCACGACCTCGCCATGATAGTTACAGGGGATGCCGCCCATATTATAATGGACCGTCGGCACGACCGGCAGCGGCTGCCGCGTCAGGTCGACGCCCGCGAACACCTTGCCGCTCTCGGTGATGCCGGGCAGGCGTTCGTGCAGCACCGCGGGATCGATATGGTCGAGGTGCAGGTAGATATGGTCCTTGTGCGGGCCGACGCCGCGGCCTTCGCGGATTTCGAGCGCCATCGAGCGCGACACGACGTCGCGCGACGCGAGATCCTTCGCCGACGGGGCGTAGCGTTCCATGAACCGCTCGCCTTCGGAATTGGTGAGATAACCGCCCTCGCCGCGTGCGCCCTCGGTGATCAGCACGCCCGCGCCATAGATGCCAGTCGGGTGGAACTGGACAAATTCCATGTCCTGCAGCGGCAGGCCCGCGCGCAGGACCATGCCGCCGCCGTCGCCGGTGCAGGTATGCGCCGAGGTCGCGGTGAAATAGGCGCGGCCGTAGCCGCCGGTCGCGAGCACGACGGCTTGGCTGCGGAAGCGGTGGATGCTGCCATCCTCCATGCAGAGCGCGATCACGCCGCGGCACGCACCGTTTTCCATGATCAGGTCGAGCGCGAAATATTCGATGAAGAAGTCCGCGTCATATTTCAGCGACTGCTGGTAGAGCGCGTGGAGCATCGCGTGGCCGGTGCGGTCGGCCGCGGCGCAGGTGCGCTGCACCGGCGGGCCTTCGCCCATATTCTGCATATGGCCGCCGAAGGGGCGCTGGTAGATGGTGCCGTCCTGGTTGCGCGAAAAGGGCACGCCAGCGTGCTCGAGCTCGTAGACCGCGGCGGGCGCCTCGCGCACCATATATTCGATCGCGTCCTGGTCGCCGAGCCAGTCGGAGCCCTTGACGGTGTCGTACATGTGCCACTGCCAATGGTCGGGCGAATTGTTGCCCAGCGACGCGGCGATGCCGCCCTGCGCGGCGACGGTGTGGCTGCGCGTCGGGAACACCTTGGTGATGCACGCGGTCTTGAGCCCCGCCTCGGCGCTGCCCATCGTGGCGCGCAGGCCCGATCCGCCGGCGCCGACGACGACGGTGTCATAGACATGGTCGATGATCTTGTACGCGTCGGTCATCTCACATCCCCCCCGGGCCGGGCACCACGGGCGCCAATGCGATGCGGGCGATGGTGAAGATCCCGAAGGCCGCGCCGCCGATCGCGTAGAAATTCAACGCGACGAGCGCGAGCAGCCGCGTCGCGTCGCCATGGACATAGTCCTCGATCAGCACCTGCAGCCCGAGGCGCAGGTGCCAGAAGACGCTGACCACGAGCATGATCAGCGCGAAGGCGACCAGCGGGTCGGCGGCCCAGCGCGACACCGCGCCATGGTCGCCGAGCGGCAGGCGGAGCAGCGAGGCAACGAGGAAACCGACGAGCAGCAGGTTGCCGAGCGCCGAGAGCCGCTGCTGCAGCCAGTGGTGCGAACCATGCTGCGCCGAGCCGAGCCCGCGGACCTTGCCGAGGTGCGTGCCGTTACCCATTGAGGTTCCCCCACAGGATGAAGAGCCAGGTCGCGGCGGTGGCAAACAGCCCGGCGGCGATCACGACCGCCGACCAGAGTTTGTTGGTCTTGAGCTCGTACCCCGCGCCGGCGTCGAGCACGAAGTGGCGCAGGCCCGAGAAGAGATGCTGGAAGAAGGCCCAGGTCAGCCCGACGAGCACGACCTTGCCCAGGATGTTGGTCACCTGGTGAAAGAGCGTGATCTCGGGGCTGGGGTCCTTCCACACGATCGCCACGAAGGCCGCATAGGCCTCGGGTCCCGCGGCGATGGCATAGAGCCACCAGAGGAACATGCTGGCGCCGACGATCGCGAGACCGTCGCCGCTGATGCGGTGGAGGATCGAGACCGTCATCGCCGGTCCCCATTTATACACCTGTAAATGCGGCGAGCGCGGTCGCCCGCTCGTTTCCTTGCCAGCCATATCAGCCCCGCTTTTCTGACTCTAATCGGTCGATGGGGCCGGTTAAGCCTTCCGCGCGGGATATGCAAATGCTTAGGGCGCTTGGGGTGCAATTTTGGGGGGTGGGACAGATCACGTGGAAACTGCCGCTGGGCTCCCCTCCCGCAGGTGGGAGGAGTTGGAGGTGGGCAGCCACGTCTGAATAACCCACCCCGCTACGACTAGGGCGCAAGCGCCCAAGTCTCGCTGCCCCTCCCGCTTGCGGGAGGGGATAGCCTTTTACTTGATCTTCCCGCGGTTCGCGTAGAGCAAAGCCGCCAGCACCGCGGCCGAGCCGATGCCGATGCCCGCGGCCGCCGCGGCGGTTTTCCAGCCGATCTTCTTGCCGCCCGCGGCGCCCTTGTCGGCGGCTTCGGTCGCCTCGGCGGCTTCCTTCTGCGCCTGGAGTTCGCGCGCGGCGCGCAGCACTTCATTCTCGGTCTCTTCGCCGGTGCCGGTGTCGGGGAGGTCGTCCTGGGGGGTCATGTCCGTCTCAAGTCCTTGTTTTTACAGCAGCGCCTGCTCGACAGGCACATAGTCCGTCCCGACCGCCTCGGCGACGGCTTCGAACGTAACCTTACCATTCCAGACGTTGAGTCCCTGCGCAAGATGCACGTCGCGCTTCAGCGCTTCCTTCCAGCCGAGATCGGCGATGCGCAGCGCGTGCGGCAGGGTGACGTTGTTGAGCGCATAGGTGCTGGTGCGCGCGACCGCGCCGGGCATGTTGGCGACCGCATAATGGACGATGCCGTCGACCACGTAAGTCGGCTCTGCGTGCGTCGTCGCATGGCTGGTCTCGAAGCAGCCGCCCTGGTCGATCGCGACGTCGACGAGCACCGAACCGGGGCGCATCGTGCCGAGCATCGCGCGCGTGACGAGCTTGGGCGCCTCGGCGCCGGGGATCAGCACCGCGCCGATGACGAGGTCGGCCTCGGCGACGCATTCGGCGAGGTTCGCGCGGTTCGAGAAACGCGTCTTGGCGCGCGCCTCGAAGAAAGTGCCGACGCGTTCGAGCACTTCGGGGTCGCGGTCGAGGATGGTGACGTCGGCGCCGAGGCCCGCGGCCATCTGCGCCGCGTTGAAGCCGACGACGCCGCCGCCGATGACGCACACCTTGCCCGGCGCGACGCCGGGGACGCCGCCGAGCAGCACGCCGCGGCCGCCATGTGCCTTCTCGAGCGCGGTCGCGCCGGCCTGGATCGACATGCGGCCCGCGACCTGGCTCATGGGTTTCAGGAGCGGCAGTCCGCCGTGCGGGCTGGTGACGGTTTCATAGGCGATGCACACCGCGCCCGATTTCATCAAGTCGCGCGTCTGGTCGGGATCGGGCGCGAGGTGGAGATAGGTGTAGAGGATCTGATCGGGGCGCAGCATCGCGCGCTCGCCGGGCTGGGGTTCCTTGACCTTCACCACCATCTCGCAAGCCGCGAAAATCTCTTCGGCGCTTCCGACGATCTCGGCGCCGGCTTCCTCATAGAAACGGTCGTGCGCGCCGATGCCCTCGCCCGCGCCGGTCTGCACCAGCACGCGGTGGCCGTGCGCGTGCAGTTCGCGCGCGCTCTCGGGGGTGAGGCCGACGCGATATTCGTGATTCTTGATTTCCTTGGGGGTGCCGATGATCATGGTCGCTCTCCATCCGCGGGCGCCGCGGACCCGGTCCGCCGACGCCCTTTGTGATGACGCGCTAATAGCAAAATTGTTGCGCGAGGTGCTTGCATATCGCGGGGGCTTTGCCGAGAAGGACGCACAATTTTTGCGTCATTCTCAAGGAACGCGCACGATCATGGACCGGATCGACATAAGGCTGCTCGACTTGCTGCAACGCGAGGGGCCGCGCCCCGCCGCCGAGCTCGGCGAAAAGGTCGGGCTGTCGGCCTCGGCGTGCCACCGCCGTATCCGCGCGCTCGAGGCCGGGGGGATCATCACCGGCTATACCGCGCGCCTCGCCCCCGACCGGATCGGGCTGGGGCTCGACGTCTTCGTCGACATCAGCCTGCATTCGCAGAGCGAGGAGGCGCTCACCGCGTTCGAGGCGGCGGTGAAGAGCTTCGACGAAATATTGGAGTGCCAGCTCTTGTCGGGCGCGTCGGATTACCGGCTGCGCGTCGCGGCGCGCAACGTCGCCGATTTCGACCGGCTGCACCGCCACTGCCTGTCGCGGCTGCCCGGGGTCGCGGCGATGCACAGCGCCTTTGCGCTGCGCACGATCAAGGCGTTCGAGGGCTATCCGGTGCGCGGCGAGAGCTGAAGCCAAAATTTGCGCGGCTGGTTAACGCCGAATTTACCCCTTCCCCACATAGATCGGTCATGATTTTCGCCGGTGACAGCGGACGGCAGCGCCGCGCGCCACGAACATGGTGAGGGAAGCAGGATCATGGTGAAGGAAAATCCGATTCATAAGCAGCAGATCGACCCGATTTCGATGTCGGAGCGCTTTCCCTTCTATGACCTCGACGGTCGGCTCGCCGCCGACGGCGCCGAAATCCATCAGATCATCGCGGGGCGCGAGGAAGCGATCGCGCGCGCCTATTGGGACGTGTTCAACACGCTGCCCTCGGTCGACCGCCGCGTCGAGGGAGACCTCTACGACAGCTATGTCCGCGGCAGCGCGCACCACAGCGCGGTCAAATATCGCGACGCCGCCGGGCAGGAGGTCGCGACGATCGCGTGCCAGAACACGCATATGGCGCGCCGCGTGAACCTGCCGCTCGCGTCGGTGCTGTCGTGCATGGCCGAAAGCCAGCGGCTGACCTTCGAATATATCGCCGAAGCGTGCCGCAGCGACGAGGCGCGGCTGGTCCGCCTGGCGAGCGCGATGAACCGCCTCGGCCTGCTCGAATATGACATCATGCAGCGCTACGCCGAAAAGCTCGACCGCGCGGTCGTCTCGTCCGAGCGTCAGGCGCTGGCGGGCGATTTCGACCAATCCATTGCCTCGCTCGTGCAGGATACCGACGGGGTGCGCCGCGAACTCGCCAAGCAGGCCGCCTCGGCCGACCAGGCGGCGAAGGGCATGATCGCCAAGACGAGCGAGGTCGCCGCGGCGTCCGAGCAGTCGGCGATCGCGATGCGCGAAGCCGCCTCGACCGCCGCCGGCCTCATCCGCGCGATCGAGGATGCGCGCAGCGAAGTCGAAGCCTCGGCCAGCGTCGCGACGCGCGCCTCCGAACAGGCGGGTGAGGCGGTCGCCATGTCCGAAGCGCTATCGCACCACGCCGAATCGATCGAATCGATTCTGGGCCTGATCCGCGAGATCGCGGGGCAGACCAACCTGCTCGCGCTCAACGCCACCATCGAGGCCGCGCGCGCGGGCGAATCGGGCCGCGGCTTCGCGGTCGTCGCGCAGGAGGTGAAGAGCCTCGCCAACGAGACCGCGCGCGCGACCGACGATATCGCGGGCAAGATCACCGCGATCCAGCAGGCGACGCGCGGATCGGTCAGCGCAAACCAGTCGATCCAGGCGACGATCGTCGAGGTCCAGCATTCGGCGCAGCGCATCCGCGACGCGATGGACGCGCAGGCGCAGACGGTCACCTCGATCACCGCGGCGGTCGACGAAACCGCGCTCGCCGCCGACTCGATGTCGTCGACCATCGCCAGCATCCGCAACGATTCGGGCATGGTCGCGGGCGAGATCAGCGTGCTGAGCGAAGAATTCTCGCGCATGGGCGAGCGGCTGCAGTCGCTCGAAAAGGCCGCGAGCGAGTTCAGCCGCCGGGTCGCCTGAGCCCGTCGTCCACAGCTTTCGACCGGACCCTGGCCTCCGTCGGGGTTGGGCTCTAGCGCGGCATCGCCGAGGCCTCTAAGGCGAGGCCATGCACACCCATATCCTGATCAGCGGCGCGAGCCGCGGCATCGGCGCGGCGATCGCCGAGGCGCTGGTTTCCGACACCATCAAGGTCGTCGCGCTGTCGAGCGCCGACGGCGACCTCGCCGATCCCGCGGTCCCCGACCGCATCTGGAACCGCGCGCTCGCGCATTTGGACGGCCGTATCGACGTCCTCGTCAACAACGCCGGGGTGTTCGAAGCGAACCCGGTCGATGTCGGCGACGCCGACTGGCTCGCCAACTGGGACCGCACGCTCCAGATCAACCTCACCGCGAGCGCGCTCTTCTGCCGCCGCGCGGTGCTGCACTGGCAGGAGCGCGGCTCGCCCGGCCGCATCGTCAATATCGCGAGCCGCGCCGCGCATCGCGGCGACAGCCCCGCGCACTGGCATTATGCCGCGTCGAAGGCGGGCATGGTCGCGATGACCAAGACGATCGCCCGCGCTTATGCGAAGGAGAATATCCTCGCCTTCGCCATCTGCCCGGGCTTCACGATGACGGGCATGGCCGAGGACTATCTGGCGAGCCGGGGCGGCGAAAAATTGCTCGCCGACATCCCGCTCGGCCGCGTCGCGATGCCCGACGAAGTGGCGGAGATGGCGCGCTGGTGCGCGCTGGATGCGCCCGCGTCGATGACCGGCGCGGTGCTCGACGTGAATGGGGCGAGCTATGTCCGCTAGGCTCGCGCTTCTCGCCGCGCTGGCGCTCGCGGGCTGCGCGCCGCAGCAGGCGCCCGTCACCGCCGCACCCGCCTCCACCGGCAAGGCGCTAGCGGCCGCCTGCGAGGGCCGCGACGGCTGGAGCGACCCCGCGCCGCCCGCGAAGATCCATGGCAACACCTATTATGTCGGCACCTGCGGTATCACCGCGCTGCTGATCGCGAGCCCCGACGGGCTGGTGCTGATCGACGGCGCGACCGAAGAAGCCGCGCCCGCCATCCTCGCCAATATCCGCGCGCTCGGTTTCGACCCCGCCAATGTCCGCTACCTGCTCGCGAGCCACGAGCATCTCGACCATGTCGGCGGCCTCAAGGCGCTGCAGGACGCCACCGGCGCCGCGGTGCTCGCCCGAAAGGAAGCGGTGGCGACGCTGAGCAGCGGCGAGCCCGAGGCGATCGACCCGCAGCGCGGCGCCATCCCGCCCTTCCGCGGCGTCAAGGTCGCACGCGAACTCAGGGACGGCGAGGCGCTGCCGATCCGCGACCTCCGCCTGACGCTGCACGCGACGCCCGGACACACGCCGGGCAGCACGAGCTGGACCTGGCGGTCGTGCGACGGCGGCGATTGCCGCACCATCGCCTATGTCGACAGCCTGAGCGCGGTGTCGGGCGACGCCTACCGCTTCACCGATCATCCCGACTATGTCGCAATGATGCGTACGACCTTCGCCAAGGTGCCGACGCTCCCTTGTGACCTGCTGATCACCCCGCATCCGGGCGCAAGCGCGCTGTTCGAGCGGCTCGCGGGCGAAGCCCCGCTGATCGACGCGAGCGGCTGCAAGACCTATGCCGCGGCGGCAGCGAAGCGCCTCGACGACCGGCTGGCGAAGGAAGCCGCCGCAAAATGAGTTGGATCGTCTCGCTCCCCTGCACCCGCGCCGAGGCCGAGGCGCTGTCAGGCGAGATTCCCGCGCTCGACGCCGCGCCCGAGGCGCCCGTCGTGGTGACGCGCGAGATCGACGAGGATGCCGGGCTGTGGCAGCTCGACGCCTATGTGGACGACCAGCCCGGCGCGGCGCTGTTGAAGCTGCTCCAGTCGCTCGTGCCGAGCGCGAAGGGCGCCAAGCCCGTCGTCGCCGAACTGCCCGAGGAGGATTGGGTCACCCTGTCGCAGCAGGGGCTGGACCCCGTGCAGGCAGGGCGCTTCTTCGTCCACACCAGCAGCCACGCCGACCGCGTGCCCGCGGGCGCGACGGCCTTTCTGATCGACGCGAGCCAAGCCTTCGGCACCGGAGGGCACGACACCACCGCGGGCTGCCTCGCGATGCTCGACCGGCTGGCGCGGCAGGGTGCGAACCCGCGCAACATCGCCGATATCGGCACCGGCACCGGGCTGCTCGCCTTCGCCGCCATGGCGCTGTGGCCCCGCGCGCGGACGATCGCCTCGGATATCGACCCCGCGAGCATCTTCGTGACCAAGGACAATGCCGGGATCAACGCCGTGCCGCTGGGGCGCGGCGGCGGGCGGCTGGCGGTCGCGGTCGCGCCGGGGACCGACCATGCGTCGATTCGCCACCGCGCGCCCTACGATCTCGTCATCGCGAACATCCTCGCGGGGCCGCTGATCACCCTCGCCCCCGATATCGCCAGCGTCACCGCGCCCGGCGGCCGCGCGATCCTCGCGGGGCTGATCGCGCGCCAGATGGAGCCGGTGCTCGCGGCCTATCGCGCGCAGGGCTTCCGCCTCGCCGCGCGCGGCGGCAGCGCCGAGTGGCCGTGCCTGCTGCTGGTGAAGCGCCGCCGCTACGGCTGGCGCCGCAAGGAACGCGCCTTCCACCGCGCGGACCCGGCCGACGCGAGCTTCGGCAGCTGGTAGCGCCTAGCCGCTCTTCGCCAGCGCGTAATCCTGCGTGCCACGGGTGATCACCGCGTCGCCCGGCAAGATGTCAGCAATGGCGATCGGCGGCAGCGCGTCGTTTGCGGCATAGAGCGGCGCGAAATCGGTGTTCACCGTCGTTTCCAGCAGCTGATCGAGGCTGTCGATGACGAAATAATTCTGCTGAAAATCGTCGATCCGGTAATCGGTGCGCATCACGCGCGCGAGGTCGAAACCGATGCGGTTAGGGCTGTCCGAGTCGAGCGCGAAGACGCTCTCGGCAAAGCTCGACACGATGCCCGCCCCATAGATGCGCAGGCCGCCCGCTTCGCGGATCAGCCCGAACTCGACGGTGTACCAGTAAAGTCGCGCGAGCTGCTTCAGCGCGTCGAATTTCAGGCTTCGGAGGCCCCCCTCGCCATAGGCGACCATATAGTCGGCGAACACCGGATCGGCGAGCATCGGGACATGGCCGAAGACGTCGTGGAAGACGTCGGGCTCTTGCAGATAGTCAAGCTGTTCGGGGGTGCGGATGAAGTTGCCCGCGGGGAAGCGGCGATTCGCGAGATGGTCGAAAAACACCTCGTCGGGGACCAGCCCCGGCACCGCGACGACCTGCCACCCCGTCGCCGCCATCAGCCGCGCGTTGAGCTCGCGGTAATCGGGAATGCCCGGCTTTTCGAGCCGCAGCACGTCGATGCCGCGCAGAAACGCCTCCGACGCGCGGCCCGGCAGCATCGCCGACTGGCGCGCGAAAAGCCGGTCCCACATCGCATGTTCGTCGGCGGTGAAGGCGTCCCAATCCTGCGAAATCGTCCAATCGGCCGCGGCGCCGGGCGGCGGGGTGTCGTGGACGTGGGTAAAGCCGTCTTTCATGGGAACCGCCTAGCATGAAAAGGTTTCAAATGAAACCGTTTCTGCCGGGCGGCCGCAGCAGGCGGATATGGCCATAGCCGCGTTCGACCTCCCCGGCGTCGGCCAATATACGCAGCGCCGCGCCGAGCGTCACGCGCGAAACGCCGAGCAGGTCGGCCAGCTGCTGCTGGGTCGCGGCGACCCGGTCGCCGCCCGCGCTTTCCTTCGCCATGACGCGGAGCATCGCGAGCAGGCGGTCGCGGATCGACAGCCGTCGTTCGGCGTCGATCGTGTCGAGCGTCGCGGCCAGCTGACGCGAGAGGCTGCGCAGCAATAGCTCGGCCCAGCCGACATCGGCCGCCATCAGCTGGCGCAGCAGCGGCCGGTCGATCGCGATGAGCCGCGCCGGGCCGCTGGCCAGCGCATCGACCTGGCGCGGCACGCCGGTGAAAAAGGCGAGCTCGCCGAACAGGTCGCCCGCGCCGAGCACGCCGAAATGGGTAAAGCCCCCGTCGGCGGCAAAGCGCCCGACGGCGACATGCCCCTCGACCACCGCCCAAAACTCGTCGCCGGGATCGCCCTGATACTGGACGAACTGGCCGTCGGCGAAATCGCGCACCCGCGCGCGCGCCGTCAGCTGCCCCAGTTCGTGCGGCGACAGCGTCGCACGCGCGGTCATGGCGAATTGATAAGTCCTTTGCATTTCGAGTCGCGACACTGTGGCAAGGACGGGGTCACGGCAAGCAACGACTTGCCGCTGGCCATGGGAGCGCCGCGACATGTATCTGACCACTGCCCAATCGAGCCTGATCGTAATGGCGATCTATCTGGCCTTCGCGCTGCTCGAACTCGCCTTCACCCGCCTGTTCGCCAAGGACGAGCAGACGCGCCACGACGGCATATTGGAAATCGTCAGCACGCTGATGCTGCTCGTCGTCACCCAGCCGCTCATCCTGCTCGCAGTCGGCTCGATCGGCCATGCGCTTTTCCCGCATGATGCGGGGGCGCTCGCCGGCATCCCCTTCCTCGCCGCGCTCGCGTTGTTCCTCGTCTGCGAAGATATGATGCAATATTGGTGGCACCGCGCGAGCCACAGCTTCGCCTGGCTCTACAACCTCCACCGCGCGCACCATAATGCGCGCTATATGAGCGTTCGGCTCGTCTACCGGAACAACATCCTCTATTACGCGATGATGCCGAGCATCTGGTTCGCCGGGGTGCTCGTCTATCTGGGGCTCGGCTGGTTCTATGCCGGTTATCTGGTCGTCAAGATGGCGGTGATCATCGGCGCGCACAGCGATTTTGCGTGGGACCGGCCGCTCTACCGGATCAAGGCGCTGTCGCCGCTGATGTGGGTCGTCGAGCGCGTGATCAGCACCCCGGCGACCCACCACGCGCACCACGGCCGCCACCTCAGCGACGGCGCGGTCCATTACAAGGGCAATTTCGGAAACCTGCTCTTCTTCTGGGACGTGCTGTTCGGCACCGCGAAGATCACCCGCAGCTATCCGACGAGCTATGGCGTCGAGAATCTGCCGCCCGCGACGCTGGGCCAGCAGTTGCTGTGGCCGATCTTTCCCGAGAACAAGGATATGCATGCCGCGATTCCCGGCGCGGTGCCCGCAGCTCCCGCGCGGCCAGCGGTGGCGACGACGGCCTAGGCGGCCGTGCGCCCGATCCCGAGCCAGCGCGCCGCGCGCGGGAGGCGCGGCAGGACGAGCCTTTCCACGGCCCACAGCAGGATCAGCGAGGCGGCGAGCAAGGGCAGCAAGGCGGCGAGGACCAGCAGGATCGCCGCCACGCCCTTCAGCCGCGCCGGGTCGCGAACCTGTGGCGGCGCCCCGAGCGCATCCGCGGGCTTGCGGCGGCGCCACATCAGCAAGCCCGAAACGGCGAGCGTGATCAGTGCGAGCGCGGTCGCGACGCCGATCAGCTGGTTGACCCAGCCAAACAACTGCCCCTCGTGCCAGGCGATGCCATAACCGACCGCGCGGTCGATGCCATGCTTGTCGGCAAAGCCACTGCGCGACACTTCGGCGCCGGTCCCGGGGTCGTAGCCGACCTTGCGCACCAGCGGGCGATTCTGCGTCTGCGTCGTCAGCGTCCAGACCCGGCCGTTGGGTGGCCCGAAGAGATTGGGCGCGCCGGGCGGCTGGACGATCGCGGGGGCGGGCATGCGCTCGGCTTTGGCGAGCGCGACGATCCGCGCGAGCGGAACGAGGGGCGCCGCATGGTCGCCATGACCGGCCATCGCCATCGCATCATGGTCGTGCGCGGCGTGATGATCGCCGCCGCTCTTCCAGTCCTGCGTGCCCGACACCCAGCCCATCTCGGCGCGGAGCGCGCGGAAGCCGCTCGCCCAGACGTCGGTCCACGGCAGCGCGGTAAGCAGCAGGGCAAGCGCGAGCCCCGACACCCAGAAGCCGGTCACCGCGTGGAAGTCGCGTAGCGCCGTGCGGCCGCCGAGCGACAGCCGCGGCCAGGCCACCCCCGCCATCCCGCGCCCGCGCGGCCACCAGAGGTAAAGCCCGGTCAGGATCATCACGATCGCCCAGTTCGCCACGAGCTCAACGATCAGCTCGCCGGTGCGCCCGATCAGCAGGCTGCCATGGATTTTCGCGAGCCACGCCGAAATCCGCCCCTCGGGATCGGCCGAGCCGATCACTTCGCCCTGCGGCGACACCGCGACGTCGCGCATCGTGCCGTTGGAGAGGCCGAGATGGACGACCGCGGCGTCGCCGGGCGCCTCGGGAATCCGGTAATAATGAAAACTGGCGCCCGGAAAATCGCCGAGCGCGGCGGCAACCTGCGCATCGGCGTCGACCGCTCCCGCGGTCGGCAGGCCCCGCCAGCCGCGCTCCTCCCACCGGTCGAGTTGCGGCTTGAACAGATAGGCCGCGCCCGTCACCGAAAGGATCAGGACGAAGGGGATGACGAACAGCCCGGCGTAGAAATGCCAGCGCCAGATCGTGCGATAGAGCGGAAGGCGATTGCGGTCGGTCATCCTCCTTCCCCTCAGAAGCGCGCGCGAATGCCGGCGGAGACCGCGCGGCGTTCGACGGGGTAGTAGATCGCCGACGCCGGCGTCGCCGCAATCGCCGCGCTGATGTCGCCGATCGCCTTCTTGCCGGTGATATTGCGGACATCGACGAAGGCGTCGATGCCGTCGGTCACCTTCATCCCGCCGGTCACGCCGAGTAGCGCATAGCCTGGGGTGCGGATCTGGTTCCGATAATCGGCGAACGGCCCATCGGGCACCCATTCGACATTCGGCGCAACATGCAGCGCGTCGGTGCCGATGCGCAGTTCGCCGCGGTAGACATGCTTCGGCACGACCGGCAGGCGGTTGTCACCGAACTCCGCGTCATTCCGGAAGCGGAAGTCGCTGTAGGAATAGACCTGCCGCAAGCGCAGCCAGTTGGTCGGGGCGATCTCGACGGATGCCTCGACGCCCTGGTGCAGGGTGCGGCCGGCGTTGAAGGTCGCCGCGGGGATGCTGGTGCTGGTGGTGAACTGCAGCAGTTCGCCCGTCAGCGCCGCGCGATAGAGCGCGAGATCCCAGCGCACGATCCCCGCCTTTCCGCGCGTGCCGACTTCGGCCGTCCAGGCGCGCTGCGGACGGATGGTCGAGACGAGCTGGCTGATCGGCGGCGTGCCGATACTTTGGAACACCTCACCGAAGCCCGGGAATTCGGCCGAACGGCTGTAATTGGCGAAGAGCTGCACATTCGCCGACGGTTCGAACAACAAGCCGAATTTTGGCGAGAAGGCGTCGAAGTCGATCCGCCCGTCTTGCGAGGTCGACAGGTTGACGCGGCGCTTGCGGAAACCGTCGGCATAGACGCCACCCGCGATCAGGGTCAGCCGTTCGGCCGGCCGCACGCGCACTTCGCCATAGAGGCTGGAGGTGCGCGCACTCTGGTCGGCGTCGAAGGTCAGCGCGCCGCGCCGGCCGGCGATGTTGACATATTGCCGCGCGTCGGTGGTGCCGCGGCGGATTTCGCCGCCCAGCGTGAACTCGACCGGGCCGCTGGCATAATCGGCGCGGAAGAAGCCGCCGATATCGACCGAATCCTGATCGATGACCTGGAAGATCGGGTGGTAGAGCGATTTCGAATTGACGAAACCGCCGACGTCGAAGCGAAAGGCGCCCCAGTCGAAGCGCGTGCGGTTCTGCAGCCGCAGCGAGACGATGTCGCGCGCCTGATCGCCCGCGACCGCGGCGGCGCTCGCCATGCGCGGCGTGGTCAGCGCCTGGGCGTAGGTCAGCGCGCCGGGGATTTCCTGCGCGATGTCGTTGTAGCTGGCGTAGAAGCGCGTCGAGATCTCCTCGCTCAATTGCAGTCCGACATTGCCGTGGAAGCGGAAGCTCCGCCGTTTCACATGATCGCGGTCGCCGTCCGACGTGTCGGCGCTGATCGCGCCCCAAGCGTCGACCCGGTCCCCCGCGACGCCCGCGGATACAAGCCCGCGATAGCTGTCGAAGCTGCCGATGTCGCCGCGCAGATAAAAACCCTCGGCGGTGCGCCCGGTCGGCGTGACGCCATTGACCGCGCCCCCCAGCGTGCCCGAGCCGAAGCGCAGTGCATTCGCGCCGCGATAGACTTCAATATGGTCGAAGAAGATCGGCTCGAGCTCCTGGAAATCGCCATTGTCGTCGGCGAGGTTGATCGGCACCCCGTCCTGGAGCAGCGTCAGCCCACGCATATGGAAACCGCGCGACAGCCCCGAGCCGCGGATCGAAATGCGTACCTCCTGCCCGTAGCGCGGCTGGAGATAGACGCCGGGCGAGAAGGCGAGCGTGTCGCGCAGGGACATGATCGACTTGTCGGCATAATCTTCATGGCCGACGACGTCGGCGCCGCCGGGGGTCCGGGCGACCTGCGCCTCGGCGGCGTCGGTGAGCTGCGGCGCTGTGACGATGATCGTCGTGTCGGCCGCATCTTCGGCATGAACGGCGAACGGGGCGAAGGCGAGCGCGAGCAAGGGCGCCGCGCGGGGTGCGTGATTCTTCATGGACTATCTTCCCTGGATACAGGCATGGGGCCGCGCCGCGCATGGGGCGCGGGCGGTCGTTTCAGGCTGGATCAGGCGAAGGAGGGTGGTCCCGTACTCGGCGGCAGCGGCGAGGCGATGCCGGGGGCAAAACCGAGCGCGGGGATCGCGACCGGCAGCGGCTCGACCGCCATGGGCGCGGCGGGCAGCGCGGGTTCGGCGGGGACGATCGGCGCGACCGCGAGCGCCCCCCACGGGCAATGCTGCTGCACCTCGCCGTCGTGGCCCGCGGCTTTTTCGATCGGGATCGTCATGGTCGCGCCCGGGTTGGCCGGGTCCGAACAGACGCGCACGGTGATCGACCCGCTGCCGTCGACCTCGATCATCCAGCCCGGCGCGACGAGGATGCGCGCGGCGAGCGCGAGCAGAAGCGGCAGCAAGAGGAGGATGCCCGGACGGCGAAAGGCGGCGAGGAGGCCCACGCGGGGCCTTTATGCCCTGCCAAAGCGGGTGGCAAGCGGCCGCGTCCTCATGGTTCACGCGGAGGCGCGGAGGCGCGGAGAAGAAAAAGGTTTGGCGGCTTCGCCGCCCATTTCTCTCTTCTCTGCGTCCTCGGCGCCTCTGCGCGAATCATTCTTTCTTCATTCTCCGCGTCTCCGCGTCTCCGCGTCTCCGCGCCTCCGCATGAACAAATCTGAACGACCTCTGCGCGACTCTATTCCGCCGGCGTCTCGTCGGTCTTCTTGCCCGTCCGCGTCCAGGGGTAGAGGAGTTGCCCCCAATAGCTCTTCGGCACATCCTCGGGGATGCCGTAATTTTCGGGCCAGCGGTCCTTGGGCAAATGGAAGGTGCCGAAGATTTTGTCGATCCACGGGAAATGGATCGCAAAATTGACGTCGAACGCCTCGCGCTCGAGCCCGTGGTGCCAGTGGTGGAAGCGCGGCGTCGCGATCCAGTGGCCGAGGCGATTGAAATTGCCCCCGACATTGGCGTGGAGCAGCGACGACCAGACATAGACGAAGCCGATATAGGCCTGCATCACCGAGGGGCTGAAGCCCAGCGTGAAGAGCGGCAGCGAGGTGATCGCGCGGAGCAGGATGATCTCGATGAAATGCATCCGCGATCCCGCGAGCCAGTCCATCGATTTCGCGCTGTGGTGCACCGCGTGGAAACCCCAGAGGAAGGGGTAGCGGTGGAAGGTGCGGTGGAAGAAATATTGCACCACGTCCGACGCGACGAGCACGATCAGGAACTGGACGATCCACGGCAGCGAGGCGACCGCCGCGCGGAACGCGTCCCAGTTGCTCGTATGGTCGTTGACGAACTGCTGCGGTGCCAGCGCAAGGAAGCCCAGCACCTGCACGAACATCGTGCTGACGAGATAATAGAAGAGATCCTCGCGCCATTCGGTGCGGAACAGCCGCTGCGCGCGGCGGTGCGGGAAGGCGCGTTCGAGCGGCGCGAACATGAAGCCGGTGATCAGCAGGTTCACGACGAAGAAGTCGAGCCCGAAAAAAATGCCCCAGTCGCGCGTCTCTGCGGGCTGGACATTGGCGCCGCCGATCAGCGCGGCGGCGAGCGCGATGATCAGCGCGGTCGCGCCGAGCACCTTGCGCGGCCGCAGCAACAGGCTGAGCAGCGCGAGCGCGTAACTCGCGAGCAGCACGAGGTGGACGACGCCGCGGAAGCCGCCCCAATCCTTTACGATCTCGAGTTCTGGGGTCGCGAACCAGTCGGGAAAGCGCAGCGCGATCACCATGCCGAAACCGGCAATCGCAAAGAGCAGCGCGAAGAAACCCGACAGCCAGCCGCTGCCGAACCGCCGCACCTCGGTATGCGATTCGAGATCGCGCATCAGATGGTCGAGATAGTCACGCTTTGCCATCGAGCCGGGCTCCCCTTCCCCCGTTTGTCCTGAGCTTGTCGAAGGACCGTCCTTACTTGCAACGTTGAAAGAAGGAAGAACAGCCCTTCGACAAGCTCAGGGCGAACGGGATTTGCTTGTGACTTATCCCGCCGCCGCGACGATCGCCGCCCATTCACCCTCGTCGATCACGCGGATGCCGAGCGCCGACGCCTGCTTGAGCTTCGATCCTGCGCCGGGGCCCGCGACGACGAGGTCGGTCTTGGCGCTGACGCTGCCCGCGGCCTTGGCGCCGAGCGCCTCGGCCTGCGCCTTGGCCTCGTCGCGGCTCATCGTCTCGAGCTTGCCGGTGAAGACGACGGTCATGCCCGACACTTCGCTCTCGCGCGTTTCGACGATGTAGGGCGGCGGCGAGACCTCGGAGAGCAAATCGTCCCACAATTCGCGATTATGCGGTTCGCGGAAAAAATCGCCGAGCGCTTCGGCGACCGCGGGACCGATGCCGTCGGCGCGCACTTCGAGGATCGCCTTGATCGCGTCCATCCGGCGCGCGAGATATTTGCCGTCGGATTCGCCCTCGCCCTGCGGATTGGCGTCGAGCCAGCCCTGGATGCCCGCCGCGGCTTCGGGAAGCCGCGCGATATCGCCGAGGCCCTTCAGGAGGTCGCGTGCGGTGACCGCGCCGATATGGCGGATGCCGAGCCCGAAGAGCAATCGCGCGGCGTCGGGCGACCGCTTCGCCTCGATCGCGGCAATGAGGTTGTCGACCGACTTCTCCTTCCATCCCTCGCGAGCGAGCAGCTCCTCGCGGTGTGCCTTGAGCCGGAAGATATCGGCGGGCCCCTTGTCGAGCCAGCCGAGATCGAGGAATTCCTGGATGCTCTTTTCGCCCAGCCCCTCGATATCGAGCGCGCCGCGGCTGACGAAGTGGCGCAGGCGCTCGAACTTCTGCGCATTGCAGATCAGGCCGCCGGTGCAGCGCACATCGACCTCGCCCTCCTCGGCGACCGCCTCGCTGCCGCAAACCGGGCAATGGTCGGGGAAGGCGTAGGCGGCGCGGTCCTCGTCGCGGGTGAGGTTCTCGACCACCTGCGGGATCACGTCGCCGGCGCGCTGGATCACGACGCGGTCGCCGGGACGCACCCCCAGTCGGCCGATCTCGTCGCGGTTGTGGAGCGTGACGTTCGACACGACGACCCCGCCGACGGTGACCGGGGTCAGCCGCCCGACGGGGGTGAGCTTGCCGGTGCGCCCGACCTGGATGTCGATGGCCTCCAGCGTGGTCTGCGCGCGTTCGGCGGGGAATTTATGCGCGATCGCCCAGCGCGGCGCCTTGGCGACGAAGCCCAGCCGCGCCTGCCAGTCGAGCCGGTCGACCTTGTAGACGACGCCGTCGATATCATAGGGCAGTTCGGCGCGTGTCGCCTCGATCATGCGGTAATGCGCGAGCACGCCCTCGACATCTTCGAAGCGCTGCAGCAGCGGCGACACCGGCACGCCCCAGCTCGCGATGCGCTGCATCATGTCGAACTGCGTGTCGGCGGGCAAGCCGCTGACCTCGCCCCAGCCGTGCGCGAGGAAGCGGAGCGGGCGCGACGCGGTGACGCTCGCGTCCTTCTGGCGCAGCGAACCCGCGGCAGCGTTGCGCGGGTTGGCGAACTGGCGAACGGTGGCGGGGTCGAACTCGGCCTCGCGCTGCGCGGCGAGCGCCCGGCCCTCGTCCATCAGCCGCGCGTTGAGCGCGGCGAAATCGGTCTTGGCCATATAGACTTCGCCGCGGATTTCGAAGACGTCGGGCACCTCGCCCTTCAGCTGCTGCGGAATGTCGGCGATCGTCGCGACGTTCGGGGTGACATCCTCGCCGACGCTGCCGTCGCCGCGCGTCGCGGCTTGGACCAGCTTGCCCTTTTCGTAGCGCAGCGAGCAGGAGAGGCCGTCGATCTTGTCCTCGGCGGTCAGCGCGACCGCGTCGCCCTCGCCGAGGTTGAGGAAACGCCGCACGCGCGCGGCGAACTCGGCGACATCGTCATCGCCGAACGCATTGTCGAGGCTCATCATCCGCTGCCGGTGCGTGACCTTGGCGAGCGGCGACGCCTCGACCGCGGCGCCGACTACATTGTTCGGGCTGTCGGCGCGGATCAGGTGGGGAAAGGCGGCTTCGAGTTCGTTGTTGCGGCGGACGAGCGCGTCATAATCGGCGTCCGAAATCTCGGGCGCGTCCTCGGCATGGTAACGCTTGCTGTGATAGGCGATAGTCTTCGCCAGCCGCATCAATTCGTTGGCGGCACCGGCTTCGGACAGCGATTCAATCTCGGTCATGCACCGGTCTTTGCCACCGGCTTGAACTCGGCGCGAGTACCAAATCCTGCGATAAGCGGGCGACCCTTCTGGATCGCCGCCTGCACCGCGGGCAGCTTCAGCGAGGCGGCATGCGATTCCTTGCTGTCCCACAGCTCGACGATCCAGATCGCGTCGGGGTTCGCGCTGTCCTCGCCGATCAGATAGGCGATATTGCCGGGCATTTCGCCCGTGCCTTCGGTCAGCGCCGCGACCAGTTCGGCGCGCTTGCCGGGCTGCGCGAGCATCTGGCCGAGCAGGCCATATTGCGGATCGGCTTCTTCCATGATGTCCTCCAGGGCGCGAAGCTTGGTCGCGGGCAGCAGCGCCGCCGCCATCGCGAGCAAGGCAAGATGCTCGCGGCGGTTCACCGCGCGATCACCAGCACATGCACCTGCCGCCGCACGCGGAAACCGAGCGACTCGTAGAGCCCGATCGCGCCCGCATTGTCGGCATAGCTGTGCAGGAACGGCGTCTCGCCGCGCAGGGCCATGGCGCGCATGACATGGCCGATCAGCGAGCGCGCCAGCCCGCGGCCGCGGCAATCTTCCCATGTCGCAACGCCGCTGACCTCGGCCATGCCGGGCATCAGCATGCGCTGCCCCGCCATCGCGAGCAGGCGGCCGTCCTCGCGTACGCCGTAGAAGGGGCCGTAGAGATGCGTCTTTGGCCCCCAGGGGCCGGGCTTGGCATGATCGGCGAGCGCGGCCATTTCGGCGGCATCGGCATCGCCGAGCGCGATCATGACGGGCTCGCCGTCGCGCGCTGCGGGCGGCGAGCCCTCGGCGACCATCTGCGCGAGGATGGCGCGCTTCACCTCGCGCGCGCCGGGCGGGACCGGCCAGGGCTCGCCCTCGACGATCCAGAGCTCGCCACCCACGGGGATCAGCGCGACAAGCGCCGCCTGCGCCACGGCGCCGGTGTCCGCCGCGACGCCGAACACACCGTAACCGCGATCGATCCGGAACGCTGGCGCGGCACCCTCGGCGAGATGCGCCTGCCGGCCGGTGAGCATCGACCAGACCGGGCGGTCGAGCGGGTGCGACGTCACTAAAGCCCCTCCCCTTCAGGGGAGGGGCTGGGGTGGGGCCATCGGTCTTGCAGCCCATGCGCCATAATTTCTATCTGACGTAGCACGCCGTCCATATTCCTGATCACATCATCGTTTGTCACCCGGATGGTCGCATAGCCATATTGGGCCATCATCCGACCGTCCATCGCGACATCGCTTTCGCGATCATGGGTCATGCCGTCGATCTCTACGATCAGGCCCTTCGATGGACAGAAGAAATCAACAATGCGGACGCCGATGGTCGCCTGTCTGCGGAACTTCAAACCGCTCAGCTTCGCCCCGGAAAGATATCTCCAAAGCCGTTTTTCGGCTTCCGTCGGTTCACGGCGCATCTTGGCCGCGCGGGCGAGCATGACTTGGCGTTCAACCATAAAGCCCCTCCTCTTCAGAGGAGGGGTTGGGGTGGTGGCGCGCGATAGCGCGCGCGGCTCATTGCACCACCCCGCTGCGACTAGGCCCGGCTACGCCGGACCAAGTCTCGCTGCCCCTCCTCTGAAGAGGAGGGGTTTTCGGATTTGCCCGGTGGATCACCCAACGGTCTCCAGCAACCGCTCGGCCTGCGCCCTTGCTTCGTCGGTCACTTCCGCCCCCGAAAGCATGCGCGCGATTTCTTCGCGGCGTTCGCTTTCGTCGAGGGCCCGAACGCCGGTGCGGGTGACCGTGCCCTGGCTCGACTTGGCGATCAGGAAATGCGCCGCGCCTTTCGCCGCGACCTGCGGGCTGTGGGTGACCGCGAGCAACTGCTTGGCGCCGCTCGCGAGCTTGGCCAGTCGTTCCCCGATCGCGCTCGCCACCGCGCCGCCGACGCCGCGGTCGATCTCGTCGAAGATGATCGTGTCGGCACCGCCCTCTTCGGCGAGCGCGACCTTCAAGGCGAGGATGAAGCGCGACAATTCGCCGCCCGACGCGATCTTGATCAGCGGCGCGAAGGGCGCGCCGGGGTTGGTCGAGATGAGGAATTCGACGCGGTCCATGCCGCCCTCGCCCCAGCGTTCGGCGGGCAGGCGCTCGACGAGCGTCTGGAAGCGCGCGGCGTCGAGCCTCAGCGGCACCAGTTCGCCCGCCACCGCCTTGTCGAGCCGCGCCGCGGCCTTGCTGCGCGCATCGGACAGCGCGGTCGCAGCGTGGGTATAGGCCGCGGCCTTCGCCGCGACCTCGGCCTCGAGCTTGGCGAGGCCTTCGCTGCCGCCTTCGATCGCGTCGAGCCGCGCCGCGAGGTCGCCCGCGAGCGTCGCGAGTTCGTCGGGCTGGACATGATGTTTGCGCGCCATCGCGCGGAGGTCGAACAATCGCGTCTCGGTCTCCTCGAGCCGCGCGGGGTCATATTCGAGCGCGCGCGCCGCCTCGACCAGCCTTTGCTCGGCCTCGTCCGCCTCGATGATCGCGCGGTCGAGCCCCGCCAGCGCCTCGGCGAGCAAGGGATGGTCGCCCGCGAGCCGGTCGAGCCGCCGCGCCGCGCCGCGCAGCTGCGCAGGACCACTGTCGCTGCCCTCGAACGCCGCCATGATCGCGCCCATGTCGGCGGCGATGCGCTCGCCCTTCTGCATCGTGCTGCGCGCCTCGGCGAGTTCGGCTTCTTCGCCCGGCTGCGGCGCCAGCGCGGTCAGTTCGGCGACGCAATGCTCCAGCCACTCGCGGTCGCGCTCGGCCTCGTCGAGCGCGCCCCGCGCCGCCGCCAGCCGCGCCTCGGCGCCGCGCCATTCGCCGTGCGCCGCGGCGACCGCCGCGCTGTCGCAGCGGCCATAGGTGTCGAGAAGCGCGCGGTGCCCCGCGGGCGCGAGCAGGCCGCGGTCGTCGTGCTGGCCGTGGATCTCGACGAGATGCCCGCCGACCTCGCGCAGCAGCGCCGCCGAACAGGGCTGGTCGTTCAAGAAGGCGCGGCTGCCGCCATCGGCCTTGAGCGTGCGGCGGATCAGCAACGGTTCGCCCGCCTCAATCTCGATGTCGTTTTCAGCAAGCAGCCTGCCGAGCGGCGTCGCCGCGGCGGGCGGCGCAAAGCTCGCGGTCACCTGCGCCTTGTCGCTGCCCTGCCGCACCAGCGCGCTGTCGGCGCGCGCGCCGAGCGCGAGCCCCAGCGCGTCGAGCAGGATCGACTTGCCCGCCCCAGTCTCGCCGGTGAGCACGCCGAGCCCGGCCGCGAAATCGAGGTCGAGCCGTTCGATCAGGACGATATTGGCGATGGACAGCGCCGTCAGCATGGCCTGCCCTTACCCCAGAACAAAATGCGAATCTATGCCCGCAAAGCGCAAGTCGGCAGATCAGGCCGTCGGCGCGTGCCGCTGCATCAGCTTGTACGCGCGCTCATACCATTCGCTGCCCGGATAGTTGGCGCCGAGCACCGCGGCCGACTTCTTCGCCTCCGCGGGCACGCCCAATGCCAGATAGCATTCGGTCAGGCGATAGAGCGCCTCGGGCGTGTGGCTGGTCGTCTGGAACTTCTCGGTCACTTCGCGGAAGCGGATCGACGCGGCGAGCCAGTTCGAGCTGCGCTGGTAGAAACGCCCGATCTCCATCTCCTTGCCCGCGAGATGGTCCTGCACCAGGTCGACCTTCAGCCGCGCGTCGGCGGCGTAGCGGCTGTCGGGATAGCGGCGGATCACCTCGCCCAGCGCGGCGAGCGCCTGCTGCGTGATCTTCTGGTCGCGGGTGACGTCGCTGATCTGCTCATAATAGCTGAGCCCGATCAGATAATAGGCATAGGGCGCGTCCTTGTTGCCCGGGTGGATCGCCAGGAAGCGCTGCGCCGCCTCGATCGCCGGGGTATATTCGCGGTCCATATAGTAGCTGAAGCTGCTCATCAGCTGCGCACGGCGCGCCCAGGGCGAATAGGGGTGCTGGCGCTCGACCTCGTCGAACAGCGCCGCCGCGAGGCCATATTGCTGGCGGTCGAGCCGGTCCTGCGCCGCGCGGTACAGCGTGCTCACGTCGCGCGCGACATAGCGCGTGTCCTTTTTGACGCCGCTGCCCCCGCCGCAGGCGGCGAGCAGGGGGGTGATCACAAGGGCGGCGGCGAGCAGGCGCGTCGAGGCGCGCAGGGTGGGACGCTGAGTCATGCGCGCGGTATAGCCACAGCGCGCATGAACGCAAAATAAATGATCGGGATGCGGGCGCGGATTTACGGCGCCTTGACGACACAGCCTTTCGGGGCGTCGGCGGGGGCAGCGACGCGGCGCGCCGACTTGATCGTCACCATCGGATCGAGGATCTGCCCCACCATCACCCCCTCGCCCTTCGTCGGCGAGATCGGCGCGTTGAAGATCTTCTCGGCGATGTCGGCGCCACCGACCAGTTCGCCGAACACCGCGAAGCCCGCATTGTCGCCGCTCTGGCTCGGGTCGGCATCGAAGCCGGGAATGTCCGACAGCAGCAGGAAGAAGTCGGTCGTCGCGTCGCCCGGCGAAAGCCGCGCCATCACCAGCGCGCCCTTGCAGTTCGAAAGGCCGGTGACGTTGGTCGGCTCGTGCGCGATCTGCGGATAATTTTTGCGCGCGTCGCCGCGATTGCCCGCCTGGATCAGCTGGCTCGCCGGGCCCCAGCTCTTCGTCGTGCGATAGAAGCTGAAACCGTCCATCCGCTTCGAATCGACGTAGCGCAGGAAATTCTTCGCGCTGACCGGCGCGCGCTTGTCCTCCAGCCGCACGGTGATCGTGCCGAGGTCGGTGACCAGCGCCACATAAGGCCGCGTGTCGACCTCGACCACCGGGGTGACCGGCGCCGGGATCGGGGCGGGCGACGGCGGCAGCTGCGTCGCCTGCGGCGGGACGGTCGGGGACTGGGCGGCGGCGGCGAGCGCGAAGAGGAGGCTGATCATGCCGCCTTTATGCCGCGCCGGCGCCGGGCGCGAAAGCCGTTTATCGCCGCCGGCGCCACCACAGCATCACCCCGCTCCAGCACAGCCAGAGCGTGACCGCGCCGCCGGCGAGGATCGCCAGTCGCCCCGCCAGCCCGAACGCCTTTCCCGAATGGAGCGGATATTGCCAGGCGAAGAATTCGTCCCCCGCGGTCGTGCCATTGTCGTGGCGCGTCCCGACGATGCGCCCGTCGTCCATCGCGACATAATGCCACAGCCGCCCCTGGTCGTCGCGGTCGCGCGGGTCGTAGGTGCGCACGGCATAGACGCCGTGATCGGGGAACAGCCGCACGCTGTGCACCCGCGCACGCGCCGTCCCCACCGCGCGCGCCAGCGCCGCCTCGATCCCCAGCACCGGCGGCGTTTCGGGGACGTCGGCCATGCTTTCGTGCAGCCGCCCGGTCACCGGCGAGAGCAGGCCGACGGCGTGGCGGCTGTCCTCGTCCCACGTCAGCGTCACCCCGGTCACCGCCAGCACCAGCGTTACCGGCGCGAACCACAGGCCCCAGGCGCGGTGCGAATCGAACAGGCGCTTCAGGCTCGCGCGCCGCCCCGCGATGCGAAAGGAGCGGATCCAGTGCGCGCCGCGCGGAAAGGCCAGCGCGATCGCGATGCCATGGTCGATCGCCCACAGCAGCGAGACGAGGCCGAAGAACCACATCATCCACGGCCCGGCGAGCAGGTCGATGTGGAGGCCGTAGAGGATGTCCATGACATGTCGCCGGTCGAGCGCGACGCGGCCGCTCTCGCGCCAGCCGAGCAGGCTGCCGTCGCGCGGGTCGGAAAAGACCTGCACCGGTCCCGCGATCCCCGAACCCGGCGCGCGGCCCATCATCCACAGCGTATCGCCGGCATGGCCGGGCAGCTCGATCATGCTGGGGGCGAAGCCCGGCAGCGCGCGCGCGGCCGCCGCGACCGCGGCGTCGAGCGGCGCCGGCGCCGCGCCGGAGGCCGGCACCGACCGCCAGTCGGCGTTCAGTGCGCGGTCGATCTCCTCGTAAAAGGTGATCGCGACGCCCGTGACCGCGAGCAGCGCGAGCCACAGCGCCGCGAGCAGCCCGAACCAGCGGTGCCACAGCTTCAGGCCGCGGCGCGGCCGGCGCGGAGCCGCCGCGCCTGCCATCAGAAGCGGAAGGCGGCGGTCAGGCGGATGTTCCGGCCGGGTTCGGGCAGGCCCGACACGATCGCATAGTCGGGCAGGCCGAGCTGGCCGTAATCGGCGGTGCTGGCGTGCGCGATATAGCGCTGGTCGAACAGATTATAGACCGCCGCCTGCAGCTCGACCATGTCGGTCCCCAGCGGGCGCCAGCTCGCGAACAGGTCGACCGTCGTATAGCCGGGCTTGTCGATGAGGCGTGTGCCATCGATGAAGCCCAGCTGGCTTTCGCGGAACAGCACCTCGATATCGTTCAGATCCTCGAAGCGCGTCAGGCTGGCGCGGAGATTGATCGTGTCGGTGGGCTCGAAACCGACGGTGACCGCCCAATTGTCGCCCAGCGAATTGCCGAGCGCGATATGCTCATAGCCCTCGATCCGGTTGCCGTTCAGGCGCGAATCATAGTGATTATAATAAGCGTCGACGCTGAACGGGCCGGTACGATAGCCGGCGCGCAGTTCGACCCCCCTGGTCTTGAACTTGCCGACATTCTCGTAAAACACCGCGTCCTGGACCGGCTGTGCGGCGTTGCGGCCGAGTTGGTCGAGGATGACGTCGCGAATGCGCATTTCGTAATAGACCGCCGAGGCGGTGAAGCCGCCCGCGTCATATTTCACCCCGCCCTCGACATTGTCGACCTTTTCGGGACGCAAAGTCGGCGACAGCGACAGGCGGCCGGGACGCTTTTCGAGCGTGAAGGCGTCGCCGATCTCCTTGCCGCGAAACGCCTCGGCATAGCCGGCATTGAGCGTCAGCCCAGGGAAGACCTCGAACTGGGCGCCGGCGTTGAAGCTCAGCCCCTCGCTGTTGGTGCCGGTGCGATAGGTCGTCTGGTCGAGGTCATAGGCGTCGAAGCGCGCACCGAAGCTGATCAGCAGCGGATCGATTACGCGCCAATGATCCTGGACATAGACCCCCATCAGCGATCCCTTTTCGGTGAAGCTACCGATGGCGGGGTCCCAGGCCCAGGGCTGCCACATCGCGGGATCGGCCAGATAGGCGCTGTTGACGCGGTCGCGGCGATGCTCGGCGCCCACCGTGATATCATGGTTGGCGATCGAAAGATTGGCGCGCGCGTCGAAGCCCCAGGTCTCGATCTCGGCGCCGTAGAGCCCCCAGCGGTCGAAGCGGTCCTGACTGAAATTGGTGCGCGTCCAGTAACCCGTCGCCTCGATGCCGACGGCGTCGCTCGCTTCATAGCCATAGTTGAGCACCGCGGTCTGGCGCTTGCCCTTGACCGGGAACAGCCGCGCGCCGGCCAGCACGGGCCAGTTGGGCCGCTGGCCGAACCGCCCGCTCTCGCGGCGATGCTCGTAGCTCGCGGTGATGCGATGCCCGCCGCCCAGCTCGCCGCCGATCTTGACGAAGCCCAGATTCTGCTTAGCGCCCGTCGCCAGCTGGGTCACGCCGTCGCCGTCCTGATAGGGATCGCGGTTCACATGGACATAGGAGGCGAGGATGCCGACATCGCCCGCGATGCGGCCGTAGAGCGTGCCCGACAGCTTGTAGCCGTCGTTGCTGAACCAGCCCGCCTTGGCGATGCCGCCGATATTGCGGCCGTCCTGCAGCATGTCGACCGCATCGCGCGTGCGAAAGCGGATCGCACCGCCGACCGCGCCGAAGCCCGCGGTCGCCTCGCCCGGCCCCGCCTGCACATCGACCGTCTCGAGCAGTTCGGGCTCGATCGTGACGCGCCCGATATGGTGGAACAGCGTCCCGCGCTGCGGCGCACCGTCGATGGTGACGTTGAGCAGCGAATCCTCGAGTCCGCGGACATAGATTTTCTGCGCCAGCCCGACCCCGCCACCGACGCTGACCGACGGGACCTGGCGGAACAGGTCGGCCAGGTCGTTGGCCTGGATGATCTCGATTTCCTCGCGGTCGATTTCGACATCGGTCAGCGCGCCGACGACGACGATCTCTTCGCCGGCATCGGCCTCGCCCTCTTCAGCGCGCGCCATTTGCGACGATAGAGCCAGCAGCGCGCAGCCGCTCGCGAGAAAGCCGTTCCGAAATTTCATTGTCACCCCCGATGCTTGGACGTTGCGGGCGCCCTAATCGCTATTGCGACACATTGTCAACAAATGCGTCGATCAGCTGGAGTTCGTTCGCGCGGCCGGATATTCAACCGATGGGTTGACAATATTTTGAAGCCCGTCATATTAAACCACATGGTTGAACATGATTCGCACACCCTCGATACGATCTTCCACGCGCTCGGCGATGCGACGCGGCGCGCGATGCTCGGCGAACTCGCCGCCGGCGAGCGCAGCGTCGGCGAGCTCGCCGAGCCTTTCGCCATGTCGCTCGCCGCGGCGTCGAAGCATATCAAGATGCTCGAACGCGCCGGGCTGGTACGCCGCGAGGTGCGCGGGCGCACGCATATGTGCAGCCTCGATCCCGCGCCGCTGATGAGCGCCGACCAGTGGCTCGGCGTCTATCGCCGCTTCTGGACCGGCCGCCTCGACACCCTCGAAGCGCTGCTGCGCGCCGAGGACGCCCCACCCCCGCCGAAGAAACCCCTCCCCGGGAAAGAAGGAGAAGAGAAATGACCGCGATACTGGCCGACGACAATTACGGCATGCTCACCGAACCCGCGACGCTGACGCTCCAGCGCCTGCTCCCCGGCCCGATCGAGCGCGTCTGGGCCTATCTCACCGACGGCGAACTGCGCCGTCAGTGGCTCGCCGCGGGCGCGATGGAGGAACAGGTCGGCGCGCCGGTCGAGTTCGTCTGGCGCAACGACGAACTGACCGACCCGCCGGGCGCGCGGCCCGAGGGCATGGACACCGAACATCGCATGACGTGCGAAGTCACCGCGATCGCGCCGCCGCACAGCCTGTCGATCAGCTGGGGCAGCACCGGCGGCGTCACCTTCCGGCTCGAGGAACGCGGCGACGACGTGCTGCTGACGATCGTCCACAAGCGGATCGAGGACCTCACCGTCCGTCTCAACGTCAGCGCGGGCTGGCACGCGCATGTCGACGTGCTCGAGGCGCGGCTGCGCGGAACCACCCCCGCGCCGCACTGGGACAATTGGCTCCAGCTACGCGCCGATTACACCGAACGCTTCGCGAACTGAGCGGGAAGCGCAGGAAATGGCAAAGGGGCCGCACCGCGCGGCCCCTTTCATTTTCGGGCTGGCCATCCGCCGCGCTGTACTATAGTAATAATACAGCAATAGGGAGGGCGGCCCGTGAAATTGAGATGGAAGATCGTTTTGGGCGTGCTGGGCACGCTCGTCGTCGGCGGCGGGGGCGGCTTCGCCTATATGCTGACCGCCGACCCCAAGCCCGCCACGGTCGTCGAGGCGGGCCCGACCGGACAGCGCATCGCCGCGGACGGCATCCTCGCCAATTTCTACCCCGCCGGCGGTCCGGGCCTGCACCCCGCGATCCTGCTGCTCGGCGGCTCCGAGGGCGGACTGGGCAAGGACGTCCGCGCGCAGGCGGTGGCGCTGCAGGCCGAAGGCTTCACGACGCTCCATCTCGCCTATCACAATGCGCCGGGCAAATCGGCGAAGCTCAAGAACATCCCGCTCGAGGATTTCTACAAGGGGCTCGACTGGCTCAAGCAGCAGCCCGGGGTCGATCCCGGCCGCATCGGCATCGTCGGCTATTCGAAGGGCGGCGAGGCCGGCCTCCTCGTCGCGACCCGCTACCCCGGCCTCCGCGCCGCCGCGCTCGGCATGCCGTCGAGCGTCGTCTGGGACGGAATGACCGGTGAAAACTACATGCTCGGCTCGTTCAGTTCGTCGTGGAGCGAAAAGGGCGAGCCGGTGCCGCACCTCGCCTACAAGGGCCGGCCGGGAAGCGACGGGCTGATGCCGGTGTTCGTGAACGGGCTCGAGGAGCTGGACCAGAATCCCGCCGCGATCATCCCGGTCGAGGCTTACAAAGGCAAATTGCTGCTCGTCTGCGGCGAGGCCGAAAAATTGTGGCCGAGCTGCCCGATGACCGACCAGATCGTGGCGCGCGCGAAGGCGAAGGGCGCCGCGGCGCCGCTGGTGCTGCGCTATAAGGATGCCGGGCACGGCGTGATGGGCGCCCCCTTCGCCGACGCGGCGGACGCGAAGCGCTGGACGGGCTTCGGCGGCGGCACCCCCGAGGGCAATGCCGCGGCGCGCGCCGACAGCTGGCCGAAGATCGTCGCCTTTCTGAAAGCCGAACTGGCGCCAGCGACACCGGGCTGATCGCTCAACCACAGGTAATTGGAAAGGCGGCGGCGCGGCGCTAGCATGGCGCGATGACCGACACACCCCCGCCCGCTCCGCCATCCCCGGATTTTCCGCTCCGCCTGCTGCGCTATCTCCCCTTCATCACCGTGGCGCATTTCCTGATCGGGTTGCCCGCGCTGATCGCGTCGCTCGCGCTCGCCTATTTCGCCTTCGTCCAGGCCGATGCGACGCAGAAGATGCAGACCGGCGGGGTGATGCCCTTCGTCACCCTGGGCACCAGCAATGTCGACGACGAGGGCAAGGCGAATATCTCGCTGTCGATGACGAACAATGGCGTCGGCCCCGCGATCATGGGCCCGGTCGAAATCCGCTATCGCGGCAAGGCGATCGCGAGCCCCGGCGCATTGCTGCAAAGCTGCTGCCGCGGCGACGCCAAGCGCCTGTCCTTCGCGACCTCGCCCTCGACCGGCGTCGCGGTGCGGCCGGGCGAGCAATTGCGCTTCATCGGCCTGCCGCGCACGCCCGAGAATGAGGCGATCTGGACCGCGTTCAACCGCGAGCGCTGGAAGCTGAAGATTCGCGCCTGCTATTGCTCGATCTACGGCGATTGCTGGGTGACCGAGGGGATGCAGGGCGTGCCGAAGGCGGTGAAGACGTGCCCGACCGACTGGACGCCATACCGCGAGGATGCGGCGCGGCGGTTGGGTGGGGACGGACAAGCCGTCCCATAAATCCCGTCCTGAGCGCAAAAAAGGGGCTGCCGAAGCAGCCCCTTTCCTGTTCCGATAGTGGAAGCGCTTAGTCCTTCAGGAAGTCGGGCACATGGCCCTGGTCGTCGGGACCGTCGTTGCGCTCGCGGCGCGGACCGCGATCACGGTCGCCATCGCGGCGCGGGCCACGATCGCCGCGGCCGCCGTCGCGGCGGGGGCCCCGGTCGCGGTCGCCATCACGGCGCGGGCCACGATCGCCGCGCGGTTCGCGGGGTTCGCGCGCCGGGCGGGTGTCTTCCAGCTCTTCGCCGGTTTCCTGGTCGACGACGCGCATCGACAGGCGGACCTTGCCGCGCTGGTCGATCTCGAGGACCTTGACCTTGACTTCCTGGCCTTCGGCGAGGACGTCCGAGACCTTCTCGACACGCTCGTTCTTGATTTCGCTGACGTGGACGAGACCGTCCTTGCCGCCCATGAAATTCACGAACGCACCGAAATCGACGAGGTTGACGACCTTGCCGTCATAGATCTTGCCGACTTCGGCTTCCTCGACGATGCCCGCGATCCACTTGCGCGCGGCTTCGATCTGATCGAGGTCGCTCGACGAGATCTTGATCACGCCTTCGTCGTCGATGTCGACCTTGGCGCCGGTGGTCGCGACGATCTCGCGGATCACCTTGCCGCCGGTACCGATGACATCGCGGATCTTCGACTTGTCGATCTGCATCGTCTCGATGCGCGGCGCGTGCGCCGACAATTCGCTGCGGGTTTCGCCGAGCGCCTTGTTCATTTCACCGAGGATGTGCGCGCGGCCTTCCTTCGCCTGGTTCAGCGCGGCTTCGAAGATCTCGCGCGTGATGCCCGCGATCTTGATGTCCATCTGCATCGTGGTGATGCCCTCGGACGTGCCCGCGACCTTGAAGTCCATGTCGCCGAGGTGATCCTCGTCGCCCAGGATGTCCGACAGGATCGCATAATCCTTGCCTTCGAGGATCAGGCCCATCGCGATGCCCGAGACGGGGCGCTTGATCGGCACGCCGGCGTCCATCATCGCGAGCGAACCGCCGCAGACCGACGCCATCGACGATGAGCCGTTCGACTCGGTGATGTCGCTGGTGAGGCGGATCGTGTAGGGGAAGTCCTCCTTCGTCGGCAGCACGGGGTGCAGCGCGCGCCAGGCGAGCTTGCCATGGCCGACTTCGCGGCGGCCGGGCGCACCGAAGCGGCCGACTTCGCCGACCGAATAGGGCGGGAAGTTATAGTGCAGCATAAAGTTCTGGTACGACAGGCCGTTGAGGCCATCGACCATCTGTTCGCTTTCCTTGGTGCCGAGGGTAGCCGTAGCAATCGTCTGCGTTTCACCGCGGGTGAACAGCGCCGAACCATGCGCGCGGGGCAGGAAGTGCGTTTCGGCGACGATCGGACGGATCTGCGTCGTCGTGCGGCCGTCGATGCGCTTGCCGTCCTTGAGGATGGCGCCGCGAACGATTTCGGCTTCCAGCTTCTTGGTCAGCTTGATGCCGGCCATGACTTCCTGCGGGCTGAGGCCGTCTTCGGCGAACTGTGCCTTCGCCTTCGCGCGCGCTTCGTTGAGCGCGTTCGAGCGGGCCGACTTGTCGGTCAGCTTGTAGGCGGCGGCGATGTCCTTGCCGATCAGCTTCTTGAGCTTGTCCTTGATCGCGGCATTGTCGTCGCCGGCGGCGACTTCCCACGGATCCTTGGCGGCCTGCTCGGCGAGCTTGACGATCGCCTTGACGACTTCCTTGCACGCGTCGTGCGCGAACAGGACGGCGCCGAGCATGATCTCTTCCGACAGCTCGTTCGCTTCGGATTCGACCATCATCACGGCGTCGTAAGTGGCGGCGACGACGAGGTCGAGGTCGCCTTCGGCAACCTGTTCGTCGGTCGGGTTCAGGATATATTCGCCATCGACATAACCGACGCGCGCGGCGCCGATCGGACCCATGAAGGGCACGCCCGAGATGGTGAGCGCGGCCGAGGCGGCGACCATCGCGAGGATGTCGGGCTCGTTGTGGCCGTCATAGCTCAGAACCTGGGCAATGGCGTTGATCTCGTTGTAGAAACCTTCGGGGAACAGCGGGCGGATCGGACGGTCGATCAGGCGGCTGACGAGCGTTTCCTTTTCGGTCGCGCCGCGTTCGCGCTTGAAGAAGCCGCCCGGGATGCGGCCGGCGGCCGAATATTTTTCCTGATAATGGACGGTGAGCGGGAAGAAGTCCTGCCCGTCCTTCACCGACTTCGCGGCGGTCACGGCGCACAGGACGACCGTTTCGCCCAGCGTCGCCATCACGGCGCCGTCGGCCTGGCGGGCAACCTTGCCCGTTTCGAGGGTCAGCGTTTCACCGCCCCACTCGATCGATACTTTTTTCACGTCAAACATAGGATTTCCTTCGCCCGCCGGGCCCTATGCCGGGCGGGGCCTCTGTGTCCGGGCAATCCGGCCCGGGGCGGTCCAGGGCGTCTGTCTGCCCTATGGCGGTCCCGCCGGATGCGGGAGCGGCCCTGCGGTCGCGCGCCCAAGCGAGCGACCAATATGAAAGCGGCCCCGGTGATCCGGAGCCGCCCTCTTATTCTTATTTGCGAAGACCCAGCTTCGCGATCAGGTCGGCGTAGCGGCCCTCGTCCTTCTTGCGAAGATAGTCGAGCAGGCTGCGGCGCTTGTTGACCATCATCAACAGCCCGCGGCGGCTGTGATTGTCCTTGTGGTTCGCCTTGAAGTGGTCGGTCAGCGTGTTGATACGCTCGGTCAGGATCGCGACCTGAACCTCGGGCGAACCCGTGTCACCGGCTTCGCGGGCATGTTCCTTGATGACTTCGGCCTTGCGTTCGGCGGTAATCGACATTGTATTTTCCTTCGAACATCGTGTTTTAAAGGTTGAAGCCGCGCACGACCTTCAGCGTTCCCGCCAAAGCCTCGATCAGGGCGATCGGACGATTTTCGCCGTCCCGTCCCCAATAGAGCCCGTCGTCCGTAGCTACCCCGGTCCAGACACGACCCTGACGGATCGCCCCTGCCGCTTCCGGGGAAAGGTCAAGAGCCGGGATGTCGACCAGCCCTGCCTCCAGCGGCAGAATGAAATCTGATTGCGCGGCCCCTTGGCCGAAAGCGTTCAATTTGTCCAGCGAAATCGCCTGCTGAGCGGTGAACGGCCCCGCGCGCGTGCGGCGTAGCATGGTGACATGGCCGACGGTGCCGAGGGCGAGCGCGATGTCGCGGGCGAGGGAGCGGATATAGGTGCCCTTCGAAACGTGCGCGGTGAGGGTGATTTCGGACAAATCCTCCCCGGCACGGGGAGGGGGACCATCCGCAGGATGGTGGAGGGGGAGTGCGGTTTCAGCCGGGGCTTCGGGCCGAGACCCCCCACCGTCAGCGCTTCGCGCTGCCACCTCCCCACAAGTGGGGAGGATTTCGAGGGAGTAAACGGTCACGGCCCTCGCCTTCATCTCGACCGCCTCGCCCTTGCGCGCGCGGTCGTAGGCGCGTTCGCCGTCGATCTTGATCGCCGAATAGGCCGGCGGCACCTGCTCGATGGGCCCGGTGAAGCGCGGCAGCACTGCCTCCACCTCGGCCAGGGTCGGGCGAACGTCGCTCGTCGCGACGACTTCGCCCTCGGCATCGAGCCCGTCGGTCTGCACCCCGAAGCGGATCGTGAAGTCGTAGATCTTGCTCGCGTCGAGCATCCGCCCGCACAGCTTCGTCGCTTCGCCGAGCGCGATCGGCAGCACCCCGGTCGCGAGCGGGTCGAGCGTGCCGCCATGGCCGACCTTGACCTTGCCCAGCCCCGCCTCGCGGCAGACGCGCTTGACCGCGCCGACCGCCTGCGTCGAGCCGAGCCCCAGGGGTTTGTCGAGGATGATCCAGCCGTTCATCGCCGCGCTCTATGGCGCAGCGGCCGAGGCGTCAATTTGACTCCGCGGCTTTCGCGGCGCCCTTGGCCGCCCTCTCTGCCGCCAGCCGTTCCTTGCGCGGCAGCGGCTTTTCGGCGGTGACGAAGGAGGTGATCTGGCAGCGCTGACCCTTCACGACGATTGCGCCGAACTTGTCGAGCCGCGACGTGCCGCGCGTGTCGATGCCGATCGCCTCGGCAAAATCGAGATCGGGGCAATAGCCGGTGAGCGTGGCATAATACCAGTCGCGGCGCTGGTCCTCGATCCAGAGGCCATCGTCGCCGTCGGCCTCGAAATTGCGGACGGTGCCGTAGGCGGGAAAAGCGATGCTCGCCTCGACGCCGATCTGGCGTGCTTCCTTGGCGGGCTCGTCGGCCGCCGCTGCAGAAAGGGGAAGCAGCAAGGCGGCCAGGGAGAGTGCGAGTTTCTGTTTCATATTGCGGATCGCCATAGCAGGGCGAGTCTGAACTAGGGCTGACCCTGGCGTGCCGCCCATTCCGCCGCCAGCAGCGACCAGAGCGCGGTGTCGCGGACATGGCCGGTCCAGGTGATGCGTTCGGAGCGCAAGGTCGCTTCCTTGGTGCAGCCGAGCTTGGCGACCGCGGCCTGGCTCCGCTTGTTACGCTCGTCGATGCGGAATTCGATGCGGCGGATGCCGACCGCGAAAGCATGGTCGATCATCAACTTCTTGAGGCGCCCGTTGAAGCCCGTGCCGCGCGCGTCGGGGTGGATATAGGAGTTGCCGATCTCGACCGTCTGCGCCGACCAGTCGGGGCGCAGCCAGGCGGTCATGCCGATCAGCCGCGCGCCGTCGAACACCGCATAGGGCATGCGACCGACGCCCGAGACCAGGGTATCGAAGCTCTTGTCGAAATGGCCGGGGCCGAAGCTCGACGAATAGATCGGCCAGATGTCGGCGTCGGCGGCGCAGACCGCGCGCAGCGCCTCACGATGTTCCTCGGCGAGCTTGACGAGCCGCAGGTCGCCGTCGGCCAGTTCGACGTAGAGCGCGTCCTGCATCACTGGACCCCCGCGGTCGCGAGCAATATGCCGAGGCCGACCTTGGCGCCGCCCAGGCTCTTGGTCTTTTCGACGTCGATCCACTCGTCGAGCGCGTGCGCGCGGCCACCCTCGCCGCCCGATCCGATCGTCACCGCCGGGATGCCGAGGCTCATCGGCAGGTTGGAGTCGGTCGAGGAGAAGGACGAAACGGGATCGAGCCCGTTGGCGCGGATGATCGCCTGCGCGTTCAGCACGATCGGCTGCGTCGCGGCGGTTTCGCCCGCGGGGCGGTCGCCGATCATCTTGATATCGGCGGCGATCGGCCCTTCCTTGACCGAGCGCGCGGCATTTTCGCCCTCGACGCTCTTCCTGACCACGCCGAGAAACGCCTGTTCGAGCTTGGCGAGTTCGGCCGGGCTTTCGGAGCGCATGTCGAACTCCATAAACGCCTCATTCGGGATCGAATTGACCGAGGTGCCGCCGCCGGTGACGCTGGCCGAATAGGTCGTCTTGGGCGCTGCGGGGACCGCGATCTTGTAGAAATCGACCACCGCCTGGCTCATCGCCGCCATCGGATTGACCAGCCCGAAGGCGCTGAAGCTGTGGCCGCCCGGCCCCTTCCAGGTGATGCGATAGCGTTTCGACCCGACGCCGCCGGTGACGAGGCGCGACGGATCGAGCCCGTCCATCGAGAAAAAGGCCGTCACCCGGTCCTTGTATTTGCCCTTGGTGAGCAGGTAGCGGACGCCGCGGAGGTCGCCGGGGCCTTCCTCGCCGACATTGCCGACGAAGATGATGTCCTGGCGGACCTTGACGCCGCTCTCCTTCATCGCGCGGGCGTAGGCGAGCAGCACCGCGAGCCCGCGCGTGTCGTCGCCGATGCCGGGGGCATGGAGCCGCGTGCCTTCGCGGCGGACCTTGACCGGCGTGCCTTCGGGAAAGACGGTGTCGAGGTGCGCGGCGATCATCACCGCGGGGCCGCCGGCGGGACCAGTGCCGCGATAGACGCCCATCGCATTGCCCTCCTCGTCGATCTCGACATCCGCGAGCCCGGCGTCCTTCAGCATGTCGCGATAGGCCGCGGCGCGCGCCGCTTCCTTGAATGGCGGCGCGGGGATTTCGGTCAGCTTGACGATCTCGGCGACCATCCGGTCGTGATCGCGGTCGAGGATCTTGACCGCCGCCTGATAGCCCCTGGTCTTGAGCACCGCCTCGGGCTTCGACGCCGGCTTCGCCTGCACGGGCGCGGCGGCGAGCAGCGCGGCGGCGAGGCTCAGCGACACGAGATTACGCATGATAGTCCTTTCGGGAAAAACGGGATCAGGCCGGGACCGGCGCCGCGGCGGCTTCGCGCCGCTTTTGCATGAAGTGGCGGCGGCACATCGCGACATAGCGGTCGTTGCCGCCGATCTCGGTCTGCGCGCCCTCGACCACCGCGCGGCCCTGTTCGTCGACGCGCAGGTTCATCGTCGCCTTGCGCCCGCATTCGCAGACGGCCTTCAGTTCGACGAGCGCGTCGGCGATGCCGAGCAGCGCCGCCGATCCGGGAAAGAGCTCGGCCGAAAAATCGGTGCGCAGGCCGTAGCAGAGGATCGGGATATTGGCCTCGTCGGCGAGCGTCGCGAGCTGGAATACCTGCGCCTTCGAGAGGAACTGCGCCTCGTCGACGAGCACGCAGGCGAGCGGACGCTGGCGGTTCTCGGCGAGCACCGCGGCGGCGATGTCGCTGTCGGGGTCGAACTTGTGCGCCTCGGCGAGCAGGCCGATGCGGCTGGTGATCTGCCCCGCGCCATAACGATCGTCGAGCGCCGCGGTCCACAGCATCGTCTCCATGCCGCGCTCGCGATAGTTGAAATCCGCCTGCAGCAGCGTCGTCGATTTGCCGGCATTCATGCTGGCATAATAGAAATAGAGCTTGGCCATGCGCCGCTGCTTAGGATCAATCCCGGCGCGGTTCCACCCCGTTCAATCGGCGAGGATGAGCCGCCAGCTTTCGCTCACTTCGGGTGTGCCGAATTCGTCGCTTTTTTCGGCCGATTCGAGGACGAATCCCTCCGCCGCATAGATCTTGCGCGCGCTGGTCAGCACCGCGTGGGTCCACAGTATGATCTCGCGATAGCCCGCGGCGCGGGCGAAGGCGACGCAGCGCGCGACGAGATCGGCGCCGATCCCGAGCCCACGCGCCTCGGGCTCGACATAAAGGAGGCGCAGGCGTGCGACGCGGTCGTCCTCGGCGACGAGGAAGACCGAGCCGAGCATGCGCCCCGCGCGCTCGGCGATCCAGCATTGCTCGCGGCCCGGCTGGAAATCGCGCAGGAAAGCGGTGGTGATCTCGCCGATCAGCGCTTCCATCCGCGTGCCCCAGCCATAGACCTGCTGGTAGAGGATCGCCTGCCGCGCGGTGACCATGCCCATGTCGCCGACGGTCCAGGTCCGGACCTGGTACGCCTGACCGTCGGCGCTGCCCAGCCGGTCGGCGATCCAGTCGACCGCGGCACTCAGCGCCGCGACGTCGGGTCCCGGCAGACCATCGAGCAGCCGCGCGGTCTCGTCGAAGGTGCGGGCATCGAGCGCGGCGAAGGCGGCGCGACCTTCGCCCGTGAGCATGATCGGCCGCTCGCGCGCATCGGCGCCGCGCCCGCGCGCGATCCAGCCGCGCTGCGCGAATTTGCCGATGATGCGGCTGAGATAGCCCGGATCGACCCCGACCGCTTCCTGGATCGCCTTGGCGAGCACGGGTTCGCCGACCGCGATCTCGTAGAAGATCCGCGCTTCGACCAGCGACAGCTCGCTGCCCATATAATGCGGGTCGAGCGCGCCCATCCGCCGCGTGTAGAAGCGGTTGAAGCGCCGGAGCGACGTGACGGCGGTCGCGAGAGCGGGGTTAGGATCGAGGGTGGCGGCCTGGGTCATGCCATCGTCGTCGGACAATTAGTTGCTGATGTCAACTATTGAATAAGAGCACCCACCCGCGGTCGCTTGACACGCCGCCGCCCGCTGTCATGCTGCGCACAAATATGCAGCACAATCAGTGGGGGAGAGCTGCCGATGCGCCTGATGCCGATCAGCGATGCGATGTTCCTGGTGGGCGAAAGCCGCGAGATGCCGATGCATATCGGCGGCATCAACCTCTATACCCTGCCCGACGATGTCGACGAGACCGAATGGCTGAACGAACAACTCGCGCTGCTCCGCCAGTCCGAGGGGCTGCGGCGGCCGTTCAGCGAGGTGCTGAAACTCACCGCGCTCGGCCAGTACGGCCCGATCCGGCTCGAACCCGACCGCGACATCGACATGCACTACCATGTCCGCGCCTCGGCGCTGCCCAAGCCGGGACGCTATCGCGAGATGTTCGAACTCGCCTCGCGGCTTCATTCGGGGCTGCTCGACCGCACGCGGCCGCTGTGGGAGATCACGCTGATCTCCGGCCTGCCCAACCGGCAGATCGCGACCTTCAAGAAGATCCACCACGCGCTGATGGACGGCGCGGCGAGCATCCATTTCTACAATTCGATGCTCTCGCCCGATCCCAAGGAGCGCCGCAGCGCCTCGCCGTTGTCGGTCGAAGCCTATGAGGCCTATAAGCGCAAATTCCCGCCGCCCAAGAAAGCGCCGCGCCCCAGCCTGACCGACATCGCCGCGATCGGCGATTTCCTGAAGGAGCAATGGGGCAACAGCGTCGGGGTGACCAAGGCGCTCAACCAATATGTCGCGGCGATGGTCGGGCTCGGCGGCGACGGGCTGGTCACCCCCTTCGCCGGGGTGCCGCGCACCAGCTTCAACCGCAACATCACCGGCGCGCGCCGCTTCGTCGCGCAAAGCTGGTCGCTCGAACGCGTGCGCCGCGTCGGCAAGGCGTATGACGGCACGATCAACGACGCGGTGCTCGGCATGTGCGCGGGGGCGATGCGCAAATATCTGCAGTCGCTGAACGAACTGCCCGACAAGCCGCTGAAAGCCATGGCGCCGGTGTCGATCCGGCCCAAGGACGATATCGATTCGGGCAATTCGGTCGCGTCGGTGACCGCGAACCTCGCGACGCATATCGACGATCCCGCGACGCGGATGGCGGCGATCCAGGAATCGATGAATTCGGCAAAGGCGCAGCTGCGCGCGATGACCGCGTCGCAGATCCAGCTCTACACCGCGATCACCAGCTTCCCGATGATGCTCACCGCGCTGACGCGGACCGCCGACAAATTCCCCGCCTATTCGGTGACGATCTCGAACGTCCCCGGCCCGCGCGAGCAGATGTACTGGAACGGCGCGCGCCTCGACGGCATGTATCCCGCGAGCATCCCGGTCGACGGCATGGCGATGAACATCACCCAGGTGTCGAATTTCGAGAATATCGACTTCGGCATCACCGCCTGCCGCCGCAGCGTGCCGCATGCGCAGCGGATGATCGACTATCTGGAGGAAGCGCTGGTCGAACTGGAAGCGGCGGCGGGGATCAAGACGCCGAAGGGCAAGTAGGCGCGGCCAGCGTCAGAAATCGTCATAGGGTGCGTCGGCCGGGAAATCCCATTTGCCATCATCCGGCAGCAGGCGGATCGAGTCCGCGACGACGGCGCCGGTCTCGATGTCCGAGATCATCAGGAACGGTTTCCACTGCTTGTCGGCGGGAATCGGTCCGGACATGTCGCCATAGAAGACGCACATGTCGGGGCGTGTCGCATAGACCCAAGCGAGCCGCCGCCCGTCGCGCGACCATCTGACGCCGCTGCCCGATGCTTCCATCTTGTCGACGGGAAGGCACGGAGAAATGCGGTGCGCTTGCGCAAGACCGGCGTCGAGGTGACGCCGATGTTCCACGACGCCGGACGGCGTGACCTGAAATACACGCGGTCGCTCCAGACCCGACCCGAGCCAATGGTTGATCAGAAACCAGTCACGCCGAGGCGACCATCGCAGCACAAACGGCATGCTGTCGTTGAGCGTCGGGATCGAACCAATGATACGCCCGCGCGCGTCCTCTATCCGAACGTCGTAGATTTCCCGTTCGCCGCCGGTCGCCGGCGTCTGAACGATCTTCCATCGTCGGTCGGGCGACATGGCCGATCGCGGGCACATGACCATGAATTGCACGCTGCCGTCGGGGTTGGCGCCGCTGTTGTTGCAATCGGCATCGAGCGCGCCGCGCGCGACATGCCATTTCTGCTCGCCGCCGACAAAGGGAAGGCCGAGAGCCACCGCGATCGCGATCAAAGTCGCAGTCACCACGGCGATCCAGCGGCCCATCATTCGGCGTCCCTGTCCTCCAGATCGCGCGCCACCTTCGGATCGCGCAGCAATTTTTCGATGTGGCTCGCCTCGTCGAAGCTCTCGTCCGCGAGGAATTTCAGCTTCGCGGCATATTTCATGCGCACCTTAGACGCGACGGTCTTCTGGAGATAGGCGGTGTTGGTGCGCAGCGCCTTCAGCACCGCTTCTTCGTCCTTGCCGAGCAGCGGTTTCACGAACACCGTCGCATGACGCAAATCGGGGGACATGCGCACTTCGGTGATGCTGACGGGGTGCGTCGCGAGGACGTCGTCATGCACGTCGCCGCGCGCGATGATCTCGCTCAATATGTGGCGCACCTGCTCGCCGACGCGCAGCACGCGAACCGACGGGCCATTGTCCTTTTCGGCTTTCTTCACTTCGCCTTCTTCTCTTCGTCCAGTTTCGCGACGATGCGCGCGATCGAGCGCATGTTACGCGCGGTGCCCTTGCAGCCCAAGCGCCTTTCGATGAAGGGGCCGGTAAGCTTGCTGTCGGCAACCCCGTCGCCATAGTCGAGGAACAACATACGCTTGCCGAGCGCGAGCTTTTCGCCGCCGCGGCCGAGATGATCGCCCACCAGCCGCTCGAACTGCTCCTTGCTCGGCTGGTCGGTCAGATACATGGTGTGGACGAACCTGTCCTCGTTCGTCCCGGCAAAGGGATTGTCCGACACGCCCGCCGCGAGTTCGTCGCGGTCGCGCACCACCACCGCGCTCGTCATGTCGAAACGTTCGTCGACCATCATCGACAGCTTTTCCTCGAGCCCGCGCGTCGGCCGCGCGTCATGGTCGAACAGCACATTGCCGCTCGCCACGACGGTCTCGACATTGCTGAAGCCCTCGGCCTCGAAGGCCGAGCGCAGGTCGACCATCTTCAGCCGGTTGCCGCCGACGTTGATGCTGCCGAACAGGGCGACGTAGCGCGCCATGGTGCCGCCTCCCTGTTATGCGGAGCGGACGCCCGTCAGAGCGTCCGGTCGCGCAGTTCGACCTCGAAGACTTCGAGGTGGTCGCCCGGCTTGATGTCGTTCGTATCCGCCAGCACCACACCGCACTCGAGGCCCGCGCGCACTTCGGCGACGTCGTCCTTGAAGCGGCGCAACGACGCGATGGTCGTCGCCGAGACGATGACGTCGTCGCGGGTGAGGCGCGCGTGCAGCCCCTTGCGGATGACGCCTTCGAGCACGAGCAGACCGGCGGCCTTGTCGCGCTTGCCGGCCGGGAAGACTTCCTTGACCTCGGCGCGGCCGACGACATTCTCGATCCGCTCCGGACCCAGTTCGCCCGCCATTTCCTTCCGGACCTCGTCGGTCAGGTGATAGATGACGTCATGATACATGAAGCGCACCTTTTCGCGCTTCGCGATATCGCGCGCCTTGGCGTTCGGGCGGACGTTGAAGCCGATGATCGGGGCGCCCGTCGCCGCCGCCAGCGTGACGTCGCTTTCGGTGATCGCACCCGCGCCCGAATGGAGGACGCGGACCTTGATCTCGTCGGTCGATATCTTGTTGAGCGCGTTGACGATCGCCTCGACGCTGCCCTGGACGTCGCCCTTGATCACCACCGGATACTGGATGACATTGGCCTTGTCGGCGAGCGCCTCGAACATGCCCTCGAGGCTGACGGGCGCCTGCACCGTGCGCTTGCGCGTCGCCTGTTCCTGGCGATAGGCGGCGACTTCGCGGGCGCGCGCCTCATTCTCGACGACGGTCAGCGTATCGCCCGCCATCGGAACGCCGCCGAGACCGAGGACCTCGACCGGCATCGACGGGCCCGCCGTCTTGATCTGCTGGCCCTTGTCGTCGATCAGCGCGCGGACGCGGCCGCTTTCGGCGCCGCAGACGAAGATATCGCCGACCTTCAAGGTACCGCGGCGAACGAGGATCGTCGCCACCGGACCGCGGCCCTTGTCGAGCTTCGCCTCGACCACCGTGCCTTCGGCGGCGCGGTCGGGGTTGGCCTTCAGCTCCATGATCTCGGCCTGCACCGCGATCGCATCGAGCAATTTGTCGAGGCCGGTCTTCTTGAGCGCCGACACTTCGACATTCTGGACGTCGCCGCCCATTTCCTCGACCACCAACTCATGTTCGAGCAGGCGTTCGCGGACGCGCTGCGGGTTGGCGCCTTCCTTGTCGACCTTGTTGATCGCGACGATGATCGGCACGCCCGCGGCCTTGGCATGGGCAATGGCCTCGATCGACTGCGGCTTCAGCCCGTCGTCGGCGGCGACCACCAGGATCACGATGTCGGTGACGTTCGCACCGCGCTGGCGCATCTCGGTGAAGGCTTCGTGACCCGGCGTATCGAGGAAGGTGATGACGCTGCCGTCCTGTGCCTTCACCTGATAGGCCCCGATATGCTGCGTGATGCCGCCGGCCTCGCCCGCGACGACATTGGCGCCGCGCAGCGCGTCGAGCAGGCTGGTCTTGCCATGGTCGACATGGCCCATGATCGTGACCACCGGGGCGCGCGGCTTCAGATGCTCGGCATCGTCGATATCCTCGTCGTGGCGGATGTCGATGTCGCCCTCGCTGACGCGCGTGATCTCGTGCCCGAATTCGGTGACGAGCAGTTCGGCGGTATCCTGGTCGATCGTGTCGCCGGCCGCCGCCGGGCTGCCCATCTTGAACAACGCCTTGATCAGGTCGTTGGTCTTTTCGGCCATGCGGTTCGCGAGTTCGGCGACCGTGATGCTTTCCGGCACGACGACTTCGCGGACCTGCTTCTCGCGCGGACCCGAGAAGCTGGTGTGCGAGCGCTTTTCCTTTTCGCGCGCGCGCTTGAGCGCGGCGAGGCTGCGGGCGCGCGCGCCTTCGTCCTCGTTGAGCGCGCGGGTGACGGTCAACTTGCCCGACTGGCGGCGGTTGTCGGCGCCGCGGGTGGCCTTGGGCTCGGGGCGCTTGGGCTCGGGGCGCTTCGGCGCCTCGACCGGGGTGAAGCGGCGCGGCGCGGGGGCGGCGCTGGTCGTGCTGCGCGGCGCGGCGGCTTCGCCTTCCTCGGCCTTGGCGGCCGGTGCCTCGGCGGCCGGCGCGGTTTCGGCGACGGGTGCCGGAGCGGGCGTCGGTTCGGGCGCCGGGGCGGGCTCGGCTGCACGCGCTTCGGCGCGGGCCTTTTCCTCTTCTGCGGCGCGCGCACGGGCGGCTTCCTCGCGGCGGCGCGTGTCTTCCTGCGCCGACATGCGCGCTTCTTCGGCCTCGCGGAGCAGCTGCGCCTGGCGTTCCTGGCGCGACATCAGGCTGTCGGCCTCGGTCGCGCGCGGCGCGGGCTTCGGAGCGGGCGCGGGCGCGGGAGCCGGGGCGGGCACCGGAGCGGCCTCGACCTCTTCGACCACGGGCTCGGGCGCGGCCTCGCCGGGACGGCCGAGCACGCGGCGGCGCTTCACCTCGACCACCACCGTGTTGCGGCGGCCATGGCTGAATTGCTGCTGTACCTGTCCGGCCTCGACCGTCCGCTTCAGCCCGAGGGGCTTGCGGCTGAGGGTCGGCTTGTCCTGTTCGTCACTCATCGAAAACCATCATTCCTTCAAAACGCGTCCGAAGCGGCGGTGCTTGTCGGCCCCGCCCCATTTTCTGCCCCATCGCCAGGCGACGGTTGTTGCGGATCGGAATCGCGATTGGCCGCGTCCCTACTCCATCCCGTGAAAAACTGCCAGCGGCTCAAATGCGCCAGCACGCGGGCCGCGGCGCGGGCGTCGGTCAACGCCAGATGCACCGCATTCTCCCGCCCCAATGCCATAGATAGGGCGTTCCGGTCCACCGGCAAGACGTGACCCTCGCGGCCCGAGCCTTCGTCGTCCTCGCCGACGCGCCACGCCTGCGCCAGTTTCTTGCGCCCGTCCTCGCCCGCGTCCTGCGCGTGGATGAGCAGGCGCACCTGACCGCGCCGCGCCGCCTGTTCGATCTTGTCGCTGCCGCTGATGAGCGTGCCCGCGCGCGCCTCGAGCCCGAGGCGGTCGAGCGTCGCGCGCTGCAATTGCGCCTCGATCCGCGCGCCGAGGTCGTCCGGAATGACGAACTGCCCCTCGTGCAGCGCGCGCGCGAGCCCGCCCTTGAGCTTGCCTTTCGACTGGGCAGCCTCGAGCGCGGCGCGCGGCACGCCGATCCAGGCGCCGCGGCCGGGGGCCTTGGCATGGACGTCGGGGGCGATCTGGCCATCGGGGCCGAGCGCAAGGCGCACGAGATGCTCCGCCGGCGATGTCTCGCCGGTGATCACGCAGCGCCGCTCGGGCACATGGTGGCCGCGCCCCTTTGCGCGGTCGGTTTCGCCTAGCTGATCATTGCGCGGGGTCCGCATCGGCGGCCTCCCCGGCTTGCGGCTCGGCTGCGGGTTCTTCGTCGAACCAGTGCGCACGCGCCGCCATGATGATTTCGTTGCCCTGTTCTTCCGACAGGCCATATTCGCCGAGCACGCCGCCCTTGTCCTCGGCGCGTTCGCGCGACGGGCCGCGGCGGTTGTCCTGGCGCTTCTTGGCGATCAGTTCGTCGGTCGCGAGGTCGGCGAGGTCGTCGAGCGTCTTGATCCCCGCCTTGCCGAGCACGACGAGCATCGCCTCGGTCAGGTGCGGCATCGTCGCGAGATCGTCCTCGACGCCCAATTCGCGGCGCGTCTGGCGCGCGGCTTCTTCGCGGCGCTCGAGCGCTTCGGTCGCGCGGCTCTGCAGTTCCTCGGCCAGCTCCTCGTCGAAGCCCTCGATGCTCGCCAGTTCCTCGGCGGGCACATAGGCGACTTCCTCGAGCTCGCTGAAGCCCTCGGCGACGAGCAGCTGCGCGAGCGTTTCGTCGACGTCGAGTTCTTCCTGGAACATCGTCGAGCGTTCGACGAATTCGCGCTGGCGCTTTTCGCTGGCGTCGGCCTCGGTCATGATGTCGATCTGGCTGCCGGTGAGCTGGCTGGCGAGACGGACGTTCTGGCCGCGGCGGCCGATGGCGAGGCTCAGCTGATCGTCGGGGACGACGACTTCGATGCGGCCGTCATCCTCGTCGATCACGACGCGCTGCACCGTCGCGGGCTGGAGCGCGTTGACGACGAAGGTCGCGGTGTCCTCGGACCAGGGGATGATGTCGATCTTTTCGCCCTGCATTTCCTGGACCACCGCCTGGACGCGGCTGCCCTTCATGCCGACGCAGGCGCCGACGGGGTCGATCGAACCGTCATAGCTGATCACGCCGATCTTGGCGCGCGAACCCGGGTCGCGGGCGGCGGCCTTGATCTCGATGATGCCGTCGTAGATTTCGGGCACTTCCTGCGCGAACAGCTTCTTCATGAAGTCGGGGTGCGCGCGGCTGAGGAAAATCTGCGGGCCGCGGTTCTCGCGGCGCACCGACAGGATGATCGCGCGGACGCGGTCGCCGACGCGCATCAGTTCGCGCGGGATCTGCTGGTCACGGCGGATGACGCCCTCGGCGCGGCCGAGGTTGACGACGATGTGGCCGAACTCGACCGACTTGACGACGCCGGTGATGATCTCGCCGCCGCGGTCCTTGAATTCCTCGAACTGGCGCTCGCGGTCGGCTTCGCGGACCTTCTGGAAGATCACCTGCTTCGCCGACTGGGCGTCGATGCGGCCGAGGTCGACCGCGGGCAGCGGATCGACGATGAAGTCGCCGATCTTGGCGTCCTTCTGCAGCTTCTGGCCGGCAGCGAGGTCGACCTGCTTGAAATAATCCTCGACCTGCTCGACGACCTCGACAACCCTCCAAAGACGGAGATCGCCGGTCTGCGCGTCGAGCTTGGCGCGAATGTCGTTCTCGGCGCCGTAGCGGGCACGCGCGGCGCGCTGGATCGCTTCCTCGATCGCCTCGATGACGATGCCCTTGTCGATCATCTTCTCGCTGGCGACGCTGTTGGCGATCGCGAGGAGTTCGGCCTTGTTGGCGGAAATGGCAGTGGCCATCAGTCCTGTCCTTCTTCTTCCATTTCGTCGGCGCCCTCGATCGAGAGCGGGACGGTTGCGGCAATCAATTTGTCGGTGAGGACCAGCTTCGCCGTGTCGATCGCATCGAACGGCAGCTTGTGCTCCACACCCTCTTTATCCGAAATCGTAACAGTATCGCCATCGATGCCGACCAGCTCGCCGTTGAAGCGCTGGCGCCCGTTCAGCTTTTCCTTCAGCGCGAGCTTCGCCTCATGGCCTGCCCAGTCGGCGAAGTCGGCGCGGCGCGTCAGCGGCCGGTCGATGCCGGGCGACGACACCTCGAGCCGGTACGCGACGTCGATCGGGTCCTTGCCCGCTTCCTCGAGCGCGTCGAGCTGCGCCGAGATCCGGCGCGACAGGTCGGCGCAATCGTCGATCGTCAGCTGGCGCGTGTCGGGCCGCTCGGCCATCACCTGCAGCGTCGGATCGCTCTCGCCGCCGAAGAAGGCGACGCGCACGAGCGCCAGGCCCATCGCCTCGGCTTCGGGCGCGATGATCGCGTTGAGGGTGTCGAAATCGACCAAATCCATATCCCAATCGGATGACCGGAAAGCATGTGGGTATAGCCGCCGCGGCCCGCGGCCCCGACGTCCCAACTGGCTAACCATGTCAAGAAGTAGGGCGCATATAGGCTGGCAGCACCGAGTCGGCAAGGGGAAAGGAAAGCCGCGCGCCGCCCGCAACCTCTGCCGCCGCGGGCTGTTATTCCCTCGACATGCAGAGCGATATTCTGACCAAGCCCGACGCGCGGCCCTTTGCCGATATCGTCGAAGCGCATGATTTCGGCCCTATTCCGCCGCGGCCCGACCGGATGGCGGGGGTCTATATGGGCGACGACGTGGTGATGACGCGGCTGTGGTCCGACCACAGCTTCCTCGCCTCGACGCGCGACATGATCGTCACCCCCAATCTGATCAACATCGGCATGGTCGAACCGCACAACAGCCGGCTCGTCGCCTCGCTCGTCGCGCCGGGCGACGTCGTCGTCGATGTCGGCGCGAACACCGGCTATTATTCGGTGCTCGGCGCGTGGCGCGCCTTTCCGGGGGGGCAGATCTGGTCGTTCGAGCCGAACCCGGCGGCTTATGCACTGATGTCGGACAATCTGCACAACAATGGTTTCGGCGGCATCGCGCGCCGCCACCGGCTCGCGCTGTCGGACCGCCGCGGCGAGGCGATGCTGCGCGTGTTCCCGGGCTATGAGGCGACCTCGACGATCCGCGGCGTGTCGGACGCCTTCGTGACGCATACCGAGCGCGAGACCGGGCGCGCGTCGCACGAAGTGGCGGTGCCCACCGACACGCTCGACGCGGCGATGCACGACTGCCCGGCGATCGACTTCATCAAGATCGACGCCGAGGGCCACGAGCCCGAGATCATTGCCGGCGCCCGAGAGATATTGGCGCGCTCGCCGCGGCTGAAGATGCTGATGGAATTCGTGCCGCCGATCCTCGACTCCGGCAAGGCGCGGACGATGCTCGGCACATTGCGGTCGATGGGACTGCTCATCTATCGCTACGATCCCGACGCGCGGGCGACGCGCTACGACGATGACGATGCGCTGATGGCGTTCGATTTTTCGGACCTGCTGATCGTCAGGCCCTGAGCGCCTATTCCTCGACCTCGACCGCGATATGCGGCCATTGCGCCGCAAGCTTGCCGGCCCAGCGGTCGTAGGGCCAGGGAATCACCTCTTCGTTGAACCAGGCGAGCCGCTCGCCGTCCAAGTCGTAGAGCGACACGCTGTCGTCGCTTTCGTCCTGCCGGACGATCCGCACCTTGCCGATGCGCGAGGGGTGGATGCGGCCCTCGTCGCCGCCGCTCGCGCCGACGCGCCCCTGCCACCAGATAAGGTCGCCCGTCGCGGGATCGATGCGGCTGCCGCGGTTCGGGTTGGCGAGCATGTTGAGCGCGGCGCCGAGCCCGACCAGCGCCCCCAGCCCCCGCGCCAGCGGCACCAGCCAGGGCGCGCATTCGCGCCCGTCCTCGCTGCAATTGTCGCGGGGGTCGATCACCGATCCCGCCCAGAAGAAGAAGATGCCGAAGGCCAGCAGCAGCCACATCCGCAAATCGGTGCGCGCGCTGCGGCGATAGGCGGGGACGGCGGCCGCGGTCATGCGGCGATCCTATGCAGCCGCTCCCAATATTTGCCTAACAAGGGCGTTCCGGCGCAGCGCGCAGCGCGCTATGCTGCGCGCATGACTTACGCCGTCCTGCCCTGCCGCGACCATCTGGGCGCCTCGCTGCGGCGCTGGCGCGCGCTCAACCGCGTCAAGCAGGCCGCGCTCGCCGAGGAGATGGGCGTGTCGCAGACGACGGTATCGCGGTGGGAGGCGGGGACGCTGCCGCTCGGCCCGCGCGAGGAGGACCGGGTGACGCAGCTGCTGGCGGCAAGGCCGGCCTCGGCCGCCGATCGCGCGCTGCTAGACCTCGTCCGCCAGTCGCCGCGCCCGGTGCACCTGATCTGCGACCTTACGCACCGGCTGTTCGCTGCGTCGCCGGCGCGCATCGCCGGATGGCGCGTCGGCATCGAGGACCTCGCCGGCCGCTCGCTGTGGCGCTTCGCGTCGCCAGGCATCGCCGCGGGCGAGGCGGCGCTCGATACGCTCGGCTGGTACGCGCCGGTCGCGCCCGCGGTCACGATCGACACCGAGGGGGCCGATTTCGACGAACTCAGCATCGCCGCCGGCCGCCTGCGCTACACGCGCATGCCGCTGTCGGACGGCAGCTTCGCGCGCCTCGTCGAGGACGGCGCGCGACGGGCCGGCGCATAAAATATTCCCGATGTTGAGCGGGCGCCGCGGCCCGCTACCCTCGCCGCATGACGACCGATCAGCCCATCGACCCGTCGCGGCTCGCCGCGATCCTCGCTTTCCTGCAGGCCGCGGAGAAACTCAAGGACACGCTGCGCAGCGGCATCACCGCGAACGGCCGCGCCGAAAGCACCGCCGAGCATAGCTGGCGGCTGTGCCTGATGGCGATGCTCTTCGACCGCGAACTCGCCGGATACGACCGGCTCAAACTGCTCAGGCTCTGCATCGTCCATGATCTGGGCGAAGCGATTTCGGGCGACGTTCCCGCGACCTGCCAGCAGCCGGGCGACGACCGCGCCGGGCGCGAACGCGCCGACCTTCAGGCCCTGTGCGCCCCGCTGCCCCGCGACCTCGCGCGCGAAATCCTGGACCTCTGGGACGAATATAGCGCCGCCGCGACGCCCGAGGCGCAGATGGTCAAGGGCTTCGACAAGCTCGAGACGATGCTCCAGCACCTGATCGGCCGCAACGCGCCCGACTTCGATTACCGCTTCAACCTGAGCTATGGCGCGCAGCATACGGGGAAGCACCCGCTGCTCGCGCAGCTACGCGGACAGGTCGATGCCGCGACGCGCGAGCGTATCGCCGAGCTGGAACGATCGGCCGCCTGACCGCAGCCGCAACCATTAACCCCCGCCCGCGTCGACGTCCCTTCGCGGGACACCCCGAGCGCGGCGCAATCATTTATTCGCACCTCGCGGCATAAGACAGGCTGCCGGACCCCGCGCGAATCATCGCGCGGGCGCCGTACGAGACGCCAAACGCCGCATGAAGCCCGAACTCAACCTCAGCGCGCAATCGCCCTGGCTCGACCCGGCGGCCGAATATGCGCCCGTCGGCCCCGACCGGCGCTGGTGGATGGGGCTCGCGCTCGCCAGCCTGTTCGCGTGCCTCGCGCTCGTCGCGACCACGGGGCAGCTGCGCGCCTTCACTCCGGGGCCCTACAGCGTCAGCGTGCCCGTCGACTTCAAGCCCTATGACCCGACGCGCTGGGCGATCATGAACGCCGAGGATTATGAGGACGCGCTGAAGCTCGACCCGACGCTGCCCAACCCCGACAGCGTCGGCTTCGGCGACGCCGCCGCGCTGCCCCCGGTCGATCCATCGAAATTGCAGCAGGAGGCCTTCGTCGGCCCGCCCGCCAAATCCTATGTCTTTCGCGGCGTCACCGCGCTCGACCGCGAGCGTGCGCATTATTGCCTGACCGCCGCCATCTATTACGAGGCGGCGTCGGAGAGCGACGACGGCATGCGCGGGGTCGCGCAGACGGTGCTCAACCGCGTCCGCCACCCGAGCTTTCCCAACACCGTGTGCGGCGTGGTCTTCCAAGGATCGCAGCGCGTCGGCGTGTGCCAGTTCACCTTCAGCTGCGACGGCGCGATGGCGCGCGCGCCCAGCAAGCCGAACTGGCTGCGCGCGAGCCGCATCGCGTCGGCGGCGCTGAACGGCTATGTCTTTCCGGGGGTCGGCCTCGCGACCCATTATCACACGCAGGCGATCTGGCCGCGCTGGGGCAAGAGCCTGGTGATGACCAATATCGTTGGCGCGCATATCTTCCACCGCTGGCGCGGCCGCTGGGGCATGCCCGACGCCTTCCGCGCCCCCTATATGGGCCGCGAGCCGGTGCCGGGGCCTTACACCCCGGTCGCGCAGCAGCTGGCGGTGCTGTCGGGCAAGGGCGGCGCGGCCGCCGCCGCGACCGGGCTGCTCCCCGAAGGCAGCGGATCGGTTGCCGCGCTTCCCGCGAGCGCCCCCGCGCCGACACCGCAGGCGATGGCACAGGCCGAACGGCCGATCGGGACTCCCGCACCCGCGGCGGCCGTCCCCGCGCCGACCTACGCCGACCCGCGGCTCAATCGCTCGGGGCAGATCCGCGAGGAGTTCAACAAGAGCGGCGAGTGGCGGAAGTGACGCTCACGTTCCTGTAGCGGGGGGAGCTCGACAGCCTTCAGCCGTCCCCTATTTCCGTTCGTGTCGAGCGGGATTTATAGGATGGCTTATCCGCTATGGTCTGGTGCGGGGAACATCTCTGTCCACAGAGCGAAGGCGTTTACCGCCCCTGGCTGCGCCAGCGCTTGACCACGCGGTCGAGGATTTCCGACTCGCCGCCAGTCTCGCGCCACAGCTTCGAGAAGAGCGGATCGCTCGACGCCGGGCGTTTTTCCTCGGCCAGCGTATCGAGATAGACGCGGATCGGGATCGACACGCCCTCGCCGCAGATGATGCATTCGCGGTTGCGCAGCGCCGGGATCGAATCGATGAAGCCGCGCGCGCCTTCGGGCATCGCCGCCTTCACGAAATGCTGGTCGCGCTCGTTGTTGAGGCGCATCGAGATGATCGTGCCGCACTGCGACAGCACGCCTTCGGCAAGGTCCGACGGGCGCTGGGTGATGAGGCCCAGCGATACGCCATATTTACGGCCTTCCTTGGCGATCCGCTCGAGGATCTTGCGTACCGCCTGGCCCTGCCCCGAGTCTTTCGACGGGATATAGCGATGCGCTTCCTCGCAGACGAGGAGGACCGGGCGCTGCGGCTCGCCGCGCGACCAGATCGCATAGTCGAAGGTCAGGCGCGACAGCACCGCGACGACGACGCCGGTGATGTCCGACGGGACGCCCGACACGTCGATGATCGAGATCGGCCGGCCGTCCGACGGCAGGCGAAAGATTTTGCCGAGGAAGCCCGCCATCGTGTCGGCGACGAGCATGCCCGAAAACATGAAATTATAGCGCGGGTCGGCGCGCATTTCCTCGATCTTGCCCTTGATGCGCATGAAGGGCGCGCTCGACGTCGCCTTGTCGAGCTTGCCCATCTCGTTCTGCAGGATGTTGAGCAGGTCGGAGAGTAGATAGGGAATCGGCGAATCGACCGTGAGCTTGGTCATCCCCTCGGCCAGCCGGTTCTTCTGCCGCGCCTGGAGCAGGCATTTGGCGAGCACGTCGCAGTCGCCCTGGCGGTCGCGGCCCTCGCTGGTCACGAAGACCTCGCAATGCTCCTCGAAATTCATCAGCCAATAGGGCATCGCGAGGTTGTCGACGTCGAACAAGGCGCCGGTGCCCTTGAAGGCGGCCGAATATTCGCCGTGCGGGTCGATCATCACGATATGGCCCTGCGGCGCGAGCTCGCAGATCTTGTGCAGGATCAGCGCGGCGCTGGTCGACTTACCCGTGCCGGTCGAGCCCAGCAGCGCGAAATGCTTGCCGAGCATCGCGTCGACATAGAGCGAGCCGCGGATATCCTTCGTCGGATACACGGTGCCGATCTCGACATGCGCGCGGTCGTCGGCGGCGTAGATCTGCTTGAGGTCGGCGCTGGTCGCGGCATAGGCCGGGCTGCCGGGCACCGGATAGCGCGTGACGCCGCGGCGGAAATTATGGATGCGGCCGGTGATCTTTTCTTCGTCGCCTTCGCCCAGGAAGTCGATCGTGGCGACGATCAGGCCCTCGCCGCGTTCGTGCAACTGCTGGTCGCGGATGCTGGCGAGCAGCCAGACATTGCCGACGCGGACCTTGATCTGCGCGCCGACCTGCCCGGCCATCGCGACCGCGGGGTCCCCCGATTCGGACAGGCGCCGCAGCGCCGCGGCGTCGAGCAGGATGCGCGACGACGAGCCCGAAATGTCGATGACTTCGCCGACCAGCAGGTCGTCGCGGTGATGCACCGCCGCGGGATTGAGGGGCGCCGCGGTCCCGCCGCCACCGGCCAGCCGGACGTGCTGCACCGGCGCAGCCTCCCCGGGCTTGTACCCACCGCCTTGCATATCCATTACCGGCCCCGCCTGTTGATTGTCCCGAACGTCCCGGACACCGGTATCGCATGCGATGGTAAAGTTAGCGTTATCGGCGCTTGAACGCCGCCGACGCCGCATAGCCGAGCAGCAGCGACATCGCGACCGCCGCAAGTCCATACAGAAAGCCATGCCGCTGCGCCGCAAGCGCCACAAAACGTTCGAAACCCGCCTTGCGGATCTCGACGTTGCGCGAGGCGACCGCGAGCACGCGGCCCTTGCTGATCAGGAAGGTTTCGGCGCGGTAGGTGCCGACGGGCACGCGCGCGGGCACGGGGATGCGCGCGCGGTAGAGCACGCCCTCGGTAATCTCGACCGCCGCCGGATTTTCGTAGAACAGCCCCATGCGGCGATAGAGGTCGACGAGCCCCTTTTCGAAGCGTTCGAGCATGCTGCTTTCCGAAAAGCCCGCGGGCGACATCGAGAGATTCTGGAGCCCGAGTTCGAAGATCGCGGCGGTGCGCTCGTCGACCAGCTTGTCGATCGGCTGCGACGATCCGATCGCGTAGAAGCCGGGCGAGCTGCGCAGGCGGATGCTGTTCGCATTGACCCAGATGCCCGCGACGCGGCGCTTTTCGCGCAGGATGATCGGACGCACCGGGCCCTTCAGCACCACGACGATATCGGCGCGGTCGTCGGGCAGCCGCTGGCCGGGATAGAGGATGGCACCGAACAGCAGCAGTTCCTCGCCGGTGAAGCTGTACTGGATGTCGATCGCGCGGCTGGACACGTCGGGCACCAGCCGCGGGTCGGCGGCGCGCGCGGGTGCGGCGGCGAGCGAGCCCAGCAGCAGCGCGAGCAGCAAGGCGCGAAGCCGCATCATTGCACGGTATAGATTTCTTCGGGGCGGATGAAGAGGTCGACCGCCATGCGCAGCGCGACCAGAAGGACAATGGCGGCCAGCGCCATGCGCAGATATTCGGGCTTCACCTTCTGCGCGAAACGCGCGCCGATCTGCGCCCCGGTGACGCTGCCGAGCAGCAGCAGCCCCGCGAGCACGATATCGACCGCGCCGGTGGTCAGCGCATGGACCATCGTTGTCGCGATCGTCACGAACAGGATCTGGAACAGCGAGGTGCCGACGACGACCTGCGTCCCCATGCCGAGCAGATAGAGCATCGCGGGGACCATGATGAAGCCGCCGCCGACGCCGAGCAGCATCGTCAGCACCCCGACCGCCATGCCGAGCAGCAGCGGCGCGAGCGGCGAGATATAGAGGCCCGAGCGATAGAAACGCCAGCGCAGCGGCAGGTTGGCGACCATCGGGTGGTGGCGCCGCTTGCGCGCCGGCGCGGGCAGGCCGGCGCGCGCCGCCTGCAGCGTCCCCCACGCCTCGCGCGCCATGAAGCTGCCCACCGTGCCGAGCAGCGCGACGTAAAGAATGTTGATCGTGGTATCGATCTGCCCCCAGGCGGTGAGCAGTTCGAAAAGCCCCGCGCCGATCAGCGAGCCGATCAGCCCGCCCGCGACGAGCACCGCGCCCATGCGCAGGTCGACCCCGTCGCGCTCGAGGTGCGCGAGCGCGCCCGACACGCTGGCCCCCGTCACCTGCGTCGCCGCCGAGGCAGCCGCGACCGTCGGCGGAATGCCGTAGAAAATGAGCAAGGGCGTGGTCAGGAAGCCGCCGCCGACGCCGAACATGCCCGACAGGAAACCCACCCCGCCGCCGAGCAGGATGATCACCAGCGCATTGACCGACAGATTGGCGACGGGAAGGTAGAGATCCATGGGCCCCGGACGTGATGGACGCCCCCTTATGGAGCGCTGCGACCGACCCTAGACCAGTTCGCGCGCGCGGGGAATCGCCGAGGAGCCAAAAATCAGCAAAAATCAGAAGTCGGCGGCGAGGGTCAGCGCGAGGCCGCTGTCGGGCTTCGCATCGCCTGCCACCCGCTGGCGCCAGTCGAGCGCGACGCGGCTCCCTTCGCCGACTTCGGGCAGGCGCAGGGTGACGCGCGGACCGACGTCGACGCGCGCCGCGCCCGGCTGGACCGATCCCGCCGCGAGCGCGCCCAAGTGCAGGCTGCTCCCCGGGGTCCGCGCGACCTCGCGGTCGACGACGACCGCGGCGTCGGCGAAGCCGTCGCGCCGCCGCGCCCCGACGATGCCCGCCTGGCCATAGGCCTCGAGCCGGAAACGCGCGGGCAGCGCGACGTCGCCGACCCCGCCGACGACCATCGCCGCGAGCGCGGTGCGCCCCTCGCTGCCCGCCGCCACGCGCTGCTCGACCGCGACATCGACGGGGACGTGCGCGAGCGGCGCAAAGGCAAGGCCGAAGGCGAGTTCGCGCTGGCGCACTTGCGCGAGCGCGAGCGTCACCCGGCCATAAGCGCGCAGCCGCCCGCTCTCGCCGAAGCCATAGGCCAACCGCGCGCCCGCCTGGCTACCGCCGAGCTGGCTCGCCGCGGCGATGCCGCCCTGCGACGCGCGGCCCGACCCCGAGCGGAGATAGGCCCAGCTGCCGAGCGACCAGCCGGCGAGCTGGCGCTTCATCCAATAGGGCCGTCCGACGCCCGGAGGGCCGGCATAGGGCAAAGTCTCGGTCTTCACCCACGCCGGGCCGGCGACCGCCGCCCGGCTCGCGCCGCCCGGCAGCGGCGGCAGCAGCCGGGCGAGCATCGCCGAGCGCATGGCGTTGAGCCCGTCGCCCCAAGGCGCCGGATCAGCGCGGCTGGGCGGAGCGGACTGCGCGGCGACCACTGCGTTGACGCGCGGTCGACGCCCCGTGCGCTCGACCGGCGCGAACTGAAACGCCATCTCGTCTTCAACCCGTAGGATCGGCGTCCACGGCGGCTCCTCGGCTTTCGCCGCAAGGATCGGGACCGCCGGATGCTGCGGCAGGGGAGCCGCGGGGTTCCAGTGCGCCGCCACGCGCGCGAGCGTCCAGCAGCCGAGCAGCAGCAGCAGGAAGCGCAGCGCGCGCGCATCGCGGCGCGAAGCCGGCCCCGCCGCCACCCCGGTCATCGCGCGCGCACCGGCGGCGGCGCGGCGATCAGCAGCGCGTCGCCTTCGTCGTGGCGCGTCTTGTCCCACACCACGCGGCCCGAGCGCAGCATGCGCCAATAGTCGGCGACCGCCTTGCGCGCCGCGAACATCGCCACGAGGTTGGCGACGAAGGCGCGCGGGATCGAAAGCAACCCCTGGCGCAGGCCATAAGCGCGCGTCGCGAAATGCCCGCGCATGCCGAGCCGCCACAGCAAAAGCGCTCCCGATAGCCCCATCAGCAATTGCAGCAGCGCCGACGGCGGGCGCGCCTGCCAGCCGAGCAATGCGTGGCCAGCGAGGCTCAGCGTCCCCGCGACCAGCGCGGCATAAGCAGCGAGGATCACCGCCGCCGCCAGCGGCGCGCGGCGATCGCGCCACAGCATCCAGCGCGCGACCCATCCGCCCTTTTCGGGCATCTCCCAGCCGAGATGGTCCCATCCCGCGAGCGCGATTCCGGCAATCCAGCGCGATTTCTGGCGCACCGCGCCCCACATCGTCGCGGGGAAGGGGCCGCGCGAGACGATCCACTCGCCCTCCTCGTCGACCGCGGCGACGAAGGCGGTGCGCATCCCGTGGGTGCCGACGAGGATTCCCATCTCATAATCCTCGGTCAGGCTGTCGGGACGAAAGGGCGCCCCGCCGCGCCGCAGCGACAGGAAGGTCAGCGCGTTGCGGGTCAAGGCACAGCCGACGCCCGCCGAGGGCAGCGGCGCCCCCAACCGCGCGCGCAGCACCATGTCCTTGCCATGCGCCTCGGCGAACTCGTCGGCATAATGGCCCGCGACCCATTGCCGGCCGAGCCCGAGCAGCGGCAGCACCGGGATCTGGACCATCGCGTGATGCACGAGCCCCACGCGGTAGAGCGCGAGCTCGGCGCGGTGCACGACATCTTCGCAATCGTGGAGCACGACCCCCGCGAAACGGATGCCCTCGGCGCGTTCGTCGGCGCCCATCGCCGCCCACAGCCGGTTGAGATTGTCGCCCTTGGTCGTCGGCCCATCGGCATTGCCGATGACGAGGCGCAGCCGCGGATCGGCGGCGACGAGCGGCGACACCGCGAACAGCGTCAAGGCATCATTGGGATAGCAGCCGAGATAGACGCGAAAATCCTCGCCCTGCCACGCCGACAGCGTGCGCCCGATCATCGTCGGCAGGACATCCGACTCGTCCCAGGCGGGCACGAAGACCGCGAGCGGCCCATCGACCTGCTCGCTGCCGCGCATATCGTGCAGAAAGGTAGGTCCGGCGCGGCCCTTGCGCGTCATGATCCACAGAATATCGAAGAGAAGATCGTCGAAGCCGATCAATAATATACCGACCGATGCAAAGAGCATCAGCTCGTGACTGGCCATGTCGACCAGAAATTCGAGTCCTGAGGTCGACAATTCCATGTAGCGCCCTGCCCCCGCCGACGTCACGCTGCCCCAAGCGACCAGAATTAGTCCAAAATACTGTCAAAGCAAAGAGAAACAGCACCGAAATGGCAGTGATGCCGGGCAAAGGGTGACGCGCGCGGATTGCCGGGCTAGGAGGCATGGCCATGGCCCAACGCAAGACCGCTCCATCCGCACTGCGCGATTTTCTCGAAAGCGAGAGCGCCGGCGGCATGCTGCTGATCGCGGCTGCCGCGCTCGCGATGATCATCGCCAATTCGGCGCTCGGCGAGAGCTATGCCCACGCGATCCACGCGGTGACGGGACCGGTGCTCAGCGACAAGCTGGGGCCGATGACGGTCCATTTGTGGATCAACGACGGGCTGATGGCGATCTTCTTCCTGCTCGTCGGGCTCGAGATCAAGCGCGAGTTCGTCGACGGGCGGCTCGCGAGCTGGGACCGGCGCCGGCTACCCTTCATCGCCGCGGCGGCGGGCATGGCGGTACCGGCGGCGCTCTATATGGTCTTCGCCGGCAGCACGCCCGGCCTCGCGCAGGGCTGGGCGATCCCCGCGGCGACCGACATCGCCTTTGCGATCGGGGTGCTCGCGCTGCTCGGCAAGCGCGCGCCGACCTCGCTCAAGCTCTTCCTCGTCACCGTCGCGATCGTCGACGACATGGGTGCCGTGGCGATCATCGCGCTCTTCTACACCGCCAAGATCGACCTCGTCGCGCTCGCCGCCGCGGCGGCGGTGCTCGGGCTTATGTTCGCATTGAACCGCTTCGGGGTGAAGCGCCTCGCGGTCTATCTGCTGCTGTTCCTGATCCTCTGGTACGCGATGCTGCTCTCGGGCGTGCACGCGACGATCGCCGGGGTGCTGGCGGCTATGGCGATCCCGTTCGAGGCGACGCCGGGCGCGCCCGACAGCGCCACCTCGCCGCTCCACCGGCTCGAGCATGGCCTGCATCCCTGGGTCGCCTTTGGCATCGTGCCGCTGTTCGGTTTCGCCAATGCCGGGGTCGATATCTCGGGGCTGACCGCCGAGCAGCTCTTCGCGCCGCTGCCGCTCGGCATCGCGGCGGGGCTGTTCCTCGGCAAGCAGCTCGGCATTTTCGGCGCCGTGTGGTTAGCCGTGAAGCTGGGCATCGCGGGCCGGCTGCGCGGCGCGACCTGGCTCCAGGTCTATGGCGTGTCGCTGCTCTGCGGCATCGGCTTCACGATGAGCCTGTTCATCGGCGGCCTCGCCTTCCCCGGCGACCCGCTGCTGGTCGAAGAGGCCAAGATCGGGATTTTGATGGGATCGCTGGTTGCCGCGCTCGCGGGTTATGCGGTACTGCGCCTCGCGCCGCTGCATCCGCAGCATGGCGCGGTCGAAGCCCGGTCCGACGAAGAGATCGCCAAGGACGGCGATGTCGTCGATACCTCTGAACCCGAAGGGACGCCCGCATGATGCGCCGCCTGCGCCTTCCGCTCGCCGCCCTGCTCGCCGCGGCGACGCTGTCGGGCTGCTACGCGCTGGATCCCGAGATGAAGCGCAGCGTCGAGGCGCGCAAGGCCCAGGCCAGCGCCGCGACCGCGCCGGCGTCCCCAGCTCCGACGCCTGAAAAAACCGCCGCGACCGACCCGGCGCTGCCCGAAGTCGATGTGCGCCGCATCGAGGTGGTGAAGGGCATGACCGCGCTGCCCCCGCCCTCGGGCGCTCCCGCAACGCCGCCGGCCGCCCCCGGCGAACCG